>NZ_JBIASS010000022.1:0-89102 GCF_042890955.1 Streptomyces sp. NPDC001933 | reverse complement strand
CGCCCAATCCGGCCTGGGGATCCGCGCCCCGACGCCTCCAACCCGGGCCCCCACCCCGGCCACCCACCCACCGCCCCCACTGAGAGGTGCGTGCCGGCCGGCGACGGCGCCGGCCGGCACGCACAGCGGCGATAGGGCGCCACCGCCATGAGGCAGTTGCCACGCGGCATCAGGTTCAACAGGAGTGGATCGACACGCCTCAGTTCAGTCCTGCGACCGTTTCCAGAGAGACGTCGCGGCCATGACCGCCTCGCAAACGGGCTGACAGGCTCGCCGAGCAGCGGCGGGCGGACCTCGACGCCCTCGGTATCCGCTGGTAGAGGTGGACGCGGTAGAGGAACGGGCATGCTGGTCGCCATCGACCGCTCCTCCTCCGTGAGCCTTGCGGAACAGATCGCCGCCTCCCTGCGCCGCAGCATGGCCGAGGGCAGGCTCCGCCAGGGCGACCGGCTGCCGCCCGCCCGCACACTGGCCCACGGCACTGGGCATCAACATGCACACGGTCCTGGGCGGCTACCAGCTCCTCGCTGCTCGGAAGGGTGCGGAGCAAGGGCGCGGCGACGGCAGGGGCCGTGACACGGTGTACGGGTCTGTCAAACGAGCGGCTCTGTTCCGTAGTCGGTGGTGACGGCTCCGGGTGTGCTGCCCCATCGGTCGAGGAAGTCGGTCAGGGCGCGGCATTGTGTTCTCGCGGGCGATCTGGCGGTCGAGGACGTCGTGGTCGATGTACGGGTCGATGGCGGCGAGGACCAGGCGCTGGAGTTCTGCCGGTTCCAGCGCCTCCACCTCCCATTGCACGGGGTGTGCGGGGTCGAGTCCGTGTGGTCAGCGAAGGCCGGCCATCTCGGGTCACCGTGCTTGCCCAGGGCCGGGGGCAGTTCGTACTCGATGGTCTGCTCGCGGGTCGGGAGCACCCGGCGGGTATCGTCCCAGCAGTCTTCGGTGCGCCGGGCCCCGCTCGCGTCGAAGTCGCCGACATAGAGCAGCACTGCCAGCCGCGGGCCGCGCGGTCGCGCGGTCGCGTGCGACCTGTACGTGCGGCACGGCAGCGTGACGGCGCTCGGTGGGTCCTACCCCGCGTACATCTGCCCCAGGACCCGGTGCGGGGGCGTCGCGACCGGGACCGAGCGCGCTGACTGCCCTGAGCACCGCCTCACTCCCACTCAGGCGGTGCTCGCAGCCGGCCGGGTGTCCCGGTAGGCGGTGCTCGTAGCCGGCCGGGCCTGGACGGTGGCCCCGGCCTGAGGTGGTCAGGCGCCTGGGTGGGCCATCTCGTGGAGGAAGTGGAGCATCCGGTCGGCGCGGCCGGGGGGCGACAGGTAGGCGGGGGTTGCCGGTCTTCGGGTCGACGTCGCCGCGCCAGGCCAAGGTCATCTGAAACAGGTCGCGGCGGCGGCCGTATCCGTCGGGACCGGCCACAGGATCCCGAGGTCGCGCGGGCCGGTGGAGAGGTCGGTGAGGACGTCGTTCGACCAGGCGACGACGGTCTTCCCGTCCAGTGCCGTGCGGATCTCCTCGGTGGCCCGGTCCGGGTCGACGGCGTCGTCGGGGATGCCCTTGGAGCGGGACGGGACGAGGCGTGGCGTGGCCGGGTGTCGGTCAGGGTGGTGCCGTCGGGGGCGGGTGCGGTCACGTGTGCGGCTGAGGGTGGGCGGCGGCGGCCAGAACTGGTGGTGCCGCGGTCGGTGTAGGTGATGTGGAGGACAGCGAGGTCCTGGTTCAGGAGCTCGGCGGGCCTGACGCTGGACGTGGGCGCGGCGGACGGCGGCCGCGGCGAGCCCGCCAGTGGCGGAGGGTTATCCACAGGCCACGGCAGGGTCGGCGGGCACGTCGTAACGTGCTGCCTGTGTCGATCACCGGGAGAATCGGGATGTGTGACGTCCGGCTGGAACGGCTCGCTGCCCAGGTCATGGACGAACTGCCGTCCACCGGAGCACGGACGGCAGTACGGGCCCTGCTCGTCGACGTGGACGGGCATCCGGACCGGTGGCCGCCCCTGGCGGCGAGAGATCAACCACGCCTTCGGAACGTGGTGCTGGATCTCGTACGTGGCCTCCGCGAATGGCCTGGAAGTACGCGACGTCGGCTGAGCACAGTAGCCATGACGGCAGAGCCGCTCTACGCCTGCCAGGTCGCCCACTCCGAGTTCTTCAACACAGGGCGGCAGCCGAAGGGCTGCGGATCACGACGACCCAGGCTGGGGCTCCTCGCCGTCGTAGGCCGCCAGCGCAGCCTGGCGGCATTCCAGCAGGTCGCCAAGGTCCTCGTGGGTCACGTGCTCCTGGGTCAGTGCCACCATGGCCCTGGCCTCGACCGAGGCCCATGCGTGCCGGGCGCGTTTGTTGGCGCGGCACCTGGCGTCGCTGCGCAGGAACCCCGCTCCCGCCGCGAACCCGGCAGAGGCCAGAGCGGCGAGGGCGGCGGGAACGCGCACGTCCGCCGAAGCCAGCCCTGCCGCTCCCGCCGTGCCCGCGAGCAGGGCCGCGGGGAAGCCGAGGGCGATGTCCGTCTTGGCCCAGAACTCGGCCCGGCGGTAAGCGAGTTTCTTCTGGCGCGTCGCCTCGTCTCTCAGCCGCTCGATCTCGGCACGCAGGCGGTGTGCGAACTCGTCCGGGCTCAGGCGCGTGGTTCCGTCAGCGGAAGTGACCATAAAGGAATTCCAACACGCCTGCATCAGAAGGTACTTGGCGAGCCCGGACAGCCTTCGGGCGCGGCGGACGTGAGCTTCCCACAATAGTGTGCCGCCAAGTCGTGCAGCCGATCTTGCCGGTACGGTGGCAGTCCACTCGTGAGGGGTTGCCCCAACACTCTTTCCAACTGTCCTTGCGCCCATCCCGCGACAAGTACGTGCGATCACACCAGAGCGCTACCACGCCTGTTGCTGCGGCCTTTCCGAGCTCTGTTGCTGCTGGGCCATGCGGGGTCGCCGGAGGACCGGCATGAAGACACGGTGCCCAGGTCCGCGCAGGCCCCCTTCTACCGGCTCATCATCAGCTCGCCCGTCCAGCGACCCACTCGGGCAGTCCCGTGCGCACGGCGCCCATCACCGCCCGGATGACACAGGCACAGATCACCGACGCTGTCTGCCATACCTACAACCGTGTGGGCGGGCGTCTGGTCGTGATCGACGAAATCCACCGCCGGTTCAGCTCAGTGGCCGGTTCCCCGGGTCACCCGCCTTCTGCCCACTCCTCGGGGGCCGCGTCGAGTAGCTCGGCGAGGCGGGCGCGGTCCGGCAGCGGGCCGTGGTCGCCGGTCACCCGCAGTGCGGCACCCGCCGTCAGATGCCCCAGCCGCAGCGCCCGTACGGGTTCCTCGCCGCGCAGCAGCCCGGCGAGGAACCCAGCCGCGAACGCGTCACCGGCGCCCACCGGTTCGATGACTTCGACCCTGGGCGCGGGGACGGTGTGGACCCTGGGGCCGTCGAAGGCGGTGGCGGCCCGTGCACCGTCCTTGACGACGAGGACGGGTGGTTGTGGCAGCAAGTCCCGTACGGCGAAGGCGTCGGTCAGTCCGTCTCCCCACAGGGCCTGTGCCTCGTCGAGGCCCACGAACGTGATGTCCGCCCGTCTGGCGAGCCCGAGCAGCACGGTGGCCGCCGCACCGTCCGCCCACAGAGCGGCCCGGTGGTTGACGTCGAAGCTCACGGGGCACGGGCGTTCAGCAATGTCGGGCTCGAGCAGCGCGGTGACCAGGTCCCGGCAGCCTGCCGAGAGCGCCGGGGTGATGCCGCTCAGGTGGATGAGGCCTGCGGAGCGCACCGCGTAGTCGTTCAGGAGGTCCGGGGTCAGGGCCGAGGCAGCGGAACCGCGGCGGTAGTAGTGGACCCGGGTGCCCTCGGGGCCGGGGTCCTTGACGAGGAGTCCGGTCGGGCGGTGCGGGTCGGTGCGTACGCCGCCGATGTCGACACCGGACGCGGCCACCTCGGCGCGGATCCGGTGTCCGAACGGGTCGTCACCGAGCGCGGAGACCCAGCGGGCGGGCACCCCGTGGTCGGCGAGGTACATCGCCACGTTGGACTCGGCGCCCGCGATCCGGATCCCGAGCAGGCCGGCGCCGTCCAGTGGGGCGGCGGGTTCGGGGATCAGCGCGGCCATGGTCTCACCAATACAGGTCACCGGTCCCATCAACGGCCGTCGGCCGGTTGCGAGGGACGTGTGAATCGCCGTCACTGGGTTCTCCCGGGGCGGTAGGTACACGTGGGCAGGCCCCGGACGCCGACTCGGGTGGTGAAGACCGCACCGTCCAGCGGTCCGGGTGCAGCGAGACCGTGCCGCGCGCTGGTGACGTACAGGCTGTCCCCGTGGAGGCACAGCCCGGCGGGCTGCGTCGCAGGAATTCGGATCTGCCGGTCCAAGGTGCCGTCGGCGCGGTAGCGGTGGACGGTGCCGGTGCCCCAGACCGCAGTCCACAGGGCGCCCTCGGCGTCCACCGTCATACCGTCGGGGCTGCCGCGGTCGAAGGCGGCGAAAGTGTCCGGCGCACCCGGCAGCCCGGTGTCCGGGTCGACTGGGTACCGGCGGATGATGCCCTTGGCGCTGTCGGCGAGGTACATCACCGTGCCGTCAGCACAGAATGCCGGGCCGTTGGGGACGGTGAGGCCGTCCAACACCCTGATCACCGTGCCCTCGTGGTCGACACGGTAGAGGGAGCCCGCGCCGTCTTCGGCGTCGTAGGCCATGCTGCCCGCCCAGAACCTGCCGTACGGATCGGCAGTCGCGTCGTTCATCCGCATGGCCGTGGCGGCCCCGTCCTCGGGGCGCGCGAGCCACTCGGTCCGCCCGTGCGCGGTGATCAGGCAGACACCTGTTCCGGCGGCCGCAATCCAGGTGCCGGGGCGTTCGTGGACGGGGGAGACCGCGCCCAGGGGCACGGACAGCCGGGCGAGTTGCGTCAGCGGCGCGGAGCGGTCCGTGGGGCCGGCCAGCAGCCGCCCGGTGAGGATGTCGACGAGGACGACGCCGTCGTCGACCGCGCGTATTCCCTCACCGAGTCCGAGCCGGTCCTGCCAGCAGACGGCCGGTGTGCCGGCGGTCATCGGCCGTCAACCGCGGGGGCGGCAGCGCGTACGGCGTCGCGGAAGGCGCGCGCCCGCTCGCGGAGTGCTTGGAGGCTGCCGCCGTCGGCCGCGTCGCTGATCAGCGGCGAGCCGACACCCACCGCGGTGGCCCCGTGCGCGAGATACGTCACGGCAGCGTCGACGTCTACTCCCCCGACCGGCACGAACGGCACGTCCGGGAACGGTCCCTGCAGTGCCCTCAGATATCCGGGGCCACCGGCCTGCGCCGCGGGAAAGATCTTGAACGCGTCCGCACCGAGCCGCCGTGCGGCGACGATGTCGGTGGGGGTCATCACCCCCGCGAGGACGGGCAGCCCGAGGCGCTCGGCCTCCGTGACGGCCTCACAGACGGCAGGGGTGACGACGAATCCGGCTCCCGCGTCGCGAACCGCGTGTGCGTCCTCGGCGGTGAGGACGGTGCCCGCACCGAGCGGTGCACCGGGGCCCAGCGCGGCGCGGGCCCGGCGGATGACGTCGAGTGCGTCCTTTCCGCTGAGGGAGACCTCGATGAGCGGGAGGTGCTCCTCTGCCAGGGTCAGTACGGTTCTGAGCGCGGCGTCCGCGTCGTCGCCGCGCACTATGGCGACGATCCGGTGGGTGCGCAATGCGGTCAGCAGATCCACGTGTGAGTTCCCTTCCTGTCTGTGTCTTCTGATGCCGTTTCGGTTTCCGGCTCCGTCTGCGCTGGTTGTGTCCACGGCTCCGATGCCTGCGCAGCCAGGGTGAGACGCCAGCGGACCTCGCCGCTGCGCGGAACGCACGCGGCGTCCCCGTCCCGCGCGGCCGCGAGGTCGAAGACCCGGCCGAGCATGGGCTCGACCCCTACGGACCGGTACGGCTCCTGCTCGGGGAAGCCGCCGAGGTTACGCCACAGCGCCACGGACACCGGCTGGCCTTCGGCCTCGAGGGCCATGTGCAACGTGGCCGCGCCGTCGCGGACGTACACCTGCGGGGTGTCGACGATGGCCCCGACGGCTGTCCCGTCATCCGGCCCGAGACGGTCGAGCCCTTCCGTCCGCCCGGGCTGCGACGGCCAGGAGCAGGGAGTCCACCGGGCGCCGCTGTCGGGATAGAAGCGGGTCGGCGTGCCGTCGCTGATCCCGATATGGGCCTGCTCCGAGAGAGCGAGCAGCGCGTGCGCGGCCCACAGGAAGCGGTAGCCGGGTTCGGCCGTGAGCCGGTAGTCGGCCACTGCGCGGCCCCCGTCGCTGCGAATCCGGCGGCTGAGACGGAAGTCCGGGCAGTCGACGGACTCGGTGCCATCGGCCCGCTGCCAGGGCCGGGTCCAGGCATCGCCGTGGTCGGGTGTGCCTCGTACGGTCGGTACGCATTCCTCCAGTCCACCGGCGTCGGCGAAGGCGTCACCCGGAATGGCACCAGGGCGGCGTGGCTCGTCGCGGTGCCAGAGCCATTCGCGTCCGGCCGCCTGCAGGGACGTCCACCGTCCGCCGTGGGCCGGGTCGGTCTCGATCAGCAGCGGAGTCATGGCGCTCACCACTCTGCGAAGGCGCCGTCGTCGTGCCGCCACACCGGGTTGCGCCAGGCGTGTCCTGTCCGGTCGGCCGCGCGTACGGCTTTCTCGTCGACGGTGATACCGAGCCCCGGCTGTCCCGTGCGCAGCGCCCGTCCGCCGACGAAGCGGAACGGGTCGGTGTCGACGACGTACGACAGCAGGTCGGCGTCCTTGTTGTAGTGGATGCCCCGGCTCTGCTCCTGGATGAGGAAGTTCGGGGTGGAGAAGGCGATCTGGAGACTTGCGGCGAGCGCGATGGGGCCGAGGGGGCAGTGTGGGGCCAGCTGCGCCCCGTAGGTCTCGGCCAGCGAGGCGATGCGGTGGGTCTCGGAGATGCCCCCGGCGTGCGAGAGATCCGGCTGGGCGACCGCGATGCCGGCCGCGAGGGCGGGCAGAAACTCGGCACGTCCGTAGAGCCGTTCGCCGGTGGCGATGGGTACGGAGGTGGCAGCGACGAGGGAGGACAGCAGGTGTCCCTGTTCGGGAAGGAGGGGTTCCTCCACGAACAGTGGATGCAGGGGCTCGATGGCCTGCAGAACGCGGCGTGCGCCGGCCGGTCCGAATCTGCCGTGCATGTCGACGGCCACATCACGGCCGGGGCCGAGGACCGCGCGGGCGGCGGCCACTCGGTCGACGACGGCGGTGGTTTCGGCGGGCGTGGCGAGAGGTGGTGTGCGGCCTGCCGCGTTCATCTTGACGGCGGTGAAGCCGGCCTCGACCTGGGCGGTGATCTGGTCGGTGAGCTGGGCCGGTTCGTCGCCGCCGACCCAGGCGTAGACCCGTACCTCGTCGCGCACCGGGCCGCCGAGCAGAGCGTGGACGGGGGCACCGTAGTTCTTGCCGGCGATGTCCCACAGAGCCTGGTCGATGCCGGCGACGGCGCTGGAGAGTATCGGGCCGCCCCGGTAGAAGCCGCCCTTGCTGAGTACCTGCCAGTGGTCCTGAATGCGCAGCGGATCCTGGCCGATCAGGTATTCGGCGAGGATATCGACGGCAGTACGGACCACTTCGGCCCGGCCCTCGACCACGGGTTCGCCCCAGCCGACGACGCCTTCGTCGGTCTCGATCCGGCAGAACAGCCAGCGGGGCGGTACGAGGAAGGTCTCGATACGCGTGATCTTCACAGGGCCCCGGTCCCCTCGTCGGCGGCCGGTCGGCTGCCTTGCGCCCGGTCGAGGTCGCGTACAGCCTGGTCGAGCAGGGCCCGCATGGCGCGTTCGGCAGCAACCGGGTCCTGGTCGCGTACGGCGTCCAGGACAGCACGGTGGCTGGGCACGGGGTCCTCGCCGTGCAGCGAGCTGTGCACGATCTCGTCGCGGTGCGCGAGGCCGGACTCGATGACCATCTCCATGCGTTCCAGCAGTTCGTTGTGGGTGGCCGCGAGGAGCGCGCGGTGGAAGGCGAGGTCTGCCTCAACCGCGAGGGTCGCGCCGCCTTCCTGCTCGCCCATCGCGGTAAGGGCAGCTTCGAGTGCCGCGAGGTCGGTGTCGGTGCGGCGTTCGGCGGCCAGCCGGACGGCGGCCGGCTCGATGATGCCGCGGACTTCGCCGAGACTACGCAGCAGCCTGAGGTCGGTTCCGGTCCCGGTGGCGCCCGCGAACTGCCAGCGCAGGACATCCGCGTCCAGGAGGTTCCAGTCGGAGCGGGCTCTGACGAAGGTTCCGCGCTTCTGGCGGGCGTCGACCATCCCCTTGGCCGCGAGCACCTTCAGCGATTCCCGAAGGGTGGTCAGGCTGACGTCCAGGTCGCCTTGCAGCGTCACGAGGTCGAGAGTCGCCCCCTCGGGGATCTCGCCGCTCAGCACCCGGCGCGCAAGAGTCTCCACGGTCTGGCCGTGCACTCCGCGGCGCGCATATGGCGTCATGTCTGTGTGCCTTTCTGATGTGCGTCGAGTAGGGCGGCGATCAGGCCGAGGCCTTGACGACGGACCAGCCGCCATCGACGACCAGGCTCGATCCCGTGATGTAGGACGCCTCGTCGGCGGCGAGAAACGCGATGGCCGCCGCTGCCTCCTGAGGGGTTCCGAAGCGTTGTGCAGCGGTCTCAGTGACACTCTTCCTCCGGTCCTCTTCCGGAACCCGGTCCCATGCCGCAGTGAGGATGGGACCCGGCAGTACGGCGTTGACCCGCACCTCGGGTCCGTACTCCACCGCGAGTTGTCCGCACAGGGAGAGCAATGCACCCTTGGACGCTGCGTAGGCGGGATGCCCGGGGATTCCCTTGTGGGCGTGGACGGAGGAGGTGAACACGACCGCGCCGTGGTGGTCACGCAGGTCGGGCAGGACCGAACGGAAGCCGAGGAACGCTCCGGTGAGGTTCACCGCGAGTTGGCGCTCCCACGAGGCAACGGTCATGTCGTGCGCGGGGGTGACATCGACAGTGAAAGCGTTGCTCACCAGGACGGAGACGGGGCCGAAGGAATGCGCCGCCAAGACCATCCGTTCCCAGTCGCCCTCGTCCGCAACGTCCGCGCGGACGAAGAGGGCCCGACCGCCCTGTGCGCGGATACCGGCGGCGACGCTCTCGCCGGGGTCCGCGGCGATGTCGGCGAGGATCACCGCGGCGCCTTCCGCTGCGAGCCGTTCGGCGGTGGCCGCACCGATGCCCGAGGCGGCTCCGGTGACCACGGCCACCTTTTCGGCGAAGCGGGTGTTTCCGTTCATGGGGCGGGGTCGACTCCTCGGGTGGTGAAGCTGTCGGCGATTCTGCTTGCGGTGCCGTCGGGCGGTTGGCAACTGCCCGACCAGTACGACGGGTTGGGCTGCGGGGTGAACAGAGAGGTGCGGCGGCTCAACGATGTGGGGCGCATGGGACTCCGCGTGCGCGCCCATGGGACGGGGCCCGGTCTCCTGACCTGGGCAGCCGGACTCTCGTTCGACTGATACAGACTGACGGGCAACCGGGCCGCCGTCAAGATTAATTACTAATTTATCCTGCGCCTTCGACCGGGACGGCTTCCTGCCCGATGGCGCTCAGCCTCGCGGTTCATGTCAGAGCCCGATCCGGTTCACGGGCATCCGCTGGTAGCCGGTGAACTGAGCGGCGATCCTGTCGTCATGACCCAGCGACGGTTTCCCGTCCACGACTGTCACGACGCCAGGATCGGTAGTGGATGGCAGGTTGCGGTCAACCGATCCGTACGTGCGCGCGGACGGGGCGATGCTCAGCGTGGCGGCGTAGAGCGCGTTGCACTCGACGAAGTTGCACTTCGGGTACGCCGGCCGGTCGTCGGCGATGTTCACAAGGTTCGGATAGCGCGACCGCCAGGGCTCTTCCTGGTAGGAAACGGCGGCCAGCATGTTGTACAAACCCCAGGCCCCGCCGGGGGCATTGTCGACCTTGAGCTGGCAACCTGGGAGCTGGGGTGATCGCCGGGGAGGGGCTGGCCGTGGGGGCCGAGGCGGCAGTGCCGTACAAGGGGTTCCCGTCCCCGGCGGAGGCCATCGCCCACGCGGTGTGGCTGTACCACCACTTCCCGCTCTCCTTCCGCGAGGTCGAGGAGCTGCTGCTGGCCCGTGGGATCACCGTCTCCCACGAGGCGGTCCACCGGTGGTGCGACCGCTTCGGGCCCCATGCACGGCCGCGTTGCGCCGCCGCCCGCAGGCCGGCGACAAGCAGCATCTCGATGAGGTGATCATCAAGGTCAACGGGGTGCCAAGCCACCTATGGCGCGCGGTGGACCAGCGCGGAAACGTCCTGGACATTCTGGTGCAGTCCAAGCGGGACGCGAAGGCCGCGAAGGCCGCGAAGCGGTTCATGGCCAAACTCATGAAGAAGCAACGCCGGGCACCCCGGGCGCTGCTGTCCGACAAGTGCTGCCCCTACGGGCCGGCTCACCGGGAACTGATGAGTTCGGCGGAACACCGCTCGCACAAGGGGCTGAACAACCGGGCGGAGAACTCCCACCAGCCCACCCGACAGCACGAACGCGCAATGAAGGGCTTCCGCTCACCTGCGGAGCACTGAAATACCTGTCGGTGTCCAGTCAGGTCTCGCCGCACATCCGACCCCGGCGCCACCCGCTCACCGCCACCGAATACCGCACCGAGATGCACCACCGCTTCGAGACCTGGAACGAGTTCACTGGCACCACCTTCATGCCCACCACGACCTGGGCCAAAGGCGGAACCCGGGCCTGCCACACCCCGACACATCCCCAAGCGGCCGCTACATCAACAGCGTGACGACGCCCGGCGGCGCGCTGTCCACGGACGACCCGTCCCGGCATGACCACCCAGAAGATCATTCCACCCGGTCAGTCAACGTGACAGTGCCGTCAAAGAATGTGCCAACAAACCGCACTCTCTCTGCCCGATTCCTGCTCGACCCCCGGATCTCTGCCGAACCCGGAGCGGTCCATCGTGTCCGGCAACCGTCTGCCTCCAGGGGCCTCCGATGTCGGCCTGCCCGTCCGCGCCAGACCTGTCCCTTCAAGTCCATGCGCGCACTCTTGTACCGCGAGCACGACTGGATTACATTCCGTTCACGAATCCAAGTTTCGTACACATATGTGAACTTAGATTTGAGTCCTCTCTCATGCGGAGGAGCCTTCCCTGGCTCTTCCGCCCCTCCTTCGAAGAGCCGCAAGGAGTCGCCATGCCCAACTCGATGAATCGCCGTCAGTTCAACCGGGCCACCGTCGGTGCCTTAGGCCTGCGTCTGACCGCGGCAGCCCTGCCGGCCTCCGCCGCCTCGGCCCTCCTCGCCGACCCCGCCCACGCCGAGAGCCAGGAGAGACTCGGCGACTACGCCGGCCACACGTCGGACACCCGCAGCCTCACCACGGCCAGCGCCACGGGCCAGCAGCTGAAGATCACCGCCTATGGCGATCAAATGGTGCGGGTCCAGGCGATCCGTGCAGGTGAGACGTTCTTTCCGGACTCACGCTACGAGATGGTGGTGCCTGGCAATCATGCGCGGATGCGCGGAAGCCTGAGCATCGACGACCATGACGGCTCCCTCGTGATCACCACCGCCGGCCTCCACGGCATCCGGATCCTCCTGCACAAGAAGCCGCTGCGCCTCGAGTTCCATCGCAAGCACTCCACGCGCTCCACGAAGGCCGGCAATCTGCTGGCCAAGGAGGACGACACCCGCAGTCTCGGCTGGGGCGGCCCAGACAACAGCGTGGTCACACAGGAATTCGTGCCGCCGGCAGCGGACGCGGACGAGCGCTTCATCAAGGCCGGACACGGAACGTTCGGGCGGTCGCCCAAGCTCGACCGGACCGGCGATCTCGTAGCGCACAACTACTCCACCGCGAGCAACGGGCAGGCGCCTGCGCTCGTCCCCCTCTATCTGTCCAGCAACGGCTACGGCGTCTTCTTCAACACGACCTTCGACACCACCTTCAGCTTCGGCGGCAGCAGACCTTATGCGTTCTCCGCCGACGATCACAACACCGAGGGTGTCCGTCCCCAGCTGGACTACTTCCTCATCAACGGCCCGGACTTCGCCGGCCTGCTCGACCAGTACACGCAGCTCACCGGACGCCCGCGGCTGCCGCAGGCATCCATCTTCGGCCTGCAGATGTCGGACAAGAACTTCGCGAGTGTGAGCGACCAGAACTGGTGGCGTCAGAAGATCACCGAGCACCGTGCCGCCGGTTTCCCGTTCGACCACCAGGTCAACGACAACCGCTGGCGACAGGGCTCGGGCGCCTGGTCGGGGTCGTGGTTCGAGTTCAGCGACAAGCGCTGGCCCGACCCCGCGGGATACGAGAAGTGGGCCGCTGCCAACGGCGTCACGGTCACCCTCGACTACAACCGCAACAACTCCAACGAGATGGAAGGCTGGGTCCCGGGCCCCCCGCCCGGCTACAGCTTCGACGCCGCCGACCTCACGGCGGTGAACCAGAACGACGCGGTGCCCGACTGGACCAACCCCGCCACCCGCGCCTGGGTGTGGAGCGTCTTCTGGAAGAAGGCCTTCGACCCCACTCTGAAGTATCCCGGCGACGGCCTCTGGCTGGACGAGCCCGACGAGCTGGGACGCATCCCGTACAACGCCGACGCGGCCAACGGCTGGAAGTGGTCGGAGCTGCGCAACGCGTACTTCTTCTATCTTCACAAGGGGGTCGGCCAGGAAGGCTGGGACCCCGACACCGGCAACCACATCGGCCGCGCCAAGCGCCCCTGGAACTGGAGCCGGGGCGCCTCCGCAGGCCAGCAGCGCTACGGCCACTACTGGAGCGGCGACACCAACTCCACCTACGACGAGATGCGGATGCAGATCAGGGGAATGCAGGCCGCCGGCCTCGGCGGCTTCCCCTACGCCAACATCGACGGCGGCGGATTCCACCCCGCCGCGAACGGCCTGATCTCCGATCCCCTCTACCGCAACTGGCCGGCGGCCTGGTCGAGCCTCTCGCCGATCTGGCGGCCGCACGGCGCGGCCAACACGAAGGATGCGGGGCAGCGGGCCTCACGCTGGCCTCTCGACCAGGGCACGGACGCGCAGGCGGACTTCACGAAGTACAGCCGGCTGCGCTACACACTCATGCCCTACATCTACACAATCGCCCACCAGGCGCACTCCACCGGTATGCCGATGGCCAGGGCCATGTTCATCGACTACCAGGACAGGGCCACCGCCTACGCGCACGACCTGCAGTACATCTGGGGCCCCTCGCTGCTGGTCGCGCCACTGACCTCGGACGGCGGCGGCAGCACCCAGGTCTGGCTGCCTGCGGGCAGCACCTGGTACGACTTCTGGAACGACACCCCGTACACCGGCTCCGACAACAGCGAACTCTCCTGTGCCACCCGCACCGGGGAGATACCTCTGTTCGTCAAGGCGGGGGCGATCCTGCCCAGGTATCCCTACGCGCAGAGCACGAAGTACATGAACAAGCGGCAGTTGGAGCTGGACGTCTACTGCGGCGCCGACGGTGCGTTCTCCCTCGTCGAGGACGACGGGGTCACAGAGGACCACCAGCTGGGCGAGCGGAGCGTCACCGAACTGACCTACGCCGACAAGGCGCGCAAGGTCGTCATCCGCCACCCGCGGGGAACCTATTCCGACGCACCCACCGCGCGCCGCTACGTGGTCCGCCTCCACGGTCTCTCAGCGCCCGTCGGTATGCGCGTCAACGGCGGCGCCACCCTGCCCGCCTTCACCAGCGAGGCCGCGGCGATCGTCAACGGAAGCGGAACGGTGTGGGATTCCGACAGGAAGGTCCTGTCGGTCGTGACCCCCTCGATCCCCGCGGCCGAGCGCGGCGGCGTGGCCGCGAGGATCGAGCCGAGCGGCAAGCAGCTCCCGACGGCCACGGGCGGGACCGTGCACCAGATCGAGAGCGCCGCCCTGGACGGCGCGTTCATCGACACGCGGCACCCCGATTACACCGGGACGGGATATGCCTGCTTCGCCGACTCCTCGGCGGACGGCGCCTTCATCGAGTGGACCGTCGACGTTCCCGACGCCGGAACCAGGACGCTGACTTTCCGCCATGCCAACGGCGGCCCGAGCGATCGCCCGCTGTCCGTGTCGGTCAACGGCTCCCCTGTCGAGAGCGCCCTGCCGTTCCGCCCGACCGGGGGATGGGCCACTTGGAAGACGACCTCCCTCGCAGCCTCGCTGCCCGCAGGCAGGGTCACGATCCGCGCGACCACGGCCGGCTCCAACGGCGCCCACATGGACAGCCTGACGATCCACTGACTCCCAGCGCCCGGGCACCAGCGATTCCCTGCGACCCAACGCTCCGAACAGGCACTGATGCCCCTATGAATGTCAAGTAGCGGTTGCGGCACGTGCGCGGCGGGCTGCGGGGCTCAAAGTGGCGATGAGACGGTTGAAGCGGGTGAGGAGGGGCGCGACACGTTTCAGTCGACCAGCCTGGGCATCGGCACATCGGCGGGGAGCAGCCCGCGTGCCTTGAGCTCTGCCCACAGCGAGTCCGGGATCGGGTGGGCGAGCATCGCGGCGGCGTCGCGGGCCTCGGTGGCGCTGCGGGTTCCGACGAGGACGCTCGCGACGGCCGGGTGCCCGAACGGGAAACGGAGTGCGGCGGCGCGCAGCGGCACTCCGTGGCGTTCGCACACTGCCTTGAGGTCCAGTGCCCGGGAGAGCAGGTCGAGCGGCGCGGTGGCGTAGTCGTAGGTGGCGCCAGGACGGGGGTCGGCGAGCAGTCCGGAGTTGAAGACGCCACCGATGACGACACCGACGCCGCGGGCGGCGGCGAGTGGCAGCAGTTCGGCCAGACCATGCTGGTCGAGGAGGGTGTAGCGGCCGGCGACGAGGACGGCGTCGATGTCCGTGTCGCGGACGAAGCGGGCGAGCAGCTCGGTCTGGTTCATGCCGACGCCGATCGCTCCGACAACTCCCTCGTCCCGCATCCGTGCGAGCTCCGGGTAGGCCTGGTCGAGGGCCTGCGCGGCATGAGCCTCGGGGTCGTGGAGGTAGACGACGTCTATCCGGTCCAGGCCGAGCCGCTTCAGGCTGTCCTCGATCGACCGGCGCACGCCGTGGGCACTGAAGTCCCAGCGCCTGCGGTGGGTGGCGGGCACGGCGAAGCCGTGGGCGAGGTCGTCGCCCGTGGCTTCGGGGGTCGGGACCAGCATGCGGCCGACCTTGGTGGACACGACGTACTCGCTCCGCGGCCAGGAGCGCAGTGCCGCGCCCAGGCGCAGCTCGGACAGGCCGAGACCGTAGTGCGGGGCGGTGTCGAAGTACCGTACGCCCGATTCCCAGGCGGCATGGACGGCCCGCTCGGCCTCGGCGTCGGTGACGGCGGTGAACAAGTTGCCGATTCCGGCGGCGCCGAAGGCGAGTTCGCCGACGCGCACGCTGCTGCGGCCGAGCCGGTTCAGGCGCGACGTCATGGCGTGGGCTCCGGTCGCAAGCGTAGGCCCGCCATGCCGCCGTCGACGGCGAGGGCGGTGCCGGTGGTGCTGCCGGCGGCCGGGGAGGCGAGGTAGGCAATGGCGGTGGCGACTTCCTGGGCGGTGACCAGGCGTCCGGTGGGCTGGCGGCCGTCGAGGGCGGCGCGTTCGGCGGCCGGGTCGGCGGCGGCGTCGAGCAGGCGGCCGACCCAGGGGGTATCGACAGTGCCGGGGTTGACGCAGTTGACCCGGATGGCCTCGCTGACGTGGTCGGCGGCCATGGCGAGGGTGAGGGAGAGGACCGCGCCCTTGCTGGCCGAGTACAGCGCACGGTGCGGCAGCCCCGCAGTGGCGGCGATGGAGCAGGTGTTGACGACCGAAGCGTGATCCGATGCGCGCAGGTGGGGAAGGGCGGCGCGGGTGGTGCGGACGATCCCGAGCACGTTGACGTCCAGGACGCGGTGCCACTGCGCGTCCGGGTTGTCCTCGACGGTACCGGCGGCCCCGATGCCGGCGTTGTTGACGAGGATGTCGATCCCTCCGAGTGCTGCGGCGGCTGCCTGCACCGCGGCGTGGACCGAGTCGTCGTCGGAAACGTCGGCGGTGAAGCCGCGCAGCGGGGCGGGAGCGCCGCTCGGGTCGAGGTCGAGGACGGCAACGTCCGCGCCCCGCTCGGCGAGCAACGTGGCGGTGGCCAGGCCTATGCCGGACGCGCCTCCGGTGACGAGGGCGGTGAGGCCGTGGAGTTCGGTGGTCATGCGCGGGCCTCCGGGTTCGACGCTTCCAGGTCAGCGGCCCAGAAGACGCCGTCGGGGTAGCGGTAGGTGTCGAGGCTCGGCTGCCTCATGGTGGCGGAGAAGCCGGGTTCGACGGGGGCCCGGTAGTGGCCTCGGTCTATCACGACCGGGGCGAGGAAATGCTCGTGGAGGTGGTCGACGTATTCGATGACGCGGTCGTCGGTGGTGCCGGATAGCGCCACGTAGTCGAACATCGACAGATGCTGGACGAGTTCGCACAGGCCGACGCCGCCGGCGTGCGGGCAGACCGGGATGCCGAACTTCGCAGCGAGCAGCAGGATCGCCAGGTTCTCGTTGACGCCGGCCACGCGGGCGGAATCCAGCTGGAGGACGTCGATCGCCCCGGCCTGGAGCAGCTGCTTGAAGACGATGCGGTTCTGCACGTGCTCGCCGGTGGCGACCTTGACGGGGTGGACGCCGCGTCGGACGGCGGCGTGGCCGAGGATGTCGTCGGGGCTGGTGGGCTCCTCGATCCAGTACGGGTCGTACTCGGCGAGCGCGTTCGTCCAGGTGATCGCCTCGGCCACGTCCCAGCGCTGGTTGGCGTCGATCGCCATCCGGATGTCCGGGCCGACGGCGGCGCGGGCGGTGCGGCAGCGGCGGATGTCGTCCTGGAGGTCAGCCCCGACCTTGAGCTTGATCTGGGTGAAGCCGTCGGCGACGGCCTCCTGGGCGAGCCGGGTCAGCTTCTCGTCGGAGTAGCCGAGCCAGCCGGGAGAGGTGGTGTACGCGGGATAGCCGCGTCGCAGCAGGTCGGTGGCACGCTCGTGCGCGCCCTGCTTGCCCTTGGTCAGCAGGTCCAGTGCCTCGTCCGGGGTCAGGGCGTCACTGATGTAACGGAAGTCGACCTGGGAGACGAGCCACTGGGGGTCCGCGTCGGCGAGGAGCTGCCACAGAGGCTTGCCCTCCCGCTTGGCGGCCAGGTCCCACACCGCGTTGACGACGGCTCCGATCGCCATGTGCATCACGCCCTTCTCCGGACCGAGCCAGCGCAACTGGCTGTCGCCGATGAGCGCGTGAGAGAGGGTGCCGGGGTCGGCGGTGAGTTCGGCGACCGACCGGCCGACGACGTACGGGGCCAGGGCGTCGATCGCGGCGACCTGGACATCGTTGCCTCGGCCGATGGTGAAGGTGAACCCGTGGCCCTCGTGGCCGTCCGCCGCGGAGGTGCGCAGGACGACGTAGGCGGCGGAGTAGTCGGGGTCGGGGTTCATGGCGTCGGACCCGTCCAGTTCCCGCGAGGTGGGGAAGCGGATGTCGTAGGTGTCGACGGCGGTGATCCGCGCCGCGGTTGCGGACAACTTGGTGCCTTTCACGCGTTGATGAAGGTTTGGCGCTGGGCGCCGAGGCCGTCGATGGTCAGCTCGACGGTGTCGCCCATGCGCAGGTAGGGGGTGCCGGGCAGGCCGAGGGCCACGCCCGCCGGGGTGCCGGTGTTGATGACGTCGCCGGGCCTGAGGACCATGTACTGGCTCAGGTACCAGACCAGGTGCGCGACGTCGAAGATCATGTTCTTGGTGTGGCCGTGCTGGCGCGCCTCGCCGTTGACAGCGAGGCGCAGGCCGAGGGCCTGCGGGTCGCGGACCTCGTCGGGGGTGACGAGCCAGGGGCCGAGCGGGTTGAAGGTCTCGCAGGACTTGCCGAGGTCCCATTGCGGGGAGTACTCCAGCTGGAACTCCCGCTCGGAGACGTCGTTGCTGATCGCGTAGCCGGCGATGTGCTCGGGTGCTTCCGCGGGGCTCACCAGGTAGCGGGCCTCGCGGCCGATGACGACCGCGAGCTCCACCTCCCAGTCCGTCTTGACCGAACCGCGCGGGATCAGCACCTCGTCGTACGGGCCCACCACGGTGGCTGGGTCCTTCATGAAGACCACCGGTCGTTCGGGGACGGACGCGCCGGTCTCCGCGGCGTGGTCGCGGTAGTTGAGGCCGACGCAGACCACCTTGCCCGGCCGGGCCACCGGGGCGCCGACCCTCAGTCCGGTGATGTCGAGCACGGGCAGTACACCGGCCTCGCGAGCCTCCTCGATCAGGCCGGCCACGTCGCCGGCGAGGAACTCCCCGCCGATGTCGCCGGTGAGAGACCGCAGATCCAACGCGGTCCCGTCCTGAAGGAGCAGCGCCGGAATCTCCCGTCCGGGGTCTCCGATGCGGATCAGCTTCATGTCCCGTCTCCTGTCATCGCGCGGGGCACACCCCTGGATCGATACATCCGATGAATCGGCGCAGCTCGACCATACGAGCGAGAGCCGCTCCGCCGCAAGCAGACATCCGACGTTTCCTGCGAAAGAGAGATCCGAGCCGCCACACCCACTCCCCCGACCCCCACCCAGCAACTCTGGAAAGAGGTTTCGGACAGTGCGCACTCACTCCCCGCTCCACCCATCCGTCTGACACATGCAGCCAGACCGTCACTCGTCGACCCATCCGATGATTCATGAACGGACGGCTCGTCGTGCGTCCCCGAATCGCCTCCACAAAGGCCGTCGCGCCCCCGCAGTGGGGGCGCGACGGGTCGGGAACGTGCGGGCGCCCGCGAACAGTGGGCCCTCAGTCGACGGGCGATAAGACGAAGGCGAACTCGCTCGGCCCGGCCTGGAGTCGGTACGAAAACAACGGGCCGGGCCGCAGGACGCCGAGCCGATGCCGTGCTCGCCGTGGTCGAGGTTGACCCACACCGTCCCACCGGGAACGAGGTCGGTGCGGTGACGGGCGGCGTCGAGCTCCTCCGTGGTCCAGCGCCGGGCGGTGAACCAGAACTCCGGGTCGCCCTCGACGCGGAGCCCGCCGAGCTCCAGCCAACGGACATCGGCCCGGGCGCCGTTCTCCTGCGGACGGACGCAGGAGGTCTGCAGACCGTCCACGGTCGACTGCCAGCGTCCGATGGCGGACGCCTCAGAACTGCAGGGCGGTCCGCGTCAAGGCGAACACCGCCTCGAAGGTGGTGTCCCACACGTGGGCGCTCGCCCCTCGGCGTACGCCCACGTGCAGGTCTCTTTCAGTGTGACGGTGATCCGCCGCGCGCGTCCGGCCCGACCGGGCTACTTGGCGACGTCGATCTTGTAGCTGCGCTGGGCCCGCGGCTGGCCGGAGCTCTGGTACGCCGTGATCGTGAACCGCGCCGTTCCCGGGGTGACCGGGGTTCCGACGATCCCTCCGGTGTCGGCGTTGAGCACGAGCCCATGGGGCAGAGCTCCCGAGGTCACCGCGTATCGCGTGGTCGCCGGCGTGTTGGTCTTCACGGTCGCCTCGTACAGGGCGCCCTTGGCCGCCGCGGGCAGTGGTCCGGCGTCGAGCTTCGGGGTCGGAGCGACGACGGCCTCGGGGTTGCCGACCGGCTTGCCGTCAGCGTCCAGCTCCTGCAGGGACCATCGCTTGCCCGGCTTGACCACGGTCAGGTGCCAGTTCGTCGACAGGTCGCGGAACCGCGCCCGCTGCTCCGCGGTGAACGCACCCAGGTTGCGTGCCGTCTCCCATTGCTGGATGGCATCGAGCAGTCGCGTCGTGTTCTCCCCGCCCGACACGAGGCTGGAGACCGAGCTCTGGAAACCTGCCCCGGCGTTCAGACCGGCGCCTCGAGCCAGCTTCCACTCCATGGTGAGCAGACTGTCCGAGCCCTTGAGGCTGATCCAGCCGAGCATTCCGGGAAGGTAGTTCGCCTGAAGGTACTTGTTGTTCTTGAACACCTGCTCCATCGAGGTGCTGCCGACTTCGCCCCAGCTGGCCCGGGTCAGCGCGTCCCAGGTGTTCGAGGTCATCCGGCTGGTCTCGGAGATCAATCGATCCTTGGCATTGGTTCGCCGGAACGTCCCGTTCACGAGGTGAGCCATGCCGTAAGCGCCCCAGCCGGACTCGGATGCCGACTCCAGGCCGTCCCACGACATACCGGTGATGCCGGTGTTGTTCCACGCGGTGGTCAGCCTGTCGCTGATCTCGTCGAGGACGGCATGGTTACCGATCGCGCCGCCGTAGCTGTTGGCCACGACTCGGGCGGCGCGGTCGCCCGCAGCGTGTGAGACCGCGACCGATCCCCATCGCGCGCGCTGCACACCGGTCAGCTTCCACTCCTTCCCGACCTGCTCGGCCGCTCCGTAGCTGACGAATTCGTCCCCTATGCGCAAGTAGCTGTGGTTCACTCCCGCAGCAAGCAGCGCGCCGGAGTCGAGGTGCACGGTGGTGTCGCCGGCCGTCAACGGGCGGGTGAGCGAGGCTCTGCCCCCCGTTGCGAGCCGGTCGTCGGCGGGTGCCGTGACGTAGGGGTCTTGCGGGCTCAAGGCCCAGTCGTAGGGCTCGTCGCCGGTGCCGATGAAGTCTGACAGGGTGTGTACGCCGAGCTGTACGCCGTTGGCCTTGGCGATGCCCACGGCTGCTGCGGCCCCGGCGTCGCTCCCGCCCAGGCTCGAGTCGAACTCGTAGTGTCCGCTCGACTTCCATGGCCCCCAGTTGGTGGTGAGTGAGTAGATGCGGCTCATGCCGGCCGCCTTGGCGAATCGGGCCGCCGCCGGAATGTTGTCGGTCTTCAGGTCGCCGAGCACGAGCCACGACTGGCTGCTCGCCTGTGAGGCCTTCTGCCACTGACCGTTCAGCCTTGGGTAGGGCAGCTTCTCACCTGCCGCGATGTAGGACAGGATCGTCGGCGTCGCCTCGGGCGAGGCTCCGAAGAGTGCCATCTTGGAACCTGGGACCTTGCCGTCGCGGCCGGGCAGCGGCCCGACCGGGATCGGATATCCGTTTACCTTGCGGTGGCGTTCCTTGGTGTAGTCGAAGGTGAAGGCGCGCAGTACGGAACCCCAGGGGGTCACGCCTGCCGCGCTCCACTGCTCCAGAGAACCCACGCTCACATGGTCCGGGTCGTGGTCAACCTCGCTCTCCCAGCCCATGTCCTGGTACTCCTGCGGCCAGGCGCCTTCGGTACGGTCGGTCAGCGGACGGAGCCCGATGGCGAAATCGTCGTCGCGGACCACGCCCACCGCTGTGCCGACCGTCTCGGAGATCGACGTGGCCAGTGGGCCCCAGAGAAGGGTCTGCACATCGACGTCCTTCGGCGCGTCGATGGCGACCACCTCGAACGTGGTGTAGCCGGCCTTGCAGACCACCTCCACCTGAATCGTCCAGTTCGCCGCCGTGTTCCTGAACGAGAGGATCCGGCCGCCGCGCCCGGACCGCTTCACCACGGTCGGCCGTTGCTGTGCGCCGTCGACCACCAGGCTCACCAGGGACGCGGCACGATCGGGCGCCATGTAATCGACCCCGGTCCTGACGTCAACGAGTCCCACGATCGTCCCGGCGGCGTTCAGCTTGAGTTTCAGATAGCCGGCCCCGATCTCGATCGAAGGAGCCATACCGGCGGGGAGTGCTTGCGCCGGCTGTGCTGCGACCACAGTCAGGGCGCCGATGGGCAGCATCGCGGCTGCCAACGCACCGGCGCCTCCGCGAAGTACAGCTCTGCGCGGGGTGTGCTGGGAAGGCGTGCTCTTTGAGAACTGCATGATGGTGCTCCTGTCATCTTTGACGGAAACTGCACTGCTCCGGCCGCTTGTGCCGGTCAGCCCTTCGTGGCGCCACCGGTCAGGCCACGGACAAAGTGCTTCTGGAACGCGAGGTAGAAGGCCAGGACGGGCAGTGTGGCCAGCAGCATGAAGGCGAACACCGCCCCGAAGTCCTGCTGGTAGGGGCCGATGGAGCGGAAGATCCCGACCGTCACGGTGTTCCCGGCTCCCGGGCCCAGGACGAGGAGCGGGGTCAGGAAGTCGTTCCAGACCCAGACCCCGAGGAAGATCAGCACACTGGCCGAGGCCGGCCGCAGGAGCGGGAAGACAACCTGCCAGAAGATCCGGATCCGGCCGGCACCGTCGACCGCTGCGGCCTCTTCGAGCTCGCGGGGGATCGAGCGGATGAAGCCCATGAAGACGAACACCGCGAACGGCAGGTAGTACCCGACGTTGACCAGCACCGCGCCCGGCATCGTGTGCATCAGCCCGATGGCGTTGAGGATCCGTGTGATCGGAAGCATGATCACTGCGGGCGGGATCATCAGGCCGGTCAGCATGACGCCGAGGACGGCACGGCTCCACCAGCGGCCCGACCGGACGAGGTGGTAGGCCGACATCGCGGCCAGCACGGTGGTGATCAGGATCGAGAGGGTTGTCAGTATGAGGGAGTTGACGAGGCCGTACCAGAACAGCCCGTCAGACCGCTGGAGCACCTGCTCGATGTTGTCGAGGGTCGGCGGAACCGGGAGCGCGAGCGGCGATCCGACGACCTTGGCACTGGTTTTGAAGGCGTTGACCAGCGCGACGTAGAGCGGCAGACAGAAGACGGCCGCCACGCCAGTGGCCAACAGCGGGCGGACCCACGGCGTTCGGGAGTTCACAGGTTCACCTCTCGTCGTTGCAGGAGCTTGAGAGTGGTCACGCTCGCGACCGACACCACGACGAGCATGATCCCGGCCATCGCGGACGCCACTCCCGGGCGTTGCTCGGAGAAGGCGGTGCGGATCACCTCGAAGGCGACGGTGGCCGTTCCGTCGGTGCCGGGGCCGCCGTTGGTGAGCACGGCGATCTGGTCGTAGACCTTGAACGCGCTGATCATCAGCATCACGGTGTTGATCGTCAGCGCGGGCGCGAGCATCGGCCAGGTGATCGCGCGGAACTGCTGCCAGGGGCCGGCGCCGTCGAGGCTCGCCGCCTCATCGAGCTCGGCGGGGATCCCCGCGAGCCCGGCGAGGTAGACCACGACGGCGAAGCCGAGCAACTGCCAGACCATGATCCCGGAGACGGAGTAGATCGCGTACGCCGGATCCGTGAGCCAGCCCGGCGGGCTCTTGACCCCCAGCGAGACGAGGGTGCTGTTCAGCAGGCCGTCGTCCGCCAGGATCGAGCGCCCGATCACCGACACCACCACGGCGGAAAGGATCACCGGTGTGAAGTAGACGCCGCGCAGCAGGCTGTAGAGCCGACCCTGCCGGCGCAGCAGCAGGGCGATCGCAAGACCGAGCAGGTTCGTCAACAGCACCACGATCACCGTGATCACCACGGTGTTCCACAAAGCGTGCCGGAACTCCTCGTCCCCGAGGAGGGAACCGTAGTTGTCCAGACCCACGAAGGACGTGTTCGGGCGGGTGGCGCGCTCGTCGGTCAACCCGATGTAGAGGGTCCAGAGGATGGGTGCCAGAACCATCGCGGTGAAGACCGTGAGGGTCGGCAGGACGAAGACGGCGAAGACTCCCGCGGACGGCCATGTCCAGGTGCGGCGCCTGCGCGGCCCACCCGTACGCTTGGACGGGGCAGCAGTGGGCTCCGGCCGTCCTGGCCGCGGGACTCCTCCAGCGGCAACGTCCCCCGTCCGGGAGCGCAGGGGATGCGTCACTTCGAGAACTCCTTGAACTGCTTGTTCAGCGTCGCGACGAACTTGTCCACGTCCGCGCGGCCGTTGAGGAGATCGTTCAGTGCCGCGTCGACCTTGGGTATGAATCCCGACGGCAGGGCCGGGACGCCGCCTTCGTTACCGAAGCTCGGTGTCACGGTTCCGCTGGACTGGGCCCTGTTGTAGAGATCGAGGGTCGAGTTGTACAGCGGCGGCAGGCCGGACGGCGGCTTGTAGCCCTTGAGGGCGACGAACAAGCCGTCGTACCGCGCTCCGCCGTCGGCGTTCAGCTTGGAGAACTCGATGGCCCACTTCTTGGCCTTGGCGACGTCGGGGGACTTGGCGCCCACCGACAGCCCGCCGCCGGTGTACGTGGGCACAACGAGCGAGCCGTCCTGCGTGGGCATGGGGAAGACGCCGATCTGCTCCTGCTGCGCCTTGTCCGGGGCCGCCGGGAACCACGAACCCATCGGGTACATCGCGCCCTTGCCCGCGAGGAACGCCTCCTGCGCCTGTGCGTAGGTGGCCGACAGGTTGTCGACGTTCTCCTTGCCCGCCAACGCCTTCATCTTGGTCGCCGCGTTGACGAACAGCGGGTCGCTGAAATCGGTCTTCCCCGCGACCAGCTTGTCGAGCCACTTCGGGTCCTTGGCGTAGACCTCGTCGGCCACCAGCTGGGAGAAGGTCCATCGCGGGCCGAGGCCGTCCGGTGCACCGCCACCGATGACGAACGGCTTGACCCCCGCTGCCTTCAGCTTGCCGACCGCGGAGAGCAGGTCGTCCCATTTCTTCGGAGGGGTGGTGATGCCCGCCTTCTCGAAGGCCGCCTTCCGGTAGTAGATCTGCCAGGTCTGCGAGTTGGTGGGCAGCTGGTAGATCTTGCCGTTGAAGCTGTTCGAGGTCGGGCTGACCCAGTCCGCCAGTTCCTTCTTGCTGAACTGAGCGAGCTTGCCGCCCTCCGCCAGTCCGGCTGGGTCGATCGCGACCATGATGTCGGGCAACGCGCCGGTCGAGTCGAGTTGGCGCACGTACTCGTTGCGCTGCTCGGCACTCGGCGCGACGAGTTTCTTGATCTTCACCCCCGGCACCTTGGCGCTGGTCTTGGCGATGATGTCGTCCCAGTAGGAGGCGGTGAGGTTGGGGGTCTCGAAGGTGAGCAGGCTCAGCGTCACGTCACCGCCCGAACTGTTCCCGTCTCCGCCTTCGCTCCCGCCGCCGACGGCACAGCCGGTCAGTGCGACCAGACCCAATGCCGCCGCCATCGCGACCCAGTTGGCCCGCTTGCTCATGAGGCCCTCCTTGCTGGTCGAACCCATCAGGTGATGTCGCTCGGCCAGAATTTAGATAAGTAAGTTTCTTTGCAATATTGCTGTTGGGGCGTCAATTTAGATAGCGTGACGCTGTGAGTCAAGACATGCGCGAAACCCAACGCAGCGCGGCTCCCGCAGGCCGTGCGGGCGATGCCCATCTGTTGCGCAAGCTCAACCTCGCAGCCACGGTGCGGGCCTTCCTCGACGCCTCGTCGCTGACGGTCAATGACGTGCGCTCGACCGTCGGAGTCTCCCGCCCCACCGCCGAGGAACTGGTGGCGACGCTGCTGGACCAGGGCTTCGTCCGGGAGTCGCTCGGCCGTCCCAACGGCGAGCGGTCCGCGGGACGGCCGGCCCGGCGATACGAGGTCGTGGCCGAGAACTTCGCCGTCGTCGGAGTCGACATCGGCGCCCACAAGGTGGCCGTGGTCGTCTGCGACCTGCGCGGGAACGTCGTAGCGGTGCGCAGACGCAGCGTCGATTCCGACCTTGGGCCGGCCGGGCGCATCGGGGCGGCGGCACGTCTGGTCGAGACGACCGTCCGGCAGACCGGGACGAGCTGGGAACACGTCCACTCGGTGGCCTGCGGCATCACCGGCGTGGCGACCGACGACTCGGGGGTCAAAGACCTCCGCACCGTTCCTGCGGGCCAGGACCTGGACGTCTACTCGCTGCCGGGCTTCGACAAAATCGACGTGGTCTCGGAGGTGTCGAGGCGCTTCAAGCGCGACGTGCTGGTCTCCAACGACATCCACCTCGCAGCGGTGGCCGAGCAGTGGAAGGGCGCCGCCGCCGAGGCCCACGACCTCGTCTACATGCACGCCGGCCGCCGCCTCGGGGCCGCGATCGTCATCAACGGGCAGATCCACAACGGACGGCACGGCTTAGCGGCGTCCGTCGGCTCCATGAAGATCCTGGGGTGGGCCGACACGATGGCGCAGCTCGACCAGGAGAGCCGCAGGCTTGCGGGCTCGGCCGCTGAGGAGTCCACCAGCGACGACGTCCGGGCGCTCTTCGAAGCGGCCGCGAACGGCGACCGCACTGCGGTGCGCACCGTCGACCGCGTCGCCGAGGCCCTCGCCCTGGGCGCCTCCGTCCTGGTCCACGCCGTCGACCCCGACCTCGTCGTGCTCGGCGGCGGCCTGTCCCGCACGGGGGACCTGCTCACCGGTCTGTTCGAGCGGCACTTGGCCACGACCTCCCTCAACACGCCAAAGTTCCGCGTGTCCCTGCTCGGCGACGAGTCCGTCGCCCTCGGCGCCGCCCGGCTAGCCCTAGACGATCTCAAGACGCGCCTGCTCGCCGTGCAGGCCTGATCCGCCCCTCTCATCGAACCAGGAGTCACCGAATGATCGAGCCCGGACGCGTTGCCGTGCCCGCGCCCACCGCCCCCGTTTCCCTCTCCGGCCTCGGCGGGACCGAGACCACAACGATGGTCCTGCTGCCGCGGGCGGACGGCCTGCCCGACATCGGGTGGATGGGGCTTTCCCTGACAGCGACGGACGTCCGATCCCTGACGATCCCCGCCTCGGTCGAGACCACGGCCTGGAACTCCTGGCTGATCGGCTCACCGGTCAGCATGCTCCCGGAGCACGCGCGCGGCTACCTCGGACGGCCCGCGCTGCTCGGCCACCGGATCAGCCCCGAAGGCCCCGCGAGCGACTGGTCCACCGCGTTCGCTCCCGGCTCGGTGCGGTGCGACGACGGCTCGCTCGTGGTCCAGGCCACCGACGAGGCAGCGGGACTCGAACTGCGCTTCGAGGCCGAAGCCGTCCCGGGGGGAGGGCTCCGCCTCCGGCACCTGTTGACCAACGTCGGTGCCGGCGCCTACGTGGTCGACGCGCTCGACGTGGTCATCCCCGTTCCGACCAGCGCGGGCGAGATCCTCGACTTCACCGGGCGATGGGCCCGCGAGCGGCAGCCCCAGCGCCATGCCCTCGCGGACGGGCAGTGGGTCCGGGAGCACCGCCGCGGCATGCGCATCCTCGACGGCACCGGCCTGGTTGTGGTCGGCACCCCTGGCTTCGGATACGGCGACGGTGAGGTGCTCGGTGTCCACCTCGCCTGGAGTGGCAACCACCGGTACAGCGTCGAGCAACTCAGCTCCGGCACCGCCGTCGTCCGGGCCGGCGAGCTGCTGCACCCGGGCGAGCTGGTCCTCGCTGAGGGCGAGACGTACGCGATGCCCTGGGTACATGTGGCCGCGTCCGCGCGCGGGCTCGACGGCCTGGCGGACGCCACCCATCAGTACGTCCGGTCGCTCGCGGCCCATCCGTCCCTGCCCACACCTGTCATGTTCAACCCGTGGGAGGCGGTCTACCTCGACCACGACCTCGACACACTGACCGCGCTGGTCGACATCTCGGCCAGGCTGGGCGCCGAGCGTTTCGTGCTCGACGACGGGTGGTTCGCGGGCCGCACCTCCCTCGACGACGGCCTGGGCGACTGGACCCCGGACCCGGCGGCGTGGCCGGACGGGCTGGCACCGCTTGTGGATCGGGTGCACGAGAAGGGGATGGAGTTCGGGCTCTGGTGGGAGCCGGAGGCCGTCAACCCGGCCTCGGCGGTCTACCGGGACCACCCCGACTGGATCCTGCGCACGGGCGACCGGTCGCCCGTGCTGGAACGCAACTGCTACCTGCTCGATCTCAGCCGGAACGATGTGCGGACACACCTGCTCGACGCCTTCGGCCGCCTGGTGGCGGCGCACCGGGTCGACTTCGTCAAGTGGGACCACAACCGCGACCAGATCGACGGCGGTGACTCGCACGGCTCCGGCCGGCCCGCGTCACGGCGGCAGACCCTCGCCTTCCGCGAGCTCCTCGACGAGCTGACCCGCCGCCATCCCGGCATCTCGTGGGAGAGCTGTGCCTCGGGAGGCGGCAGGATCGACCTGGACGTGCTCGAGCGGGTCCAGAGCGCCTGGACCTCCGATGTCACCGATCCGCTGTCCCGACAGCCGATCCAGCACTGGACCGCCCAGCTCGCCCCGCTGGAGTACCTCGGCGCTCACGTCACCGCGCCGGTCTCCCACCAGACCGGCCGGACCAGCACTCTGGACCTCCGCGCGGCCACGGCCTTCTTCGGCCAGTTCGGCGTCCAGTGGGACCTCACGACGGTGCCGACCCACGAGCTGGACCGCCTCGCGTGCTGGATCGACCTTTACAAGCGGCACCGCGCGCTCCTGCACACGGGTCGGTTGACACGCGTCGAGCTGCCCGACGGTCTGCTCGCGCATGGAGTGGTCGCTCAGGACCGGTCGGAGGCGCTCTTCTCCTACGCCCAGCTCGACGAGATCGTGCCCGTGCCACCGCGGCTCCGCATCCCAGGACTCGACCCTGACCAGAACTACCGCGCCTCGCTCGTCACTCCCACCGACCCGTCGGTGACCTGGGAAGTCACGGGCATCCAGGCCTCCGGCGCGGCGCTGGGAGCACTCGGGCTACCGGGTCCCGCGCGGGCACCCCAGAGCGCGGCACTGGTCCACCTGCGCGCCCTCTGATCCGGCTATGGCACCTCGGGTCCGCATGACGTTGCGCATGCGCTACCCGCTTCACGCGTCGTGGTGCTGGCCCGGTTTCCGGATGCCATCCGGGAACCGGGCCAGATCCGAGAACTGCAGCTCCATCCGTATCCGGGGGCGCGTGTGTACCGCTCACGCCCGCATCGGCCGCCGTGATGCCGCGGAAGCGGAGTCCCTTCCCCCTCGGTCAGCGGTTGTTCCAAGGCGTCCAGGGTCTCTCCGGCTGCTGCCGGTCCGGCCGACTCCTGGTGTGCCCGCACGGTCGTGGAGTACACACTGACCAGTTCCAAGCCGACCTCGCCCCTCGCGGCGGCCTCGGCGATCAACGCGTCACGCACCAGCGCGGACCGGGTCCGGGATGTGATCCATAACTTCATACCGACGGCTTCGCGTCGCTCTACCCGAAGTACAGAGGCGGCCGGCCGAGGACCTTCACCCTGCCCGAGCGCCGGGAGAACGCTTCGGTGTTTTTCGCGAAGGAGCTCGATCAGCCCTGCACGAGACTGGCGCGGTGATCAACCAGTTCGCCAGGCCCCCAACGGCCCCTTCAAGGCCAAACCGATCGAGCATCAAGGGCCCTGGCGAGACGCTGACCAGATAGAACGCGCCGTCATCCACTGGGTCGGCTGGTACAAGGCCAAACGCCTGCACTCAGCCCTCGCGGGGACGGTGGTCCCGGCGCTGGCCGCAGCACAACCCGCGGGGCCGTGACGCCTGTGCGGGAGAGTCGACGCGCGCGGGGTCGTGGCCACCCGTGTCACTGCCGTCGCCGGCGCCGATTGGTCCAACGATGGTCACCGCAAGAGCAAATGGTCCGACTAATTTGATTGCTTCATCGAAGCTATCGGGGGACATGCGACTGAGGAGCAGTTGCGTCGAAAGTATTGATCGGATGTCTCTTCGGTCCTACCGTGTTCGCGCACCGAGGCAATGCACTCCACCCCGATCCGGAGGAGCAGGACGCATGTCCAAGAAACCCATCGGCCAACCAGCCACACGCCGGCGCGTGTGGCGGCCTGTGATCGCTTCGCTCTGCATGTTCGCGGCGCTCGGCGGCAACGCCTTCGCGGCCGCACCCCCTGAGGCGCCGCCCGTGACGGCGGCGGCACCGAATCCAGTCGTCGGGATCAGCGGCTCCGACACGCAGGCGCAGATCCTTGAGAAGGCGGCGTCCGTCACGCCGTCGGCGAGGCAATTGGCGTGGCAGCGGGAGGAGCTGACCGGGTTCGTCCACTTCGGCCCGAACACCTTCACCGGTGCGGAGTGGGGGTCGGGACTTGAAGACCCGGACGTCTTCAACCCATCCCACCTGGACACCGATCAGTGGGCGAGAACGTTCAAGGACGCGGGCTTCAAGAAGGTCATCCTCACCGCCAAGCACCACGACGGCATGCTGCTGTTCCCCTCGGAATACTCCGATCACGGGGTGGCCTCCAGCAGTTGGCGGAACGGCCGGGGCGACGTCGTGAAGGAGTTCACCGACTCGGCCCGCAAGTACGGTCTCAAGGTCGGCTTCTACCTCTCCCCCGCGGACGGCCACGAGTACGAGACCAGGAACGACGGCGGCCGGTACGGCAACGGCAGCACCCCTCAGCCCACCCGGATCCCGAGCAAGGGCAACGAGAACGGGAACGGGAACGGCACGACCTTCAACTTCACCGCCGACGACTACAACCGCTACTACATGAACACCCTGTACGAGCTGCTCACCAAGTACGGCGAGATCAGCGAGGTATGGCTCGACGGCGCCAATCCCTGGCCCGACACCAACCAGAAGTACAACTTCACGGACTGGGTCACCATGGTCCGCACCCTCCAGCCGGGTGCGGCCGTCTTCCAGGACGGCGGTCCCGACGTCCGCTGGTCCGGCAACGAGAGCGGTCTCACCCACCGGACGAGCGAATGGTCACCGCTCCCGTACAACACCGACTACAAGGGCGACCCCGCGGATCCGGCGACCGCAGCCGACACGATCCTGCGCGTGCCCGGCTACAACACGGCCGCCGACCTGGGCAGCGACGCGATACTCGGACAACAGACCAACGGCAGCAGCAGCTGGAAGCTGCTGCGCTGGCAACCGGCCGAGTGCGACGGCCGGCTCCAGGCCCCATCCTGGTTCTGGGACAAGAATGCCCGGCCGGTCTCGCTGGACACGCTGAAGGAGATGTACCTCAACTCGGTGGGCAAGAACTGCCAGCTACTGCTGAACGTGGCACCCGACAACACCGGGCAGTTCCCCGACGACGCGGTCTCCCGGATGAAGGAGTTCGGCGACTGGATCCGCTCGGTCCAGGTCAAGACCTCCACAGGGGCGTCGGCGCAGAACGGTAAGGGCACCTCCAACACCAGGGGCAACCACCCTCGCAACGTACTGGACACCGACGACGCCACCGCCTGGCAGCCCACGGCCACCACCGGGAACCTCGTGCTGAACCTCCACAGGGCCAAGACGTTCAACGTGGTGAACCTGCAGGAGAACATCCAGGTCGGACAGCGCGTCTCGGGCTTCTCCGTGGACGCCTGGGACGGCACCTCCTGGAAGGAAGTCGGCAACGGCACCACGATCGGCTACCGCCGCCTCCTCAAGCTGCCGAACCCGGTCACCACCACCAAGCTCCGGCTGCGGATCACCGCGTCCAGGGCACTCCCTCCGGCGATCTCCACCTTCTCCGTCCACCAAGACGGCGACCAGAGAATCAACCTGGCATTCGACAAGCCCGCTACCCAGTCGAGCACCCTTCAGGCCGGCGCCGAGGCCAGTAAGGCCGTCGACGGCAACACCAGCGGTAGTTTCAGCTCCGGCTCTGTCACCCACACCTCCGACAAACCACTGGACACCAACCCCTGGTGGCAGGTCGACACGGGCAAGTCCCAGTCCGTCGGCACGATCGAACTGTCGAACCGGACGGACTGCTGCTCCGACCGGCTCCGCGACTTCTACGTGTTCGTCTCCGACACCCCCTTCACCTCCACGGATCCGGAGGCCACCAAGAACCAGCCCGGCATGTGGAGCTCGCACCAGACCGACGCCGCCGGCCAGAAGCTGACCCTGCCCGTCGGCCGCAACGCACGCTACATCCGCGTCCAACTGGCCGGCTCGGACCGGCCCCTGTCGCTCGCCGAAGTAAAGGTCTTCGGCTGACCCACCCCCGGTCCGCGGCGGACGCGTGAGCGACTACCGCGGACCGACCGATCAGCACCCATCGATCATTCCCGGGTCACTACTCTCCGAAGGAGCTTCCACTGAAATCTGCTATCGGGGTCGCGATGCCGCGCCAGCGCTTCAGCCGGTTGAAGCAGCGTTCCACGACATTGCGCCGCTCGTAGAGCTGTGTGTCGAAGGCCGACGGGCGCCCGCCGTGGCGGCCTCGGCGGAGGCGGTTGCGGATCTGGTCGGCCCGCACGGGGATGGTGTGGCGGATGCCCCGCCGTCGCAGCCAGGTACGGATCGCTCTGGAACTGTAGCCCTCGTCGCCCAGGACATAGGCGAGCCGCAGCCGGGGACGCCCCGGGCCGGCGCCGGGCACCCACCCGGATCGCTTCCAGCACGGTGGTGAACTGGGTGCAGTCGTTGGTGTTCCCGCCCGTGAGCACGAAGGCCAGGGGGCGGCCGCCGCCGTCGCAGGCCAGGTGGATCTTGCGGCCCGGTTGTTCAGCCCCTTGTGCGAGCGGTGTTCCGCCGAACTCATCAGTTCCCGGTGAGCCGGCCCGCAGGAGCGGCACTTGTCGGACACCAGCGCCCGGGGTGCCCGGCGTTGCTTCTTCATGAGTTTGGCCATGAACCGCTTCGCGGCCTTCGCGGCCTTCGTCTCCCGCTTGGACTGCACCAGAATGTCCAGGACGTTTCCGCGCTGGTCCACCGCGCGCCATAGGTGGCTTGGCACCCCGTTGACCTTGATGATCACCTCATCGAGATGCTGCTTGTCGCCGGCCTGCGGGCGGCGGCGCAACGCGGCCGTGCATGGGGCCCGAAGCGGTCGCACCACCGGTGGACCGCCTCGTGGGAGACGGTGATCCCACGGGCCATCAGCAGCTCCTCGACCTCGCGGAAGGAGAGCGGGAAGCGGTGGTACAGCCACACCGCGTGGGCGATGACCTCCGCCGGGAACGGGAACCCCTTGTACGGCACTGCCGCCCCGGCCCCCACGGCCAGCCCCTCCCCGGCGATCACCCCAGCTCCCAGGTTGCCAGCTCAAGTCGACAATGCCCGCGCAAGAAGATACTCGTCGGCGACGGCGTGGCCGGTTCGCTGTGCCGGCTCAGCCGGCCGGGGAGGCGGGATTGAACAGCCGCTGTTCGACATGGAGGAGGGCGGCGCGTACGGCGCCGAGGGCGACGGACTCCTCGCCGAGCGCCGAGGCTTCGACGCGGGGCGGGAACAGGCACAGGTCCGCCAGGTGGCGCCGCACGGGCTCGGTTATGGCCTTGCCGGCACGAGAGATACCGCCACCGACGACGACCAGGGCAGGGTCGATGGTCATGACCATGGCTGCCACGCCGGTCGCCAGGTCGAAGGCGAAGCGATCGACGAGTTCCGCTGCGGCCTGAATGCCGTTGTGGGCGTCGGTGAAGACGCGCATGGCGAAGTCGCCCGAGGTACTGGCGGGCGTGTAGCCCCCCAGGCGGCGGTACGAGTTCTCCCAGTCCAGGAGCTTGAGCGTGCCGATCTCGCCGGCGGCACCATGATGGCCCCGGTAAGGCTTGCCGTTGATGAGCACGCCGGCGCCGAGCCGGTGCCCGGCGTGAATGTAGACGACCGCCTCGACACCTTTGGCGACGCCCCGCCACTGCTCGGCGAGGGCAGCCATGCCCATGTCGTTCTCGGCGCGTACCGGGCCATCGGTCTTCACTCCGACGCCTTCCAGCACGCGGGCGAACTCGGCAGGCAGGTTGACGCCCGCCCAGTCGGGCATGGCGTTGCACAGCACGACCCTGCCCTCGGCGTCGATCACACCGGGAGAGCCCACCACGGCTGCGAACAGACCCAGTTCCCCGGGTGCCGAGTCAGCGGCCAGACACGCCTGGACTGCCTGACGGATGGCGGCCAGGCGATCCGTCAGGGCCAGATCGGGGTCGAGCTGAACGCGATGCTCTGCGGTGACATGTCCGGCCAGGTCCGCCGTGATCGCCAGGACCTTGTGGGCGCCGACGTCCACGCCCAGTACGCGGCCGGCGTCTGCGTTGAACGCGTAGCGTTTGGCAGGACGGCCGGGAGCGCGGTTGGCCGGGTCCGACGGCGGGGCTTCGGCGATCCGGCCCTGCGTCAGGAGTTCGCTGACGCCCTCCTCGCAGGTCGGCCGGGACAGTCCGGTGGTGGTGGCGATCTCGGTGACCGTCTGCGGGCCGCCCTCGTAGAGCGCCCGCAGCATCGCCGCCAGGTTGAGCCGTCGCAGCACGGACGGGTCGCCGCTCCGTATGCGCATCTTCACCCCTCTCCCGTTTCCACCGGAACGCTACCGTGCGGAACATCTTGACAATCCGTCGCGGGCCACTTTAAATCCCACCCCAGGATATTAAACAAGTCTTGCTATTTATTCGACACGCACAGAGAGAAGCGGTCAAGATGCGCAGATTAATGAGCCTCGCGGTCGCAGGTACCGCGGCGATGCTGACACTGAGCGGCTGTACCGCGGGCTCGAGCGGAGGATCGGCCAAGGGCTCCGGCGGGGATGCGACTCTGACGTTTCTGACGTTCGAGACGCCGAACCTGACCGCGAAGTACTGGGACGACGCGATCGCCCGCGCCTCGGCGAAGGTCCCGGGCGTCAAGATCAAGAAGCTGGTGGCTCCCAGCGTGGACCGAGCCGGCTACGCCAAGCAGCTCGCCGCGTCCGGCCAGCTGCCCGACATCATGATCGGTGTGTCACCCAACGGCTTTGCCCAGGCCGGGCAGTTGGCTCCGTGGACCGATCAGGAACTCTCCGACTTCGTCTCACCGCACTCGAACCCGATCAACGGCAAGATCTATCAGCTGCCGTACAACACGCAGCTCACGCCGTTCGTGTACTACAACAAGAAGGCCTTCGCCGACGCCGGGATCACCGCGCCGCCGAAGACCTACCGCGAACTGGTCGACGACAGCGCGAAGCTCAAGGCCAAACACATCAACCCGATGATCGTCGGCGGCGGTGGCCAGGACACCTGGGCGGACATGTACCCGCTGATCGCCACAGTCGGCACCGACGTCTACCGGCAGACGCCGGGCTGGCTCGCGCGGAAGTCGGCGGGCAAGGCCAAGTTCACCGATCCGGTGTTCGTCAACGCGGCACAGAAGGTGTCCCGGCTGGCGAAGGAAGGCTACATCGACTCCGCAGGGCTGTCCCGCTCCTACGCCGACAGCGAGCAGGCGTTCCGTGACGGCAAGGGCGCGATGTACCCGATGGGTTCGTGGTTCGCCGCCTCGGCGGACGCCAAGCCGCCGTCCTTTCCCGTCGGTGTGTTCCCCTGGCCCTCCGACGACGGGTCGCTGACGGTGCCGGCATACACCGGCGGTGGCATGAGCGTGTCCTCGGGTGCCGCAGACGTGGGGCGTGCCAAGAAGTGGGCGTTGGCCTTCATGCTGGACAAGAAGTCCCTCGACACCTCGGCCAGAACCGACGGCTCGATCATCGCGCTCAAGGACTACACCCCGCCTGCCGACATGGGCCCGGTCTACACGGCGACGGAGGAGCTGTACCGGGACGCGGTCAGGAAGAAGGCGATCGTCGACGCCTTCTCGATCGAGACCGGCGACGGCTCCATGCCGGCCGGACTGCCGAACAAGGCCGCTGCCGGCGTCGCCGATCTGATCAACGGCAAGAAGTCCGCCGCCGGGCTCGCCAAATTCCTCGACGAGCAGTGGGCCAAGGCTTCCCGATAGCTCCTGCCGTCCATGTCCCCGGCGCACATCCTCCATCGGCACGCGCATCAGAAGAGACAACACCATGACAACGACACTCGCACGCTCCCCGGCCCTCGGGGCCGCGGGCCAGGGAGCCCCACCGAGCCCCCGCCGCCACGCCTCCTGGCTGCCCAAGTCCCTTCACTTTCTGACGTTCGGGGCCCCGGGTCTGGCCGCCTACCTGGCCTTCGTACTGGTCCCCGTCGCGATGACGGTCGGAACCAGCCTGACCAACCGCAACCCGGCGAACCCGCCGACCAACTGGGTCGGACTGGAGAACTACCAGCAGCTGTTCAGCGACTCCGACTTCACCGGGGCGCTGCGGAACACCCTCGTCATCACCGCCCTCGTCACCCTGACCGCCAACGCTGCCGGACTGCTCATCGCCCTGCTCCTGGACAAGCGCGGCCGGCTCTACAACGCGCTGCGCTCGGTGTTCTTCACCCCGGTCGTCCTGTCCTCGGTGGTCGTGTCCGTCATCTGGCAGGCGATCCTCACCGATGACGGACTGCTGAACTCGATGCTGCGCTCCGCCGGTGTGGACCAGCCGCCGGGCTGGCTGTCGGATCCCGATATCGCCCTGTACTCCGTGGCGTCCATCATGACCTGGCAAATGCTCGGGTTCTGTGTGGTCGTCTATCTCGCCGGCCTCCAGGGTGTACCGGAGGAGTTGCACGAAGCCGCCGCCATCGACGGCGCCGGCCGCCTGGCGCGCTTCCGCAACGTCACCTGGCCGATGCTCGCCCCGGCACTGACGATCAACACCGTCATGCTGCTGATCACCGGCTTCAAGGCCTACGACCAGATCCAGGTGCTCACCAACGGCGGGCCCGGCAACGGCACCACGTCGACGGTCGCCTTCGAGGTGGTGCAGACCACGTTCACCGGGAACCACGTCGGCTACGGCGCCGCGATGGCCGCCCTGATGCTGCTCATCATCGCCGTGCTGTCCACCGTCGTGCTGCGCGTCCTGCAACGGCGGGAGATATCGCTGTGATCACCGAAAGGAACTCCGTACTCCGGCCGCTGGCCGCGCTGCTGGTCGCTGCCACCTTCGCCCTGCCGCTCTACCTGGTACTGACCAACGCCTTCAAACCCGGGGCCGACATCACCCCGCATCCGGCGAGCCCGCCGATGCCCCCGACCCTGGACTCCGTCCACCAAGTGGTCTCTCGCCCAGACCATCTGTTCTGGTACGGGCTGATCAACAGCGTGGAAGTCACCGCGATCTCCATCACCGTCCTCACCATCGTTTCGGCGATGCTCGGCCACTACCTGGCGCGCTCCGGCAGCCGCTGGGCCAAGGCCGCACTCACGGTTCTGCTGTGCGGGCTGATGATCCCGCCGGCGGTCATCCTGGAACCGGTCACCGAGGTACTGCGCGAACTCGGCCTGATGACCACCGTGCCGGGCCTGGTCCTGGTCAACGTCGGCTACTACGTGCCGTTCGGCGTATTCGTCTTCATGGGCTTCGTCAAGACCATCCCCCTGGAACTGGAGGAGGCCGCGGCCCTGGACGGCGCCGGACGCCTGCGAGTCTTCTGGCAGGTCGTCTTCCCGCTGCTGCGCCCCGCTTCGGCCTCTGTGCTGATCTTCCTGGGCGTATGGGTCTGGAACGACTTCCTCAGTCCGCTGATCATCCTGGGGCCGGCCAACGGCACAACGGTCACCGTCGGCATCTACCGGGCCATTGGCGAGCACCAGTCGGACTTCGGTGCCCTCTTCGCCCTGATGTTCCTGGCCAGCCTGCCCGTCCTGATCTTCTACCTGGCGTTCCAGCGCCACTTCGTCAAGGGCCTGACCGGTGGCTCCCTCAAGGGGTGAGCCCGATCGGCCCCGCCGCTCACCGTCCCTTCCACATCTGTGCCGCGGGGGCCGCTTCCGCTGTGCCCCGCCCCCGCCTTGGAGTGACCACCTGTGATCAAGTCCACCGACTTCACCGGCGGCGACCGAACCGCGCCACTCGACCGGCCGCTGACCATCGCCGTGCTCGGCGCCGGCGCACGGGGCGCCGCTTACGCCGAACTGGCCGCCAGGCGCCCGCGAGAAGCGAAGGTCGTCGCGGTCGCCGAGCCTCAGGAGCGGATCCGCACCGCCGTCGCCGCCCGGCACGGCATCGAGGCCGATCTCTGCTTCGACGACTGGCGCGCCCTGCTGCACCGGCCGCGCCTGGCCGATGCCGCGATCATCGCGCTCCAGGACGCGGAGCACATGGAGGCCGCCGTGGCGCTGGCGGACCTCGGTTACCACCTGCTGCTGGAAAAGCCCATGGCCACCTCCGAGGAGGACTGCGAACGGATCGCCGAGTCTGCACACCGCAACGGCACGGCGCTGTCCGTCACCCACGTCATGCGCTACACCCCCTACACCGTTGCCCTCAAGGATGTGCTCTCGGAGGGTGCGATCGGGGACATAGTCTCGATGGAGCATCTGGAGCCCATCGGCTACTACCACTTCGCGCACTCCTTCGTCCGCGGCAGCTGGCGGCGGGAGGACGCCTCCACGTTCCTGCTGATGTCCAAGTCCTGCCACGACCTCGACTGGATCTCCTACGTCGTCGGCCAACCCGTCAGCCGGGTCGCCTCCTTCGGCTCCCGGTCCCACTTCCGTCTCGAAGCGGCCCCTGAAGGCTCCACCGACCGTTGCGTCACCTGCCCCGTGGAATCCGAGTGCGCCTACTCGGCCAAGCGCGTGTACCTGAGCGGACTGCGCAACGGGGGAACCAAGCAGTACTTCACCAAGGTCATGAGCGGCGGGGAGCTGACCGAGGAGGCGGTGGCCACCGCGCTGGCAGAGGGTCCGTACGGACGCTGCGTGTACCGCAGCGACAACGACGTGGTCGACCACCAGGTGGTGTCCCTGGAGTTCGAAGGCGGCGCCACCGCCTCCTTCACCCTGGCCGCGTTCACGCCGCTGGAGAACCGCCACACCAAGATCTTCGGCACCCGCGGTCAACTGACCGGTGATGGCCGCTACATCCAGGTCTACGACTTCCTCACCGAACGCACCACCGTCATCGACACCTCCCGGGACGGTTCCTCAGCAGCGGAAGGCCACGCCGGCGGCGACGAAGCCCTGTTCCACGCCTTCATCGACGCCTTGCACGGCGGCCGGCCCGAACTCATCGCCTCCGGGATCGAAGCCAGCCTGGACAGCCACCGCATCGTCTTCGCCGCCGAACGCGCGCGGCGCACCGGGCAGGTTGTGCAGCTCGACCGCACCCCATTCGAGGCCAGGAGGAAACACATGACGATCCGACGGTCCACCACCCAGGGCAAGCCCTCGCCGTGAGCGCCACGACAACCACACGCGCCCGTGGCCCTCCCCCAGCCACCAGGTGACGAGGCGGCCACGGTGCCCCCGGCAGCGTCCACCGCCTCGGCCCTGCTCTCCATGCTGCGCCGCGCCATCGGCGAACTCGCGCCCCACGCAACCGAGTCCACGCAGGTTTTCCGCAGGCAAGAGACTTCCGCATCCCCAGTCCTCGGCGGACGAACGTCCCCGACAAGCACAGGCGAACAGAGACTCAGGAGCAGAACATGAGACACGCACAGACATGGAGCGCAGCCCTCGGGGCCGGCGCTCTGGCGCTGACCATCGGCATCGCGGCGACCGCGCCGGCGGACGCCGCGAACAGTGCCGAAAGGACGTCCCACGGGACGGCGGCCCGGGCCAGGGCCGCGATCAAGCTCTCGGCCGGGTACCTGGCCATCGGCCTGGACTCCACCGGCACCGTGATCAGCCTCAAGGACTCCCGGACCGGCACCGACTACCTGGCACCGGGGAAGTCCGTCTCGCTGGTCAGTCTTGTCATCGACGGCCAGCAGGTGCGCCCGACCAAGGTGACCCGTTGGGGCCGTGACCTGATCTTCACCAACGATGCCGGATTGAAGATCGTGGTGAGGGCGAAGAAGCAGGCCGGCTACACCACACTCGAGGCGGTGAAGGTCGAAGGGCCCGCCGGAGCGGATGTGCAGACGCTGCTGTGGGGCCCGCTGCCCACCTCCGTCAACCAGACCATCGGTCAGGCGGTGGGCGTGGTCCGCGACGACCAGTTCGCCATCGGGCTGAGGCCGCTGACCGACCGCACCGAAGGCGCCTGGCCGCAGGAGTACCAGGACTTCGGCTGGGAGAGCGAGGTCGAGGACAATCCCGATAAACTGCAGGTGGCCCTCCCTCACGCAATCGAGGAGTGGAGCGCCGCGGGCAAGACGTCGTGGGGATCGGTGCTGCGGGCCTTCACCTTCGACTACACGAAGGAACGTGTACGGAAGGACATCAACGGCTCCCGGCTCCCGGTCGGACCGCTGTCCGGCCAGGAAGGACAGATCGCCGGATCCAAGATCGCGCTGTTCGGCGCGTCCCCCGAGATGGCTCCGACCGTGCTGTCGAACATCGCGACCGGAGAGCACCTGCCGTACCCGACACAGAACGGGCAATGGCAGAAGACGGCCCAGGCCAGCTCGCAGTCCTTCCTCGTCCTCAGAGACATCAATACCGGCACCATCCCGGCGGCGGCCGGCTTCGCGAAGGCGGCAGGGATCGGCCACATCTACTCCCTGCCCAACTCGGTCGGGCCGTGGCAGTCGACAGGGCACTACCAGTTCAACTCCAGCCTGGGCGGCAGCGACGCCGGCGCCAAGGCAGCGGCCGACATCGCCAAGGCCAACGGCGTCCGGCTCGGCGTGCACACCATCTCGGACTTCATCAGCATCAACGACCCCTACATCAGGCCGAAGACCAGCCCGGACATCTCGGTCGGCCTGCGCGCGACGCTGACCCGGCCGGTGGGCGCGGATGACAAGACCCTCTATCTGTCCAGCTGCGCGCCGATGACCTCGGGGCCGCGTGGCAGATCCCTGGTGATCGACGGCGAGGTCGTGATCTACGCGGCGGCGAGCCAGGTCGGGAGCGAATGCCAGGTCACCGGCGTGGACCGGCACAGCTGGGGAACTGCCGCGGCCGCCCACGCGAGCGGCGGCACCGTCGCCCGCCTGCCGCAGAACGGGTACGGTGGTGCGCACGGCGGACTCGGCATCCTCAAGGACATGTCCACCCGCTTTTCCACCATCTGGAACACCACCGGGATCATGTCCATGTCCTACGACGGCCTGGAGAGCGCTTCGGAGTCCGGCTGGGGCCCGTACGGAATCGCCAAGCTGGTGAACGACACCTACAAGCAGACCGAGGCGAAGGACGGTTTCGTCACCGAGACCAGCCGGATGACCTCCAACACCTGGGACGCGCTCACCAGGTCGAGTTGGGGCGAAGTGGGCTCGACCAGCATGAACCAGGTGTTCACCAACAACGCCTTCTACCAGAAGAACTTCCTCCCGGGCATGCTGGGCTGGATCAGCCTGAAGGGCTCGGACAGCCAGCTGAGCGTCGAAAACAAGCTGGCACGGGGCGCGGGCCTGAACGCCGGCGCCGGGTTCCAGTCATCGGTGGCCAGCCTCACCAACGGTGGCGACCACGCCAAGATACTGCTGGACACCATCAAGCAGTGGGAGACGGCGCGCAACATCGGAGCTTTCACCGAAGCGCAGAAGGCACGCTTCCGTGACCAGTCCACCAGCTGGCACCTCACCGTCGTCAAGCCCGGCCAGGAGTGGTCGCTGCAGGAACTCGACGCCAGTGGGAACCCGGTCGGCGCGCCCGAGAAGGTCGTGGCACCGACGCCCCAGCTCACCACCACCACGCTGCCGACGGGAACCGCACACCGCCTCTACGAAGGAAAGGTGACCACCAACACCCCGGCCACCATCCGGTACGAGGTGACCGCCGGAGCCCTGCCCGACGGCCTCCGGCTGAACCCGGACACCGGAGGCATCGTCGGGACACCGGCTCACGCCGCGAAGTCCAACGTCACCATCACGGCCTACAGCACGGACGGCCTGCCCGCCGCCACGGCACGTTACAAGATCACCGTACGCTCCTGACGTCACGTCGCTCGTGGGCGACATTGCGAGGGTGTCCGTCCCGGCCCTCAGGACCGGGACGGACACCCCCTGTCGGACTTCGTGAGCTGGAACGCCCCCTACGGCTCGCCCTCGGTCTCCCCCGGCCTGGCATACGGCCAGAGCCCCACGCTCACCAACGCCTGGGAGGAGTTCAACCTCATCCACGACTGACGCGACACAACTGCGCCCAGGCCCTTCGGGGCGCAGTCGCCGAGTGCTGGTGCGAAAGCCTCCCGTCCATGGCCCGTCGGGGCCGAGCCCATGTCCACGCCGATCAACCCGACCTTGAACGCCCTGTACGACGCGCTCACCAAGTACGGCAAGCTCGAATGGGATCTGGCTGGACGGGACCAACTGTGGCCGGCGCTACCACTTCCGTGACGGATCACGGTGATCCGTACGCTGCAGCCGACCGCAGCCGTCAATCCGTAACGGCGGCCCCGACGTGCGAGGGCCGCTAACGAAAACAGGCTGACCACGCCCGTATCGGAGTGGGCCACGGTGCCCACTGCTGACGATCCCGCGACCGCGGCGGACTCAGTGCGGGAGGGGCCAGCACGTCGGGCATGGTGTGCCGGCAGCCGACCGAGTGCGGCGGCCGCGTCCAGGCTCCTTCCTGGTTCTGGAACCCGGAGCCAAGCCTATGTCGCTGGCCGCTCTGCAGAACGTACCTGAACTCGGTGGGCAAGAACTGCCAATGATCCCTGCCCGCTGATCCCACGCGGCCTCGAGCGGGCCGCGTGTCGTTCCACCCAGCACAGCCCACAGAAGGAGATTCGCATGTCAAACACATCTCTTCCCACCGGCAGAGCGGACGGGAACGAATCCACAGGGTTCAGCCGCCGCGGGCTGCTGGCGACCATGGCTGCCGTGCCTGTCGCCGTCGCGGCCGGCTCCCCGGCGTGGGCGCAGGCCGGCGCCCAGCACGCCGCGGCCGCTCACGTGGCCGACCTGGACCCGCAGCACGCCGGAAACGTCCTCGCTTCGCTGCGCTTCGGCATGTTCGTGCACTTCAACCCGTCATCCGTCGTCGGCCGGGAGATCGGCTGGGGGCGCAACGCCTACCGCAAGGGCGAGCCGGCGGGTAATCAGTACCCCAACCCGTCGGTGAAGTCCGACCCGGTCTACGACGCCGCTTACCGCGACTTCCTGCCCGAGCCGGACTGGGCGGCCGAGCTCGTGTCCGCGGCCAAGGCCGCCGGCATGACCTACCTCGTCTTCACGACCAAGCACCACGACGGATATCCGAACTTCCGCGCGAACAACGTCGGCAATTCCTTCTACGCAGACTTCCTCGAGACGCCTCTGGGGAGGTCCGGACGCGACCTGACGCGGGAGATCGCGAAGGCGACCCGGGCCGCCGGTCTCAAGCTGGGCTTCTACTACTCCGGGCGCGACTGGACTCAGCCCGACTACGTCAAGGGTGACTACGACGCCTACTACGAGTACATGATGGAACAGCTCCATCAGTTGCTCACGCAGTACGGGAAGGTCGACTTCCTCTGGTACGACCACATGCCCTACGTAGACATGGAAGTGTTCCGCCCGCCGCTTCTCAACACGATTCCGCGGGCGCTGCAGCCCGGCATCCTCGTCAACAACCGCGGTTACAACAACATGGGCTTCCAGCCGCTGCCGGCCACGTGGGCCGCGGACTACGACACGCCCGAGGGGGTTGTGGGCGCGTTCAACGCGACCCGCCCGTGGGAGTCATGCATCAGCATCACCCCAGGGAACTGGTCGTGGCATCCGAATCGCACGAAGTCCGACTACTCGACGGTGGTCAGGACCATCGCCCAGACCGCCGCTGGTGACGGCAACCTGCTGCTCAACGTCCCGCCGATGAAAACCGGCTATCTGGAGGACGACGTCACCGCGACTCTGAAGCAGGTCGGCCAGTGGATGGGCAAGTACCGGACCGCAATCGTCGGAGCGCGCGGCGGGCCGTACCGCCCGAGCAAGGTGGCTGGGGCGACGTACCGCAAAAAGAAGATCTACGTGCACGTCCTCGACGAGCCTTCGGGATTCAAGCTCCGGCTTCCCTGCCTCAATGCCAAGGTGAGCTCGGCGGTCACCCTCGAAGGACAGAACGTGCCGTTCACCGAGGATGCACGAGGCGACGTGCTGCTGAACCTCGACGGGATCACCGAGCCGGGCCCGGACCTCATCGTCAAGCTCACCGTCGACACGCCGATGACCTCCGAGTACGTGACCCGCCGAGCCATCTCGTGGGACATCGTGAAGCCCAACACTCCGAACCTCGCCAAGGGCAAGCCGGTCAAGCAGCACTCGACCGCGCACGGTGGTGTGCCCGAGCGCGCGGTAGACGGCAACACCAACGGTTCCTGGGAGGCAGGCAGCGTCACCCACACCGACGAGGCGTCGAACCAGGCATGGTGGCAGGTCGACCTCGGAGCATCGACCGACATCGGTCAGGTGTGGCTCTACAACCGCACCGGCGACCCGTCCGGCCTGCGGTTGAGTGACTTCTGGGTCATGACTTCCGACAGCGAGTTCGGCTCTGGGGACTTGACCGCGTCGCGCACTGCGCCCGGGGTGACGGCGGTACGCATCGGCGGGCCGGCCGGCGACCTGCGTACCGTGGACCTCAACGGCCGCGGCCGCTACGTGCGGGTCCAACTGGAGGCGGACAGCACGCCCCTGTCGCTGGCCGAAGTCGAGGTGTACGCCCGCTGACCCGACGCACCCAGGACCGCCGAGGCCGACCCAGAACGCTCCACCCGCGGGTGGTACAAGTACCGATCCCCGGCCCGGTGCGCCGGGGGTGCCGGTACGACGCGGGCGGAGTGCCCTGAACCGGTCTCGGCGGATCCGTCTTCGACGGGAGCGGGCGCCGACGACCCCGTCGCGCACAGTCAGACCATGCACCTCGTCGGCAGCGACTCCCTCGCAATCCTGGGCGGGCGCCGCCCGACAGTCGCTTCCACCGCTGGTGGGGCTGCACCGCGACGAGGGCGTCGACACGGGACTCCCGTCCCTGGGCGGTGATCACGGTGTCGTTGACCTCGGTGGCCAGGACGTAGGCGACGCCGCGTTCCTCCAGCCACAATCGTGTGTGCTTGACCTTCCCGTACGCCTCGTCCGCGATGACCCACGCGAACGGGATGCCTGCATCGATGGCACGCTGCAGCATCCAGCGGCCACACCGGCTTGCGCTGCGTCAAGGACGTGTGAGCGCATGGGCTGCCAGTACCGGCGATGGCCATGTCGAACGAGCGAGCCCACCGCTCATGCGCTGCTCAGGAGATCAACGGCCGGTGGCACGCAGCTGTGCGGCCCGGGGCGACCTCACGCATCGCGGGTGTCTCTGCTGAGCAGCGGGCGTCGGCGAGTGGGCAGCGGGTTCGGAAGCGGCAGCCGGAGGGCGGGGCCAGCGGGGACGGCGGGTCGGCGGGGAGCAGGCCGGTGTCGCCGAGGGGGCGGCCGGGTTCGGGAACGGCGGCGAGCAGGGCGGCGGTGTAGGGGTGGGCGGGGGCGGCGAGCACCTCCTCCGTTGGGCCCTGTTCACAGAGCCGGCCGAGCTGCAGCACGGCGACGTCGTCGCTGACCGCCCGTACCACGCCGAGGTCGTGCGAGATGAACAGGCTTGCCAGGCCGCGTTCCTCGGTGAGCCGTCGGAGCAGGTTGAGCACGGTGGCCTGGGCGGAGACGTCCAGTGCGGAGACCGCTTCGTCGGCGATCAGTACGCGGGGTTCGGCGGCGAGCGCCCGGGCGATGGCGACCCGCTGGGCCTGGCCGCCGGAGAGCTGGCCGGGGCGGCGGTCGCCGAACAGGTCGGACGGGAGGCCCACCGCATCCAGTTGTCGTGCGACGACGACCGCGCGGTCGCGCGCCGGATCCGGGTGGGCGTCAAGTGGTTCGGCAACCAGGTCGCTGACCCGGCGGCGTGGGTTGAGTGAGGAGAGCGGGTCCTGGAAGACCATCTGCATTCGGGGACGCAGCGCGCGCAGGGCGCGGGGCGTGAGGGTAGCGAGGTCGGTGCCGTCGAGGGTGACGGTGCCGGCGCTGGGCGGGGGCAGCCGCAGCAGGGCCTTGGCAATGCTGCTCTTGCCTGAGCCGGACTCACCGACCAGGGCGAGGGTGCGGCGCTCGTGCAGGGTCAGGTCGACCTCGCTGACGGCGTGCAGGGGCCCGGATCGGGTGCGGTGGACCACGGAGAGTCCGGTGGCGTGCAGGACGGCGGTCATGCGGCGTTCTCCGACATGGTCAGGGGGAAGTGGCAGCTGGCTGTGTGCCCGGGACCGGCCAGGTGGACGGCGGCCGGCGCCACGGTGCAGACGGCCTGGGCGCGCTCGCAGCGCGGCGCGAACGGACAGCCCGCGGCTGGCTGGGAGAGGTCCGGCGGCGAGCCGGGGATGGCCGGCAGAGTGCGCCTCAGTGGTCCGGTGACGCGCGGAACGGAGCGCAGCAGCGCGGCGGTGTACGGGTGGGCGGGGTGTTCGGTGACCACCTCGGTGGGGCCGGTCTCGACGATCCGGCCGCCGTACATGACCGCGATCCGCCGGGCCCGGCCGTAAAGCAGGCCGATGTCGTGGGTGATCAACAAGGTGGCCAGGCCGCGGGTCTCACGATGGCGGTCGAGCAGGTCGAGGACGGTGCGCTGGACGGTGACGTCGAGGGCGGTGGTGGGTTCGTCGGCGAGCAGCAGGGCGGGGGAACCGGCCAGGGCTGCGGCGATGCCGGCGCGCTGGCGCAGACCGCCGGAAAGCTCATGCGGGTAGGCGCGGGCCCGCCGGGCCGGGTCGGGGACGTCGACGGCTGCGAGGAGTTCGGTGGCTCTCTCGCGGCGGGCGCGGCGTGAGAGCCGGCGCCGGTTGGTGATCGACTCGGTGATCTGGTCGGCGATCCGGATGACGGGGTTGAGCGAGGTCATCGGGTCCTGGTGGACCATCGCGACGCCGGTGCCGAGGAGTTCGGCGCGTCGGTCTGGAGTGGCGGCGAGCAGATCCTCGCCCTGGAACAGAACCTGCCCGGTGGTGGCGACCCGGGTGGTGCGGGGGTGGACGCCGAGGACGGTGCGGGCGAGGACGGACTTGCCGGAGCCCGACTCGCCGACGACGCCGAGACATTCGCCGGCGTCGATGGTGAGGTTGATGCCGTGCAGGATGTGCAACGACCGGCCGTCGGGGGTGTCCAGGGTGGTGTCGAGCGAGCGGACGTCCAGCACCGGGGCGGTCATGTGCGTGCTCCCTTCGGTGCGGGCGAACGCAGTTGTTCGCCGAGGTAGTTGAGGGCGAGGACGGTCAGGCAGAGCACTGCGGCTGGGGCGAGTGAGGTCCAGGGCGCGCTGCCGAGGGTGGTACGTCCCTCGGCGATGACGCCGCCCCAGGACGGTTCCGGCGGGCGCAGTCCGAAGCCGAGGAAACTGAGCGATCCCTCGGCGACGATGGCGACCGTGGTTGCGGTGAAGGCGAAGGTGAGTGAGGCCGGTGCGACGTGCGGGACGATCTCGCGGCGCAGGATGCGCAGCGGGGCGGTGCCGATCATGCGGGCGGCCTGCACGAAGCCGCGCTCGCTGAGCGCGAGAACGACCGCCCGGACCACGCGGGTGAAGTGCGGAACGGTGAACAGGCCGATCAGGGCGCCGATCACAGGCAGGCTGGGGCCGCGCAGGGACACCACGATCATCACCAGGATCAGCGTGGGTACGGACATCAGCAGGTCGGTGGCGAAGCCGATGGCCTTGTCGACCGGGCCGCGGAACCAGCCGGCGGCGAGGCCGAGTGCGCCACCCCCGATGAGGCCGACGGCGATGGTCAGCGCGGCAACCGCGAAGGAGGCACGGGCGCCGGCGACGGTGCGCTGGAGGACGTCGCGGCCGGAGGCGTCGGTACCCAGCCAGTGGTCCGGGCCGGGCGGGGCGGAGGGGGCGGTGAAATCTCCATGCAACGGGTCGAATCCGGGCAACAGGGGCAGCAGCAGCGCGGCGAGTGCGACCACGCCGAGCCAGGCGCCTGCGGCAAGGACGCCCGCCGGGGGCCGCCGCCGGGCCGGACGGGCAGTGCTGGCGGGCTTCGCCAGGGTGGTGTCAGCGGTGGTCATGAGCGATCCTCGGGTCGAGCTTGCGGTACAGCAGGTCCACCGCGAGGGTGGCGGCGACGACGGCGGCGGCGCTGACCACCGTGACGGCCTGGATGACGGGGAAGTCGCGGGCGTTGATGGAGCCCGCGGCGAGACTTCCGACACCTGGCACCCCGAACAGCGTCTCCACCAGCACCGAGCCGCCGAGCGACGTCCCGATGCCGATCCCGATCAGGGTGACCAACGGCAGCGAGGACGGCCGAAGGGCGCGCCGCAGCAGCAGCCGTGCGGTGCCCATGCCGCGGCTGCGGGCGGCGGCTACGTACGTCTGGTCGAGGGTGTCGAGCAGTTGGCCGCGCAGGGTGCGGGTGAAGACGGCGGCCTCGGTGAGGCCGAGGGTGAGCGCGGGCAGCACCAGATGCCTCAGGTTTTCCGCCGGGTCCTCGGTGAACGGCGTCCAGCCGGTGGCGGGCAGGATCCGCAGCTGGACGGCGGCGATCCAGATCAGCAACAGGCCGAGTACGAAGCCGGGTACTGCGAGCCAGACGAACGCCCCCGCGGTGGCGATCCGGTCCACCGGACCGCCGGGCCGCCAGGCCGAGAGCAGGGCCACCGGCAGGGCCAGGCAGAGCGCCACCAGCTGGGCGGCGACGAAGAGTTCGAGCGTGACCGGGATCCGGTCGGCCAGCTCGGCGGTGACCGGGGCGCCGGTGCTCAGCGAGTGCCCCAGGTTGCCGTGCAGGGCGTCGCCGAGCCAGCGCCAGGTGGCGGCGAGGACGTTCTCGTCCAGCCCCAGCTTCGCCTCGTACGCGGTGATCTGCTCGGGGGTGGCGGTGGGCCCGAGCGCGGCGACCGCAGGGGATCCGGGCATCAGGTGCGGAAGGGTGAGCGCGGCGAGGGTGACCAGCAGCAGGACGGCGGCCGCGCGGCCGAGCCGCCCGGCGGCGCCGGGAATCCGGGACGTCACTTCTTCACCCACAGGCCGGCCGGGGAGACGTTGATGACGGTCCGCCTGGACAGGTCGGGCAGTCCGCCGACCTCGGCGGAGGCGAGGAAACCGGCCGGACTCTCGGTGAGGAAGAGCATCGGGGCATCCGCGACGATCGCCTTGGCAGCCTCGTTGTAGGCGGCGCCGCGCTTGGCGGCATCCAGCTCGGCGCGTCCGGCAGCGATCGCCTGCTCGGCCTCCGGCTTGCTGTAGCCGGTGAAGTTGTAGGGAGAGCGGGCGGTGTAGAGGCTGTTCAGCGCGGCGTCGGTGTCGCCGAACATGCTCGTGACGAAATCCATCACCTGGAACTTGCGCTGAAACATCGCGGTGCCCAGACTCGCAGCGTCCATTGGCTTGATGGTCATCTTCACCCCGGCCTCCGCGAACATCTGCTGGAGCACGGTGGCTCGTTGCTGGGCCTCGGGGCGGTTGTCGACCAGGTAGTCGAAGGAGAGGTCCGGGTGGCCGGCCTCTGCGAGCAGGGCGCGGGCCTTCGCCGGCTCGTGTGCCGGGTAGGTGTTCGCGGCGCGGTACGGGGAGCGGGAGCCGATCGGGCCGTCGGAGACCGTTCCCTGGCCGAGGAAGACAACCTTCTCCACGGCCTCGCGGTCGACGGCGTACTGGAGCGCCTGGCGCACACGGGGGTCGTCGAAGGGGGCAGCCTTGGTGTTGAACAGGACGGTGGAGGTGGAGCCGGGCCCGGTGGCGGTGCGCAGGCCGTCGCCGGCGGCCTGCTTGAACTGGGCGGGGGTCTCGGTCCAGATCAGGTCGGCGTCGCCGGAGCGCAGGGACTGGTAGCGGCTGTCGGAGTCCGGCAGCACCTGGTAGACGATCTTGTCGGCGTGGCCCTTGGCCCCCCAGTAGGCGGGGTTGCGCTCCACGGTGACCGAGACGCCCGGCTGGACGCTCTCCACGGTGTACGGGCCGGATCCGGCCGCCGCTCCCTCACCGTTGGGGGTCTCGGAGATGTAGCCGAGCGAGCGGGTGAAGAGGCCGGGGAAGGCGGCGTTGGGCGCCTTGAGGGTGAAGTCGACGGTGGTGGGACCGTTCGCCTTCAGCGCGCCGATGGTCGCCGCGTCGGCCGCGCAGGAGCACTTGCTCTCCGGCTTGGCAAGACGCTTCACGTGGTCGACGACCGCTTGGGCGTCCAGTGGCTTCCCGTCGCTGAACTCAACGCCCTCGCGCAGCTGAAGGGTCCAGCCGGTGGCGTCCGAGTTCGGGGTGAACGACTTGGCCAGGTAGGGCTGCACCACGCCGTTGTCGCCGTTGACCATCAGCGGGTCGTACAGAGCGTTGGCCAGGACCATCATCGGCATCGAGGTCAGCGTGCCGTCGGCCGGGTCGAGCTTGGTGAACGGCCGGTCCAGACCGACCTTGAGGGTTCCGCCGTCGACCGCCGGGCCGTCGGCCGCAGCGGCCTTGGCGGGGCCACCGCCGGACACCGCGTCGTCGGATGCCGTGCAGGCGCCGGCGGTCAGGGTCACGGCGAGCGCGCAGATCGTCGCTGCCAGAACGTGCTTGTGCCGCTTCATGGTTCCTCTGGTTCCTCGGATCACAGGGGGAGGACGGCAGGCAGGGCTGCCGACGCCCACACCATTTCGGAACTGGCAGTACTGCCAAATGGCAGTTATGCAAACTTCCAGTGACAGGCCGCCGAAGACTTGGCGCGCGCCTTGAGCGCGCCTTGCCGGGCATGGTTCGGTACTGCTCGTGGCGGCATACGACCCGTCGTCACGACAACCGCCCGGCGACGGGCACACGACGAGGAGCGCCAGACCGATGCAGGAGACGGACCCCGTGGCGGAGCCGGGAATGCGCGACCGCAAGAAGGCACGCACCCGCGAGACCATCCGCACGGCGGCGTTGGACCTCTTCGAGGAGCAGGGTTTCGAACGCACCACGGTCGACCAGATCTGCCGCGCGGCCGACGTCGCCCACCGCACCTTCTTCCGCTATTACGCCACCAAAGAGGCCCTGCTCTTCGGCTACGACTTCGGTCGGGCCATCCTCGGCGCCTTCGCCGAGGCACCCGCCGATCTGGGTCTTTGGGATGCGTTCGGCCATGCCGTGACCATCGCCGACGGCCGCCTGGAGGAGCCCGCCGATCACACCACCCGCCGCCGTCGGCTGCGTCGCCGCTTCCTGGAGATCCGCTCCGTCCGCGACTACGCCCTGATCCTGATCGACGACTTCGGACAGCAGGCTGCGGCCATCGCCGGCGAGCGACTCGGCGTCGGCCCGCACACGGACCTGCGCCCCCTGGCGCTCGGCGCGATGCTCACCGGAATGATCCGGCGCCACGTGATGACCGACTCCGAGACCGCACTGCCGGCCACCTGGAGCGAGGCGTACCAGGAAGTCCTGCGCTCCGGCAGCTGACCGGCCCGGGCCGCTGCCGGGAGCCTGCGTAACCGTTCACCTTCTCTCCCACCGCCCTCTCGCACTACCCCCTTCCCTCACACGTTCAGATTCTCCGGAAAGGCCCTTTATGTCCCTGATCAATTTCCGCGACCCCATCCTCGGCGCCGACCCCGAGGGCATGCGGATCCGTACGGGCCTGCTCTACCGTTCCGCCCAGCCCTTCCCCCACGCCGACCACGCCACGCTCACCCAGCTGGACGACCACGGCATCCGCACCGTCGTCGACCTGCGGGGCATCGCCGAGTGCGAGCCCGCCGACTGGGCCGCCGCCGAGGCTGCGGGGATCACAGTCATAGCCGCCCGGATGAATCCCACCACCGACACCATCGCGGCGGCCATGCGGACCATGACCACCGCCGCAGATCTCGGCGCCTTCTACCTGCTGCTGGCCGAACAGTCGCCCGCTGCCGTCACCGCCGCGGTCGAAGCCGCCGCACGCCCCGGCGGTGTCCTGCTGCACTGCGCCGCCGGCAAGGACCGCACCGGCCTGGTCACCGCACTGCTGCTCGACCTGCTCGGAGTGCCTGCCGAGGCGATCGTCGCCGACTACGCCCGCACCGGCGAGGCCTTGCCGCAGATCTCGGCCAACCTTGCCGAGCGCCACCCCGCCGCTCTCAACGACCCCGCCGCCCGTGACGCGATCCCCGCTCCGCTGCTGGCGGCTCCCGCCGAGGCGATGACCGCTTTCCTCGACCTCGTGCGTACCCGTCACGGCGGCGCCGCCGCCTTCCTCACCGCCTGCGGGACCACCGCAGACACCCTGACCGCCTTCCGCTCCAAGACCTCCAAGGAGACCATCGCATGCTGACACTGCGCCACCACGACGGCACACCGTTCCGCGACCTCAACCACAACGGCACCATGGAGCCCTACGAGGACCCCCGGCTGCCGGTCGAGGAACGTGTCGAGGACCTGGTGAGCCGGATGACGCTCGCCGAGAAGGCCGCCCTGATGTGCCACGGGCGGATGTTCGCCGGGAACAACCGTCCGGCCCTGCTCGGTGCCACGGTCCCGTCCGGCGCCGAACTGATCACCGAACGGGGCCTCACCGCCTTCGCCATGATGGCCGTCCCCGACGCCCGCACGATGGCCGAGTGGAACAACCATGTCCAGGATCTCGCCGCAGCCGAACGCCTCGGCATCCCTGTCACCCTCTCCTCCGACCCCCGGCACGGCTTCACCGCCAACCCCGCCACCGCACACATCGGCGGCGGCTTCAGCGCGGGCCCCGAGCCGATCGGCCTCGCCGCGACCGACGACCCCGCACTGGTCGAGGAGTACGCCGCCCTGATCGGCCGGGAACTGCGCGCCGTCGGGATCCGGGTCGCCCTCCACCCGATGGCCGACCTCGCCACCGAACCGCGATGGCCCCGTATCAGCGGCACCTTCGGTGAGGACGCCGATCGCGCGTGCCGGATGATCGCCGCCTACATCCGAGGGCTCCAGGGGGAGCGGATCGGGCCGGACAGCATCGCCTGCATGACCAAGCACTTCCCCGGCAACGGCCCCCAGGCACGTGGCGAAGACTCACACTTCGCCGCCGGCCGTCGACTCGTCTACCCCGGCGGCGCGTTCGAGCACCACCTGCGCCCCTTCGAGGCCGCCTTCGAGGCCGGCACGGCGCAGATCATGCCCGCGTACGCGATCCCCTCGGGGACGGGCCTGTCCGAGGTCGGCGCCAACTTCAACCGGGACGTCATCACCGGCCTGCTGCGCGGCCGGTACGGCTTCGACGGGGTCGTCTGCACCGACTTCAACGCCATCACCGGCAATGTCATCCCCGGCATCACCACCCTGCCGCCGCGCCACTGGGGCGTCGAGGAGCTGTCGGTGGCCGAGCAGGTCGTGCTGACCCTGGACGCAGGCGCCGACCAGCTCGGCGGCGAGACCGACCCCGCACTGATCCTGACCGCCGTCCGCTCCGGCGCGGTCAGCGAGGCACGTATCGACGAGTCGGCCCGCCGCATTCTGCGTGACAAGTTCCGCCTCGGCCTCTTCGACGACCCGTACGTCGACCCCGACGCTGCCACCGAACGAGTCGGCGCTCCGGCCGGCGTCGAACTCGGCCGCCGGGTCCAGCAGCAGTCACTGGTCCACCTCGCCGGGCAGCCGGTCGCCGGGCAGCGGCTGTACACAGAGGGGATCGATCCCGCCGTCGCCGCCCGCTACGGCACCGTCGTGGAGCGGGCCGAGGACGCGGACGCCGCAATTGTCCGGATCGCCGCACCGTACGAGAAGCGGGAGGGCTTCATGGAGCAGTTCTTCCACAACGGCTCGCTGGAATTCCCACAGGAGGAGTCGGAGCGTCTGCGCTCCCTCGCCGCCACTGTGCCCACCTGCTTCGCCGTCCACCTCGACCGCCCCGCCGTCCTTACCCCGCTCGCTGACCACGCGGCCCTCCTCATCGGCGAGTTCGGCGCCGACGACGACCTCGTACTCGACGCGGCCCTCGGGAAGGCGGCGATACCAGGATCCCTCCCGTTCGACCTCCCCTCCTCCATGGCCGCCGTCGAGGCCGCCCGCGAGGACGTGCCCTTCGACACCAAGGCCCCGCTGTTCCGCTGCGGCCACCCGGCAGCCCGGTGAGCCACGCCCCCGCTGCGGGTGGCCCCGCTTCGGTGCCACCCGCAGCGGGGCTGGCCCGCGGTCGGCCGCGAGGCCGACCGACCGCGCCATTCCGCCCTGCCAGAGACAGGTCTTGTTCAAGCCCTTGGAGCTCGCAGGTGTTGACGTCGGGCCAGCTCCTCGTCGTCGACCAGAGTGAGCATGGGCTGACCGGGCGCACACAACATGGTGACGAGGAATCGGCTCCAGGAGTCCGTCCGGTTGTTGCCGTCCTGGTAGTGGATGACATCGCCACCCGGCTCCCAGAACGTCTCTCCGGCCCTGATCACCCGCTCGGGCTCGCCTTCCAGCTCGAAGAGCATCTCCCCCTCCAGCATGTAACCGAAGGCGGGTCCCGAGTGCCGGTGGGGAGGGGTGCCAGGATCACCGGGAGGGAATTCGACGAGAACCGTCATCGCCTCTGCCCCCTCCGGAACGAACGGCGGTTTCGCCGACTGCAGCACGGTGAGCGCCGTCTTCCACGCTTCCGAGCGTGGCCGGCTCCCGGCGCCGCCCTCCGTCGGTTCATTGTTCGCCATGGGTGAGGTCTCCTCCGGTAGGCGGGCTGGGTCAGGAGAGCCAGTCCGTGTAGTGCGTGGGGGCGATACAGGCGTCGCCCTTGGTGGTGAGAACGTCGCCGCTGACAGCGGCGAACATGCCGGCGGTGACGACGCCGCGACCGTCGGGACGGGCGTCAAGGGTGATCCGTCCGAGGTCGTCGAGGGGGGAAGACGTCGGGCCCGCCGACGTTGAGATTGCCGTTCAGGGGGTACCCGCGGCGACTTCGGCGACGGCGTCGGAGACGTCCTGGGCGGCGATCGGCTGGATCGGGGTGGTGGGCAGACGGACGACATGACTCTCAGTGGTCCACGACAGGACCGCGGCGGCGTACTCCAGCGGCACGGCCTCGTTCCCTGCCGCGTTCAGCTTCTTCACGACCTGCGATCCGATCAGGTCCGTACCGCCGATCACTGCGAACTTCATCGGTCACCTTTCGTCGCGTACTGCTGGGTCATGCCCCCAGCCTGCGACGGCTTGGTGTGCGGCGCACGCGGGCCGTGCCCGGCAGTCCCCCCCGTGACGTACTCGTGCTGCTGAGCTCTGAGGCGGCACACCAGGTGGTGCTCTGGCTCGGCAGCGCTCTGCCACCATCAGGTCACCCAGGCCGCACGGGCCGTAGCAGCCGAAGCGGTCCGGCTCGATCGAACATACGATGGTCGGGAGCGTGCTCGGGCAGCTCGTCGTGCCGGCCGTCGGGAGCGCGCAGGGCGGAGGAGTATGGCACAGGCCACCGACGCAACGCGGACCGTCATCCTGACAGTGGACGACGACCCGGGAGTCTCCCACGCCATCGCCCGCGACCTGCAGCGCCGCTACGGCGGCGGCTACCGGATCGTACGCGCCGAGTCCGGCGAATCCGCGCTGGAGGCGCTGCGCGAGCTGAAGCTGCGCGGCGACCTGGTGGCCGTGATCCTCGCCGACTACCGGATGCCGCAGATGAACGGCATCGAGTTCCTCGAACAGGCCCTCGGCGTGTACCCGGGGGCGCGGCGCGTGCTGCTGACCGCCTACGCCGACACCGACGCTGCCATCGACGCGATCAACGTCGTCGACCTCGACCACTATCTCCTCAAGCCTTGGGACCCGCCCGAGGAGAAGCTCTACCCGGTCCTGGACGATCTCCTCACGGCCTGGCGGTCCAGCGACTACCGGCCGGTACCCGCCACCAAGGTGGTCGGGCACCGCTGGTCCGCCCCCTCCTCGCGGGCGCGCGAATTCCTCGCCCGCAACCAGGTGCCGTACCGCTGGTACTCCTCCGACGAACCGGAGGGACAGAGGCTTCTGGCGGCGGCCGGGGCCGACGGCCGACGGCTCCCCCTGGTGATCACGCCGGACGGTACCGCGCTGATCGAGCCGGAGTCGACCGAACTGGCCGCCCACGTGGGGCTCGCGACCACGCCGACCGCCGCGTTCTACGACCTCGTCATCATCGGCGGCGGCCCGGCCGGACTCGGCTCGGCGGTGTACGGGGCCTCCGAGGGGCTGCGGACCGTACTGGTCGAGCGGTCGGCGACCGGCGGACAGGCCGGCCAGAGTTCCCGCATCGAGAACTACCTCGGCTTCCCGGACGGCGTGTCCGGTGCGCAGCTGACCGATCGTGCCCGCCGCCAGGCGAGCCGCTTCGGTGCCGAGATCCTCACCGCTCGCGAGGTCACGGGGCTGGAGGTGAACGGTCCGGCGCGCGTCGTGCGCTTCTCCGACGGCTCAGCGGTCGCCGCGCACAGCGTCATCCTGGCGACCGGCGTGTCGTACCGGCAGCTGGAGGCGCCGGGATGCGACGAGCTGACCGGCTGCGGGGTGTACTACGGCTCGTCCCTCACCGAGGCGTCGTCCTGTGAGGGCCAGGACGTGTACGTCGTCGGCGGCGCGAATTCCGCCGGGCAGGCGGCGGTGTTCCTGGCTCGGGGCGCGAAGTCGGTGACCATGCTGGTGCGCGGGGAGTCCCTGACAGCGTCGATGTCGTACTACCTGATCCAGCAGATCGACGAGGCCCCGAACATCACCGTGCGGCCCCGGACCGTCGTCGAGGAGGCGCACGGCGAGGAGCACCTGGAACGGCTGATTCTGCGGGATACCGTGACCGGCGCCACCGAAGTCGTCGATGCCCAGTGGATGTTCGTCTTCATCGGTGCCGCCCCGCTGACCGACTGGCTCGGCGGGACTGTGCTGCGCGACGAGAACGGCTTCATCCTCGCCGGACCGGATTTGACGCCGGACGGGCGCCCCCCTGCCGAATGGGCACTGGACCGGCCGCCCTACTACCTGGAGACCAGCATCCCGGGTGTGTTCGTGGCGGGCGACGCGCGCGCCCGGTCCGCGAAGCGCGTCGCGTCCGCCGTAGGAGAGGGAGCCATGGCCGTGATACTCGTCCACCGCTTCCTGGAGCAGTCATGAGCGCACAGGTCATGGCCTGCGACCCGCACGAGATCGGCTCGCTGTTCCTCTTCGAGAAGCTCTCCCCGGAGCAGCTCGGACGGCTGTGCTCAGAGGGGCGGATGGAACGGTTCGAACCAGGCCCGGTCTACACCGAGGGCGACCCGGCGACCTGCTTCTACGTGATGGTCGAGGGAACCGTCGTACTGTCCCGCCGGGTCGGCGGCGACGATGTGGAGGTCAGTCGGACCTCGCAGCGCGGCGTGTACGCGGGGGCCATGCAGGCATATCTGGGCGACCAGGTCCCGCAGACGTACATCAACTCCATGCGGGTGACCGAACCCACCCGGTTCTTCGTACTGCCCGCACTGTCGTTCGCGGACATCATGCGGGAGTGGTTCCCGATGCCGACGCACCTGCTGGAGGGGCTCTTCTTCGGCTCCAAGAACACCCAGCGGGCCATTGGTCAGCGGGAACACCTGCTGGCGCTCGGATCGTTGTCCGCCGGACTCACCCACGAGCTCAACAATCCGGCCGCGGCCGCCGTCCGCGCCACCGCGGCGCTGCGTGAGCGGGTCGGCAGGATGCGGAACAAACTGGCGGTCATCGCCCAGGGCCGCTACTCCCGAGTGGCCCTCGCCGAGCTCATCGAGATCCAGGAACGCACCGCCGAACGCGTCGCCAAGGCACCGATGCTGACCCCTCTGGAGGCGTCCGACCGGGAGGACGAGCTCGCCGGCTGGCTGGAGGATCACGGCATCCCGGAGGGCTGGCGGATCGCGCCGGTCTTCGTCCAGGCCGGGCTGGACACTGACTGGCTGGACCAGGTCGCGGCGACCGTGGGCGAAGGCATCCTGCCGGGGGCGATCGGCTGGCTCAACTACACGGTCGAGACAGAGCTGCTGATGGACGAGATCGACGACTCAACCACCCGCATCTCCCGCCTGGTGGACGCGGCCAAGCAGTACGCGCAGCTCGACCGCGCCCCTCACCAGGACATCGACGTCCACGAACTCCTCGACAGCACGCTGCTGATGCTGTCCGGAAAGATCGGCCCTCGGGTGAGGGTGGTCAAGGACTACGACCGCTCCCTCCCCGAAATACCCGCCTACCCGGCGGAACTCAACCAAGTGTGGACCAACCTCATCGACAACGCGGTGGCCGCCATCGGCAGCACGGGCCACAACGGCACCCTGACGGTCCGCACGGCCAGGGAGGGTGACCGACTGCTCGTGGAGTTCCGCGACACCGGCCCCGGCGTCCCCGAGGACATCCGCAGCCGCATCTTCGACCCCTTCTTCACCACCAAGTCCGCCGGGGAGGGCACCGGCCTCGGCCTCGACATCTGCTGGCGGATCGTCGTCAACAAGCACCACGGCAGCCTCCAGGTCGAGTCCGTACCGGGCGACACGCGATTCCAGGTGCTGCTGCCGCTGACCGCCCCCGAGACCGAGGCCGAAACCACAACCACCGAGGAGTCCGTATGACCGACATCGACGGCATCGCGGCGAGCGTCTCGCCCAGCAGTACCGGCTGCGCGGACTGCGACGCAGTGGGGGGCTGGTGGTTCCACCTCCGGCGCTGCGCGCAGTGCGGCCACATCGGCTGCTGCGACTCGTCACCGGCCCAGCACGCCACCGCCCACTGGAAGTCCTCTGGACATCCCGTGGTACAGAGCTTCGAGCCGGGTGAGGAGTGGTACTGGAACTACGCCACCGACGTCCTGTACGAGTCCGGACCCGAACTGGCCCCGCCGACCAGCCACCCGGCCGCCCAGCCGACCCCGGGACCGGCCGACCGTGTCCCGCAGAACTGGCCGGACCTGCTCCATCCCTGAGAACCAGCGGCGGGATGAGCGAGATGGGCATATCGAGCTCACCAGGCCCGGCCGCTATCCGCTGATCGTGGTGGACGAGGTCGGCTACATCCCCTTCGGAGCGGAGGCCGCGAACCTGTGACGAGCCGAAGTCAGTATGCGCGAGCTTGGCCACCAGTTCCGCGAGTGCAAAGTACAGAGCGTGTTCCTCAGCCAGCGGGTCTCCTCTGCTCAGACTCCGTCGCCGGATTCGGTCGAAGACTTCGCGGACCCGCGGCCACCGGTCTTCACGTTCTGCCAGGATCAGGGCCTCGTCGATCTCTGGTGACCGCCTCCATCTTCCGGGCCGCGGCACCAAGAACGCTGTCTGCCCGAACAACGGGTTCTCGCTGTTGCTGGCACAAGTTCCGCCCCTGGATACAGAGACGCTCATTCGTCGGCAGGTCAGCCACGATCACTCCAATTCTCGTGGAGGAAGCGGCGGAGATCGGCGGCGAGGGCAGACATCTGCTCGCCGGCTTCCAGCCATGTGGTGACGGAACCCTCCCAGCCGCCGGCGGCAGCCGGCCAGGGCCGGAGGATCCAGGTCAACCCGACATGCCCGCCCGACCGGAAGACCGCTCTGAGGGTGAGGTCGTGATCGTTGTTCTGCCAGACGCGCTCTCCGTCCCACCCCCGAAAGTCCCGGGCCAGCTCCTCCAGAAAGGGCACCAGGTCCGCGTCCCAGATCCACGCGACTACTTCATCGACACGGGCATTCAGTCCGGGCGCGCATGCCTCAATGACGTAGTGCACGCAGTCTTCGTCCGGACGGAAACGGTCACAGAACCTCACCCTGACCGCCGGGTTGTCCTGGGAGCGGACGACCACCTCGGGCAATTCGTTGAGACCAATGTCGTGAGTGCTCATTCGCTGAACAGTAGGTCAGCTGGTCGCCCGCCCTCACCGTGATTCCGGGCCGGGCAGACGGCCGGGATCGACACCGGAGCCGTCACCCTTGACGGCAGCCGTTCGTGGCCGTGTCGTCGCTCGGAGGTGTCCACTCACTGGATGCGACGGACAGTCAGGTCCTCACCGTCGATGTCGGGGTGCGGGCCATGGCGGCGCCTACCGGGTCGGGGGCCAGATCAGCGGGATCACCGCAAGGGGCGGGCGGGAGGTCATCAGCGCAGGGTCGACTCCGTTGATCGTGGTGGGTACAAGTGGCGGCGGAGGCGAGCCAGGTCCTGGCGTCCTGGAGGGCATCGAACCAGCCGTCTTTGACACCGGGGATGCCCTTGACGCGATAGCGGGTGCACGCGTCACTCAGAGCCTCACTGGCCGACGAACCGGCACCGTTGTCACGGATTCAGTTATCCATCAGTGGTAGACCGGGCAGCACCTTCTCGATGGTGATGGGGAAGTCGCGCACGCGCACGCCGGTGGCGTTGAACACCGCGTTCGCGAGCGACGCACCGGCCCCGCAGATGCCCAGCTCGCCGACGCCCTTCGCGCCCAGGACGTTGGCCTTGTCGTCGTACCCGTCAAGGACGACCGCGTCGACGTCGGGGACATCGGCGTGGACCGGCACCAGGTATTGCGCGAAGTCCCGGTTGACGAAGGCGCCGGACCGCAGGTCGACCACGGCCTCTTCTTCGAGGGCCGCGCCGGCTCCCCAGATCATGCCGCCGATCAGCTGCGAGCGAGCCGTCTTCGCGTTGAGCACGCGGCCCACCGAGAACACGCCGAGCATCCGCCGCAGACGGATCTCGGCGGTGTCCGCGTCCACCCCCACTTCAGCAAAATGAGCCCCGTAGGTGTTGATCGAGTAGTCCGAGTAGTTCGGATCATCGCCCATGAAGCGAGTACCGCCCTCCGCCTCGAACCCTTCCGGATGGTTGCGTGCGACGATCTCGCTCAGCGCCTCGGACGCTCCGCCGACAACCACGTTGCCATCCGAGAACACGGCGTCTGCCGGGTCCAGGCCATGCAGCGGAGAGCGCGTGTCGCCGCGCGCCGCGGCCAGTAGCTGCTCGCGCAGGGCCATGCACGCACCATGCACCGCATTGCTCGAGCTGGCGGCGCCCCACGAGCCGCCGGACCCCCAGCTGGTGGGAAACTCGGAACGCCCGAGCTCGATCCGCACCCGATCGGTCGGCAGTCCGAGCCCGTCGGACGCGACCTGAGTCAGGACGGTGTACGTGCCCGTGCCGAGATCGGTCATGTCCGTCTGGACGACGGCGGTGCCGTCAGCCTCCAATCGCACCCGCACTGCTGCCGGCCCTTGGAAGTGCCCGCGGATGGCGGCCGACATGCCGTAGCCGACCAACCACCGCCCGTCGCGCACACTCGCCGGGGTGGCGGGGCGGTGTTCCCAGCCGAACCGGCGCGCGCCTTCGCGCAGGCACTCGACCAGGTGCCGGTCGCTGTAGGGCACGGCTCGCTCGGGATCGACGGTGGGCTCGTTGAGGATCCGCAGCTCGACCGGGTCCATTCCTAGCGCATGGGCCAGCTCGTCCATCGCCGACTCGACCGCCAGCATGCCCGGCGCTTCGCCCGGTGCACGTACGTCCGTCCCAGGCGGCAGATCGAGCGGCGCAAGCCGGTGGCTGGTCAACCGGTGAGGTGCGGCGTAGAGGCTGCGGGTCGTAGCGGCGGTCTGCTCGGCGTACTCCACGTCGGGGTTGGTGTGCATGGTGACGTCATGGGCGATCGCGGTCAGCTGTCCGTCCTGCTCCGCGCCCAGCCGGACCCGCTGTCTGGATGTGGGGCGGTTGCCGACGAGCTGGAAGATCTGCTGCCTGGTCATCGCGACCTTGACCGGTTGGCGCAACTCGCGAGCGGCGAGCGCCGCCAGGATCGTCTCGGAATGGACGCCCAGCTTGGAGCCGAATCCCCCGCCGACGAACGGGGTGACGATGTGGACCCGCTCCGGGTCGATCCGAAGCGTGGCGGCGACCGAGGCCCGCGCCGCGTCGACGATCTGGCAGCTGACGTAGACGGTCAGGTCCTCGTCGCGCGGTTCCACCAGACACGCGTGCGGTTCCATCGGCATCGAGAGCTCGTACGGCGTCGTGTACTGCTGGTCGACCCTCACCGCCGCGCTGTCGAACCCGGCATCGAAATCGCCGACCGCAGTGTCGGTGGGGAGACCGGCGTTGACCACTTTCGGGATGTACACCTCGTCTTCCTGCTCGGCGAAGTTGAAACGTCCGCGCCCGCCGGTGTATCTGACTTCGACCAGATCGGCCGCCGCTCGGGCCTGTTCGAGGGCCGTGGCGACGACGAGTGCCACCGGCTCGCCGTAATAGTGGATGTCGGGGCCGGTCAGCACCGGCTGGGCGCGCCAGTATTCGAACGGAACGGACTCATCACGGACACCCTGGGCGGGGGCATTGTGATAGGTCATCACCATCTTTACGCCAGGTGCGCGTTCGGCGCTCTCGGTGTCGATCCGGGTGATGCGGCCCTTGCCGATCGTCGCGCCGACGATGAACCCGTAGAGAGGTTGGCCGGCCCCCCACTGCTCGTAGGCGTATGTGGCCCGGCCGGAGACCTTCAACGGGCCGTCGACGCGGTTCAGTGCTTGCCCGATCATCTCGTCTCCTCAGCTTGCCTGAGCCGCTTGCGCCAGCGTCCGGCACAGCGTGCGTTTGGCCAGCTCGATCTTGAAGTCGTTGTGCCCCTGCCCCACGGCGTCGCGCATCGCGGCCTCGGCGGCGGCGCGATAGGTGACCATCGTGGCGGGCCGGCCGGTCAACGCGGCCTCCGCCTCGATGGACCGCCAGGGTTTGTGTGCCACACCGCCGAAAGCCACCCGCGCCTCACTGATCACTCCCTGATCGGTCGAGACGACAGCCGCCACGGAGACCAGCGCGAACTCGTACGACGCCCGGTCTCGCACCTTGCGGTAGGTCTGCCGGCCCGACAGGGGCGGGGGAAGGAGCACGCTCGTGATCATCTCGCGAGGACGCAGCACGGTCTCGATGTGCGGCGTATCGCCGGGCAGCCGGTAGAAGTCTGCGATGGCGACGCGGCGTACCGACCCGTCGGCGTCGAGCAGTTCGATCTCCGCCTCCAGCACGGTCATCGCGACGGCCATGTCCGAGGGGTGGGTGGCGATGCAGGAGTCGCTGACGCCGAGGAGGGCGTGAATCCTGTTGAACCCGCCGATCGCCGAGCATCCGGAACCGGGATCCCGTTTGTTGCAGCCCGCAGCGGTGTCGTAGAAGTAGGGGCAGCGAGTGCGCTGCAACAGATTTCCCCCGCTGGACGCCTTGTTGCGCAGTTGGCCCGAGGCTCCGGCCACCAGTGCCTCCGAAAGCACCGGGTAGCGGGTACGCACTCGGGCATCGGCGGCCACATCGGAATTCGCCGCCTGGGCCCCGATACGCAGTCCGCTGTCCGGGAGCTCCTCGATGTCCCGCAACGGAAGCCGACTGATGTCGACCAGATGGCTGGGCCTCTCGATGCCGAGCTTCATCAGGTCGAGCAGGTTGGTGCCGCCGCTGATGAACTTCGCGCCGGTTCTGGACACCGCAGCGACGGCGGCCTGCGCGTCGGTCGCTCGCTCGTACGTGAAGGATCTCATTCCGGGCCTCCCACCGCGATGCCGCGGATGGCCGCGACGATGTTCGGATAGGCGGCGCACCGACAGATGTTGCCGCTCATCCGCTCGCGGATCTCCTCATCGGTCAACGCGATCCGCGACGAGGTCACGTCAGCGGTGGCGTGGCTGGGCCAGCCTGCCTCCACCTCGGCGAGCATGCCGACAGCCGAACAGATCTGGCCGGGAGTGCAGTAGCCGCATTGGAAACCGTCACGCTCGACGAAGGCACGTTGCATGGGGTGCAGATCATCGGGATCGCCCAGGCCTTCGATCGTCACGATCTCGTCGTCCTCATGCATCACTGCGAGCGTCAAACAGGAGTTGACGCGTCGGCCGTTGATCAGCACTGTGCAGGCGCCGCACTGCCCGTGATCACACCCCTTCTTGGTCCCGCTCAGGCGCAGGTGTTCGCGCAGCGCGTCGAGCAGCGAGGTCCGTGGGTCCACCTCAAGAAGTCGCACCTGATCGTTGACGTTCAACTCGATCGCCGAGAGTTGGGCCATATCGCCCTGGCTCCGCCCCGCGGTGCCCGGATCCGAATCACTCATCACAGCCCGCCTTCCTCGCTGGGTGCGGGTGTCACCCTGGATGTGTCGCCACTGTGGGGCACGAAGCGTGGCCCGCCTGGGGCCACGCCCGCCCATCATCCAGCCGATGGGCGGGCCAGGACGGACGACACCTTCACGGGTTCACTCGGACGGTGCTGTACCTCAAGCCCGGAAGGGTTAGGTGAGCGGGAGGACGCATTGGGTCAGCTGCCCGGTGGGCGTTGACCCCGGATTCTGGACTCCGGAGAGGCTTGGATCTTGATGGTCCAGGAGCACGGAGTCCCTGTATCGAGATTCATGTCGATTCAAGCATGTGCGTGACAAGGCCGATGACCTTCGTACCGGATCACCCGCCCAGGCGGCACCAGGCCGCGCGTACGGAGGAGACAGCACGATGGATCTTGGGCTGGAGGGCCGCGTGGCCGTGGTCACTGGCGCTAGCCGGGGAATCGGGCTCGCGGTCGTGGAGGCCCTTGCCGCAGAGGGCGTGCAGGTGGTGGCCGGCGCGCGGCACTCCTCCGACGAGCTCGACGCGTTGGTCCACGGCGGGAACGTACGCCTGGTGCAGGTGGATCTCGCCGATGACGAGGGCGCCGGGCGGCTCGTCGCCGCGGCCGGGGACCGGATCGACGTACTCGTGAACAACGTGGGCTCGGCGTCGGCGCGGCCGGGCGGGTTCCTCGGCGTCACGGACGAGCAGTGGCGGGAGACGATGAACCTCAATCTTTTCACCGCGGTGCGTGCCACGCGGGAGGTTCTGCCGCTGATGCTGGCCAGGGGCAGCGGCTCGATCGTCAACATCTGCTCGGTCAACGCCGTTTACCCCGACCCGGGCGTGATCGACTACTGCGCTGCCAAGGCCGCCCTGGCGAACTTCTCCAAGGGCGTGTCCAAGGAGGTGGGCGGCCGCGGGATTCGTGTCAACACGGTCAGTCCCGGGCCCGTCGAGACCGATCTGTGGCTGGCCGGTGAGGGCATCGCAGCCGCCGTGTCGCAGGCGACAGGAATGGCGCCGGAGGAGGTGACCGCGCAGGCCGCGGGGATTGCGGTGACCGGCCGGTTCTCGAAGCCGGCCGAGGTTGCGGACGTGGTATTGGTGTTGGCGAGCGACCGGACAGGGAATGTCACCGGCTCCGACGTCACGATCGACGGCGGGTTCGTCACCACCTGGTAGTCGCACCGTGGCCATGCGGCAGAGCCGATGCGTTGTCTACCCGGCTTCCTCGCCCCGTGATCGACAAGCAGAACGGTCTTGCCACGCAGGTGCTCCGTCGCGAGCGCCTCGTAGGCCGCTCGCGTCTCGGTGACCGGTACGACTCGGGTCCACCACTGGCTTGAGTTTGCCGGTGTCGATCAGTTCGCTGATGGCAATGTGTCCGTGCCGGTCGGGTTCGACGATGAAGAACAGGCCCCGTGCTCCGCGGGCGGCGGCCTTTTCCTGGTCCGGCGGCTGCACGATGCTGACCACGATCCCGCTGGGTCGCACGGCCGCCCAGGAGCGGTGCAGCGTCTCGCCGCCGACCAAGTCGAGCACGGCGTCGGCATCGTGCACCAGGCCCTCGAAGCGTTCGTTCCGGTAGTCGATGACCTGCAAGGTGACGGCGACCTTGGACGCCTCGTAGGCGGAGGCGTATGGGAATCCGGCGTCTGCGCTGATGGAGCTGACGTTGGCGATGACGCCCGGGCGCTGCTTGCGGAAGATCGGGATGACCGTCTTGTTCAGCGCGATCAGCCCGAAGACGTTGGTGTGGAACTTGTGGTGGACCTGGTCCATCGTGGTGGCATCCAGAGGGCCGCCCTGACGGTAGCCGGCGTTGTTGATCAGTGCATCGAGACGGCCGAACTGGGACAGTGCCAGATCACCGAAGGCCAGGTCGGCATCTTCATGGTCGCCGTTCAGCAGGAGGGTCTTGACGCTGTCAAGGCCGGCGGGGACGTCCAGGTCCGCTCCCTTGCGAACCGTGGCGACGACGTTCCAGTCGGCTTCGGCAAAGCAGCGCACGCTCAGGTTGCCGAACCCGCTCGATGTGCCGGTCATGACGATGGTTCACTGCTGGCTGCCGCGCTCTTGGATGACGAATACGCCGCAAGTCGCTGGTCCCGTTGCCATGCCGGCCACGGAGGGAACGTTGGTGATCGAGCCGACACCCGCTGCGACTGGCACGGTGAGGTTCTCGCGGGTTCACGAGCCCGGTGCCGGTGACGTCGATCCGTATCATTTCGGCCCGCACCCCGGGATCCGTGGTGTCGACTCCCTGGTTCCTGGCCACGAGGTCCCGGCTGACGGTGACGGCTACGCGAGTCGGCGATGGTGACGGCGGTCGGTCGGCTTTCGTAGACATAGCAGCGACACTGCGGGCCGATGCCGGAAATCTGCGGCACTGCTACCGCTCCAGTCAGCCGGAACGCCCCGCGTGCCAGGGCCGTTTGAGTAGGCTTCACCCGTTCGAAGCGGCTCAGATCCTCATGTCATCGAGAGGGGGTGGCCTGATCGTCGACTGGCCGAACTTCGCGGAACGACTGCGCCATCATCGGCATGCGGCCCGGTTGACGTTGGAGGAGCTTGCCGAAGCCTCGGGGGTCAGCGTACGGACCTTGTCGGACCTGGAGCGCGGACGGAGCAAGGGGCCCCAGCCCCGGACCGTGAGCGCTGTGGTGAACGCGCTCGCGTTGGAGGAGTGCGCCCGCGAGCAGCTCGTCGAGCTGGCGCGGGACGGCCGCCTCCGGGATCACTGGACGCGTCCGACCGGTCTGTGCGAGCTGCCCAGGTCCGTGGACGACTTCACCGGACGCGCGGCGGAACTGGCCTGGATCGACGATCTTGTGCACGCTGAACCTGCTCCGGGCGCTCCTGTGGTGGGGCTCATCACCGGCTCAGCAGGATCGGGCAAGACGACCTTCGCCGTCCGCTCGGCCCATGCCTTACGGCCGGAATATCCCGACGGAGTGTTCTTCCTCGATCTCTTCGGTATGTCCCAGCGGCCGGTCGCCGTCTTCGACGCCTTGGGGCAGGTAATGGGTGCGCTGGGTATCGCGGATCAGCAGATGCCGGCCGACACCCCGGGGCGTAGCTCCTTGTACCGTTCAGTGCTGCGGGACCGGCGTGTGCTGGTCGTGCTCGACAACGCCGCGTCCGAGGAGCAGGTCCGTCCGTTGTTACCCGGAGCCGGTGCCGGCAGGGTTCTGGTCACCAGCCGGCGTCTGCTGGCCGGGCTGGAGGGCGTGCGGCGGCTCGTCCTGGGGCCGCTGCAGCTGTCGGAGGCCACGGAACTGCTGACCGGGATTGTCGGGGAGCGTTCCGCTGCGGATGGGCAGTCGGCGCTCGCCCGACTGGCCCAGTTGTGCGGAGGGCTGCCGCTGGCGCTTCGGATCATCGGGAACCGGCTGGCCAGCCGGCCCGGCTGGAGCGCTGTCGAACTCGCCGCCCGATTGTCGGACGAGGAACGCCGTCTCGATCACTTCAAGGCCGGCGACCTCAAGATCGCCAATGCTTTCCGGATGTCCTACGAACAGCTGGCGCCTCCCGCCCGGCAGGTCTTCCGCCGACTGGCCGTGGTGCCGGGCCGGGATTTCGGCGCCGCCCTCGCGGCAGTCGTCGGCGAGACCCCGATCGAGGACGCCTGGGACGCATTGGACGAACTCGTCGACCTCGGCCTGCTGCAGGACAGCACGCAGGACCGCTACCGCTTCCACGACCTGGTGCGGCTCTTCGCCCGCGAACGGCTGCACGAGGAGGAAAGCCCGGCTGACCGCGATGCGCTCACCGAAAGGGTCACGTCGTGGCTGCTGAGGACGGCAACAACGGCCGGGCGGTGGTTCGAGCCGGCGTACGGCCGTCCCGAGCGGCCTGACGCCGGCCTTGCCGCCCTGCCCTCGGCGGAGCAAGCCGAACGCTGGCTGCGCGTGAACGTGGCCAACTGGCTGGGCGCGATGCGGTTCGCGGCGAGCATCGGACAGCACACCGCAGTCCTCGACTGCGCCGAGTCGATGCACTGGTTCTCCGACCGGTGGGTCCATGCCCCTCACTGGCACGAAGTCTTCACCCTCGGTGCGCAGGCCGCCGCCGCTCTCGGTGATCTCGCCCAGCACGCGACACAGTTGAACTACCTGGCCTGGGTGCAGGGGATTCCGCTGAACAGCCCGGAAACCATGCTGCGCACCGCGGCTGAGGCGTTGGACCTCGCCACGCGCAGCAGCAGCACGGTGCAGATCGCCTGGTCGTACAACTACACCGCCGTCGCACTCCGCAAGCTCGGCAGGAGCAAGGATGCCGTGAAGTCGGCGTCGCAGGCGACGGGGATTTTCGACTTCCTCGGTGACATCGACGCGTACTTCGCCGCCCTCAGCAACCTAGGCCATTGCCTGCGTGACGCAGGACGCCACGACGAGGCGCTGGAGCGATTCCGCGAGGCATTGACCCTCGTGAGCGACGACGAGTCCGGGATGACGCCGAGCATCGCGGCGCACCTCCGGCCGTACACGTTGGCTGATCTCGGCCGCTGTCTGGGGCTCCTCGGGCATCGCGGCGAAGCCATCGCCACGCTCACCGAGGCGGTTGCGGTGATGGAGTCGTTCGATTCCAACATCATGCAGGCTCTCGCACTGGAGACGCTCGCAGCACTGCTGGCCGAAGAAGGCCAGGCCGGCTTGAGCCGGCGAGCCTATGCACGTGCGGCGCAGGTCTTCGAGGCGATCGGCGACGCCGAGGCGCACACCCGCTGCCACGGCCTGGCGACCCCCGCGCCCTGAGGGCACACGCCGATGTGCGCAGGGAGTTCTGCGTGCTGTTCTGCATGGCGGGGTCACCGCCGCACGACTTGAATCGGCTCCACCGGGCAGGCGCGTGCCCTGTCCCACCACGTCAGGAGTGACCATGACGGCAATCAGGAACATCGTGCTCGTGCACGGCGGCTTCGTGGACGGATCGGGCTGGCAGGGCGTCTACCAGCAACTGACGGACAACGGGTACCGGGTGGCCGTCGTACAGAACCCGACCCTGTCGCTGGCCGGTGACGTCACTGCCACCCACCAAGTCCTCGACGGGCTCGACGGACCGGCCATCCTGGTCGGCCATTCCTACGGCGGCGTCGTCATCACGGAAGCCGGCAAGCACCCGAACGTTGCCGCGCTCGCCTACATCGCCGCGTTCGCCCCCGACAAGGGTGAGTCGGTCAGCTCCCTGATCGCCGACCCGCCGCCCGGTGCGCCGGTTCCGCCGATCCTGCCGCCCCAGGACGGGTTCCTGTTCCTGGACCGGGACAAGTTCGCGGCGTCGTTCGCAGCCGACGTGCCCGAAGCGCAGGCGGCGTTCATGGCCGACTCCCAGGTCCCGTGGGGCGTCGACGCGCTCGGTGGAGCGGTGTCCGAACCGGCCTGGCGGACCAAGCCGTCCTGGTACCTGGTTGCCACCGAAGACCGGATGATCCCGCCGCCCGCCCAGCGGGCCATGTCCGAGCGGGCCGGCGCGACCGTCATCGAGACCCCGGGAAGCCACGCCGTCTACGTCTCCCGCCCGGCCACGGTGGCCGCCGTCATCGCCCAGGCCGCCGAGGGCCTCAACGGCCAGTCCTAGCGGCCGATGACGCCACCACCCCCGTACCGCCGTTCTGTCCGGGCGGCACCCCCGCCCGGACAGGACACCTCCATCCCTGTCCACCACCCCGGGGTGCCCGTATGCCCGTCCGCCCCACGACGCAGAATGATCACCGCTGGAGCGGCCACCGCCGCGGCGGCCGCTTCCTTCACTCCGGCCAGTTCCACCGCCGTCGGCACCGCCAGGCCACACCACCTCACCGCCGCCGAGCTCAAGCTCAGCGCCGCGGAGACGACCCGGCTGGAGGAGCACTGCACCACGCGCCCCGCCTCCGGCTTCTGACCCGCGCCCGCTCGGAACAGGACGGTCACCCGGCCACGGTTTCGAGCGGGTCCGCCTCGCCGCGTACCGATACCGGTACGTACCCCGAAGTGGAGCCGCGATGCGCGGCGACCTTCGAGGCGACGCCCCCGCCCGGCCAGGGACCAGGCAAGCCGGGGTCGGTTGTGGCCCGCACCATGGAAACGGTCGGGGTGACGCGGCGTGCAGGCGCCCCTCGGCCTTCCCACGCTCGGTCAGGGCCGTTTGGGACGCCCCTCCTGGCGTGCTCCTGACGCGGGAATCCAGCTGGCGGCAAGCGGAGTGGCCTGCTTCACAATTGATGGAGTGAAATTTGATCTGTCCCGTGTCTCTGGTTGCCGTCAGGTCCTCCGGCATGGCCCGTGGCCAACGGGGGTGCTGTCCGATGGGTGTGGCCCGCGCACGGCAAAATGGTCGGTCGGCTGGGACACCCTGACCTCCCTGTCCATCTCGTCCCGGTCATGCGCCGCTTCCTGGAGAGGTGCACCAGCACCTGTACAGCGTGGTCGCCGTACGGGACATCGACATGCGGGAGATGAACGTCGTCTAGGAACCGGGCAGTTCGCACCAGTGCCCGCCGACCCTGACCTGGCTCATGTCCCGCCAGGACGGACGGGTCAGGCAATTGCGCGTCATCTACCAGAGGGCGCGGATCCACGCGGAGTACGTCACCTCGAGACCATCGCGCCGGAACAGGCGCGTGACCTCCGGACAACGCTGTGCGGCTACGACCGCCATGAAGCCGGACTGGCGCTCCTCGCGACGGTCGAGCTGTACCGCCGCTGGAGCGACGCAGCGCCCCTCCAGCGGCGCCACCACGCCGAGAAGCTCGCCGTGCAATACCTCCACGAAGTCGTAGAACAGGGACGCTGACCGAAGCGGCCGGCCCGCCCGGGACGCAAATGCGGTCTCACGGGGAGGCCGATCGGAAGGGGTGTCCCGGCATGGCCTGCGGGCCGGTGCGATCAGTGCACGGACCAGCGCGTGCAGGCCAGGGACCTGGGCTTCTCACGGCTCCAGGAGCGCTCCGAAGAACTCGGCCAGCCTGTCGACAGCGGGTGTGACGCAGGCGTCCTTGTCGTAGAGGTCGTTGTGTACGGCGCCTTCGATCCAGTGCAGTTCCTTCGGGGCGCCCGCCTTCTGGAATGCTTCCACGCTCATCCACGATGTCACCGCTTCGCGTCCGGTGATCATCAGCAGGGGACGTGGCGCGATGAGTCCGACAGCGTGGAAGGCGTCGAAGGAGGCGATGCGGTCGACGCTGCTCCAGGTGAACGTCTTGGCGGATCGGGGATGCTCGGCGCGTGGCGTGCAGTAGTACTCCCAGCCCTCATGGACGTGCGGGCCGGCGCGGCGCGCCTCGGCCTCGGTCGCGGGGAAGAGCGGGAAGCGCCGGATGCCCTCCCCGCGGGCCTCGGTGGTGCGGGCCGCTGCGGCTGCGGCGAGCATGTTCTGCAGCGCGTCGGGGTCCTGGGTGCCGTCCGCGCCGAGGCGGAACTGCCGGGAGATGTCGACCGCGCTCACCGTGCTGACGGCCCGGATGCGGTGGTCCGTGGCCGTGGCGGCCAGGGCGTAGCCGCCGGAGGCGCAGATCCCGAGTGCCCCGATCCGGCCGGCGTCGACCTCGTCGTGGGTGGAGAGGAAGGACACGGCGGCCTTGAGGTCCTCCACTCTCTGGCCCGGGTCCTCCAGACCGCGCGGTTCTCCCTCGCTGGCGCCCTGATACGCGGCGTCGAAAGCGAGCGTGACGAATCCGCGCTCGGCCAGGCGCCGGGCGTAGAGCCCTGCGGCCTGTTCCTTGACCCCGCTGCCGGGGTGGCCGACGACGATCGCCGGGCGGAAGCCGGAGGCGGGGGCGTCGGGCGTGTAGAGATGGCCGACCAGTTTGAGCCCGTTGCTGGGGAATATGACGTCTCTGTGCATGGTGATGCACTCCCGTCGAAAACGTAGGGATATGTGCCCGAGCCGGGCATCCGGTCCCCGGATCTATCTCTTCACTCTGGCCGACGTCGCACCCGCCCCTTCGCCGAGTTCACCCGAGCGACATCAAGTCGCGCCTCGCCTGGAGCAGTTGCTCCACACCATGCACGACGTACCCGCCCTGGTGCTGCGTCGCGGCATGGACGTCCTCGCGTGGAACCGGGGAGCGGCGGCCCTCCTGACCGACTTCGCCGTGCTGCCTGCGGCGCAGCGGAACATGATCCGGCTCACTTTCCTCGACAACGCCTTCCGCTCCCTGTACGCGGACTGGCCCCTGGTCGCCCGCGAGTGTGTCGCCGTGCTGCGGATGGAAGCCGGCCGCGCGCCTCATGACGCGGCCCTGGCGGAGCTGGTCGGGGAACTCACTGCACGGGACCCGGACTTCCGTATCTGGTGGGCGGGTCACCGGGTACGAGGACCGCGGCAGCTCACGAAGACATACATTCACCCGGTCGTCGGCCGACTCACATTGGACGTCCAGCAGTTCACCGTCGACACCCACCCCGACCAGCTGCTCGTGGCATACACAGCCCCGCCCCGTTCGCCGTCGCACGAGGCGTTCAAACGCCTGCTTCAGAGGTCTCGCGATCGCACCGCGGTCACCGGCGGCGCATCGTCGCGTGATGCAGGAACTGCCCGGCGGGCTCGCTGACAGCGCCGCACGGAGCGCGGCCCGGCCCGATGGTGCCGGAGCACCCCCGGAACGGCGCCACCAAGCCGATCAGCTCACCGTGGAGCACCTCCACTGATGGGGCTCTTTGAGAGTCCCCACCACCCCCTCGGAATGACCCCGGACCTGCTCGACGGATCTCCTCGCCCACGATGGCGAGGGCGGCGGCGTCCGTGCCGGCCAGATTGACAGGAGACGCGAGTTCAGAGGGCGAGCAGCGGACCGAACGTCTCCCGTGCGATGTCCTCGGCCTGTACTTGGGTGACCACACGACCGGGAATGCCCGGATGGTCGGTGACCCAGGTCTGGGCGGAGACAGTGGAGGTGAAGAAGTTCAGCGCGTCGCAGCACGCCGTGGCCGCGGGGCCACCGCCGGGTCGCTGCCCAACGAATACCACCGCGTTCTTCGGCTCCCAGGTGGCCGCCCCGCTGCGGGTGGTGACGGTGACCGGCTCGCCGTTCACCGGGTCCGTGGAGGAGATCACCACATCCGCTTCCAGCATCGGGGGAATGCCGAGTGCGTCGATCGCGCACATCGACCACACCTCTACGCCGCCGTCGATCCGGACCCGGTGGCGTGTCGGCACGGCGGAGAAGGGGTACGCCGCGCGGATCTGCCCGGCTTCGTCCAAGGTCAGGAAGTCCTCGGCGGCCAGTTCGCCCAGCACCGCGCTGGCCGTCCGGCCCGCCTGAGCGGCTACCGGCTCCAGTACGTCGGGCCCGGGGGCCGTTCCGGTGTCGGCGAAGTGCCGCAGCACTGCCTGGTGTACCGCCCGCAGGCCCCGCCCGGCGGGCGCGCGGCGCCCTCGCCCGGCCCGGCCGACCACATCGAGAGCGTCCGTCGCACAGCAGTCCCCCGTTGAGGCAGCCGCCACCTGGCCTGCACCGGTGAATGCCTCGCGCAGCGCGGTCACGCCAGGGGCACCGGCAACCGTGCCGTCGGCGTCCCGGTACAGGCGGCACGACATACTCGGCACCGCCCCGGCCGGCGCGAAGGGATCGACGCCGTCCAACAGGATCGTTGGTGACCCGTTCATCCCGCGAGTGACGGCCTCCCCCTGGTCCTGGACCTCGACCAGCTCCACCTCCGCTGCCCGGCCTGCCAGCGCGGCAGTGACCCGTTCCACGGCCAGCGGGGCGTTCGGGCACTGTGGAACCGTCAGCACCGTGATCCGCATCCTGCTCATCCTCCAAGCTCAGCGTCCTGCCCCGACCCTAGACCTTCCAGCGCACTGGAAGGTCAAGTCGTAACCTGGAGGCATGCGCATCGGAGACCTGGCGGCGGCCAGCGGGCTGACCACCAAGACCATCCGCTTCTACGAGCAGGCCGGCCTGCTGCCCGCCCCGCCCCGCACCCCGGGCGGCTACCGCGACTACCCCGAGCAGGCTGTGGCCCGGCTCGGCTTCATCCGCGACGCTCAGGGCGCCGGCCTGAGTCTCGCGGAGATCCGTTCCGTCCTCGCCCTGCGCGACGGCGGCCAGGCCCCCTGCGCACATGTCACCGTGCTCATCGACGAGCACCTTGCCGACATCGAACGCCGCCTGGCCGAACTGACCGCCACCCGCGAGGCACTGGTCGGCCTCGCCCGACGCGCCGCCGCCACCGACCCGGCCGCCTGCACCGAGGACGACATCTGCACCATCCTGACCCTGCCAGACGCCCGACCCCGGCCGACGCTCGCTGACGCTCCCCCATTCGTTGACCATCGGAGCGGGTGAGGCGAGAAGCATCCCTGGCCGTTTTCGAATGCTCCCATCAGTTGATGACGCTTCCTGAAATTGGCCACCTGGTGCTTTTGGGCTGGCCAGACTTGCTCTGCTGATGTCCCCACCCATTGATCTTGGTCGGCGTGTCGTGGTGGGTAGTGTCTGATCGGCACCGCTGGGGAATCACGACCGCAACCCGGCACACCGCGGCAATACTTCAGCCGTTCGCCATCTCACCGCCCGCTGTCCGCCATCCAGGCAGCGGACCGAGTTCGTACCCTTCCCGCGATTCGAATCGATCAACATCCCGGAGGGGATATGCGAGACCGCGTACGGGTCGCCTGCCGCGCGGCGGCGGTGGCCATAGCGCTGGCGGCAGCGGGGGGAGCGACCACAATCCCGGCGGTGGCAGCGCCGACAGGTATCACCCAAACCGCGCCGGCACCGGCGCCGACCGGCCTGACGTACAGCCTTGACGCGGCCACCGAGCAGGTGACAGTCAGCTGGGACCCAAAGGACCCGGCTGACACAGTGACAACTGGCTATCGCGAGGGGTCCTGCAGCGGTCCCTCGACCGCCGACGGGCCGTGCTTCGCCCGGGTGTCGGGGCCGCTGCTGACCGGCGGCTCGTTCACGTTCCACCAGGCTGCTGGCCGGACGAGGTACTTCCGGCTGTACGCCGAGAACGCGGCGCACCAGCTCACCGGCTCGGCGATCCTCACCATCACCACCTGAGACAGCCCGGCATACGACCGGCCCCGAAGTCGACCCGTGACGATGTGGTAGACGCGCTGCACTGGCCAGATTCGGGGCCCTGTCGCCGCTATCCCCGACCAGCTGTACGGTGGCGACAGTCACCAGTGTCGCGTGCAAGCTCATGCGCAGGTTGAGTACGAGCTCACCTGCAGGGGCAGGGCGCCAGGCGCCGTACAGGGTGAAGAGTCAGTGCCCTGAGCCGGGACACGCACAGCATCGCCCCGCTCTCCTTCCGCGGCGCCACCTCCTCGGGGGTCTCCACCCTGCTGCCCACGCTCACCGGCCGTGGCCACGAGCACCACGGTGAAATCCTGCGGGAAGTCGCTGCCCTCGCTGATAGCGGGTCGCTCAAGCCCGTCCTTGATCCCCGCCATTTCACGCTGGAGACCGTCATCGACGCTCACACCGCAGTGGAGACAGGCACGACCAGCGGCAGAGTGGTCGTCGACATCGAGGCGTGTTTCCCGAGGCCGTGCAGAACGGGTTGTATCGGCCGGCCCTGCTGATCGGGGGCCAGGGCCACAGGGGCCGAGTGGCTCACACCCGGGGCGGGCCCCACGCGCAATGGGCCGCCGTTGGCCCGTCGGTCAACTGCGAAGGAAAGCCAGCAGGTCGGCGTCGAACGTGTCCTTGAAGGGGGCTACCATCGACAGTCCGTGCGGGGCCCCTTCGTACACCGTGAACTTCGCGCCCTTGACGATCTTCGACGACTTCTCGCCGGCGGCCACGATCGGGACGATCTGGTCATCGCTGCCGTGCACGATCCAGGTCGGAATGTCGAAACGCTTCAGATCCTCCGTAAGGTCGGTCTCGGAGAACGCTTTGACGCAGTCGTAGGCGCCCTTGATGCCTGCCTGCATCGACCAGAGCCAGAACGCGTCGCGGGTGCCCTGCGACACCTGGGAACCGGGACGGTTGGCGCCGTAGAAGGGCGCGCTGAGGTCTTCGTAGTACTGCGAGCGGTCGGTGGCGACGCCTTGGCGGATCTCGTCGAACACCTCGAGGGGCAGGCCCTCGGGATTGGCGTCGGTCTTCAGCATCAGCGGAGGGATCGCGCCGAGCAGGACGGCCTTGGCAACCCGGCCGGTGCCGTACTTGCCGATGTAGCGGGTCACCTCGCCGCCGCCGGTGGAGTGACCGACGAGGATGATATCGCGCAGGTCGAGCTTCTCGATCACTTCGGCCAGGTCGTCTGCGTAGGTGTCGAGGTCGTTGCCGTTCCACGTCTGTGAAGAGCGGCCGTGCCCGCGCCGGTCGTGCACGACGGCCCGGAAGCCGTTGTCGGCCACCAGCTTGGCCTGCGGATCCCATGCGTCGCCGTTCAACGGCCAGCCGTGGCTGAACACGACCGGCTGGCCGCTGCCCCAATCCTTGTAGAAGATCGAAGTGCCGTCCTTTGTCGTCACGGAAGACATGCGCACAGGATCCTTTCGCTGGGTGAGGGCCGGACACGGCGACCGCGGGAATCCCGGCACCGCTGACCACTGTGGAGCCGGTGTTCGCTGAGCCCGCGCCTCGGTCTCGTCCGGCTGCGGAGCCATGTGGCGGGGAGCAGGTCGGCTGCGGGCGCGGTCACACAGGGATGCGAACACTGACCGCCGCCATCACGCTAGCCGAACGAGTTGATGCAGGCACTTTGTGGTGAGTACCAGACAGTCAAGGGCGACCGGCCTCGTGCGTAGCAGCGTGTCCAGGCCGCGCTGGACGCCTGGCGGCCGGGAGGAAGGGCGGGCCCGCCTACGGCCCTGCACCTCTGACAACGAGCGAACCACCACCCTGAAAACCTCCTCCAGACCTGCACACGCCACCACCGCCAGACCGCACTCGACGGAAGTCCGCCCATCAGCCGCATCAACAGCCCTGCGGGTCATTACGGCTGTCCGCTCGACGCGGCCACCACAGCATCACCTGGTCGGCGACCGTGCGCAGTTCCTCGCGCGACGCACCCGAAGCGGCCTGGATGGCGAGTCCTTGGACGACGGTGACCAGGAGCCGCGCGAGGGCCGAGGGGTCGGAGCCGGGAGGCAGGCCGTCGGCGTTGGAGAAGGACTGGAGCCGGTCGGCCAGGGACTTCACTCCGTTCTCCCGGAGCCCGGTGAGGTATTTCTGCACGGTGGCCGAGCGAGGGTTCACGGCAAGCGCGCTCTGTGTGACCAGGCAGCCGTGCGGGGTGTGGTCGCCGACGACCGCCTCCACGGCGGAATGCAGGAACGTGTGCGCCAGCGCCTCGGCCGTCCGCTGATCGAGGGCGGCCCGCATGTAGGCCCCGGGACCGGCCATATAGCGTTCGACGACCTTCTGGAAGAGGGTCTCCTTGTCTCCGAACGCCGCGTAGACGCTGGGGGCGCTCATCCCCATGGCCGTCGTGAGGTCGGACATCGCGGTGCCCTCGTAGCCCTGGGTCCAAAAGGTCAGCATCGCGGCGTTCAACGCCACCTCGGGATCGTAGCTACGAGGCCGACCACCCGGCATGACCTTCCCTGCCCTTCCTCGCCCACGGGCGAATCGGCCACCTGCCGAAACGCGCATCTCCCGCAGCCTACTGCCGTATTGACACGTCGGTAGGGGCGCGGAATAGTTTATTAACGATCGCTAGGATACTGCTGCTCGGCAACGAGGAGAACCATGAGCCTGATCGATCCCTATTCGACAGACCCCCAGTACACCAAGCGAAGCGCGCTCTACGTGCCGTCCGGAAAAGGGGAAACCTCCTGGGTGTTCGCCGACACCTACACCCTCAAGGCCGGCGCACGGGAGACCAACGGGACGCTGACCTTCCTGGAAGCAACGGTGCCGCCCGAAGGGGGACCTGAACCGCACATCCACAACGATCACGACGAGGCGTTCTACGTGATCTCCGGGGAGTTGGAGTTCCTCAACGGCGACGAGACCGTGACCGCCGGCGCCGGCGGTTTCTTCTTCGTCCCGCGAGGCACTCGGCACCGCTTCCGCAACCGTGGCTACCACGCGGCCAAAATGATCTTCTTCTTCACCCCGGGTGGCATCGAGGAACTCCTCCTGGCCGGTGCCACGCCCGCCGAGCCCGGGGTGGCACCGCCGATCCGAGAGCTCAGCATCGGGGAGCCACCGACGGAACTGATGGACCGCTATGCCACGGAGGTCCTCCCCGACCCCAGCTAGGGCCTCTCGAATGGATCATGCCGGGCTCGCGGGGTCGGCCTGATCCAAACGGAAGACCCTAGACCTCCGTGAGGCACCCGGGCCGCCTGCACGACGCGGTCCCGTACGGCCCGGGCGGACACGCCTCCTTCGCTCATCGACGGCCCAGCACCCGCAGGAGAACCCGCATGCCCACCGCTCCCGCACCATCCGAATCCTTCGACCATGACTTCGCCCATGTCAACGGAGTCCGTCTGCACTGCGTGAGCAGCGGTTCGGGCGAACCGCTCGTGCTGCTCCCGGGCTGGCCCCGCACCTGGTGGCAGTACCACACGATGATCCCGCTGCTCGCACGGCACTTTCGGGTGATCGTCTGCGAATACCGGGGAATGGGCGAGTCCCAGAAGCCCGCGCGGGGGTACGACAAAGCCACCATGGCGCGCGATGTCCACGAACTCGTCCGGCACCTGGGCTACGAGCAGGTCAACATCGCGGGCGAGGACGTCGGGTCCTGGATCGCATACTTCTTCGCCGCCCAGTACCCCCAGAGCACCACCCGATTGGCCATGTGGGAGCCGGGAGCACCCACGAGCAAACTGGCGGACCTTCCCGCTCTGCCCACGCAGGACGGGCTGAATCCGTGGCACCTGGGCTTCAACCAGCTCGACGGTCTTCCCGAGCGACTGCTCGCAGGCCGCTACCGGACCGTCATCGACTGGTCCGCCGATCAGCTCACCGTCGCCCCCGAGACGATCGACGAGCAGAGCCGGGAGATCTACGCCCGCGCCTACGACTCCGCCGAAGCGATCCGCGCGGTGGCCGGCTGGTACCGGACATTGCACGAGGACCTGCGCGTCGCGGCCGAATTCCCCAAGCTGACCATGCCGGTCCTCGTGCCCGGCGGACGCTACCTCGCACTCTCCCGTGCCTCGAACGAACACCTGGCGACCGACATCCGGTTCGTCGAGATCCCCGACGCCGGCCACTTCCTCTCGGAGGAGCAGCCGCAGCTGCTGAGCCGCGAACTGATCAACTTCTTCAAAGACCGGACAGGCGCGCCGCTCAGCAGTCACGCCTGATGATCTTGTTCCCTTCGACCGTTCGCAGCCTCTCTGCGGACAGGCGGACGAAGCTGCACAGGGATCCAGCACAACGAGGACCAGCCGTTGTGACCTCGTCGGCAGAAACTCCCGCCCTCTTGCGAAAGGGCGTCGGCCGCTCGGTCGGGGCGATACTGGTCGTGACCGTCGCCCCGGCGCCGGAACGGTCTCGGACGCGGGCCCGGCCTGTGGGGCGTACCTGTGTCGATGTCTCCGAGAGGAGCTGTTCATGACCACGGCGAAAGACCTGTTCATCATCGCCATGGACCGGAAGCATCCCGTGGGACAGGGCGACCTGTCCCTCGCACTCGCGGGAGCCGAGCTGATCGATCTCATCGGTGCGGGGGTGGTCGCCGTGGACGGAGACCGCATCGTGCCGGGCGGACCGCCGAAGCCGGACGATCGGTTCATGGGCGAGGCCGCGGCAGGGCTCACTCGACAGGCACCCTACGAGCGGATCGAAGACTGGCTGTGGCGCCGGGGCCGAGACCTCTCGGCCGCGTACCAGGCCGCCTTGGAGAAGAACGGTGAACTGAAGCCGCAGCGAAGCGGCCGGCTGTCCTTCGGCTCGGAACACGTGGAACCGGTCGATACGCCCGCGCGCCGCCGTGCAGCCGACCGCTGGAAAGAGCAGGAACCCGTTCTGGCCGCCCTCGCCTCGGCCGTGGGCATCGACGACGAACGATCCGACGATGAGATTGGCCTCGACGACGAGGCGGTGACGACCGTGGTGGCTGCCGTCCACGACGCGGTGATAGAGCTGGAGACCGTACGCCAGAGACGGACCATCGAGAATGCCGCCTTCGCCAACCTCTGGCGCGGACCATGAGCCGAACCCACCCTCGGGAGCGCGGTCGAGTCCGGCGGCAACGGTGAGCGGTCACACGACAGTCGGACAGCCCGTTCCGCGAAGTCACGCTGGACGCCAGTGCAGTGACCGCAGTCAGCACCTCCGGCCGGATCCGGACCTTCCCTCGGAACGCGCTCCAGCAAGTAAGGATCACCGACGGCCCGACCTGCCCGGGCCGTCGCCGCTGAGCACACCGCCTCCCCCACGATGACCGTCCTCGTGACGTATCGATGCGCCCTCAGGCGGCCTCGCCCCAGCCTCGTACCAGTCCGTAACACCAACAGCACCAACGCCTCCACGACCGGGTTGGCACAGTGCATTCAGACAGTGTCATTCCCGGCCGGTGCGGCACGCGGTTGCACGGCAGCGCGCCCTGCCGCGGATTTGGCAACGGAGCGCGGCGCGGACGCGCCATGACGGAAGCACACATACCCGCCGAATATGATGCAGCTCACTCTGCCTGTCCGTCACTGTTCACCGGGCGGTCCGGTCAACCAGGGGGAATCCGCACTACAGCGAGGAGAGCACATCATGGATGCGCGTCTCAACTATTTCGGCAGTGCCCTTGGGGCCAAGCTCATGAAGCACATCACTTCGGCCAACAAGGTGGTCGTCGACTCGACGCTGCCGCACGCGCCACAGGAACTGGTAAAGATCCGCGCAAGCCAGATCAACGGCTGCGGCTTCTGCACCGACATGCACACCAAGGACGCCACCCACGCGGGCGAGACCGCTCAGCGCCTCAACCTGGTGGCGGCCTGGCGGGAGGCCACGGTCTTCACCGACGCCGAACGGGCCGCGCTGGAACTGGCGGAACAGGGCAGCCGGATCGCCGACGCCGCCGGCGGGGTCACCGACGACGCCTGGGCGAACGCCGCCAAGCACTTCGACGAGGACCAACTGGCCGCGCTGGTCGGCCTCATCTCTGTCATCAACGCCTACAACCGCATCAACGTCATCACTCAGCAGCCCGCCGGGAATTACCGGCCCGGCCAGTTCGGCTGAGTCCACCGGGCACGTCGGCGGACATCCTTCGACATTCCGGCTCGGGAAACCCGGGCCGTGAGAACGGCGGCTGGTTCGGCGGGGCATTGCGGAATAACCGCGGAAAGGAGCGCAGCGGCTGGGCAACGCGGGAGCCCGGCGCCGGGAGAGGAACCGAACCGCAAGCGCACGGCACGGGTGGCCTGCGCCTTCGACATCACCTCCGCCCTGCGCCGACCCCACGACATACGGGTCCGCTTCCGCAGCATGCATCGCCGTGACTTTCAGGGCATGCCGGCCACTGATCGTGAGCTCAGCTGCCGGAGCATCGAGACCGGCGTCGATTCCTATCAGGATCGCCAGCACCCGGGCCCGCCGACCAAGAGCGGGTGATACACCTACGGGCCGCGAGGCGCCACTGGGATGCCGGGGATCCCGTCACCGTCCCGGCAGCCGCGTCGTGACTTCCTGCAACGCCCAGCCGTTACCGTCCGGGGCACTGAACGAAGCGAACGAGTCGTAGCTGGCTCACTCCGCATCCGGCCCAGGCAGGCGTCCCTGGGTCCCGGCGCGATGGAACACCCCGTCCGCGTCGTGGAACACCTCGCTGACCTCCACGCCGCGATCGGCGCCCTCGGCCCGGGCCACCTCGATGCCGGAGACGATGAGGTGCAGGCCCTCCGCATCACAAGAAGTGACCGGACTCGCTACTCGCGCACAGAGCCACTGCCCCTCGAACTTCTCGGGCCGGTCAAGGAGGTGGGGCCTTCCACAGTCGTACGGCACCGTCGAAGGTGGCGGTTGCGACGAGTCGGCCGTCGGGGCTGAATTCCAAGTCCGATACATTCGATGTGTTTCCGACCAGCTGGGCCTGCAGGTCATGCTCGGTCGCGTCCCACAGTTGCACCACCTCGCCGCCGAAAACAGCGAGTGTCGCACCCCGGGGGCTGTAGGTGACTCCGACCTTCCCGGTCGTCGTCTCGCCGAGGGAGGTTTCGGAGCGGCCGCTGGGTGCTTGCCAGAGTTGTACTGGCGCGATGTCGTCGTCGCATGAGGTGGCGAGGCTCTTGCCGGACGGGCTGAACGCCACGGCCAGACCGTCCTCGCAAAGGTCGAAGCGCTCGCGTGCCGTGCGCTTGGCCACATTCCACAGTTGCGCCTCCTCTCCGTCGGTGTGGCCGTACTTGTCGTTGCGGTGGCCCGCAGTGGCCAGCGTCTTGCCGTAAGGGCTGAACGCCACCTGTCGGGCATTCAATTCGTCGTCGAGAACGGCGAATTGTCTGCCGTGGTTCTTGCCGCTGTCCGCGTTCCACAGCCGTACGCCATTGAGTCCCCCGGTGGCGAGGAGGCGGCTGTCGGGACTGAACGCCACGCTGTCGAATGTTCCGTAGAAAGGGGCGCTGGTGATGGTGACGACCAGCCGGTGCTTGGCAACGTCCCACAGCCCGATACCGTCATAGCGGGTGCTGGCGGCCAGCAGCTTCCCGTTGGGGCTGAACTCGACGGCGGTGATCTGGGGCCCGCTGGTGCTGGACTTGGAGCGCTGGGTGAGGAAGGTACGGGTCCGGCGGCCGTCCACATCCCACAGCCGCACCTTGCCGTCGTCGCCGGCCATGGCGAGGGTCTTGCCGTCAGGGCTGAACGCCACGCTCGCGGGCTTCTCGGGAAAAGCAGTGAGCGTGGCCGTCGACTCGATCGTGGATGGCGTGGCGCGGTCCGCCGCCTGGCCGGGAAGCAGGACGGCGATGAGCACTGCGACCAGGACGAGTACCCCGATTCCGCTCAGCGCTAGAGCAGCGGGCAGGTGTGGCGTGACGGTGGCAGCAGGGAGCGGGCTGCCGGGCTCGGGCTCGGGCCGCCTGTCTGCAGCCGGTGGACGCACCGAGGCGCCAGGTCCGGCAGGTCGCGCGGTGGCGGCGAACGCGGCGATGGCCCCGAGGGCAAAGACGTCGCCGGCTTCGGTGACGGTCTGTCCCCTGATGTATTCGGGTTCCATGTATCCGGGCATCCCCGGCGAGCATTCCGGTACTGGTCACGGACGTGACATCCGCAGCTCGCGCTATGCCGAAGTCGATGACCTTGGGGCCGTCGGGTGTAAGGAGGTTGTTGGAGGGCTTCAGGTCACGGTGGATCACTCCGGCGGCGTGGATGGACTGCAGGGCCTCGGCCACCCGAGCCGTCAGTGGGCGACCGCCCTGCCCCCGATTTCGCCGCAGGACCGGACGGCCCCTTGCGGAGCGGTGGGCAGCATGTCTGAGACGACTGCGGCGAACAGTCCTGTAGCTGCGTCCGTGAAGACCCAGGTCTACGAGGCGACGCCACTGACGTCGGTGCTCGATCGACACGTACAGGGATCGTCGCCCTACAACCACCGGGCGTACGCCCCATCAGGCCTTCTCTCGCTCACCGCGGAAGACACGGTCACCGACGTCATGACACCGCCGGTGACTTGGCGCGGTGGGTGGCGCTCCGTCACCACGGGATGTGCAATAGATCCTGAATCCTGATATGCCCTCCGCTCATGGGTCCCCTGCTGATGGCCCATCCTGCAGCGCTGAGCAGACGTGACGTAGAACCGCTGACCACGACAAGTGGCCGGGATCAGCCGATCCAGGCCGGCGCCAGGGCATCGTGCGCCAGAACCCGAGCAGTACCCGAGCCATCGGCCGGGACGGTGTAGAGATCGGCGCCGTAGTCGGGGAGTGAGTAGGCCAGGTTGTTGTCGTCCGACCAGACCGCCTGGTCGTCGACGCTGCGGGTTTCCGCGACCGGGTGCTCTTGCATCGTTTCGAGGTCCAGGACGTACAGCCGCCAGGGGAGGTTCTTGGGCAGGCCTGGGACGCGCTTCTTGAAGGCGATCTTCGTTCCGTCGGGGGACAGTGAGGGACACTCGACGTTGGTGCGGACCGTGGTGGCCGTCTTGGTCGTGACGTCGCCGTGGATCAGATACGTCTGGCCGCCGGTGCCGAGCGTGGCGTAGAAGTGCTTGTCGTCGATGAACGTAACGCCCCAGAAGTTGGCGTCGACGGGGTGCAAAGGCTTCCCGTCCTTGGTGACGGCGTATTCCTCCAGGCTGGGCTGGAGGGCGCCCGTGCGAGTGTCGAGGATCGACGTGCGGGTGGAGAAGGTCTTTTGTGCGTAACCGTCACCCCCGACGAAGACCGTCCAGGCGGCCATGTGCCCGCTGGGCGAAACCCGGGACCGGTTGGGAATTCCGGCCAGAGGTATCCGCCGGGTCACGTGCAGGCTCGAGTCCAGGACGAGCGCAGTGTAGGTTTCCTGCATCGCTCCCATCTTGGACTGCAGGCAGATCCCGGTACCAGCAGCCGCGTAGAAGCGCATGCACTTCACTCCGGAGTAGGTGCGCGGTCCGACGGGCACGCCCGCCGGGACGCTGCTCAACTCGTCGCGGTGCGGCCCATACTCCAGCGAGCGGAAGACGATCCGAGGGGGGCCGCCGGGCGCGAGCGACACCGTGCCCGCGCCGGCCGCGGGCCCGCCCGCCTGGACGTGGTTCTTGCGGTCCGCCTGGTATGACCACCCGACCACCCCGGCCACGCTCGCGAGGACCAGGACGCTGGCGAGGAGCACCAGCAGTTTGTTGCGGTTGGTCATCACGTCGGCCACCGGGGCCGTTCGGGGCGCCTTGGTCATCCGGTGCCTCGTCTCCTGGTCAGTCACTGCCCGTCACTCCCTGTTCCTCTGCCGAACCTTTGGCCGCTGAATGCTCGGCCTCCGGGCGCAGCCGTATCGACAACACGAGGCTCAGCGCCAGCGCGAGCGCCGCACCGCTGAGCGCGGAACGGTCGCCCAACGCTGTCCAGGCCGCGCCGAAGGCGATCGAGCCGACGAAGCGTGCCGCGGCCTGGCCGGTCTGCACCAGGGCGAGGCCGCTGGACCGCAGGCCGGCCGGTACGCAACCGGCCGCGGCGGCCATGAGCACACCGTCAGTGGCGGCGTAGAAGGCGCCGTGCAACGCGAGGACCGCGTACGGCAGCCACCCGGACTGCACGTGTGTGAGCAGCAGCCCGTACGCCGCGAGCAGCGCGAGGTGGCCGCCGATGAATACCCGCCAGCGGCCTACCCGGTCCGCCCACCGGCCCAGCGGCATCGCCAGCAGCAGGAACGCCACGGCCGTGCCCAGCGGCAGCAGCGCGATCCAGCGGTCGGACACCCCGAGCTGTCGCTGCAGCAACAGGTAGACGAACGAGTCGCTGACCGTGGCCAGGCTCAGCACCATCGCGCACAGCACCAGGCGGCGCAGCTCTCGGCGGCCGAGCAGGGCGACGGCGGCGCGCAGTGACGGGCGTTCCGCGGCCGACGCCGGCGTGGCGCCCAGCTCCGGGGCGCGCGAGGGCACGAACAGCAGCAGCACGATCACGCCCAGGGCCGCCACGCAGAAGCTGACCGTGAACACCACGTTGTAGCCATCGGGCGCCTGACGCAGAATCAGGAACGCGACCAGCGGCCCGAGCAGGGCACCGGTGGTGTCCATCGCCCGGTGCACGCCGAACGCCCGGCCGCGGGTCTCCGGCGGTGAGGACAGTGAGATCAGCGCGTCGCGGGGCGCGGTGCGCAGACCCTTGCCGGTGCGGTCCATCGCCAGCACCGCGCCGATCAGCGGCAGCGTGTGCACGGCCAGCAGCAGCGGCTTGGAGATCGCGGACAGGCCGTACCCGAGGGCGGCGACCGTTTTGTGGCGGCCGCCGCGGTCGGCAAGGTGCCCGCCGACCAGCCGGACGAGCGCGCTGAATCCGTTGTAGACCCCGTCGAGCAGCCCGAAACCGAGCGGGGACAGACCCAGTCCGGTGACCAGGTACAGCGGCAGGACGGCGGTGACCATCTCCGACGAGATATCGGTGACGAGACTGACCGTACCGAGCACGAGCACGGTCGTCGTCACAGCAGACCGCCCGGGGAAAAGACCCCGGGCGGTCGGCGCGGTCCCTGCGGGAGTGCTGCCGCGGCTCTCACTGACGTACATGGTCACCCGGCCCAGATGGCGGGTATGCCGGACGCGGGCGCGGCCTGGACGGCAAGCGTCGACGTTCCCACCAGCACCGTGCCGACCGCCTGGTCGGGGCCCCCGAGTCCGGCCCACAGGTCGGCGGAAATGGTGGCCCGGTCGACGGCGGTCAACGAGGCATTGAAGCCGCGCCAGGGCGGACTCCAACTGGGCATGGATTACCTCCGGCAATCTCCTGATGTGCGGTTTGTGGCAGTGGCTCGCCAAATTTATAGGCGCATATGCCCTGGCCAAGAAGACGTAGGGTGAACTGAATCGGAATGCTTTGGTCCGGTTGGCGTCCCTGAGGTTGCGCGCCCAGTTACCTTTTCCGTGGCCCTGAAACGAGGGTCTGGCCTCCAGGCCCGGCACGACTGTTGCCCCTGTCGAACCATGAAGGCATGACCTGGGGGGCACCGTGGCCCGGAGCACCACCTGACCGCCGATGAGATGCCTGACCGTCACCCGACCCGGCGCAACGCTGGGCTGATCCCGGGTGGCAGGCGGGACCGAGGACCGCCAGGGTCTACCAGCATCGGGTGCCGTTGCAGGCGGATGGAGTCGAGCAGTGGACGGGAAGGCCAGGGATTTCCTGCCCGTAGCCGACTCCAGACCTTGAGTCCGTTACGCAGCATTCGGAGCGGTATCGGTGACCCATACCCGTCCCGCTGTATTTGAGAAGTTCATCTTTGGTTTGAAACGGCGGGAGTAGACGTTCCTACGCTGCTGGCTGCCATGAATGGCTGCGGCAGCACAACGGAAACATCACCGTTTACCTTTGCGGTGGTCTTCGCCGCGATGCCGGCTCGTTTGCTGTCGCCCTAACAAGGAAGAACCAGCATGCGCATAGCGCGCCCAAGCATCCGAGGCATGATGGCCTCGGCCCTGCTGGCATGTATTGCCCTTCCGGGAGCCGTTTCCGCGGCTGCGGAGACTTCGGACGCCGCTCCTTCGGCCGCCCCGCGTTCGGTGGTCGTGGCTCCGCCCGGGGTCCCCAAGCCCGACCACGTCGTCATGGTGATGATGGAGAACAAGGGCTACGACGACATCCTCAACAACCCGTCCACCAAACCCCAGGACCATGTGCCGTACATCAAGTCCCTGGAAGCCCAGGGTGCGTCGTTCACCGACTCGTACGGTCTCACGCACCCGAGCCTGCCCAACTACTACTCTCTGCTGTCCGCCTCGGACATCGTGAAGTCCAGCGAGTGGCCGGCCCCGCAGTCTGTCGACACCGACAACCTGCCCAACCAGCTGGTGACCCACGGATACACCTTCGCGGACTACGCCAACCAGGGCAAGCCCACGCAGTGGCTCCGCTACAAGAACACTCCGGGCACTGCGGGGAACCTGAACCCGATGGACAAGCGGCAGGAGGAGTTCCCGACCACGCCGGAGGGGTTCGAGAACCTGCCCACCGTCTCCTTCTACGTGGGCAACGGCCAGCAGAGCATGCATGACGGATCCCTCGCGCAGGGCGACGCCTTCCTCAAGAAGACCTTCGACTCGTACATCCAGTGGGCCAGGACACACAACAGCCTGTTCGTGCTGACCTGGGACGAGGACAACTTCACCCCGGTCAACCAGATCCCGACCATCATGGTCGGGCCGATGGCCAAGGCCGGCGAGTACAGCGAGCGCATCAACCACTACAACGTGCTCAAGACGCTGCTGGACATGTACGGCCTGGACCACATCAACCACACGGCCGACCCGGACGTCGCGACGATCACTGACGCGTTCGATCTGTCGCAGACCGACCGCCTGGAGGGCATGGCCGGGCTATGCCTGGAGAACCACCAGACCAAGCCGACGAAGCCGGGCCAGCTCGGCCTGCGGCACTGCGCATCCGCTGACGGCCAGCAGTGGGTCAGGCACGGGGACGGCACGCTCCGCAACGCCCACAAGTGCCTGACCGCCACCACGGACGGGAAGACCGGACTCGCCGACTGTGACGGCACCCCCGCGCAGACCTGGCAGCCCGGGACCGACGGTTCCCTGCTCAACCCGGCATCCGGCCGTTGCCTGACCGTCCCCGGCTCGCACATCCACAACGGAACCCCGGCGGAACTGCGGGACTGCGACGGCACGACCAGCCAGAAGTGGGTGGTGCCCGGCTACGACGCGGAGCACTCGCTCACAGTCGACAGGCCTTCATTCGTCAAGCCCGGCGACACCGCCACAGTGACGACCACGTACACCAACGACGTCAGCCCCATGGCGCTGCCGAAGGCCTCCGTCAAACTCACCGTGCCCAGCGGCTGGACGGCTGAAGCCACCTCGCCCGCCAAGGTCACCAAGCTCAAGCCCGGCCAGTCGGTCAAGACCACCTGGGCGGTCACCGCGCCCGCGGACGCAACCCCCGGTGACCAAGCACTGTCCGCGCAGGCCACCTACAAGAACGCGAAGAACAGCGACGAGGGCACCAGCACGATCCGCGTCGGGTACAACCCGGTCGATGTCACCGCATCGGGCCTGGACGGTCTGGTCTCCGGGCACTCCACATCTGTCCCGGTGAAGGTCACCAACAATACGGCCGGCAACACGGACGCTACGGTGCAGGTGGACGTGCCGTCCGGGTGGACGGTGAGCCAGTCTCAGCCTGTCACCCTGAATGCGTGGGAGTCCAAGACCGTCACGTTCTCCCTCACCCCGGCCCAGGACGCGTTCGGCCACGCGACGGTCACGCTGTCCGCCAACGGGGAGTTCCCCACGAGCAGTACGGTGCCGGCGACCGTCGGCAAGGCGATCACGATGACCGGGGAGACCGATGCCAGCAGCCATGAGTTCGCACTGGCCCCGAATCGATACAGTTCCTATCCGTCGACGTTCCCCAATGACGTCACCTTCACTGCGGGTGTGAGTAACCCGGCCACCGCTTGGAGTTACATCCAGCCTGGACCTCGCGACTCCTGGGCCGGGAGCAAGTCGCACACGTTCACGCTCAACTTCAACCTCGCCACTGCGCCGAGCAACGATCTGGCTTTCACCGCCTGGCTGCAGGACACCAACCCCACTGCCCCGCCCGCGCTCACGATCGGACTCAATGGCGCCGAACTGAGCAACGTCCAGACCCCTGCCGGCGGCGGCGGTGGCGCCACATCGGCCAATAACACCAAGCCGTCCACGCTGAACGTGACCCTGCCCGCCGCCAACCTCAAGGCCGGCGACAACACCATCACCGTCACAACAACCGGCGGATCATGGCTGGTCTACGACGCCTTCGGCATCCGACAGCTCCCATGACCCGAACCAGTTGACAACTCACCAAGTCTGCTGCACGCGGCTGCTGACCAACGTCGGCAGTCACGTGCGGCCGGCCCGCTCCACCAGCCGCTTCACCATCACCCGGACACAGATCTTGCCCCAAGGCCGGGTAGTTAGCGTTTTCGCTGGTCACGCAAGGGGAGTTGGGGTCCATGCTGTGGCGGTGTACAGGCCTGGGCCGAGTTTGTGGATGAGGCCGGTCTCGGCCCATCTGGAGAGCTGTCGATACATGGTCTCCATGGTGATGTCGCCGAAATGGGAGGCGATGTCACGGGGACGCCAGAGGCAGTCGGGGTCCTTCTCGAGCAGGGCCAGGATTCGGTGACGGCGTCGCTCGGCGAGGGCGGTGTGCCGGTCGTCGCGGGAGACGGCGGGGAGCTGAGGGCGGGATTCCGGAGGCTCGAGGACGTTGATTTCGAGACCGGTGATAGTGCGGGTGTTGTCGGGCCTGCCGTCCTCGTGGCGGGTGCTGTAGCGGGACATCGGTGACTTGACCTTGCGGGTGCTGACCCGCTGGCGTCGTGGCGGGAGGAGGCGGGTCAGAATCCGGTGGCCGATCAGCCCGAGGCGACCGGCGTCGGCGGGGTCGGTCATGACGGCG
>NZ_JBIASS010000021.1:0-107588 GCF_042890955.1 Streptomyces sp. NPDC001933 | reverse complement strand
CCCATCTTCGCCGCGTACATGGTGGGCCAGCGCTACTTCACCGAGGGCGTCACCGCGTCCGGAATCAAGGGATAGCAACCAATGTTCACCGATGAGGCCGCGCTCGAAGAGCGGCTCGCCACCCCCTCCCCCGCGCTCGTCGCCGATCTCGGCCGTCTCGAAGGCGATCTGCTGGTGCTCGGCGCCGGCGGCAAGATGGGCCCCAGCCTGTGCCGGCTGGCCCGCCGGGCGCTGGACGCCGCGGGCCGCCAGGACGTGACCGTGTACGCGGTCTCCCGCTGGTCCGACAAAACCGCCGCCGACGAGCTGGAGGCCGCCGGGGTCTCCACCGTGGCCTTCGACCTGATGGACCCGGCCGCCGACCTGGCCGAACTGCCGGACGCCGGGAACGTCGTCTTCATGGTCGGCGCCAAGTTCGGCTCCGCCGGGGCCCCTTCGCACGCCTGGGCGGTGAACGCCGCGATGCCGGACCGGGTGGCGCGCCGCTGGTCGGGGGCGCGGATCGCCGCGTTCTCCACCGGCAACGTGTACCCGCTGGTGCCGGTCTCCTCCGGCGGCTGCACCGAGAGCGACCCGGTGGGCCCGGTCGGCGAGTACGCCATGTCGTGCCTGGGCCGGGAGCGGATCTTCGGCCACGCGGCGCTGACCCGTGGCACCAGGGTCGCCAACATCCGCCTCAACTACGCGGTCGACCTGCGTTACGGCGTCCTCGCCGACATCGCCTACCGGGTACAGGCCGGCGAGAGCGTCGATGTGACGACCGGTCACGCCAATGTGGTGTGGCAGGGATACGCCAACGAGGTCGCGCTGCGATCCCTGCTGCACGCCACCGACGGCGAGGCGTTCACCCTCAACCTCACCGGCCCGGAGACCGCTTCGGTGCGCCGCATCGCCCGTTGGTTCGGCGAGGAGTTCGGCAAGGAGCCGGTCTTCGCCGGCGAGGAGGCCCCCACCGCGCTGCTCTCCGACGCCAGCCGCTGCCACGCGCTGTTCGGCTATCCGGACGTCACGCTGCGCACCCTCGTCGAGTGGCAGGCCGACTGGCTGCGCCGCGGGCTGCCGCTGTCCGGCAAGCCCACCAAGTTCCAGGTCCGTGACGGAAGGTTCTGATCCACTCCATGTCCACTCCCTCCCTCGCGCCGACCCCCGCCCTGGACGCGCTCGCCCACGGTGCGGTGATCCCCGCGCACCCGCTCGCCCTGCACGACGACGGCTCCTTCGACGAACGCCGGCAGCGTGCGCTGACCCGCTACTACCTCGCCTCGGGCGCGGGCGGCGTCGCCGTCGCCGTGCACACCACCCAGTTCGAGATCCGCGAACCGGAGGTCGGCCTGTTCCGGCCGGTCCTGGAGCTCGCCGCCGAGACGATCGACGCCGAGGCCGGCCGGCCGTTCATCAAGGTCGCCGGTGCCTGCGGCTACACGGCGCAGGCCGTCGCCGAGGCCGAGACCGCCGCCGAGCTCGGTTACGACGCGGTGCTGCTCAGCCCGGCCGTGCCCGGCGCGGACGAGAAGGGCCTGCTGGACCGGGCGCGGGCGGTCGGCGAGGTGCTGCCGGTGATCGGCTTCTACCTCCAGGAGGCGGTCGGCGGACGCTACCTCTCGCCGCACTTCTGGTCCTCGTTCACCGATCTGCCCAACACGGCCGCGGTGAAGATCGCCCCGTTCGACCGCTACCGCACCGCCGATGTCGTACGCGCCGTGGCCGCCGCCGACCGGGCCGACGAGGTGGCGCTGTACACCGGCAACGACGACGACATCATCGGTGATCTGCTCACCCCGTACGAGACGGCGGGCGGCGGGCCGCGCTGGTTCGCGGGCGGGCTCCTCGGCCAGTGGGCCGTGTGGACCGGCTCCGCGGTGACCCTCCTCGACGACGTCCGCAGGGCGCGCGGCGGGGACCATGAGGCGATGGTGCGCTGCCTGGCCCGGCGACCCGAACTGACCGACGCCAACAGCGCGGTGTTCGATGTGCGCGGCGCGTTCCGCGGCTGCATCGCCGGGGTCCACGAAGTGCTGCGCCGCCAGGGCCTGCTGGCGAACATCCGGTGTCTGGACCCGGCCGAGACGCTGTCCCCCGGACAGGCCGAGGAGATCAGCCGGGTGGCCACGGCCTACCCTTGGCTGACCGATGACGCCTTCGTTGCGGAGCACCTCGATGCCTGGCTCTCCTGATCCTGCCGACCGCTCCCGGGTGGTCGTCGCCGTACCGCCGGGCCTGCGGGCCCAGTTCTTCACCGCCGAGGTGTGGCGGGAGCTGGAGCGGGCGGCCGAACTCACCGTCATCGACGACCACCGGGACCGGGCGGCGGTCGCGGCCGCGCTGCCCGGCGCCCGTGCGCTGATCACCTCGTGGCGGGCGCCCAAGGTGGACGCCGGGCTCCTCGGATCGGCCGACCGGCTGGAGCTGGTGGCGCACACCGGCTCGGCGGTCGCGCCCTATGTCACCGAAGAGGTGTTCCGGCGGGGCATCGTGGTCACCCAGGCCGGTGACGAGATGGCCCGCCCGGTCGCCGAGGTGGCCCTCGCCTTCACGCTCTCGCTGCTCCACCGCATCCAGCGCTTCGACCACGCCCTGCGCGGCGGGCAGGAGTGGGCGGCGGCGAGCCAGGCCCCGCCGCGCCACGAGATCCACGGCAGCCGCATCGGCGTGATCGGCGCCTCCCGCACCGGGCGCGCCTACATCGCCCTGGTGCGGGCGATGGGGGCGCGGGTGAGCGTCACCGACCCGTACCTGTCCGCCGCCGACGCCGAGGAGCTCGGCGTGGAGCGCGTACCTCTCGAAACGCTGCTCCCGCAGAGCAGGATCGTGGCCGTGCACGCACCGGTCACCGAGGAGACCCGCCGGATGATCGGCGCCGGACAGCTGGCGCTGATGCCGGACGGGGCGGGCCTGGTGAACACCGCCAGGTCGTGGCTGGTCGACGAGGACGCGCTCCTCGCCGAGCTGGCCACGGGCCGGCTGGACGCTGCGATCGACGTATTCGACGACGAGCCGCTGCCCGCCGACCACCCGTTCCGTGCCCTGCCGAACGTGCTGCTCACCCCGCACCAGGCGGCGGGCAGCGTCGAGTGCCGGCAGCGGCTGGGCACCAGCGCCGTCAACGAGGTGCTGCGGCTGCTCGCCGGGCGACCCCCGGTCCACGCCGTCACCGCCGACGCCCTGACCCGCCTGCACTGAGAGCTCGCGGAGCCCCCAACCCCCGTACCGTTCAGGAGATTTCACCACATGCGACTGATGCGCATCGGCGAGCCGGGCCACGAGCGCCCGGTCCTCGTCTGCCCCGAGGGCCGTCACTACGACCTGTCCGGCATCACCGACGACATCGACGGCGCGTTCCTCGCCGCGCTCGCCGACAACCCGCACCTGGTGCCCGCCGAGCCGGTGCTCCCGGAGACCGACATCACCGGCCAACGGATCGGCGCCCCCGTGGCCCGGCCCTCCGCGCTGCTCTGCATCGGCCAGAACTACGCGGCCCACGCGGCGGAGTCGGGTGCCGAGCCGCCCGAGCAGCCGATCCTCTTCTACAAGTCGCCGAACACCGTCGTCGGCCCGTACGACGACGTGCTGATCCCGCGCGGCTCGAAGAAGACGGACTGGGAGGTGGAGCTGGCCGTCGTCATCGGCCGCCGCGCCTCCTACCTGGACTCCCCCGCCGACGCCGCCGCCCACATCGCCGGCTACGCCGTCAGCAACGACGTCTCCGAACGGGCCTTCCAGCTGGAGGAGTCGGGCGGGCAGTGGTCCAAGGGCAAGAGCTGCGCCACGTTCAACCCGCTGGGTCCGGTGCTGGTGACGGCCGACGAGGTGGGCGACCCGCAGCAGCTGCGGCTGCGCAGCTACGTCAACAGTGAGTCCCGGCAGGACTCCTCCACCGCGGACATGATCTTCAGCGTGGCGCACCTGGTGCACCACCTGTCGCAGTACCTGGTGCTGGAGCCCGGCGACATCATCAACACCGGCACCCCGCAGGGCGTGGCGCTGTCCGGCCGCTTCCCGTACCTGGGTCCGGGCGATGTGATGGAGGTCGAGATCTCGGGCCTCGGCCGGCAGCGCAGCGTCTGCCGGCCCGCGTAACAGTCGGTCCGAGCCCCTCAGTCCTCCGGGAGTTCGACCGGGGCGATGTCGTCGAAAACGTCGCCGGGGCCGGGGTTCGTCGCATCGGTCGCGCCGCCGAACCGGGTCATCACACCCCACACGGCGTTGAGCGCGGTCTGTACGGCGCCCTCGGCCCAGCCGGCCGTCCAGGAGATGTCGTCGCCCGCGAGGAACAGGCCCCGGCGGTCGGCGGGCAGCCGGTCCTGCATGAAGTGGGTGAACAGCCGCCGCTGGTAGCGGTAGTGGCCCGGCAGGTTGGCCTTGAACGCGCCCATGAACCACGGCTCGTTCTCCCAGGACACCGTCACCGGGTTGCCGATGATGTGCTTCCGGACGTCGACGTCCGGGTAGATCTCGCCGAGCGACTTGAGCATGACGTCCATGCGCTCGTTCGGGGAGAGCGGCAGCCACTTCAGGCTGTCGTCGCACCAGGTGTACGAGAGGCAGATGACGGCGGGCTTGTCGGGGCCGTCGTCCAGGAGGTACGTCCCCCGGGTCATCCGGTCGGTGAGCGTCATCGACATGGTGTCCCGCCCCGTGGCCTCGTCCTTGTCGAGCCAGAACGGCCGGTCGACGGGGACGAAGAGCTTGGACGACTCCATGTAGTGGGTGCGCTCCATCGCCGTCCAGTGGTCGATCGGGAAGAGCGCGTCGTCGCAGTCGATCTTCGAGAGCAGCAGCCAGGACTGCCCGGTGAAGATCGCGGCCGGGTAGGTGCGGATGTCGCCGGTGGCGTCGGTGACGGTGATCCGGTTACCGGCGGTGCGGGTCAGCCGGGTCACGGCGGGGCGCGGCTCGCCGTTGTGCAGCGAGGACAGCGACGTACCGAGCGGCCAGTGGACGATCTTCTGCGGCTCGCGCTCCCAGAGCCGCAGCGGGAGCTGCTGGCTGCCGCCGACGATGCCCCGGTGGTGGTCGTCCGCCTCGGTGTAGACGACGCGGAGGATCTCCAGGATGGAGTTGGGGAAGTCGGTGTCCCAGCCGCCGGTGCCGAAGCCGACCTGGCCGAAGATCTCCCGGTGCCGGAACGACTTGAAGGCGTCGGAGTCGCAGAGGAATCCGTAGAAGGTCTGGTTGTCGAGCTTCTGGACGAGCTTCGCCCAGATCTCCCGGATGCGCGGCACGTCGCGCTCACGCATCGCGCGGTTCATGTCGGAGAAGCCCGCGCCCTCCTCCAGGCAGCGGTTCCAGGCGTCCATCACATCGCGGTAGACCTGCGGCAGGTCGTCGATGGTCCGCGCGTAGTGTGACTCGCCCTTGAGGTCGACGACGGTCGAGGGGGTCGCCGGGGAGAGCGGGTTGGGAAACGGCTTCGTCTCCAGGCCGACCAGGTCGATGTAGTGCTGGAGCGCGGTGGAGGACGGCGGGAAGCGCATCGCGCCCATCTCGGCGGTGAGCTGCGGATCGCAGCCGTCGAAGCCGACGGTGCGCAGCCGGCCGCCGATCTCGTCCGCCTCGTAGACGACGGGCCTGAGCCCCATCTTCATCAGCTCGTACGCGGCCACGATGCCGGAGAGCCCGCCGCCGATGACGGCGACCTCGGTGCCGTGCTCGGTCGCCGGTATCTGCCCGATGCCCGCGGGGTGCGCCAGGAAGTCGTCGTACGCGTAGGGGAAGTCCGGCCCGAACATGGTGATCGGCTCGGCGGCGTCGGTGTGCTGGACGGCGTTGGGCACCGTGGACGTCATGGGGTGGGGACTCCTTGCGCGAATGACAGTAGAACGGTGGGGCGGGCTCAGACGAGGGAGCCGTACAGCCCGGGGCGGCGGTCGTGCAGATACGGGTTCACGGCCCGCGAGGCGCTCAGCAGCGCGGGATCCACCTCGCCGACGACCAGTTCCTTTCCGCGTCCGGCGCGGCTGCGGACGGCGCCGTCGGGACCGGCCAGGCAGCTCAGCCCGACGAACTCGAACTCGCCCTCCGGACCGGTCCGGTTGACGTACGCCACGTACATCTGGTTCTCGAAGGCGCGGACCGGCACGAGGGACTCGGCGACGAACTGGAAGGGGTGCATCTGCGCGGTGGGCACCAGGAGCAGATCGGTGCCCGCGAGGGCGTGGGCGCGGACGTTCTCCGGGAACTCGACGTCGTAGCAGATCATGATCCCGATGCGTACGCCGTCCAGCTCGGCCTGGACCACGGTCTGCTCGCCCGGGGTGAACCACTCGTGCTCGAAGGAGCCGAAGAGATGGGTCTTGCGGTAGTTGGCGAGCGGTGTCCCGTCCGGGCCGACGAGCTGTGCGGCGTTGAAGATCTGCTCGCCGGCGCGCTCGGGGTACCCGTAGAGGACGGCGAGTCCGTGCCGGGCGGCGATCTCACCGACGGCCAGGGCGGACGGCCCGTCGGCCGGCTCGGCCAGCCGGGGTACCTCGGCCCCGATCGCGTAACCGGTCAGGAACAGCTCGGGGCAGACCAGGAGCCGCGCCCCGGCGTCCGCCGCCCGCCGCGCCGCTCCGTCGAGCACCTCGATGTTCTCGGCCACGTGCCCGGGTCGTCCGGAGTTCTGGAGCAGGGCGGTGCGCAACGGCGGCATGGCTGACCTCGGGCGGTGCGGGCTGGCGGGGACGTATCGAAGGTACGGTCCGCCGATCACGCCGGACAAGGCGCGAGCGTTGCGCGTGCACCGTCGATCCATTGCGCACCGAAGGCCACCGGCGGCGATTCATTGCGTGGGACGTCTGCGCAGGTCAAAAGGGTGACCTGGGTCTCACCAGGACCGGCGCTCGGGACCTGCTACGGCGCGCCCGAGGAGTACCGCCGCAGCAGCGGCGACAGCACCAGCACGGACTTCGTCCGCTCCACGTACGGCTCGCCCGCGATCCGCTCCAGGACCTGTTCGAAGTGGCGCATGTCGGCGGCGAAGACCTGCACGATCGCGTCGGCCTCCCCCGTCACCGTGGAGGCCGAGGCGATCTCCGGGTAGCGGGCGAGCCCCTGCTTGATCGCCTCCGGCGAGGTGTTGCGGCTGCAGTAGATCTCGATGAACCCCTCGGTCTCCCAGCCCAGCGCCGCCGGGTCGACCCGGACCGTGAAGCCGGTGATGGCGCCCTCGGCGCGCAGCCGGTCCACCCGGCGTTTCACGGCGGGCGCGGACAGGCCGATCATCGCGCCGATGTCCGCGTAGGAGCGTCGGGCGTCTTCGGCGAGGGCGTGGACGATGCGTTCGTCGAGGTCGTTCAGGCGCACGTCGGGCGGTTCACTTCTCTGCGATGGCCGGTTCTCGGGGGCGGCACGGGCCGCCCCCGAAGTAGACCATGGCGCCGCCCGCTCCCCGGCGCGCCCACGGCAGTGTGCGACCGGTCAGAACGGGAACCGCGAACGGCCGTGCTGCACCGAGATCCACTTCTGGGTGGTGAAGGCCTCGACCATGGCCTCGCCGTTGAGCCGGCCGAGGCCGGAGCTCTTCTCGCCGCCGAAGGGGACGATCGGCTCGTCGTGGACCGTGCCGTCGTTGATGTGGATCATGCCGGTGTGGATGCGCTGCCCGACCCGTACGCCGCGCTCGATGTCGCCGGTGTGCACCGCGCCGCTCAGCCCGTACGGGGTGTCGTTGGCGATCCGTACCGCCTCGTCCTCGCCGTCGAACGGGACGACGATCGCGACCGGCCCGAAGATCTCCTGGGACAGGACGGGGGAATCGGCGGCCAGGCCGGTCAGCACGGACGGGCTCACCAGATTGCCGTCGGCCCGGCCGTGCAGCAGGGCCGTCGCGCCGGCCGCCACGGTCTGGTCGACGAGCGAGGAAATGGCCTCGGCCTGCGAGGAGTTGATCAGCGGGCCGATCACGGTGTCCGGCTCGGCCGGGTCCCCGACCTTGAGCGAGGCGACCTTGGCGACGAACTTCTCGGTGAACTCCCGCTCCACCGCCCGGTCGACCAGGATCCGGTTGGCGGCCATGCAGACCTGGCCCTGGTGCACGTACCGGCTGAAGACGGCCGCGTCCACGGCGTAGTCGAGATCGGCGTCGTCGAGGACGATCAGCGCGCTGTTGCCGCCGAGTTCGAGCACGGCGCGCTTGAGGTTCGCCGCGCAGACCGTGGCGACGTGCCGCCCCACCTTGTCCGAGCCGGTGAAGGAGATGACCTGCGGAACGGGGTGCTCCAGCAGGGCGTCGCCGATCTCGGCGATGTCGGTGACCACGACGTTGAGCAGGCCGGCCGGCAGCCCGGCCTCCTCGAACACCTTCGCCACCAGCGTGCCGCCGCAGACCGGGGTGTTCTGGTGCGGCTTGAGCACCACCGCGTTGCCGAGCGCCAGGGCGGGGGCGACCGACTTCAGGGACAGCAGGAACGGGAAGTTGAAGGGGCTGATGACGCCCACGACGCCGACGGGCACCCGGTAGACGCGGTTCTCCTTGCCCTCGGTCGGCGAGGGCAGGATCTGTCCGGAGGGCCGCAGCGCGAGCTGGACCGACTCCCGCAGGAACTCCTTGGCGAGGTGCAGCTCGAAGGCCGCCTTCAGCCGGGTACCGCCCAGCTCCGCGACGATCGCGTCACCGATCTCGGACTCGCGCTCCTCGACGACCCGCAGCGCCCGCTCCAGCACCGCCCGCCGGGCGTACGGGTTGGTGTCGCCCCAGGCCCGCTGGGCGTCCTGCGCGGACCGGTACGCCTGGTCCACCTCGTCGGCCGTGGCGACCGTGATCGAGGCGAGCTTCTCACCGTTGTACGGGTTGAAGTCGATGATGTCCCAGGACCCCTTGCCCGGCCTCCACTCTCCGTCGATGTACTGATGGGCCAGGTCGGTGAAGAAGGACATGAGATCCCTTACCACGGAGGAACGGGCAGCTGACTGTGGTTCATGTTACTTACATTCCAATGGGGTTGAGGCGGGTAGGCGCGCCGTCGGACAGCCGGAACCGGTCATCCCCACGACCCGTCGCAGCCGCCCGGAAACGCCGGTGCCCCTCCGGGCCGAAACGGCCGGGAGGGGCACCGGAATTCATCGGGCCGCGGGATCAGCTCCAGCTGGCGTGCAGCGGCTTGCCCTCGGCGTAGCCGGCGGCGCTCTGCACCCCGACGACCGCCTTCTCGGCGAACTCCGCCAGGGAGGCCGCACCCGCGTAGGTGCAGGAGGAGCGGACACCCGCGATGATCGAGTCGATCAGGTCCTCGACGCCGGGCCTGGCCTGGTCGAGGAACATCCGCGAGGTGGAGATGCCCTCCTCGAAGAGCGCCTTGCGGGCCCGGTCGTAGGCGGACTCGTCCGACGTGCGGTTCTTCACGGCGCGCGCGGACGCCATGCCGAAGGACTCCTTGTAGAAGCGGCCGTCGGCGGACTGCTGGAGGTCGCCGGGCGACTCGTACGTACCGGCGAACCAGGAGCCGATCATCACGTTGGACGCGCCCGCGGCAAGCGCCATGGCGACATCGCGCGGGTGCCGGACGCCGCCGTCCGCCCAGACGTGCTTGCCGTACTTCTTCGCCTCGGCGGCGCACTCCAGGACGGCGGAGAACTGCGGCCGGCCCACACCGGTCATCATCCGGGTGGTGCACATGGCGCCGGGGCCGACACCGACCTTGATGATGTCCGCGCCGGCCTCGATGAGGTCGCGCACGCCCTCGGCGGCGACGATGTTGCCCGCGACGATCGGGACCTGCGGATCGAGCGCGCGGACGGCCCGCACCGCGTCGATCATGGACTCCTGGTGGCCGTGTGCGGTGTCCACGACGAGCGTGTCGACGCCCGCGTCCAGGAGCTGCTTGGCCTTGCCCGCGACATTGCCGTTGATCCCGACGGCGGCGGCGATCCGCAACCTGCCCTCGGCGTCGGTGGCGGGGGTGTACAGGGTGGCGCGCAGGGCGGCCTTGCGGGTGAGGATGCCGACGAGCCGGCCGTCCGCGTCGACCGCGGGGGCGAGCTTGCGGTTGGCGCCGTCCAGCTTGTTGAACGCGTCGCGCGGGTCGATGTCCGCGTCGAGCAGCACCAGGTCCTTGGACATGACCTCGGAGAGCTGGGTGAAGCGGTCCACGCCGATCAGGTCGTGCTCGGTGACGACGCCGAGGGGCCGCTGCTCCTCGTCGACGACGACGCCCGCGCCGTGCGCGCGCTTCGGCAGCAGCGACAGGGCGTCGGCGACCGTCTGGCCCGGGGCCAGCACGATCGGCGTGTCGAGCACCAGGTGGCGCGTCTTCACCCAGGAGATGACGTCGGTGACGACCTCGATCGGGATGTCCTGCGGGATGACGACGATGCCGCCGCGGCGGGCGATCGTTTCGGCCATCCGGCGGCCCGCGATGGCCGTCATGTTCGCGACGACGAGAGGGATGGTGGTGCCGGTGCCGTCGGGCGAGGAGAGATCGACACCCTGGCGGGAACCGACTGCCGAACGGCCCGGAACCATGAAGACATCGTCGTACGTGAGGTCGTACGGGACCGAGGGGGACTCTGTGTAACGACCAGTACCGGGCTCAAGGAAACGCATAACGCTCATTTTTTCACACGAAACGGAGCGGGTCGCTTCCACGAAAACACAGCAAAACGCACCCGCGTTCGTATGTTCCTCCGAGAGGACCGGACGGGCGTCCCGGGCAGGTGGAACCCGCCTTGCCCGCGGACCCTACCCGAAAGGCATTCGAATCATTCGCGATCATCTTCCCTGGACCTGGTGACAAGGGGTCGGGTAGCTTCAAACTCGCAGGTCCCGCGGGTCTCGACTACGCCCCGGAGGAACAGCCGGAAGGGTCACAACTTCCGTCACCCGTACGACCGGAGAGGATCACGACCCACTCGTGGAGAGCGAACTGCCGGACATCTACTGCCCGTTCCCCCAGCGCACCAACCCGAACGTCGGAAACACCCGGGCCCATCTCGACGAATGGACTCGCAACACCGGTCTGGTGCACCGAGATTCAGCCAGGGAACGCTTCGAGCAGGCGGACTTCGGCTCCTTCGTCGGCATGGTGTACCCGACCGCCGACAGCAAGAGTCTCGACCTCGTCGCGGACTGGTTCGTATGGCTGTTTCTCGTCGATGACCAGCTCGACGACGGCCACCTCGGCCGCAGCCCGGAACGGGTGCGGGACGTGGTCGAGCTGATGCGGACCGTCATCGCGGGCAAGGAGCCGGCCCCGCTGCCGGACGGGCGGCTGCCCGCCGCCGTGGTCGCCCTGGCCGACCTGTGGGAGCGGACGACGCCGGCCGCGGCCCCGCACTGGCGCACCCGGTTCGGGTGGCACCTCACCACGTATCTCATGACGACGACCACCTGGGAGGCGGGGAACCGGGCCGCCGGGGTGGTGCCGTCCGAGGAGACGTACATCGCCAAGCGGCGCCACACCGGCGCGATACATGTCTGCATGGACCTGATAGAGATCGTGGCCGGGATCGAGGCTCCCGAGTCGATCCACAACGACTCCCGGTTCATCACCGCGCTGGAAGCCTCGTGCAACGTCGTGTGCTGGGCCAACGACGTGTACTCGTACGAGAAGGAGCAGGTGCTCGGCGAGATCCACAATCTCGTCCATCTGGTCCGGCACCATCGCGGCTACGGCGAGCGGCAGGCGCTCGAACACGTCTGCGCGGAGATCGCGAGGGAGACGGAGCGCTTCCTCACCGCCGAGGCCGAGCTGCTGGCGGCGTACCCGCAGCTGTCCTGGATGCTCACCCCGTACCTGGAGGGGATGCAGAGCTGGATGCGCGGCAACCTGGACTGGTCGCGGCAGACCCCGCGCTACAACCCCGCCGATGTGAGCCAGTACGAGGAGCCCGAGGAGTACCTGGAGGCGACGGTCCTGGGCACGGTCCGGGACTGAGCCGCCGAACGGCACGACGCCCGGACGACATGTGCGCCGTCCGGGCGTCGTACTGTCCGGGCGTCGTGCCGTCCGGGCGTCGTGCTGCCGCTCAGGCGCCGTCCGGGTCGGCCCGCTCCAGCGCCGGCCGCTGCGGTGCGGCCGACTCCGTCAGCAGGTAGTCGGCTGCCGCCGTGTCCGTCACCAGGCTGGTGACCAGCCCGGACCTCAGCACCGCACCGATCGCCGCGGCCTTGCGCTGGCCGCCCGCGATCGCCACCACCTCGGGGATCCGCCGCAGCCGGTCGGCCTCGACCGTGATGCACCGCTCCCCCAGGTCACGGCCGACCCGCCGCCCCTCGGTGTCGAAGAGGTGCGCCGACATCTCCGCCGCGACGCCGAGCGAGGCGTAGTGCGCCCGCTCCTCGTCGCTGAGCATGTCGTGCACGGTCGAGATGCCCGGCTCCCAGGAGCCGATGGAGACCGCCGCGACGGTCACCTTGTCGAAGTACTCGAAGGCGCGGGCGATCCCGGTCTGGTGGCGCAACGCGGCGGCCGTCGCCGGGTCGGGCAGCAGCATCGGGGCGTAGATGGGGTGGGCCTCGCCGCCGGAGACCTGGGCGGCGCGCCGGACCGCCTCGACGGAGCCGCGCTCGGCCGTCCCCGCGTCGTACACCCCGGTGAGCTGGACGACCGTGCACGGCGGCAGCCGGTCGAGCGCCGCGGCCATGTGGATGGTGGACCGGCCCCAGGCCAGCCCGAGCACATCGCCCTCGTTCACCAGTTCGCCGAGGAGATCGGCCGCGACCTCGCCCAGGTTCTCCGGGTCCGGTGCGTCGTCCTGCTCCTCGGCCGGGGACTCGACCACGACCGCGTGGCGCAGTCCGTAGCGGGCGCGGAGCGCGTCGGAGCGCTCGGCGTCCAGTTCGGCGGGGACGCGGATCTCGATCCGTACGAGGTCGCGCTCGAGAGCCGTCTCCAGGACCCGGGCCACCTTGAAGCGGCTGACGCCGAACTCCTCGGCGATCTGGATCTTCGACTTTCCCTCGAGGTAGAAGCGGCGGGCCATGGCCGCCGCCTGCACCAGCTCCGCGGGCCCCATCCGCAGGGCGGACCGGCCCGCCGACATTGCAGACACCGCGATCTCCTCACTGCTGTTCACACTCTCGATACGCCGTTCATCCTGTCAGATCCGGCGTTCCCTGATCGGTCCCGTCGGACCGAGTTCATCTGGCCTTGGCCGGGCCGACCCGCAATCGGGTACGGAAACCGGTTCGGGTGTCAGTGACCGCACGCCCAGGCCGCCGAGGCGGTGGCCCCGTCGGCCTTGGCGCGCAGGGCCCGCACGGCTTCGGCCGGGTCCGTCGCCCCGTACACCGCCGAACCCGCGACGAAGACGTCCGCACCGGCCTCGGCGCACCGCTCGATGGTGGAGGCGGAGACGCCGCCGTCGACCTGGAGCCACAGTTCGAGGCCGTGCTTGGAGATGAGCTCACGGGTGCGGCGGATCTTCGGCAGCATGATGTCCAGGAATGCCTGGCCGCCGAAGCCCGGCTCCACCGTCATGATCAGCAGCATGTCGAGCTCGGGGAGCAGGTCCTCGTACGGCTCGATGGGCGTCGCGGGCTTGAGCGCCATGGAGGCGCGGGCGCCCTTGGCCCGGATCTCCCGCGCCAGCCGCACGGGGGCCGCCGCGGCCTCCACGTGGAAGGTGACGGAATCCGCGCCGGCCTCGACGTACTGGGGCGCCCAGCGGTCCGGGTCCTCGATCATCAGATGGCAGTCCAGCGGGGTTTCCGTGGCCCGGCTGAGCGATTCGACGATGGGCACGCCGAGGGTCAGATTGGGCACGAAGTGGTTGTCCATCACATCGACGTGGAGCCAGTCGGCGCCTTCGACCGCCTTCGCCTCCTCGGCGAGACGGGCAAAGTCGGCGGACAGGATGCTGGGGTTGATCTGGGCCATGTCCCAAGCCTGCCATGCTCCGCGCCACTTCCCCGCCCCGGTGCGGGCCAAAGCCTCACGGGATCATTACAGTTCGCGCGATCCGGGTGCTCCCGGCCGCACGATCCGGGCGTTTCGGTCCCGGTCGGGTGGTTCGGGGCCCGCCGCCGCCGGAACGGGGACGGGCCCCGAGGGCCGCCGTCGAAGGGGTCAGGCGGTACGACGCAGCAGTGCCAGGTACATCGCGTCGGTGCCGTGCAGATGCGGCCACAGCTGGACGTCGGGGCCGTCGCCCAGCGCGGGCACGCCCGGCATCAGCGGGCGGGCGTCCACCCACTCCGCCTCCACGGGCTGACCGCCGCGCCCCTTGAGCACGTCCTCGACGACCACCCGGGTCTCCGCGAGGTGCGGCGAGCAGGTCGCGTAGCCGACCACGCCGCCGACCCGCACCGCCTTCAACGCCTCGCGCAGCAGGCCGCGTTGGAGCGGAGCGAAGTTCTCCAGGTCCTCCTTGCGGCGGCGCCAGCGCGCCTCCGGGCGGCGGCGCAGGGCGCCCAGGCCCGAGCACGGCACGTCCATGAGGACCCGGTCGAAGCTGCCGGGCTGCCACGGCGGGCGGGTGCCGTCGGCGGTGATCACCTGGTACGGGCCGGGGTTGCCGGCCAGCGCGCGCTCGACGAGGCGGGCCCGGTGCGGCTGCTTCTCGGCGGCGAGCAGGGCGGCGCCCCGTTCGGCGGCGAGCGCGGCGAGCAGGGCGGCCTTGCCACCGGGGCCGGCGCAACCGTCGAGCCAGCGGCTGTCGCCGCCCTCCACGGGCGCGTTGGCCAGGGCGGCGGCCACCAGCTGGCTGCCCTCGTCCTGGACCCCGGCCCGGCCCTCCTGGACGGCGGTCAGCGCGCCGGGCTCGCCGCCCTCCGCCATCCGTACGGCGTACGGGGACCAGCGGCCCGGCAGGCCGTTCTCGTCGCCGAGGGCGGTCAGCAGCTCGTCGGTGGTGGAGCGGCCGGGGCGGGCGACCAGGGTGACCTCGGGCCGCTCGTTGTCCGCTTCCAGCAGGTCCTCGATGCCGGCGCGGCCGCCGCCCAGCGCGTCCCACAGCGCGGAGACGACCCACCGCGGATGCGAGTGCACGACCGCGAGGTGGTCCTCGGCGTCCTCCTCGTACGACGGGGCGACCTTGGCCACCCAGCCGTCGAGGTCGTCCGCGGAGACCTTGCGCAGCACCGCGTTGACGAACTTGGCGCGCCCCTCGCCGAGCACCACCCGGGCCAGCTCCACGCTGGCGGAGACCGCCGCGTGGGTGGGGATCCGAGTGCCGAGCAGCTGGTGGACGCCCATGTTCAGCACGTCCAGGACCGGCGGGTCGACCTCGCGCAGCGGCCGGTCGATGCAGGCCGCGACGATCGCGTCGTACGTCCCCTGGCGGCGCAGCGTCCCGTAGACCAGCTCGGTCGCCAGCGCCGCGTCCCGGTTGTCGAAGTCGCCCTTGGCGCGGGCCTTCTTCAGCAGCGGGGGCAGGACGAGGTTGGCGTACGCGTCCCGTTCGTCGACGGCCCTGAGAGCCTCGAAGGCGAGGAACCGGACGGGGTCCTTCTTGGGGCGGCGATGCGGCTTGGCGGGACGGCGACGCTGCTGGTCGTTCACGTGAAAGGTGCTCCGCTGATGGTGAGGGGGCGAACCCTCCCAGCCTACGTCGCCGCCCCGGTACCGGAGAGCCTCGGCTCCGGAGCCCCTCAGCTCTCCAGCAGCTCGCCGTGGGCGATCCGCACCCCGCGGGCCCAGTCCGCGGCCCGCATCGGCTTCTTGCCCTGGGGCTGGACCCAGAGCAGCTCGACCGCGTGCGATCCGGTGCCCACGTACACGTTGTTCTTGGCCGCCGACAGCTCGCCGGGCGCCAGATCGGCACGGTCCAGCACGGGCACCGCCTGGATCAGCTTCAGCCGCTCCCCCCGGAAGAGCGTCCACGCGCCGGGCGCGGGCGTGCAGCCGCGCACCACGCGGTCGACCCGCAGGGCCGGGGCGGACCAGTCCACCTGGGCGTTCTCGACCGTGATCTTCGGCGCGAGGGTGATCCCGTCGGCGGGCTGCGGCACGGCGTGCAGGGTGCCGTCCTCGATGCCGTCCATCGTGGCGACGAGCAGCCCCGCACCGGCGAACGCGAGCCGGGTGAGCAGGTCGCCGCTGGTGTCGGTGGGACGCACTTCCTCGGTGAGTACGCCGTAGACCGGGCCGGAGTCGAGCCCCTCCTCGATCAGGAAGGTCGACGCGCCGGTCACCTCGTCCCCGGCCATGACCGCGTGCTGCACGGGGGCCGCGCCGCGCCAGGCGGGCAGCAGCGAGAAGTGGAGGTTGACCCAGCCCCGGGCGGGGACGGCGAGCGCCTCCTTGGGGAGCAGCGCACCGTAGGCGACGACCGGGCAGCAGTCCGGGGCGATCTCCCGCAGCCGGGCGAGGAAGTCCTCGTCGCGCGGCCGGGCGGGCTTGAGCACCTCGATGCCGGCTTCCTCGGCGCGCTCGGCGACGGGGCTGGCGACCAGTCGGCGGCCGCGCCCGGCGGGGGCGTCGGGCCGGGTCACGACGGCGGCCACCTCGTGCCGGTCGGAGGCGATCAGGGCGTCCAGGGCGGGTACGGCTACCTCGGGGGTGCCTGCGAAGACGAGCTTCATGGGTGGCTGACTGCCTCTCGGGCCGGAACGTACGGTGACGAGCAACGCACAAGTCTATTGGCCCGGCGGCCGGGGGGCGTACGCATGACCGCGCGCCCCTTTGAAGGGTGCACGCGCCCCTGAAGCGTGACCAGATCCACAGCTGAGGCGTTGGTCAAGAGAGATTGACCGAAGCGAGCCGCCATGGTGCGGCCCGATCCCTTTCAATGCCGGTTCGAGAGGCTTCTTCATGGCCGACCACGCAACCCACGACGCCCAAGCGAGGGCCAGTCTGCATCTGTTGGTGCGCGACATCGAGCGGGTCCGGCGGCAGGTGGACGCGCTGCGCACGCTCACCGCCCAACTGGGCAACGTCTACCGTCCGCGCCGCTCCGGCCCGTCCACGGGCTTCGTCGTCTACGGCAGGGCCCCGGCCCCCACTGTCAGGCTGGCCCAGGAACTGCGCGACAGCGTCGAGACCCTGGTCACCGCCGCGGTCGACTTCGACCGCTCGCTGGGCTTCTCCTGGGACGCGGTGGGCTCCGCACTGGGGGTCACCAAGCAGGCGGTGCACCGTCGCTACGGCGCACGCCGCAACGCCCGCCAGCCGGGAGCGGCCGAATCCGGCGCGGAGACCGCGGTGCCGCGCCCGCTGCCGGGCTCCGCCAACCCGTCCGCGCTGCCGCCCGTCGTGCCTGCCGCGCGCTCCATGCCGCCGCAGCCGTCGGCGGACCGCCCGTCACTGCGCGAGGACCTGCGCCCCGGCGTCTTCCCCGGCCCGCGCAACGGCTGACCGACTCCATCCACTGCCCCGCCGCGCCCGACGCCCGGCGGGGCAGCCGCACGCCGAGCCCTCGGCCCCGGGAAACCCGGGCCCGGCTGCCCCGAGCACCCCGCCCCGTCACCCGATGTCCGGCGGATCCACCCTGATCCGGACCTGCTCGCCGCTCCCCCGGGACATCCGGGCCGCCTGCGCGGCCTTCAGCGCCGCCGCCAGCGCCGCCCCGCTGCCCGGAGGCACCCTGAGCAGCGCCCGCTCCCAGGACTCCCCGTGGGGCGCGTCCCCGGGTCTGCGGGGCCTGCCCGGTCCGGTGGCCGGGACCGGGACCGGGCCCAGCACCTCGGCCTCCGGCGGCAGCTCGGCCGCCGCGAGGAACGCGGCCAGCGCCTCGGGCGTGCCGGTCACCGAGGCCATCCGGGACACCGGGGGGAAGCCCAGCTCGGCCCGCTCCGCCAGCTCACGACGGGCATGGCCGACCGGGTCCCAGCGCACCAGGGCCTGCACCGGCCGCAACGTCGGCTCGGCGACGACCACCACCGTGCCGCCCTCCGGCTGGCCGCGCACCAGCGAGGCCGCGGCCGTCCAGCGGCGCAGCGCCTCCTCGCCGGCCCTGAGGTCGGGGCGGCCGACCATCGCCCAGCCGTCCAGCAGCAGCGCGGCCGCGTAGCCGCCTTCAGCCACGGGCTCGGCGCCGGGGGTGCTGACGACCAGAGCGGGCGCGTCCGGCACCGAGTCGAGGATGTGGTCGCGGCCGGAGGTCCGCACCGGCACGGCGGGGAACGCCCGGCCGAGCTCCTCGGCCGTGCGGCGGGCGCCCACGATCTGGGCCCGCAGCCGGTTGGAACCGCAGGCGGCGCAGTGCCAGGAGGTTTCGGCCCGGCCGCACCAGGCGCAGTCGAGCGCCTGCTGGTCCGGCGCCTGGAGCGGCCCCGCGCAGTGCCGGCACCGGGCGGGCTCACGGCAGCGCTCGCAGGCCAGCCGCGGCGCGTATCCCCGGCGCGGCACCTGGACCAGGACGGGGCCGCTGCGCAGCCCGTCCCGTACCGTCTGCCAGGCCAGGCTGGGCAGCCGGGCGGCCCTCGCGGCGCCGTCCCGCGCCAGCTCGCCGTCGCCGACCGTACGGACCAGGGGCGCCGCGGTCCGCAGCTGTTCCCGGTCCGCGCGCAGCGGCAGCGCCCAGCCGCTCTCCACCAGCTGGGCGGCCTCCACCGTGCAGCTCGTACCGCCGAGCAGGAAGGCGCAGCGCCCGTGCGCGGCCCGCAGTTCGAGGACTTCGCGGACGTGCGGGAAGGGGGCGTTGTCGTCGCTGTGGCTGGCGTCCCCGTCGTCCCAGACCGCGACCAGACCGAGGTCCGCGACCGGGGCGAACATCGCCGCCCTCGTCCCGACGACCGCCCGTACCGAGCCGCGCCGCACGGCGAGCCACTCCCGGTACCGCTTCTCCGGCCCGGAGTCGGCGGTCAGCAGAGCATGACGCCCGGGGCCGAGCAGCGCGGTGAGTGCGGCGTCCACCCGCCCGGCGGTCCGGCCGTCGGGGACGACGACGAGGGCGCCGCGCCCGGACGCGAGGGTCGCGGCCATGGACCTGGCGATCTCCTCGGGCCAGTGGGGTCCGGGCAGCGCGGTCCAGACGGCCCGGGGCGCACCGCCCTCGGCCAGCGCCCGCAGGAACGCCGGCCCCTGTGCGTACCGCTCCCAGCTCCCGGCCGACGGCGCGGGCGGCGGGGGCAGCGGCTCGGGCGAGGGTCTGGACTCGGCCCTGCCGTTCCGGGGCGGCACGGCGAGCTGGAGCACATCGGCGAGGCTGCCCGCGTAGCGGTCGGCGACGGCCCGCGCGAGCGCGAGCAGCTCGGGGCCCAGCACCGGTTCGGTCGATACGACGGAGGCGAGCGCCGCGAGGGCGCCCGGGTAGTCCGACTCGGCGAGCCGCTCGACGAGGAAGCCGTCGATCAGTCCGCCGCCTTCGCGCCTGCCGCCGCGCACATTGCGTCCGCCGGCCCCGAAGCGGACCCGCACCCTCACTCCCGGCTGGGCCTCGGCATCGAGCTCCTCGGGCACCGCGTAGTCGAAGTACTGGTCGAGGTGGAGCACGCCCTTGTTGACCAGCACCCGGGCGACGGGAAGCTCCTTGGCGAGCGCGGCGCCGCGCCAGGTCCGCGGCTTGGCCCGGGGCACCTTGGCCTTGCGCACCGTCTCCCGGATCAGCGCAAGCTGCTCCGGGGCCCCGTCGCCGGGGTCCGCGGATCGCTCGTTTTCGCTGCTCACAGCCAAATTCCTACCAGACACGACTGACAGCGGCCCCGTCGAGGCAGTGCCGGGGCCGGACGCACCAGGGCCCGGACACCATGTGCGGTGTCCGGGCCCCGGTGTACGGACGGAAGAGCGGCGGGCCTACAGCCCGGCCGCCGCGCGCAGCGCGTCCACGCGGTCGGTGCGCTCCCAGGTGAAGTCGGGAAGCTCACGGCCGAAGTGGCCGTAGGCCGCGGTCTGGGCGTAGATCGGGCGGAGCAGGTCGAGGTCGCGGATGATCGCGGCCGGGCGGAGGTCGAAGACCTCGCCGATGGCGTGCTCGATCTTCTCGGTGTCGACGGCGGCGGTGCCGAACGTCTCGACGAACAGCCCGACCGGCTCGGCCTTGCCGATCGCGTACGCGACCTGCACCTCGCAACGGGCGGCGAGGCCCGCGGCGACGACGTTCTTGGCGACCCAGCGCATGGCGTAGGCGGCCGAGCGGTCGACCTTCGACGGGTCCTTGCCCGAGAAGGCACCGCCGCCGTGACGGGCCATGCCGCCGTAGGTGTCGATGATGATCTTGCGGCCGGTCAGACCGGCGTCGCCCATCGGGCCGCCGATCTCGAAGCGGCCGGTCGGGTTGACCAGCAGCCGGTAGCCGTCGGTGTCCAGCTTGATGCCGTCCTCGATCAGCTGCCCGAGCACGTGTTCGACGACGAACTCGCGGATGTCGGGTGCGAGCAGCGAGTCGAGGTCGATGTCGCTGGCGTGCTGCGAGGAGACGACGACCGTGTCGAGGCGGATGGCCTTGTCGCCGTCGTACTCGATGGTGACCTGGGTCTTGCCGTCGGGGCGCAGGTACGGGATGGTCCCGTTCTTGCGGACCTCGGAGAGCCGGCGGGAGAGCCGGTGCGCGAGGTAGATCGGGAGCGGCATCAGCTCGGGCGTCTCGTCGCAGGCGTAGCCGAACATCAGGCCCTGGTCGCCGGCGCCCTGCTTGTCGAGCTCGTCCTCATCGCCCTCGACCCGCTTCTCGTACGCGGTGTCGACACCCTGCGCGATGTCGGGAGACTGCGCCCCGATGGACACCGAGACACCGCAGGAGGCGCCGTCGAAGCCCTTCTTCGAGGAGTCGTAGCCGATCTCCAGGACCTTGTTGCGTACAAGGGTCGGGATGTCGGCGTAGGCCTTGGTCGTGACCTCACCCGCAACATGCACCAGACCGGTGGTGATCAAGGTCTCGACGGCGACGCGGGACCGGGGGTCCTCGCGCAGCAGCGCGTCGAGAATGGTGTCGCTGATCTGGTCAGCGATCTTGTCGGGGTGACCCTCGGTGACGGACTCCGAGGTGAAGAGACGGCGGGACACATCGCTCCCTGGGGTTGCAGCGGCTGCTGGCTGATCATTTGGCGGACGGCCGGGAGCTGCGCCCGGCATGGTCCGGGGGTCAGTTTATCGTTCGCGCTCGTCCGGCGGACCACGTGTCTCGCCCTTTGGGAGTTCTGTGACCTGCGGCACGGCCCTCCGGCGCGGGCCGATTCCCCTCGGGCGATGCCATTTACGCCCATATCCCAAGGGTTTCGGCCCGGCTACGGGCACGTCACAAGAAATTCATCCGAGACGTGACGACACGAGATCCCAGACCGTGTCGGCGAGTGCTTCCTTGGGTCCGTACGGCACCTGGGTCTCCCCGCCGTCGGCGGCGAGCACCACGGCCTCGTTCTCCTCCGAACCGAAGGTCCGGCGCTCCCCGACCTCGTTGACGACGAGGAGGTCGCAGCCCTTGCGGCGGAGCTTCTCCCGGCCGTTGGCGAGGACGTCGTCGGTCTCGGCGGCGAATCCGACGACGATCTGCTCCGGCCGGGCGCGTTCGCCGGCCACCTCGGCGAGGATGTCGGGGTTGCGGACCAGTGTGATGGGCGCGGGTTCCTGGCCGTCCTTCTTCTTGATCTTCCCCGTGGCGTACTCGGCGGGGCGGAAGTCGGCGACCGCCGCCGCCATCACGACCACGTCGGCGTCCGCCGCGGCCTTCAGCACGGCCTCGCGGAGCTGCACGGCGGTCCCCGCGTGCAGGACGTCGGCGCCGGCCGGGTCGGGCAGGCCGGTGTTGGCCTCGACGAGGGTGACCCGGGCACCGCGGGCGACCGCGGTACGGGCCAGGGCGTAGCCCTGCTTGCCGGAGGAGCGGTTGCCGAGGTAGCGCACCGGGTCGAGCGGCTCGCGCGTACCGCCCGCGCTGATCACCACATGGCGGCCGGCCAGGTCGGGTTCGACGGGTCCGCGGGCCAGTACCCGGCGGCAGACCTCGAAGATCTCCCCGGGATCGGGCAGCCGGCCCTTGCCGGTGTCGACGCCGGTCAGCCGGCCGACGGCGGGCTCGATCACGACGGCGCCCCGGCGGCGCAGCGTGGCGACGTTCTCCTGGGTGGCCGGGTGCTCCCACATCTCGGTGTGCATGGCGGGCGCGAAGACGACCGGGCAGCGGGCGGTGAGCAGCGTGTTGGTGAGCAGGTCGTCGGCGAGGCCGTGGGCCGCCTTGGCGAGCATGTCGGCGGTGGCGGGGGCGACGACCACCAGGTCGGCGCCCTGCCCGATCCTGACGTGCGGCACCTCGTGGACGTCGTTCCAGACCTCGGTGGAGACCGGGTGGCCGGAGAGCGCGGACCAGGTGGCCGCTCCCACGAAGTGCAGCGACGACTCGGTCGGTACGACGCGCACGTCATGACCGGACTCGGTCAGCCGGCGCAGCAGTTCGCACGCCTTGTACGCGGCGATGCCTCCGCTGACCCCCAGAACGACCTTCGGCTTGTCCACTGCGTCTCCCCGCACTCGGATACGAACACCCCCATGCTGCCTCACCGGGGCCGGTCCGCCGCTGTCGCCCCGGACACACCTCAGGCCCGGCGGTCGCGACCGCCGGGCCTGAGGTGAAGGTGCAATTCCTGCTTACTGCGCGGGGCCCTCGATGGCCTCGGAGGTGAGCAGGCCCGCGTTGATCTCGCGGAGCGCGATCGAGAGCGGCTTCTCGTGCACGTGGGTGTCGACGAGCGGACCGACGTACTCCAGGAGACCCTCGCCGAGCTGCGAGTAGTACGCGTTGATCTGGCGCGCGCGCTTGGCGGCGTAGATCACGAGGCTGTACTTCGAGTCGGTGGCCTCGAGGAGCTCATCAATCGGCGGGTTGATGATGCCCTCGGGCGTGGTGATGGAAGAGGACACTCTCTGCCTTCCGAAGGGGGTAAAGATCAAAGAAATCTTTGACGGTGCGGAGTTCCGCGGTGGCGCGTACCGAATGCGTCAGCGTTCGTGAGCGTTCGTCAGCGTTTGTCAGCGTTTGTCAGTCGCTGTCGGCACGGTGGCCGGAAGCCTCCAGCATCAAGGCTAGCAGCTCACGGGCCACGTCCTCGACGGAGGTGTTGACCAGCGTCGTGTCGAACTCGGCCTCGGCGGCCAGTTCGACCTTGGCGGCGGCGAGCCGGCGATCGATCACCTCGGGCGCCTCGGTCCCTCGGCCGGTGAGCCGGCGGACCAGCTCCTCCCAGCTCGGCGGGGCCAGGAAGACCAGCTGGGCGTCCGGCATCGACTGCCGGACCAGCCGGGCACCCTGGAGATCGATCTCCAGCAGCACCGGCTCGCCCGCCTCCAGGCGGTCGAGCACGGCGCGGCGGGGCGTGCCGTAGCGGTTGCCTGCGAACTCGGCCCACTCCAGCAGCTCGCCGTTGGCGATCAGCTTGTCGAACTCCTCGTTGTCCACGAAGAAGTAGTGGACACCGTTGTGCTCGCCGGGGCGCGGCTTGCGGGTCGTCGCCGACACCGAGAGCCAGACCTCGGGGTGGACCTTGCGCATATGAGCGACGACCGTGCTCTTGCCGACCCCGGAGGGGCCGGAGAGCACGGTCAGCCGCGGACGTACGTCCGGGGGTACGGGGGACGTCCCCCGGGATGTTGCAGCCATGGAGCGATTATCCAGCTTCTCAGGAGTGCCTGAGAACGTCAGGCGGCGCTGCCGCCGAACTCGCGCTCCAGGGATGCGATCTGGTTGGAGCCGAGACCCCGGACCCGGCGGCTCTCGGAGATGCCGAGCCGCTCCATGATCTGCTTGGCGCGGACCTTGCCCACGCCCGGCAGGGACTCCAGGAGGGCGGAGACCTTCATCTTGCCGATGACGTCGTTCTCCTGGCCCTGCTTGATGACCTCGTGGAGGGAGGCGCCGGAGTGCTTGAGTCGATTCTTGACCTCGGCCCGCTCCCGGCGAGCCGCGGCGGCCTTTTCGAGCGCGGCTGCGCGCTGTTCAGGGGTAAGGGGCGGAAGAGCCACGCCTACGTCACCTCGGATGTCGATCTGTCGGATACGGACCGGTGAGGAAGCTGAACGCTCCACACCAGGTGAGCGACGGACAACTTGTGTACGTCGGCTCTCGACGGAGACTAGCGGCCAAGGCCGCCCGAGTCAGCGAGAACCAACGAAAAGTCCTGGTCAGCCTTGGCCGACCAGGACATTTCTGGCATAACAACCGAGTTTTTTGGTCAGGAAAGAGTCAACACCCGGTTACGTGGCATGGTCAGCTACCCGCCACGGCCGCCCGGATCTCGTCCGTGAGCCGCTCGGCGGCCTCCCTCAGCCCCGCCGCGTCCGGTCCCTGACTCAGCACGCCGCGGCTCACGCTGGGCACCACATTGCCCACCGAGGCGCCGAAGACGCCGGGCAGATCCGCGGGCGTCGCGCCCTGCGCCCCGATCCCGGGAGCGAGCAGCGGGCCGTTGATCGCCAGGTTCGCCCCCGCGTCCCCGAGCGTGGCTCCGACCACCGCGCCGACGGAGCCGAGCGGGGCCATCCCCTCGTTCTCGGCGGCCATGTGGTCGAGCATGAGCTGGGCCAGCGAGCGGCCGTCGGCGGCGGTGGCACGCTGCACCTCGGCGCCCTCCGGATTGGAGGTGAGGGCCAGCACGAAGACGCCCGCGCCGGAGAGGACCGCCGCGTCGAGCGCCGGACGCAGCGAGCCGAAGCCGAGGTACGGCGAGACGGTGACCGCGTCCGAGAACAGCGGCGAGTCCTTCTCCAGGTAGGTCGCCGCGTAGGCGCCCATGGTGGAGCCGATGTCGCCGCGCTTGGCGTCCATCAGCACCAGCGCGCCGGCCGCCCGCGCCTCCTGGACCGCCTTCTCCAGGACGGCGATGCCGCGCGAGCCGAAGCGCTCGAAGAACGCGGACTGCGGCTTGAGCACGGCGACCCGGTCGGCCAGTGCCTCCACGACGGTGCGCGTGAAGCGTTCGAGGCCGGCGACGTCGTCGTTCAGGCCCCAGGCGGTGAGCAGCGAGGCGTGCGGGTCGATGCCGACGCACAGCGGGCCGCGGGTGTCCATGGCGCGGCGCAGGCGCGCGCCGAAGTGTTCGGTGCTCATGCGGTGGCCTTCCTGGTCTCTGCGCCGACGGCCTCGGAGAGGGTGGCGTACGGGGAGGCGGCCAGGCGCGCGGCCAGGCCCTTGTGGATGGCGCGGGCGTAGAACGGGCCCTCGTAGATGAAGGCGCTGTAGCCCTGGACGAGCGTGGCGCCGGCCAGGATGCGCTGCCAGGCGTCCTCGGCGTTCTCGATGCCCCCGACGCCGACCAGGGTGATCCGGTCGCCCACGCGCGCGTAGAGGCGGCTCAGCACCTCCAGGGAGCGGTTCTTGAGGGGGGCGCCGGAGAGTCCGCCGGTCTCCTGGACCAGGGACGGCGAGGACTTCAGGCCGAGGCCCTGGCGGGCGATGGTGGTGTTGGTGGCGATGATGCCGTCCAGGCCCAGCTCGACCGCGAGGTCGGCGACCGCGTCGACGTCCTCGTCCGCGAGGTCCGGGGCGATCTTGACGAGCAGCGGCACCCGGCGTCCGGTGACGGTCCGGTCGGCCGCCTCGCGCACGGCGCTGAGCAGGGGCCGCAGCGCCTCGGTGGCCTGGAGGTTGCGCAGCCCCGGGGTGTTGGGCGAGGAGACGTTCACGACGAGGTAGTCGGCGTGGGCGGCGAGCCGCTCGGTGGACTTCACGTAGTCGTCGGCCGCTTCGGCCTCCGGCACGACCTTCGTCTTGCCGATGTTGACGCCGACCGTGGTCCGGAAGACCGGCCTGCGGGCGGCGAGGCGGGCGGCGACGGCGGCCGAGCCCTCGTTGTTGAAGCCCATGCGGTTGATCAGCGCGCGGTCCGCGACGAGGCGGAAGAGGCGCTTCTTGGGGTTGCCGGGCTGCGGCTCGCCGGTGACCGTACCGATCTCGATGTGGTCGAAGCCGAGCATCGACATGCCGTCGATCGCGACGGCGTTCTTGTCGAAGCCGGCGGCGAGGCCGAACGGGCCGTGCATCCGCAGGCCGAGGGCCTCGGTGCGCAGCTCCTTGTACCGGGGCGCGAGCGCGGCGGCGACGAAGGTGCGCAGCACGGGGGTCCGGGCGGCGAGGCGGATCCACCGGAAGGCCAGGTAGTGGGCCTGTTCCGGGTCCATCCGCTTGAAGACCAGCCGGAAGAAGAACTTGTACATCGGGGTGTCCTCGGTGTCCTCACGGAGAGGGGGACACCGTTTCCGGTGTCCCCCTGTCGGTCTGCTAGTCGCGGGCCGCGGTCAGATGTTCCGCGTGTTCCTGGAGGGAACTGACGCCGACGCTTCCGTGGGTGAGTGCGTCGATGCCCTGGACGGCGGCGGCGAGCGCCTGGACCGTCGTCAGGCACGGTACGGACCGGGCCACGGCCGCGGTACGGATCTCGTAGCCGTCGAGGCGGCCGCCCGTTCCGTACGGCGTGTTGACGATGAGGTCGACCTCGCCGTCGTGGATCAGCTGGACGATGGTCTTCTCGCCCTGCGGGCCCACGCCCTCGGACTGCTTGCGCACGACCTTGGCGTTGATGCCGTTGCGCTTGAGGACCTCGGCGGTGCCGGAGGTGGCGAGCAGCTCGAAGCCGTGGGCGACGAGTTCGCGCGCCGGGAAGATCATCGAGCGCTTGTCGCGGTTGGCGACGGAGATGAAGGCGCGGCCCTTGGTGGGCAGCGGGCCGTACGCGCCGGCCTGCGACTTGGCGTACGCCGTGCCGAAGACCGAGTCGATGCCCATGACCTCACCGGTGGAGCGCATCTCCGGGCCGAGGACGGTGTCGACGCCGCGGCCGTGGATGTCGCGGAAGCGCGACCACGGCATGACGGCCTCCTTGACGGAGATCGGCGCGTCGAGCGGCAGGGTGCCGCCGTCGCCGTTGGCCGGGAGCAGGCCCTCGGCGCGCAGCTCGGCGATGGTCGCGCCCAGCGAGATGCGGGCGGCGGCCTTGGCGAGCGGGACCGCGGTCGCCTTCGAGGTGAAGGGGACGGTGCGGGAGGCGCGCGGGTTGGCCTCCAGGACGTAGAGGATGTCGCCGGAGAGCGCGAACTGGATGTTGATCAGTCCGCGTACGCCGACACCCTTGGCGATGCCCTCGGTGGAGGCCCGCAGCCGCTTGATGTCGTAGCCGCCGAGCGTGATCGGGGGCAGCGCGCAGGCGGAGTCGCCGGAGTGGATGCCGGCCTCCTCGATGTGCTCCATGACGCCGCCGAGGTAGAGCTCGGTGCCGTCGTAGAGCGCGTCGACGTCGATCTCGATGGCGTCGTCGAGGAAGCGGTCGACCAGGACCGGCCGGGTGGGGCTGATCTCGGTGGACTCGGCGATGTACGAGGAGAGGCGCATCTCGTCGTACACGATCTCCATGCCGCGGCCGCCGAGCACGTAGCTGGGGCGGACGAGGACGGGGTAGCCGATCTCGTCGGCGATGGCCTTGGCCTCGTCGAAGGTGGTGGCGGTGCCGTGCTTCGGGGCGGGCAGTCCGGCCTCGGCCAGGACGCGGCCGAAGGCGCCGCGGTCCTCGGCGGCGTGGATGGCCTCCGGGGACGTGCCGACGACCGGCACGCCGTTGTCCTTGAGCGCCTGCGACAGGCCCAGCGGGGTCTGGCCGCCGAGCTGGACGATGACACCGGCGACCGGTCCGGCGAGGGTCTCCGCGTGCACGATCTCCAGCACGTCTTCCAGCGTCAGCGGCTCGAAGTACAGGCGGTCGGAGGTGTCGTAGTCGGTGGAGACGGTCTCCGGGTTGCAGTTGACCATCACGGTCTCGTAGCCCGCGTCGCTCAGCGCGAAGGAGGCGTGGACGCAGGAGTAGTCGAACTCGATGCCCTGGCCGATGCGGTTGGGGCCGGAGCCGAGGATGATCACCGCGGGCTTGGTGCGGGACGCGACCTCGTTCTCCTCGTCGTAGGAGGAGTAGAAGTACGGCGTCTTCGCGGCGAACTCGGCGGCGCAGGTGTCGACCGTCTTGTAGACCGGGCGGATGCCCAGCGCGTGCCGCACCTCGCGCACGACGTCCTCGCGCAGGCTGCGGATCTCGGCGATCTGTGCGTCGGAGAAGCCGTGCCGCTTGGCCTCGGCGAGCAGCTCGGGTCCCAGCTCGTCGGCGGCGGCGAGCTCGTCGGCGATCTCCTTGATCAGGAAGAGCTGGTCGACGAACCAGGGGTCGATCTTCGTGGCGTCGAAGACCTCTTCCTGGGTGGCGCCGGCCCTGATCGCCTGCATGACGGTGTTGATCCGGCCGTCGGTCGGGCGGACCGCCTCGGCCAGCAGCTCGGCCTTGTCGCCGGGCTCGCCGACGAAGGAGAACTGCGAGCCCTTCTTCTCCAGCGAACGGAGCGCCTTCTGGAGCGCCTCGGTGAAGTTCCGGCCGATCGCCATGGCCTCGCCCACCGACTTCATGGTGGTGGTGAGGGTGGAGTCGGCGGAGGGGAACTTCTCGAAGGCGAACCGCGGGGCCTTGACCACGACGTAGTCGAGGGTCGGCTCGAAGGAGGCCGGGGTCTTCTCGGTGATGTCGTTGGGGATCTCGTCGAGCGTGTAGCCGACGGCCAGCTTGGCGGCGATCTTGGCGATCGGGAAGCCGGTGGCCTTGGAGGCGAGCGCCGAGGAGCGGGAGACGCGCGGGTTCATCTCGATCACGATGACCCGGCCGTCGGTCGGGTCGATGGCGAACTGGATGTTGCAGCCGCCGGTGTCGACGCCGACCTCGCGGATGATCGCGATGCCGATGTCGCGCAGCCGCTGGTACTCGCGGTCGGTGAGCGTCATCGCCGGGGCGACGGTGATCGAGTCACCGGTGTGGACACCCATCGGGTCGAAGTTCTCGATGGAGCAGACGACCACGACGTTGTCGTTCTTGTCGCGCATCAGCTCCAGCTCGTACTCCTTCCAGCCGAGGATGGACTCCTCCAGCAGCACCTCGGTGGTCGGCGAGAGCGTGAGGCCCTGTCCGGCGATGCGGCGCAGCTCGTCCTCGTCGTGCGCGAAGCCGGAGCCGGCGCCGCCCATGGTGAAGGAGGGGCGGACGACGACGGGGTAGCCGCCGAGCGTCTCGACGCCCGCGAGGACGTCGTCCATGGAGTGGCAGATGACCGAGCGGGCGGACTCGCCGTAACCGATCTTCGCCTTGACGGCCTCGACGACGCCCTTGAAGAGGTCGCGGTCCTCGCCCTTGTTGATGGCCTCGACGTTGGCGCCGATGAGCTCGACGCCGTACTTCTCCAGGACACCGTTCTCGTGCATGGAGATCGCGGTGTTGAGCGCGGTCTGGCCACCCAGGGTGGGGAGCAGCACGTCGGGGCGCTCCTTGGCGATGATCTTCTCGACGAACTCGGGGGTGATCGGCTCGACGTACGTGGCGTCGGCGATCTCCGGGTCGGTCATGATCGTCGCCGGGTTGGAGTTCACCAGGATGACGCGCAGGCCCTCGGCCTTGAGTACGCGGCAGGCCTGGGTACCGGAGTAGTCGAACTCGGCGGCCTGGCCGATGACGATCGGGCCGGAGCCGATGACCAGGACGGACTGGATATCGGAGCGCTTAGGCACGCTGGCCCTCCATCAGGGAGACGAAACGGTCGAAGAGGTACGCGGCGTCGTGCGGGCCGGCGGCTGCTTCGGGGTGGTACTGGACGCTGAAGGCGGGCTGGTCGAGGAGCTGGAGCCCCTCGACGACCTGGTCGTTCAGGCAGACGTGGGAGACCTCGGCGCGGCCGAACTTCGTCTCGGACACCTTGTCGAGCGGGGCGTCGACGGCGAAGCCGTGGTTGTGCGCGGTGACCTCGACCTTGCCGGTCGTGCGGTCCTGCACGGGCTGGTTGATGCCGCGGTGGCCGTACTTCAGCTTGTAGGTGCCGAAGCCGAGGGCGCGTCCGAGGATCTGGTTGCCGAAGCAGATACCGAAGAGCGGGGTCTTCCGCTCCAGGACGCCCTGCATGACGGAGACCGGGTGGTCGGCGGTGGCCGGGTCGCCGGGGCCGTTGGAGAAGAACACGCCGTCGGGCTCGACCGCGTACACGTCCTCCAGGGTGGCGGTGGCGGGCAGCACGTGCACCTCGATGCCGCGCTCGGCCATCCGGTGCGGGGTCATGCCCTTGATGCCGAGGTCGATCGCGGCGACGGTGAACTTCTTGGTGCCGATCGCGGGGACGACGTACGTCTCCTTGGTGGCGACCTCGGCGGAGAGGTCGGCGCCGACCATCTCGGGGGCCCGCAGGACCCGGGCCAGCAGCGCGGCCTCGTCGGCGACGGCGTCACCGGAGAAGATGCCGACGCGCATGGCGCCGCGCTCGCGCAGGTGGCGGGTGAGCGCGCGGGTGTCGACACCGCTGATGCCGACGACGCCCTGGCGCTCCAGTTCCTCGTCGAGCGAGCGCTGCGAGCGCCAGTTGGAGGGGACCCGGGCGGGGTCGCGGACGACGTAGCCGGAGACCCAGATCCGTCCGGACTCGGGGTCCTCGTCGTTCACCCCGGTGTTCCCGACGTGCGGGGCGGTCATCACGACGACCTGGCGGTGGTACGAGGGGTCGGTCAGCGTCTCCTGGTAGCCGGTCATGCCGGTGGAGAAAACCGCCTCGCCGAAGGTCTCCCCCACGGCCCCGTAGGCGCGGCCGCGGAAGGCGCGGCCGTCCTCCAGGACGAGTACGGCGGGAGCTTTGGCGGCTCCCCGGGTGGAGATCGTCATCGTGCGGTGCCTTCCGTAGTTCTGGTGAGTTGGTCGATGGCCTCGACCCAGGCCGGGTGCTCGGCGGAGCGGTCGGAGCGGAATCCGGAGTCGATCAGCTTGTCGCCGTGCGCCCAGGTGATGATCAGCAGGCCGCCCTCGGGGAGGACCTTGCCGGCGATGCCCTTGTCGAGCCGGGCCCCGCGCAGGGCGGCGGCCGGCACGAAGAAGTCGGCGGCCCCGGGCCGTACGACGTCCAGGCCCTGTTCGGTCAGGGTGAGCTCGACGCGGCTGCGGGTGCCCAGGCCGTGGGCGACGATCCGGTCGAGCCACTGCCCGGCGGTGGTCGAGGCGTGGTACCGGCCGGTCAGTGTGAGCAGCTTCTCGCCGTCCGCGAACCCCTCAGGGGCGGCGGCGAGCTCCGGCAGGTCGGACTGGAGGCTGCCCCGCCACTTCCATCCCTGGCGCATCAGCCAGTAGACGAAGGCGATGAGGACGATCAGTCCGATGACCCAGCTGATCCGGGCGGACCAGTCGGTCACTTCGGCCGACTTCCGTTCGGCAGCGAGCTGGTACAGAGGGGTGAGTGATGTCACGCGAGCTTCCCGTCGACGACCGTGGCACGGCCCCGCAGGAAGGTGTGGGTGACTCGGCCCGGCAGCTCGCGCCCCTCGTACGGAGTGTTGCGGCTGCGGGAGGCGAAGCCCGCGGGGTCCACGACACCACGGTAAGCCGGATCGACCAGGGTGAGGTTGGCGGGCTCACCGGCCGAGACGGGCCGGCCGTGTCCGTCGAGCCGTCCGATGGCGGCCGGACGGAACGACATCCGGTCGGCGACGCCCGCCCAGTCGATCATTCCGGTCTCGACCATCGTCTGCTGGACGACGGAGAGCGCGGTCTCCAGGCCCACCATGCCCATGGCGGCGGCGGCCCACTCGCAGTCCTTGTCCTCGTGCGGGTGCGGAGCGTGGTCGGTGGCGACGCAGTCGATGGTGCCGTCGGCGAGCGCCTCGCGCAGGGCCATGACGTCGGCCTCGGTGCGCAGCGGCGGGTTCACCTTGTAGACCGGGTTGTAGGACCGTACGAGCTCGTCGGTGAGGAGCAGGTGGTGCGGGGTGACCTCGGCGGTGACGTTCCAGCCCTTGGACTTGGCCCAGCGGACGATCTCGACGGAGCCTGCGGTCGACAGGTGGCAGATGTGCACCCGGGAGCCGACGTGGGCGGCGAGCAGCACGTCGCGGGCGATGATCGACTCCTCGGCGACGGCGGGCCAGCCGCCGAGACCGAGTTCGGCGGAGACGACGCCCTCGTTCATCTGGGCGCCCTCGGTGAGGCGGGGCTCCTGGGCGTGCTGGGCGACGACGCCGTCGAAGGCCTTCACGTACTCCAGCGCGCGGCGCATGATCACCGCGTCGTCGACGCACTTGCCGTCGTCGGAGAAGACCTTCACCCCGGCGGCCGAGTCGTGCATGGCGCCGAGCTCGGCGAGCTTCTTGCCCTCCAGTCCGACGGTGACGGCGCCGATCGGCTGCACGTCGCAGTAGCCGGACTCCTTGCCGAGCCGCCAGACCTGCTCGACGACGCCTGCGGTGTCGGCGACCGGGAAGGTGTTGGCCATCGCGTGCACGGCGGTGAAGCCGCCGACGGCCGCGGCCTTGGTGCCGGTGAGGACGGTCTCGGAGTCCTCGCGGCCGGGCTCGCGCAGGTGGGTGTGGAGGTCGACCAGGCCGGGCAGCAGGATCAGGCCCTCGGCCTCGACGACGGTCGCGTCGCCGGCCTCGATGCCGGTGGAGACGGCGGCGATGGTCTCGCCGTCGATCAGGACGTCCTGGGGTTCGCCGCCGAGGATCTTCGCGCCGCGGATAAGGATCTTGCTCATGGTTACTTGTTCTCCTCGGTACGGGACGGGGCGGCGGGGGCGGCGGATTCGTACCCGCCCAGCAGCAGGTACAGGACGGCCATGCGGATCGAGACGCCGTTGGCGACCTGCTCGACGACCGTGCACCGGTCGGAGTCGGCGACCTCGGCGGTGATCTCCATGCCGCGCACCATCGGGCCGGGGTGCATGACGACGGCGTGCCCGGGCATCCGCGCCATGCGGTCGGCGTCCAGGCCGTAGCGGCGGGAGTACTCGCGCTCGGTCGGGAAGTACGCGGCGTTCATCCGTTCACGCTGCACACGCAGCATCATCACCGCGTCGGACTTCGGCAGCACGTCGTCGAGGCTGTAGCTGACGTCGCAGGGCCACCGCTCGACGCCGACCGGGACGAGGGTCGGCGGGGCCACCAGGGTGACGCGGGCGCCGAGCGTGGTCAGCAGGTGCACGTTGGAGCGGGCCACCCGGCTGTGCAGGATGTCGCCGACGATGGTGATCCGGCGGCCTTCGAGGTCCCGGCCGAGACCGCTGTCGGTCCCGACCAGGCGGCGACGCATCGTGAAGGCGTCCAGGAGGGCCTGGGTGGGGTGCTCGTGGGTGCCGTCACCGGCGTTGACGACGGCGCCGTCGATCCAGCCGGAGGTGGCGAGGCGGTACGGGGCGCCGGAGGCGCCGTGCCGGATGACGACGGCGTCGGCGCCCATCGCCTCCAGGGTCAGCGCGGTGTCCTTGAGCGATTCGCCCTTGGAGACGGACGAGCCCTTCGCGGAGAAGTTGATGACGTCCGCGGAGAGGCGCTTGGCGGCGGCCTCGAAGGAGATGCGGGTGCGGGTCGAGTCCTCGAAGAAGAGGTTGACGACGGTGCGGCCGCGCAGGGTGGGGAGCTTCTTGATCGGCCGGTCCGCGACCCTGGCCATCTCCTCGGCGGTGTCGAGGATCAGGACGGCGTCGTCGCGGGTGAGATCGGCGGCCGAGATGAGGTGGCGCTTCATCTGGGTGTTCTCCGGGTGGCTGGAGGGTTCAGGCATGCGGGCGTGCGGAAGCAGCGGTACGGGCTCGTGGTGCGCCGTACGGGTGTGGTGGGGCTACTGCTCGCCCGTGGGGGCGGTCCGCTCGACACCGAGCAGCACGGCGTCCCGGCCGTCCTCCTCGGCGAGCTGGACCTTGACCGTCTCCCGCAGCGACGTGGGGAGGTTCTTGCCGACGTAGTCGGCGCGGATCGGGAGTTCGCGGTGACCGCGGTCGACGAGGACCGCGAGCTGCACCGCGCGGGGCCGGCCGATGTCGCCCAGGGCGTCGAGGGCGGCGCGGATCGTGCGGCCCGAGAAGAGGACGTCGTCGACGAGGACGACCAGGCGGCCCTCGATGCCCTCGCCGGGGATGTCGGTGCGGGCCAGGGCGCGCGCCGGGCGCAGCCGCAGGTCGTCGCGGTACATGGTGATGTCGAGGGAGCCGACCGGCATCTTCCCGCCAGTGATCTCTTCGAGCTTCTCGGCGAGCCGGCGGGCGAGGAAGACGCCTCGCGTCGGGATGCCGAGGAGCACCACGTCGTCGGCGCCCTTGGCGCGTTCGACGATCTCGTGGGCGATCCGGGTCAGTACCCGGGCGATGTCGGGAGCCTCGAGAACGGGGCGTGCCGCATTGCCGGTGGCTTCGTGCTGTGCGTCCATAAGAAACGGACCTCCTTCTCCGTCTCACGGGACGGACCTTAAAGGACGTCGAAATTGCGTCATCCACGTTACCAGGGCTTGCACCGGCTCCCGCTCCCGCCCCCGGGAGATGCCGGTCCGGACCATTCGGCTTGACGCATCCAAGTAACGCTGCGTAACCTCACAGTGAGTTACCAGCAACGCGGCGGAGCCGCGAAATGTCCCAGCGTCCGGGGAGCCTTATGTCCAGCGAATACGCAAAACAGCTCGGGGCCAAACTCCGTGCCATCCGCACCCAGCAGGGCCTCTCCCTCCATGGCGTGGAGGAGAAGTCCCAGGGCCGCTGGAAGGCCGTCGTGGTCGGCTCGTACGAGCGCGGCGACCGCGCCGTGACCGTACAGCGCCTCGCTGAGCTCGCGGACTTCTACGGGGTCCCGGTCCAGGAGCTCCTGCCCGGTACGACGCCCGGCGGTGCCGCCGAGCCGCCGCCGAAGCTCGTCCTGGACCTGGAGCGCCTCGCCCACGTCCCGCCGGAGAAGGCCGGTCCGCTGCAGCGCTACGCGGCGACGATCCAGAGCCAGCGCGGTGACTACAACGGCAAGGTGCTCTCGATCCGCCAGGACGACCTGCGCACACTGGCCGTGATCTACGACCAGTCGCCGTCCGTGCTCACGGAGCAGCTGATCAGCTGGGGCGTGCTGGACGCGGACGCGCGTCGCGCCGTGGCCCACGAAGAGGGCTGACGGCCCCCTGAAGAAACGTACCGCCGTGTCGGTGCGGTTCACCCCATCGGGTGCCCGCGCCGGCACGGCTTTTTCGTGTGCGCCGGGCCGTGCGCGGCGGTTCGTGTGTGACGGGCCCACGCACGCCGAAGGGCCCACGGTCGAGCGACCGTGGGCCCTTCGTTGGCTGAACGCCGCCGGAGCTACTGCTCCCGGCGGAGGTTCGGCTTGAGGTCCTTGAAGCGGGCCAGCAGCCCGTTCACGAAGGACGGGGAGTCGTCGGTGGAGAACTCCTTGGCGAGCTGGACCGCCTCGTCGATCACCACCGCGTCCGGGGTGCCGTCCTCCCAGATCAGCTCGTAGGCGCCGAGCCGCAGGATGTTCCGGTCGACGACCGGCATGCGGTCGATCTCCCAGTCCACCGCGTAGGTCACGATGAGGTCGTCGATCCGGTCCGCGTACTGCGCGTACCCCTCGACGAGCTCCATCGTGTACTCGGTGACCGGCGGCTGACGGTTGTCGGCCCGCGAGTGCCGCACCCAGTCCGCGAGGACCGTCTGCACGGACTCGCCGCGCTGGTCGGCCTCGAAGAGGATCTGGAAGGCGCGCTTGCGGGCCTTGTTCCGGGCAGCCACGGTTAGCTGTTCACCCGGCCGAGGTAGTCGCTGGAGCGGGTGTCGACCTTGATCTTCTCACCGGTGGTGATGAAGAGCGGGACCTGGATCTGGTAACCGGTCTCCAGGGTGGCGGGCTTGGTGCCACCGGTGGAGCGGTCGCCCTGGACGCCCGGCTCGGTCTCCTGGATGACCAGCTCGACGGCGGCCGGCAGCTCGACGAAGAGCACCTCGCCCTCGTGCTGCGCGACGGTGGCCGTGAAGCCCTCGATGAGGAAGTTGGCGGCGTCACCGACGGCCTTGCGGTCGACCATGAGCTGGTCGTAGGTCTCCATGTCCATGAAGACGAAGTACTCGCCGTCCATGTAGGAGAACTGCATGTCCCGCTTGTCGACGGTGGCCGTCTCGACCTTCACGCCGGCGTTGAAGGTCTTGTCGACGACCTTCCCGGAGAGCACGTTCTTGAGCTTGGTGCGCACGAAGGCCGGGCCCTTGCCGGGCTTGACGTGCTGGAACTCGACGACGGACCAGAGCTGGCCTCCGTCGAGCTTGAGCACCATGCCGTTCTTGAGGTCGTTCGTGGAAGCCACGGTTGCGGAATCTCCTGGACTGAAGCTGGTGGAACGACCGAGGATGCGCGCTAGAGCGCGAGCAGCTCCTTGGTCGTAATGGTGAGTAGCTCGGGTCCGCCGTCCGCCTCGGGGCGCACGACGAGCGTGTCATCGATCCGGACCCCGCCCCGGCCCGGGAGGTGGACCCCCGGTTCGACGGTGACCGGCACACAAGCGTCCAGTTTACCCATGGCCGCAGGTGCCAACTGCGGGTCCTCGTCGATTTCGAGTCCCACCCCGTGCCCGGTCCAGGGTGCCAGACCCCCGCCGTGCCCCGCCGAGTCCAGGACATAGCGGGCCGCGCGGTCCACGTCGCGGTAGGCGGCGCCCGGTACGAGAGCCTCGCGCCCGGCCCGCTGAGCGGCGAAAACCAGGTCGTAGAGCTCGATCTGCCAGTCGGCGGGCGTCGTCCCGATGACGAACGTGCGGCCGATCTCGCAGCGGTAGCCGCGATAGTTCGCGCCGAGGCAGACGGAGAGGAAATCTCCTTCCTCCACCCGCCGGTCCGAGGGGCGGTGGCGGCCCTGGCCCGAGTTCGGGCCGGTGGCGACGGAAGTGGCGAAGGCGGGGCCGTCGGCGCCGTGGTCCACCAGGCGGCGCTCCAGCTCCAGGGCGAGATGCCGTTCGGTGCGGCCCACCAGGATGGATTCGAGGAGTTCGCCCAGGGCCTGGTCGGTGATCTCGGCGGCGATCCGCAGACAGGCGATCTCCTCCTCGTCCTTGACCACCCGCAGCTGCTCGACGGTGGCCCCGAGATCGGCCAGCCTCAGCCGCGGGGCGACCGAGCCCATGGCCCGGTGGCGGGCGACCGTCAGATGGTGCTCCTCGACGGCGAGCGACTCCGCGCCCGAGGAACCGGCCAGATCGGCGGCCGCGACCACCGGATCGCCGTCGGAGGGAGGCAGCAGGGAGACCCGCAGCTGATCGTCGGTGCGCCCGTCGGCCGGGTCGCCGCCCGGGGCCCGGGGCGAGACCAGGACGTCCCCGGCGGGTCCGAGCAGCAGCACGGCGCCCGGCGGCGCACCGCCCGCGAGATAGCGGACGTTGGCGGGGCGGGAGACCAGGGCGGCCGCGGATCCGACGGCGGCGCACCGGTCGCGAAGCAGCCCGCGGCGGACGGCGTACACCTCTGACATGTCACGAGCCTACGAGCGGTGGCGCGGGCCTGCTCGGTCAGCGCACCCGACCGGGGGGGGCGGCCGGGCACCGGAAGCACCGCCCGGTGACGGTTCACCAGGCCGGCGGGCTGGCTATGGAGCGGGCGAGGATGTCGTCCAGGACGCGGGCGGTGGTCTCGACGTCGTACGTCGAGTTGTCGATGATCGGCAGGCCGGAGCCGTACCAGCCGGCCATCCGGCCGTGGATCCTGGCAACCTCCTCGTCCGAGAGGCGGCGGTTGCCGCTCCGGGCGGCGTTGCGCTCCAGCACGATCTCCAGGCCGGGCAGCAGGACGACGGGCAGGAGCCCGGGGCCGACGTGGCGCTTCCAGCCGCCGAGCCCGACGACCGGGCGGTCGGGGAAGACGGCGTCGTCGAGGATGCAGGAGATGCCGTTGGCGAGGAAGTTGCGGGCGGCGAAGCCGCAGGTGCGGCGGGCCAGGCGGTACTGGGCCTCGGAGTGGTCGTTCCACCCGGACTGCGGGTCGGCGAAACCGGAGCAGACCCATTCGCGGACGTCGTCGAGGCTGACGTGGGCGGTGGGCACCCGGCGGCGGCTGGCCCAGAGCTTGGCCACGGTGGTCTTGCCGGCGCCCGCGGGGCCGATCAGGAGGACCGCGAGGGTCGTGCTGCCGGTGCCGGGCTCGGCGGGCGGCGCGGGCAGCGGGACCGGGCCGCCGGGCGGCAGCTGGACGTGTCCCGTGGTCTCCCTGAGGGGAGGGCCCGGGGCGTGCTGCGGTGCGGGCCCGCTCCACCCGCCGGGCGCGGGCGGGGTGATGGGCGGCGGCCCCGGCGGACCGGGGTGGCCGGGGTGCTGGGCCTGGTGCGACCAGCCGACAGGTCCGCTTCCGGGTCCTTGGGGCGGCGGCAGCGGGGCCCCCACTGCGTGCTGCATCCGGTGCCACTCCGTCTCGTACAGGCAACTGGCGCTGGTGGAACGGCAACCGTACCGTCCCCGGCCGCCGGTGGAACAACGGCCGGGGACGCGTAACAGTGCCCGGATGGCCGGGAAACCGGTCCGTCAGCCGGTCAGCTCGTCCGCGAGGGCGCGCAGGGCGAGGCGGTAGGAGCCGATGCCGAATCCGGCCACGGTCCCCGTGGCGACCGGCGCGACCACGGAGTTGTGCCGGAATTCCTCCCGCGCGTACGGGTTCGAGATGTGCACCTCGATCAGCGGGGCGGTGCGCTGGGCCGCCGCGTCCCGCATCCCGTACGAGTAGTGGGTGAAGGCACCCGGGTTGAGAACGACCGGAATTGAACCGTCCGCGGCCTCGTGGAGCCAGCGGATCAGCTCGCCCTCGTCGTTGGTCTCGCGGACGTCGACGTCGAAGCCGAGCTCCTTGCCGAGCGCCTGGCAGGTCTCGACGAGTCCGGCGTAGGACGTGGCGCCGTACACGTCCGGCTCGCGGGAGCCGAGCCGGCCGAGGTTCGGGCCGTTGAGGACGAGCACCCGGCGGGTCACGCCGACACCTCCCCGTAGGCGGCCAGCAGCACGGCCGGGTCGGGGCCCTCCAGGACGGTGGGCTTGCCCAGGCCGTCCAGGACGATGAAGCGCAGCAGGTCGCCGCGGGACTTCTTGTCGACCTTCATGTTCTCCAGCAGCTTGGGCCACTGGTCGCCGCGGTAGGTGAGCGGCAGTCCGACGGACTCCAGGACGGCGCGGTGCCGGTCGGCGGTGGCGTCGTCGAGCCGTCCGGCCAGCCGTCCCAGCTCGGCGGCGAAGACCATGCCGACCGAGACCGCGGCGCCGTGACGCCACTTGTAGCGCTCGTTCTTCTCGATGGCGTGGGCCAGGGTGTGGCCGTAGTTGAGGATCTCGCGCAGTCCGGATTCCTTCAGGTCGCTGGAGACGACCTCGGCCTTGACCCTGATGGCGCGTTCGATCAGCTCGGCGGTGTGCGGTCCGGTGGGCCTGCGGGCGCCCTCCGGGTCCGCCTCGACCAGGTCGAGGATGGCCGGGTCGGCGATGAAGCCGGCCTTGATGACCTCGGCCATGCCGCTGACGTAGTCGTTCACGGGCAGCGAGTCCAGCGCGGCCAGGTCGCAGAGCACCCCGGCCGGCGGGTGGAAGGCGCCGACGAGGTTCTTGCCCTCGGCGGTGTTGATGCCGGTCTTGCCGCCGACGGCCGCGTCGACCATGGCGAGCACGGTCGTGGGCACGGCGATCCAGCGCACCCCGCGCAGCCAGGTCGCCGCGACGAATCCGGCCACATCGGTGGTGGCGCCGCCGCCGACGCCGACGATGACGTCGGTGCGGGTGAAGCCGGTCTGGCCGAGCGCCTTCCAGCAGTACGCCGCGACCTCGGCGGTCTTCGCCTCCTCGGCGTTGGGCAGCTGGATGGCGATGGCTTCGTAGCCCTGCTCGGCGAGGTCCTGGCGGACCGCCTCACCGGTCTCGGCGAGCGCCTCCGGATGCAGCACCGCGACCCGCTTGGCGCGGTCGCCGATGAGATTGGGCAGCTCGCCCAGCAGCTGCCGGCCGACCAGCACCTCGTACGGGTCGGTGCCCGCGCTGCCTGCGATCGGGATACGGATGAGGCCCTGCTCGGTCATGCGTGTGTTCTCCCGGCCGGGCGCGACGGGGTCGTCCGTGCGTTCCGGCAGTTCCAGTGCGTCGAGGACCGCCTGGGCGACCTCTTCGGGGGTGCGCTCGTCGGTGGCGACGGTCACCCGGGCCACCTCGGTGTACAGATGCCGACGGGCGTCCATCAGCTCGCGCCACTGCCGGCGCGGGTTGACGGCGAGCAGCGGGCGAGCGGTGTTCAGGCCGACCCGCTTGACGGCCTCCTCCACCTCCATCGAGAGGTAGACGACGGGGCGGCCGGCGAGCAGCTCGCGGGTCGTCGCGTCGAGCACGGCGCCGCCGCCGAGGGAGAGGACGCCCGTGTGCTCGGCGACGGCGGTGTGCACCGCGCGCCGCTCCAGCTCGCGGAAGTGCTCCTCCCCCTCGTCGTAGAAGATCTCCGGGATCGGCTTGCCCGCCGTGGCCACGACGTCCGCGTCGGTGTCGCGGTAGCCGGTGCCGAGGCGGTCGGCAAGCAGCTCACCGACGGTGGACTTGCCGACGCCCATCGGGCCGACGAGGACGACCAGCGGGCCGCTCATCGGATCTGGAGGTGGTCGAGGTACGACTGCACGTTGCGGTGGGTCTCGGTGACGCTGTCGCCGCCGAACTTCTCCGCGACGGCGTCGGCCAGGACCAGGGCGACCATCGCCTCGGCGACGATGCCCGCGGCCGGAACGGCACAGACATCGGAGCGCTGGTGATGGGCCTTGGCGGGCTCGCCGGTGACGACGTCGACCGTGGCGAGCGCGCGCGGCACGGTCGCGATGGGCTTCATCGCGGCCCGGACCCGCAGCAGTTCGCCGGTGGTCAGACCGCCCTCGGTACCGCCGGAACGGCCGGAGGCGCGCTTGATGCCGTCCTCGGTGACCAGGATCTCGTCGTGCGCCTTGGAGCCGGGGACCCGGGCCAGGTCGAAGCCGTCGCCGACCTCGACCCCCTTGATGGCCTGGATGCCCATGAGGGCGGCGGCGAGGCGGGCGTCGAGCCGGCGGTCCCAGTGGACGTGCGAGCCGAGGCCGACGGGCACGCCGTACGCCAGTACCTCGACGACGCCGCCGAGGGTGTCACCGTCCTTGTGGGCCTGGTCGATCTCGGCGACCATCTCCTTGCTCGCGTCGGCGTCCAGGCAGCGCACCGGGTCGGCGTCGAGCTTCTCGACGTCGGCGGGGGTCGGGTAGACGCCGTAGGGCGCCTTGGCCGCGGCCAGCTCGACGACATGGCTGACGATCTCGATGCCGGCGGTCTCCTTGAGGTACGACCGGGCGACGGCGCCGAGCGCGACGCGGGCCGCCGTCTCCCGGGCGCTGGCGCGCTCCAGGATCGGCCGGGCCTCGTCGAAGCCGTACTTCTGCATGCCGGCGAGGTCGGCGTGGCCGGGCCTCGGGCGGGTCAGCGGGGCGTTTCGCGCCAGCTCGGACAGGACCGCGGGGTCGACCGGGTCGGCCGACATGACCTGCTCCCACTTGGGCCACTCGGTGTTGCCCACCATCACGGCGACCGGGGAGCCCATGGTGAGACCGTGGCGCACCCCGCCGAGGAAGGTGACCTCGTCCTTCTCGAACTTCATCCGCGCACCGCGGCCATAACCGAGCCGCCGCCGGGCGAGTGCGTCCGCCACCATCTCCGTGGTGATCGGGACGCCGGCCGGAAGACCCTCCAGCGTCGCCACGAGTGCGGGGCCGTGCGACTCCCCCGCGGTCAGCCAGCGCAACCTGCTCAACGGTGCTCCTCATGCTCGCGCCTGGAACTGCAACGGCGCGACCGGGTGCGCGGCCCTGGCCCGCCGCCTTCGATCCTCCCACGGCCGGGGGCCCCGGCCCGCCGCCGGTCCATCAGACGGACGGATCGGCGGGCCGGATCTGCGGTCAGCGGGCGGCCAGCGCCTGCTCGCCGGCCCGGCGCATGGCGGCCAGCGGGGCCGGCGAACGGCCCGTCATCTGCTCGACCTGGAGAACGGCCTGGTGCACCAGGAGGTCAAGACCTCCGATGACTGGCCCGCCGCGAGCCGCCCAGGCGGACGCGAGTCCGGTGGGCCAGGGCTCGTACAGCACATCGAAGAGCGTGCCGGGACGCTCCGGCACGTCGTCCATCAGCCCGTCCGTGGCCCCGGCCGGGGTCGTCGCGACGACCAGCGGGGCACGCAGCGCCTGCGCGGCCTCCGCCCAGTCGGCGATCCGCACCTCGACACCGAGCCGCTCGCCCCAGCCGCGCATCTCGTCACCGCGCTCGCGGCTGCGGACGTATGCCGTGACCGGCCCCGTGCAGATCTGCGAGAGCGCGGCGAGCGCGGACGAGGCGGTGGCCCCGGCGCCGAGGACGGCGGCGGACTCGGCCTTCTCGACGCCCCGCTCACGCAGGGCGGCGATCATGCCGGGGACGTCCGTGTTGTCGCCGACGCGCCGGCCGTCCTCGGTGAACACCACCGTGTTGACGGCCTCGACCGAGGAAGCGGTCGCGCTGATCTCGTCCAGCAGCGGGATGACCGCGCGCTTGAGCGGCATGGTCAGCGAGAGCCCGGCCCACGTACGGTCCAGGCCCTCGACGAAGCCGGGCAACGCCTGCTCGTCGATCTCGAACCGGTCGTACGACCAGCCGTCGAGGCCGAGCTCGGCGTACGCGGCCCGGTGCAGGACCGGGGAGAGCGAGTGCGCGATGGGCGAACCCAGGACGGCTGCCCGGCGGGGCCCGTCATTCGAGGCCATGCTTTTCCTTGAACTTCTTGTTGAGCTTCTCGTGCTCGGCGGCCGTCTTGGTGAACTCGGTCTTCTTGCCGTCGAGCGAGATGAAGAACATCCACCCGTTGCTGGTGGGGTTGAGCGTGGCCCGCAGGGCCTCTTCGCCCGGATTGCTGATCGGACCCGGCGGAAGCCCAGCGTGGTAATAGGTGTTGTACGGATCCGGGTTGGTCCGGATCTCCTTCGTACTGATCTTGATCTTGCTCTGGTTGTTGAGGTAATTGAACGCGGAGTCGAACTCAAGCTTGCGGTTCGTGACCACGTTGTCCGGCTTCAGGCGGTTGTAGACGACCTCGGCCATCTTCCGGAAGTCGTCGTGCGTGAGACCCTCCGCCTGGACCAGACTGGCGACGGTGAGCACCTGCCACGGGCCGTCCAGCTTGTACTTCTTGGCGGTTCCTTCGAGGTCGAGCTTCTCGTACTCCTCGTTGGACCGCTGGACCATCTTCTTGAGGATGGCCTCGGGCTTGGTTTCCTTCGTGACCGGATACGCGGCCGGGTAGAGGAATCCTTCCAGCGGGTCCTTGATGTCCTTGCCGTTGACCGCCCAGTCGGGCAGGCCGAGTTCGGACCTCTTGGCCGTGGCGACTTCCTTGGTCGTGCCCTTCTTGAGGCTCAGCTTCTTGTCGACCATGTCGTAGACGGCGGTATTGCGGAAGCCTTCGGGAATCACCAGGAGATTCTGGCTGTTGGGGTCGACCATCATCTTCACGGCCTCGGCCGCGGACATCTTCTCGTGGAGGAGATACACCCCGGCCTGGATCGACTTCCCCTTGGGGTTCTCGCCCTGCGCGGCGACGAACGCGTCGACGCTCTTGACCACACCCTGCTTCTTGAGGATGTTGCCGATGTCGGTCCCGAACGCGCCCTTGGGGATCTCCACCTCGACCGACCCCGAGCCGCTGCCCGCATAGTCGGGCGCGGCGCCGAACTTGTCCTTCCAGTACGAGTAGCCGAAGTAGCCCGCCCCGCCGAGGCCGCCGACCAGGACCAGCGAGACGACCAGGCAGGCACAGCCGTTGCGGCTCTTCTTCTTGCCCTTGCCACGGCGCTCGTTGCCGCCTCGGCTCCCGCGGCGCGACTCACGCGGGTCGTCGTCGTAGTCGTCGTCCCTGTCGTCGCCGTTGTCGTCGCGGTCGTCGGCGCCCGTGAAGAACGGGTGGGTCTCCTCCGGCTGGACCTCCGGGTCCCAGTCGGGAGTCTGCGTCGGGGCCTGCTGGGGAGCGGCCTCACGACGGCCCGGGGGCTGCGGCGGCGGGTAGGCCTCCGGCGTGCCGTAGTAGTCCTGCGTCTCGCCGTAGCCGCCCTGTCCCCCGCCGTACGGGTCGGCAGCCGGCTGGGCGTCGTACGGCATCGCGGCGGGCTGCTGCCCGGTGCCCCAGCCGCCGTTGTCGTACTGCGGCTGCTGGGGCTGCTGGGGCTGCTGCGCATACGGGTCCGGCTGGACCCCGTAGCCGGGCTGCTGCTGGTACTGCTGCTGTGCGTACGGGTCCTGCGCCTGCGGCTGCTGCTGCTGCTGCGCGTACGGATCGTGCGGGTAGGACTGCTGCTGCTCGCCGCCGTACTGGTTCTGGCCGTGGGCGGGCTGCTGTCCTCCCCATCCCTGGTCCCCGTACAAGGGGTCCTCGGGATGCCACGGTTCGGAGCCGGGGCCCCGGCCATACTCAGTCATCGATCCCCTAGAGCCGCGAGACGACGTTCCGCCTCTTGCTGTGCGGTGTTTGTTCGAAGCACCGCCGCATCGCGCGGAACGTTACCGTATCGCGATCAGACAACCACTTCGACGGCTTCGCCCGGGGCCCGGCCCGACGCCCGTTCGGACTCCAGAGCGTTCTGAAGGATCACCACAGCGGCAGCTTGGTCGATGACGGATCGGCCTTTCTTGGACTTCACGCCCGAAGCGCGCAGCCCCTGACTGGCCGTAACTGTGGTCATCCTCTCGTCCACGAGTCGCACCGGAATGGGTGCGACCGCGCGGGCGACCTCCTGGGCGAAGACCCGGATCTTGGCGGCGGCGGGTCCCTCACCGCCGCCGAGGGACCGCGGCAGGCCGATGATGATCTCGATCGGCTCGTACTCCTCGACGATCTGCCCGAGCCGCCGGTGGGCCGCCGGGACATCGCGTCCCGGAACGGTCTCCACCGGCGTGGCGAGGATCCCGTCGGGGTCGCACGAGGCGACCCCGATCCGGGCGTCCCCGACATCGATCGCGAGACGACGACCGCGGCGCATCTGCGTCATTCCCGTCGTCACGCCGTCTCGGTGACGAGGCGTTCGACGGCGGACACCGCGGCACCGACGGCCTCGGGGTCCTGGCCGCCGCCCTGGGCGACGTCCGGCTTGCCGCCACCGCCGCCGCCGAGGGTCTTGGCCGCGGTACGGACCAGGTCACCGGCCTTGAGACCGCGCTCGCGGGCGGCCTCGTTGGTGGCGATGACGGTCAGCGGGCGGCCGTTGGCCGTGGTGAACAGGGCCACGACGGCCGGGCGGCCGCCCTGGATGCGGCCACGGACGTCGAGGACCAGCTTGCGCAGGTCGTCGGCGGACGTGCCGTCGGGGACCTGGCCGGTGACCAGGGCGACGCCGCGTACGTCCTTGGCGGACTCGGCCAGTCCGGCGGCGGCCTGGAGGACCTTCTCCGCGCGGAACTTCTCGATCTCCTTCTCGGCGTCCTTCAGCTTGCCGAGCATTCCGGCGATCTTCTCCGGGAGCTCCTCGGGACGCCCCTTGACCAGCTCCTGGAGCTGGGCGACGACCGTGTGCTCCTTGGCGAGGAAGTTGTACGCGTCGACGCCGACGAGAGCCTCGATGCGACGCACGCCGGAGCCGATGGACGACTCGCCGAGCAGCTTCACCAGGCCCAGCTGGGCGGTGTTGTGGACGTGCGTACCGCCGCAGAGCTCCTTGGAGAAGTCGCCGATGGTGACGACCCGGACCCGCTCCCCGTACTTCTCGCCGAACTCGGCGATGGCGCCCTGCTTCTTGGCCTCGTCGATCGACATGACCTCGGCCTGGACGTCGAGTTCGCGCGAGAGCACGTCGTTGATCTTCTGCTCGACGTCGGTCATGACCGAGCCGGGAACGGCGTTCGGCGAGCCGAAGTCGAAGCGGAAGCGGCCGGGCTGGTTCTCGGAACCGGCCTGGGCGGCCGTCGGGCCGAGAGCGTCGCGCAGGGCCTGGTGCGTGAGGTGCGTGGCGGAGTGGGCGCGGGCGATGGCACGGCGGCGCTTGACGTCGATCGAGGCGAAGACCGGAGCGCCGACGGTGACCTCGCCGACCTGGACGACACCCTTGTGGACGTGGACGCCGGGGACCGGCTTCTGGACGTCGCGGACCTCGATGACGGCGCCGGTGTCGAGCCTGATCCGGCCCTGGTCGGCGATCTGGCCGCCGCCCTCGGCGTAGAACGGGGTGCGGTCGAGGACGACCTCGACCTCGTCGCCCTCGGAGGCGGCCGGGGAGGACACGCCGTCGACGAGGAGGCCGACGATGGTCGACTCGCCCTCGGTGGCGGTGTAGCCGGTGAAGTCGGTGGCGCCGGAGCTGTCGGCGACCTCGCGATAGGCGGACAGGTCGGCGTGACCGGTCTTCTTGGCGCGGGCGTCCGCCTTGGCGCGGTCCCGCTGCTCCTTCATCAGGCGGCGGAAGCCCTCCTCGTCCACCGAGAGGCCCTGCTCGGCGGCCATCTCCAGGGTGAGGTCGATCGGGAAGCCCCAGGTGTCGTGGAGCAGGAACGCCTTGTCGCCGGCGAGGACCTTGCCGCCGGCGGCCTTGGTCTCGGTGACGGCGGTGTCGAGGATGTTGGTGCCGCCCTTGACGGCCTTGAGGAAGGCGGCCTCCTCGGCGAGGGCGACGGTCTCGATGCGCTTGCGGTCGGTGATCAGCTCCGGGTACTGCTGCCCCATCGTCTCGATCACGACGTCGACCAGTTCCTTGACGACCGGTCCCTGGGCACCCATCAGGCGCATGTTGCGGACGGCGCGGCGCATGATGCGGCGCAGCACGTAGCCGCGGCCCTCGTTGCCCGGCGTCACGCCGTCACCGATGAGCATCACGGAGGTACGGATGTGGTCGGCGACCACGCGCATCGAGACGTCGGAGTCGTGCTTGTCGCCGTAGCGGACACCGGTCAGCTCGGTGGCCTTGTCCATGACGACGCGCAGGGTGTCGGTCTCGTACATGTTCTGTACGCCCTGCAGGATCATGGCGAGGCGCTCCAGGCCCAGACCCGTGTCGATGTTCTTCGACGGCAGGTCGCCGAGGATCGGGAAGTCCTCCTTGCCGTCACCGGCGCCGCGCTCGAACTGCATGAAGACCAGGTTCCAGATCTCCACGTACCGCTCGTCGTTGACGGCCGGGCCGCCCTCGACGCCGAACTCGGGGCCGCGGTCGTAGTTGATCTCGGAGCAGGGACCGCAGGGGCCGGGGACGCCCATGGACCAGAAGTTGTCCTTCTTGCCCAGGCGCTGGATGCGCTCGGCGGGAACGCCGATCTTCTCGCGCCAGATCTGCTCGGCCTCGTCGTCGTCGAGGTAGACCGTGATCCACAGCCGCTCGGGGTCGAGGCCGTAGCCACCGTCCGCCACGGAGCTGGTGAGCAGCTCCCAGGCGTAGCTGATGGCCCCTTCCTTGAAGTAGTCGCCGAAGGAGAAGTTGCCGCACATCTGGAAGAACGTGCCGTGCCGGGTGGTCTTGCCGACCTCTTCGATGTCCGGCGTGCGCACGCACTTCTGCACGCTGGTGGCGCGCGGGGCCGGCGGCTTCGTCTCGCCGAGGAAGTACGGCTTGAAGGGAACCATGCCCGCGTTGACGAGCAGCAGAGTCGGGTCGTCCGCGATGAGCGACGCCGAAGGGACGACGGTGTGACCGCGCTCCTCGAAGAAGCTCAGCCAGCGGCGACGAATTTCAGCCGACTCCATCAGTGGTCCTCATTCCGGTTGTACGACGTGTAGGGGAGCTTGCGGTATTCGGTGGCCCCGAGGGACCTTTCGGGTCCGAGGGGCTCGGACGCCTCGACGACGTAGTGCCGCCGCACCGGGAGGTCGGGGTCGACCGGCGCCTCCAGGCCCAGCGCCTCGCCCAGTTCGGCCTCGCGCCGCGCCATGGACTCACGGACGTCCAGGGCGAAGTCCTTGAGCTTGTGCCCCGTCTCGATCGCCCGGTCCGCGGCCTGCGCCGCGAGGCTCTCGGGGGTCAGCTGCTTGAGCTTCCGGTTGACCTTGGCGGTGGCCCAGACACCGGCGGCGGCGCCTGCGGTGAACCAGAACGTACGGCGGAACATGGCTGCGTCAGTCCTTCGGTCCGCGGGGGTTTCTGCCGCTGCGCTTCCTGCCGCGTGCGGACGGCACGGTGCGGCCGACGACCACCGCGCGGCGGGCGGGTTCCGGTTCGGGGTCGGCCTTCCGGCCGATCGCCCGCCGCACCCCGTAGCCGAACGCGGCGACCTTGACGAGCGGGCCGCCGAAGGTCGAGGCGACGGTGGTGGAGAGCGCGGAGGCGTTCGAGGTGACTTCCTGGACGTCCGTGGCGATCGCGTCGACCTTGTCGAGCTGGGTCTGCGCGGAACGCACGGTCGCGGAGGCGTCGGCGAGCAGCGGGACCGCCTGTTCGGTCACGTCCGCCACGAGCTTGGTGGTCGCCCTGAGCGTCTGGGCGAGCCTCACCAGCACGACGGCGAGGAACGAAACCAGGATCGCCCAGAAGACGGCCACCAGGATCCCGGCCACCTCTCCACCGGACACAGTGCACCGCTCTCTAGCTTGTCGCTGTCTCTGTCTGTCTCTCCGGCGACGGCCGTCGCAGCGGCCGGTCGTCGTCCCCCGAGCCTATCGCGCCGGTGGTCGCACCCCGTACCGCATTACCCGCGGAAAGGGCGGGCGTTGCCATAAGGAGATTGTACGGAGAGCTTTCGGGCCAGTACTCTGCGTGTCTCATGCGACGCCCCCAGCGCTCCGTTCCGTCCCCCCACGATCCGAGTGCCCCCACAGCACCCGGAAATCTCCCGGCGGAACTGAACAGATTCGTGGGACGGGAGAACGAACTCGTCCGTCTCGCTCAGCTCCTGGACGAGTCCAGGCTCGTGACCATGGTCGGCGTGGGCGGCGTGGGCAAGACCCGCTGCGCCGCCCGGATCGCCGCACTCCTGGAGAAACGGTACTGCGACGGTGTCCGGATGGCCGAGCTCTCCGCCGTCCACGACCCCGAACTGCTGGAACACGCCCTGGTCGACGCCCTGGGCCTCACCGACCACACCAGCAGACCGCCCCGAACGACCCTCGTCGAGCACCTGGCCGACCGCCGGCTCCTCCTGGTGATCGACGGCTTCGAGCACCTGGTCGACGCCTGCGCCGAACTCGTTCGGGTACTGCTGCGCCGGGCCCCGCACCTGCGGGTGCTGGCCGCCGGACGGCTGCCGCTGGAGCTGGACGGGGAACTCGTCCACCCGCTCCCACCGATGACGGACGAGGACGCGATGCTGCTCTTCGCCGAGCGGGCCGCCGCCGTGCGGCCGGACTTCCGGCTGACCGACGAGAACCGCTCGACCACCCGGGAGCTGTGCCGCCGCCTGGACGGCATCCCGCTCGCACTGGAACTGGCCGCCGGACGGCTGCGCGCCCTGTCCACCGCCCAGGTCCTGCAACGCCTGGACGACCGCTTCCGGCTGCTGACCGGTTCGAGCCGCAGCGCGCTGGCGCGCCACCAGACGCTCCGCACGGCCATCGGCTGGAGCCATGAACTCTGCGCTCCGGAGCAGCGGTTGCTCTGGGCACGGCTCTCGGTCTTCGCCGGACAGTTCGACCTGGAAGCCGTCGAATACATCTGCAGCGGCGCCGATCTGCCGGCCGAGTCGGTGCTCGACGTGCTCTCCGGACTGCTGGCGCAGTCCGTCGTCCTGCGCGATGACTCGGCGCACGGCACCCGCTACCGGATGCTGGACACGGTGCGGGAGTACGGCGCCGAGTGGCTGGCGGCCACCGACGACACGGACCGGCTGCGGCGCCGTCACCGGGACTGGTTCCTGGGGCTGGCGACCTGGTGCGAGCTCGACTGGTTCAGCCCGCGCCAGGGCGAGGTGGCGGCGCGGGCCGAGAGCGAGCTGCCGAACCTGCGGCGGGCGATGGAGTGTTCGCTGGAGACTCCGGGCGAGGCCCATCTCGCGCAGTACCTGGCGGGCACCCTGTGGTTCCTCTGGGTGGGCTGCGGGCGGCTCTCGGAAGGCCGTCACTGGCTGGACCACGTACTGGAGGAGGACACCCCGCACGACTCCTCGCGACTGAAGGCGCTGTGGGTGCTCGGGTACGTGGCCGTACTGCAGGGCGATCCGGTCGGCGCGGTCTCCGCGCTGCAGGAGTGCCGGGACGAGGCGGAGCGGGCCGGTGACGCCACGGCGCTCGCGTACGCGGTGCACCGGACGGGATGCCTGGCGCTCGTCACCGACGACATGGCCAGGGCCCAGGAACTGCTGGACGAGGCGCTGTGCCGTTACCGGGAGCTCGGCGAGCTGAACAGCAATGTGCTGATGGCCCAGATCGAACTCGCGATGGCGGTCGGCTTCCGGGGTGACCTGGACGGTGCGGCCGCCATCTGCGAAGAGGTCAGGGAGATCTGCGAGGACCACGGGGAGCGGTGGGCCCTGTCGTACGCGCTGTACGTGCTGGCCTTCGCGGCGTTGCAGCGCGGCCGTCCGGAGCAGGCCCGGGAGCTGCTCGGCCAGTCGCTGGCGATCAGCCACACCTTCCACGATCTGCTCGGCTCGGTGCTCGGCCTGGAGCTGCTGGCGCTGATCACGGCCATCGAGGGCGACGCGGCGGAGGCGGCGGTGCTCCAGGGTGCCGCCGACCGGATCTGGCCGTCGGTGGGACTGCCGCTGTTCGGATCGGTGCACTACGGGCAGCCCCGGGTGCGCTGCGAGGAGCTGGCCCGCCGGGCGCTGGGCGACAGCCAATACGAGGCGGGGCTGCGCGCGGGCGGACAGCTGGATCCGGACGCGGCGGTGGCCAGGGCCCTGGCGAGCGGCCCGGCGGACCGCCGGGAGACTCCTGGGCGGCTGCCCGGAACCCTGCCGGGTCCCCGGGAGAACGCGGAGGCCCGCCGCCTCCCGTACATCCGGGAGGGGCGGGCCTGAGCGCTGGTGAGAGCGACTACGCCTGGATCAGCGGGCGTAGTACTCGACGACGAGCTGCTCGTCGCAGATCACGGGGATTTCCTTGCGGTTCGGGTCCCGGTCAAGGCGGAAGGCCAGGGCCTTCAGGTTCACCTGCAGGTAGCGCGGGGTCTCGCCGTCGGGGGCGTAGCCACCCTCGCGGGCCACCTGGAAGGGGTGCTTGTCGCGGCTGCGCTCGCGGACCATCACGATGTCGTCGGGACGGACGCGGAACGACGGCTTGTCGACCTTGCCACCGTTGACCTCGATGTGACCGTGCACGACCATCTGACGGGCCTGGTAGATGGTGCGGGCGATGCCCGAACGCAGAACCAGCGCGTCGAGACGGCGCTCGAGCTCGACGACCAGCGCCTCGCCCGTCTTGCCCTCGGCCTTCTTGGCGCGGTCGTACGCGCGCGCCATCTGGCGCTCGCTGATGTCGTACTGCGCACGCAGACGCTGCTTCTCCAGCAGACGGACCTTGTAGTCCGAGTTCTGCTTGCGGCCACGGCCGTGCTCGCCCGGCGGGTAGGGGCGGGCCTCGAAGTACTTGACGGCCTTCGGCGTCAGCGCGATGCCGAGCGCGCGGCTCTTCTTGACCTTGGGACGCGACTGGTTAGGCACGTTCTCCAGACCTCCGTTGTAGGTTAGGTTAGGCTCACCTTACTTAAGGAGATCGCATGTCTCGCCCGGGGAACACCAGTCACATCACGGACAGCACTGACAGCGTCGACACCCCTCGGGGTGCCGATACGACGGAGGACCGATCAGATCGTGGTCAGCCGCGTCCCGGCGGGCTTGAAAACACTCGGATGCCGTCAGCAGCCGAGCGCACACGAACTCTCGTACAGAGTACCTGCTCGTCGGTGCTGCTCATCCCCGGGGTGGACGCAGCGGCCTGGGATCAGCTGATGCCGCTCACCCGAAGCGTCGGTCCCGACGGGGATCTGTTCCTCGAACTCCCCGCCGATTCCCCGGTGGTACGGACCGCGACACACGCCGAGGACGACGAGCTGTCGGCTGTGCTGGAGCTCACGGACGTAGCCCCGGTGTCCGTCCCGCACCGCATCCGCGGCCGCGCGTGGGTCTCGGGCTGGCTCACCACCGTACCCGGCCTGTCGGGGCCCGGCCGGATGACGCTCAGGCTGGAGACGGGCGAGGCGTACGTCGACGATCTGTGGGGCGCCGAGGAGGTCGAGCCGGAGGCATTCCGGGACGCGGCACCCGATCCGCTGATCGAGTACGAGGCGGAGCTGCTGCAGCATATGCACGCGGCGCACGGCGAGCAGCTGGCGACGCTGTGCGGGCTGCTGGGCGACCGGACGGCGGGCCGCTGCCCGGCCCACCTGCCTTCCGTCGCGCCGCTCGCGCTGGACCGGTACGGGCTGCGGCTGAGGCTGTGCGAGGACCGGGGGCGGAGCTACGACGCCCGCTTCGAGTTCCCCGCTCCGGTGCGGGACGTCAATGAACTGCGCGAGGCCATGTACACGCTCTTCGAGGCCGCGGCGCACTGAACGGGTGGCGCAATCCCGCGCGGCCTCAGCCCGCGGACGGGCCGGTGCCGTCGCCGGCCGTGCGGCCGAGCCGCTCGCGGACCCGCTCCACCACATCCGCGTAGCGCGCCTCCGCGCCGTAGCGCGTGGGCTGGTAGTAGTGCTTGTCGCGCACCGCTTCCGGTGCGTACTGCTGGGCGGCGATGCCGCCGGGGACGTCGTGCGGATACACATAGCCCTGGGCGTGGCCCAGCTTGGCGGCGCCCTTGTAGTGGCCGTCGCGCAGATGGGCGGGAACGGGGCCCGCGAGCCCCTTCCGTACGTCCTCCTGGGCGGCGAAGATCGCCAGGGTCGCCGCGTTGGACTTGGGGGCGAGGGCCAGGGCGATCGTGGCATGGCTCAGGGTCAGCGCCGCCTCCGGGAAACCGATCATCGCGACCGCCTGGGCGGCCGCGACGGCGGTGGGCAGCGCCGTGGGGTCGGCGAGGCCGATGTCCTCGCTGGCCGAGATCATCAGCCGCCGGGCGATGAACCGGGGGTCCTCCCCCGCCTCGATCATCCGGGCCAGGTAGTGCAGCGCGGCATCCACGTCGGAACCGCGGATCGACTTGATGAGCGCGCTCGCCACGTCGTAGTGCTGGTCGCCGTCCCGGTCGTACTTGACGGCCGCGCGGTCGACGGTCTCCTCCAGGGTCAGGAGGCTGATCTCCTTCTCCTGCTTGGCCAGTGCGGCACCGGCCGCGGCCTCCAGCGCGGTCAGCGCCCGGCGGGCGTCGCCGCCCGCGATCCGCAGCAGATGCGCCTCGGCCTCCTCCGGCAGCGTCACCGCGCCGCCGAGCCCCCGCTCGTCGGTGAGCGCGCGCCCGAGCAGTCCGCGCAGATCGTCGTCGGTGAGCGATTCCAGGGTGAGCAGCAGCGAACGGGACAGCAGCGGCGAGATGATCGAGAAGTACGGATTCTCGGTGGTCGCCGCGATCAGCGTCACCCAGCGGTTCTCCACGGCCGGCAGCAGGGAGTCCTGCTGAGCCTTGGAGAAGCGGTGGATCTCGTCGAGGAAGAGGACGGTCTCCTTGCCGTAGCCACCGGTGGCGCGGCGGGCGCCCTCGATGACGGCGCGCACCTCCTTGACGCCCGCGGTGATCGCGGAGAGCTCGACGAAGCGCTTGTTGGTGGCCTTGCTGACCACGTACGCCAGAGTCGTCTTCCCGATGCCGGGCGGGCCCCAGAGGATCACCGACGACGGGCCCGCCGGCCCGCCGTTGCCCTCGCCGACCAGGCGGCGCAGTGGCGAGCCCGGCTTGAGCAGATGCTGCTGGCCGACGACCTCGTCGAGGGTGCGGGGACGCATCCGGACAGCCAGTGGGCTGCTGGACGGGTCCTTCTCCTGGCGGTCTTCGGCTGCTGCGGTAAAGAGGTCGGGCTCCACGTTTTGAAGCCTATGCCACGGCACTGACATCCCCGCCGGGCCGGTCGCCCGGGAGGGACGGGCCGGTCAGCTGGTCCAGAAGTCCCACCAGCGGGTCAGGATCAGCATGCCGATGACGCCGACCCACAGGACCGGCGGCACCCAGTGGAACTCCGTCAGACCGTTGCGCAGCCAGCTCGGCGCGGGAATGATCCGGTGCTTGATGTTGTGCGTGGTGACGTAGCAGAACATGAAGATCGTGGCGACCCAGGCCAGGCAGCACCAGAGGCAGAGCGAGTTGATGTTGTAGAGCGACTGGTACTGGAGCCAGGTGCAGAAGCCGACGCCGAACAGCGTGCCGGCGTTCATCCCGAGCCAGTACCAGCTGCGGAAGCGGGCGCCCGCGAGCAGTGCCAGCCCGATTCCGATGATCACGGGGTAGGTGGCCATGCCGAGCATCGGGTTCGGGAAGCCGAAGGCGGCCGCCTGCTCGCTCTTCATGATGTTGCCGCACGCGACGACCGGGTTGAGGCTGCAGCCCGGTGTGAAGTTGGGGTCCTCCAGCAACTTGAACTTGTCGATGGTGATGACCCAGGCGGCGAGGAGCCCGGCGGCACCCGTGATCACCAGCAGCAGTGCGAACGCCCGACTGCCGCCGATGGTCCTCTTCCCGCCGTCCTCGTCCTGTTCGGAGGAGGGATGGTCAACCGCTGCAGTCGTCATATCGCCGTTCCATCAGTGAGTGGCCTGCTGGGCACGGTCATTGTGCCGTACCACGGCGCAGCTCTTCTGTTCGATGGGCATAAAGGTGTACCCGAAGGTCTGCGCGCGACCGGCGCGGAACTCAAGGGCCGCGAGAGGCTCCGAGCCATCACCGAGCTCTCGGTGGCAGTATGCGTACCGGGGAAGCACCACGGCGAAATGGCCTGCGTGTACGGCCCGGACCTGGGGATCCGGCGGGGCTAGGTGTTCGGGACCCTCGGGCCGAACGGGCCGGGAAGAGCACGGGCTCGGAGAACCCGCAGGGTCGTCACGGCCGTGCCGAAGGGTCCGTCACGGTGCCGGGCGTCGATCCGGCCCGCGCCGGCCGCCGTTGCCGCTCCCGGTTCGGCCGCGCCTGTCAGGATGAATCCGCACGCGTCGAGTTGACGGTACGGGAAGCGGTGGCGCACTCCGCCCGCTGCCGGAGAAGGCCGGGGCCGGACATGACTTCGGGATGGCCGCCGGGAAGATCCCGTCGGCCACCCCGACGACGTTTCAGGCCAGGCGCTCGCGGACCGCCTCGACCACGCCGGACAGCGGCACGGCCGTCTGCTCGCCGGACTCCATGTCCTTGAGCTGGACGACGCCCTCGGCCAGGTCGCGCTCGCCCGCGACGATCGTGAGGCGGGCCCCCGACCGGTTCGCGCTCTTCATCGCGCCCTTGAGGCCGCGGTTCCCGTACGCGAAGTCCGCCGCCACTCCCTCGCGACGCAGCTGCGTGACGGCGCCGAACAGCACCCGGCGGGCCTCCTCGCCGAGCGGCACCGCGAAGACGCTGGTGGCGGCGGGCAGTTCGAGCTCGATGCCCTCCGCCTCCAGCGCGAGCACCGTACGGTCCACGCCGAGCGCCCAGCCGACCGACGGGAGCGCCGGTCCGCCGATCATCTCGGACAGGCCGTCGTAGCGGCCGCCGCCGCCCACCGCGGACTGCGATCCGAGCCCGTCGTGGACGAACTCGAAGGTGGTGCGGGTGTAGTAGTCGAGGCCGCGGACGAGCTTCTCGTCGTCCTCGTACACCACGCCCGCCGCCGAGAGCAGGTCGCGCACCTCCTCGTGGTACGCCTTGCAGGCGTCGCAGAGGTAGTCGCGCAGCACCGGGGCGCCGGTCAGCTGCTTCTGCACCTCGGGCCGCTTGTCGTCGAGGACCCGGAGCGGGTTGATCTCGATGCGGCGGCGGGTCTCCTCGTCCAGGTCGAGCTCGCGCAGGAAGCCCTGGAGCGCGTCCCGGTAGACGGGGCGGCACTCCTTGTCGCCCAGCGAGTTGAGCAGGATGCGGAAGTTCCGCAGGCCCAGCGCACGGTACGCCTGGTCGGCCAGGATGATCAGCTCGGCGTCCAGCGCCGGGTCCTCGGCGCCGATCGCCTCGGCACCGACCTGCGAGAAGTGGCGGTAGCGGCCCTTCTGCGGGCGCTCGTAGCGGTAGTACGAGCCGGAGTACCAGAGCTTCACGGGCAGGTTGCCGAGCTTGTGGAGGTTGGCCTCCAGCGCGGCACGGAGCACTGAAGCGGTGCCCTCGGGGCGCAGCGCCAGCTGGGAGCCGCCCTTGGTGGTGAGGGTGTACATCTCCTTGGTCACGATGTCGGTGGACTCACCGACACCGCGTGAGAAGAGCGCGACGTCCTCGAAGCCGGGGGTCTCGATGTAGCCGTAGCCGGAGTTCTTCAGGGGTGCGGCGATGGCCTCGCGCACCGCGAGGTACTTGGCGGAGTCCGGCGGGGTCAGGTCGTACGTGCCCTTGGGGGCCTTGAAAGTGCTCACGGGATTTCTCTCGTCACATTCCTCGTCGGGGCGCGTCCATGCCGTTCAGGAACGGATTCGAGGCGCGCTCACGGCCGATGGTCGTCTGGGGTCCGTGGCCGGACAGCACCACGGTCGAGTCGTCGAGCGGCAGGCACACACGGGCCAGCGACTCGAGCAGCTCGGCGTGGTCACCGCCGGGAAGGTCGGTGCGTCCGACGGAGCCGGCGAAGAGCAGGTCGCCCGAGAAGAGGATCTGCGGAACATCCGCGGCCTCGGGCATCCTGAACGTCACCGACCCCTTGGTATGGCCGGGCGCATGCGCGACACCGAACTCCAGACCGGCCAGCTTCATCAGAGCGCCGTCGCTCAGCTCCTTGACGTCGTCCGGCTCCCCGATCGTCAGCTCGCCCATGAGAGGCATCCCGATGGAGCGGCCGAGGGCCTTCTCCGGGTCACTCATCATGTAGCGGTCCTCGGGGTGGATCCAGGCGGGGACGTCGTGCGCGCCGCACACGGGGACGACCGAGGCGACATGGTCGATGTGGCCGTGGGTCAGTACGACGGCGACGGGCTTCAGCCGATGCTTCTTCAGTGCTTCCTCGACTCCGGCCGCGGCCTGGTGGCCCGGGTCGATGATCACGCACTCCTCGCCTGCGGCCGGGGCGACCAGATAACAGTTGGTCCCCCAGGCCCCTGCGGGGAACCCGGCAATGAGCACGATCGTCCTTAATGGTCGTCCGACGGCGGATTGCGACTGAGAAGGTCGCGGCAGTTCAGAGCCTACCGGCGCTCCTCATTCCACAGCTAACCCATATACGGTACGGGGCAGCCAAGGCCCATCACACGACCTACAAGGAGATCACCCGGTGGTCAGCAGCGATCAGCGGCGGCGGCAGCTCGCCAGGGAGAAGTTCGAGCGGCAGCAGCAGCGCCGGGAGGAGGCCCGCCGCAGGACGAGGCGGCTGACGGCCGTCATCGCGTCCGCGGTGGCCGTGGTGGCGGTCATCGGTGTGGGCTCCTATCTCGCCCTCGACGACGACGGCAAGAAGGACAAGGCGGACGCCGCCGCGAGCGCGGACCCGTCGGCCGACGCGTCGCCCTCGCCCAGCGAGAGCAAGGCGCCCGAGCCGGCGATGAAGATCGACAAGAAGGCCGAGTACGCGATGTCGCTCAAGACGAGCCAGGGCGACATCAAGTTCACGATGGACGCGGCGAAGACCCCGCACACCACGAACTCCTTCAAGTCGCTGGCCGACAAGGGCTTCTTCGACGGCACCAAGTGCCACCGGCTGACCACGCAGAACATCTTCGTCCTGCAGTGCGGCGACCCCAAGGGCGACGGCACCGGCGGCCCCGGCTACACGATCCCGGACGAGAACCTGACGGGGCTGGGCAAGGCGGGCGCCGACGGCACGGTGACCTACCCGGCGGGTGTGGTGGCGATGGCCAACGCCGGCCCCCAGACCGGCGGCAGCCAGTTCTTCCTGGTGTACAAGGACAGCAAGCTGCCGCCCAACTACACCCCGTTCGGCACGATGGACGACGCCTCGCTGAAGGTCGTCAAGGAGATCGGTGCGGCGGGTGCGGAGGGCGGTGCCCCCGACGGTGCGCCGAAGAAGGCCGTGAAGATCACGAAGGCCGCTGTCGACAAGTCGTGACCGGCCCGGGGCGGCCGGCCCGGCCCTGAGAGGTCCTGGCGCGGGACGGATTTTTTTCGGCCGCGCTGAGTGCGGACAGCCGGGCGGCCGGTCGCCTAGATTGGCGTTGTGCAGGGCGGGCGCTGCCCGCCCCAGGAAACTGTGGACGATGCCAGGGGGGCGAACCCCCTCGCGGGCATCAGGTGGAGGAGGCGCTGTGAGCAGCGACCCGTGGGGCCGTGTCGATGAGACCGGCACCGTGTACGTGCGGACAGCCGACGGCGAGCAGGTCGTCGGATCGTGGCAGGCGGGTTCCCCCGAGGAGGCTCTGGCCTACTTCGAGCGCAAGTACGAGGGCATTGTGGTCGAGATCGGCCTCCTCGAACGGCGGGTGAAGACCACCGACCTGTCGGCGAAGGACGCGACGACCGCCATCGAGCATCTGCGTCTGCAGGTGGACGAGCATCACGCCGTCGGTGACCTCGACGCGCTGCGCAAGCGGCTCGACGCGCTCGTCGCGACGGTCGACTCGCGGCGCGAGGAGCGCAAGGCCCAGAAGGCGAAGCAGACCGACGAGGCGAAGCAGGCCAAGGAGGCCCTGGTCGCCGAGGCCGAGGAGCTGGCGCAGAGCGAGCAGTGGCGCTCCGCGGGCGAGCGGCTCCGTGCGCTCGTCGACACGTGGAAGGGCCTGCCGCGGCTCGACCGCAAGTCCGACGACGAGCTCTGGCACCGGTTCTCGCATGCCCGCTCGGCGTTCTCCAAGCGCCGCAAGGCCCACTTCGCATCGCTGGACGCCCAGCGCGAGGAGGCCCGCAAGGCCAAGGAGAAGCTGGTCGTCGAGGCGGAGTCGCTCTCCGGTTCCACCGACTGGGCGGCCACGGCCGCCCGCTACCGCGACCTGATGACGGAGTGGAAGGCGGCGGGCCGCGCCCAGCGCGAGGCCGAGGACGAGCTGTGGAACCGCTTCCGCGGTGCTCAGGACGTCTTCTTCGCCGCCCGCAGCGAGGTCTTCGCCGAGCGGGACGCGGAGCAGGGCGAGAACCTCAAGCTGAAGGAGGAGCTCGCGGTCGAGGCCGAGCGGCTGGTGCCGGTGAAGGACCTGAAGGCGGCCAGGGCCGCGTTCCGGGCCATCAACGAGCGCTGGGAGGCCATCGGCCACGTACCGCGTGACGCCCGCCCGAAGGTCGAGGGGCGGATGCACGCGGTGGAGCGGGCGCTCCAGGAGGCCGAGGAGTCGGAGTGGCGGCGGACCAACCCGGAGGCGCGTGCGCGCGCCGCGGGTCTGACCGGTCAGCTGCAGGCCGCCGTGGACAAGCTGCGTTCGCAGATCGACACGGCCCGCGCCTCGGGCAACAACGCCCGCGCCGACAAGCTCGCCAAGGAGCTGGAGGGCCGGCAGGCGCTGCTGGACCAGGCGCTCAAGGGCCTGGAGGAGTTCGGCGGCTGACGCCTCCTGACTTCGCCCGAGGGGCTTCTCCGCGTTCGCGCGGGGAAGCCCCTCTCGCGTGCCGGGCCGTACGAGGCGCTCGCCGTCCCGTCGTGGTGTCGTCCGGTGCTGCTGCCGCGGCAACCTGCTGTGCGCAGTCGGCAGCGAAGGGTCGTGACGACTGCCGGAACCGGGCAGTGACCCGGGGCCGGGACAGGAACGATGATCTCCGCACCGGCGCGCTTCGTGCGGCTGCCGGATCCGCCGAGATCACTACGTCCTTGAGGCAGGTCCACCGATGAGAATGACCCGCGCCGCCCTGACCGTCGCGGCCACCGCTCTGGCCCCGGCGCTGTTGCTGACCGGCCCGGCCTTCGCCGCCGGGGATGCCTCCCCGGCCACCGCCGCGGCCACGGCACCGGCGCCCGACGGCTCCGGCACCCCGGTGGACGAGATGTCCGACGACGACCTCCGGATCGCGATCCTGCGCATCCTGGCGGACGAGGACAGCGGCAAGAGGGTCGTCCGGGAGGCCAACGAAGCCCTGGACATCGGCACCACGGAAGCCATGCGGTACTTCCCGGAGACCGGCTACCCCCTGGCCCAGGCCGAGGACGACCAGGTCGCCCTCTTCCGCATCCTCGCCGACCCGGACTCGGGCAAGCGCGTCACCAAGGAAATCAACCAGCTCCTCGACAGCGGCACCCCGCAGGACATACGGCAGTGGCTGGAGACCGGCTACCGCCTCGCCCAGGCCGAGGACGACCGCGTCGCCCTATTCCGCATCCTTGCCCGCCCGGACATCAGCGAGGCGATGCGCGCGGCGGTCGGCGAGGCGATCGACGGCACGCCGGAGGAGATGCGGTACTTCCTGGAGTACGGGCAGTACGAGGTCGACGCGTAGCCGGGCACCGTCCGCCGGCGGCGCAGGGCCTGATCCCGGCCGCCGACGGGGGCCGGGCCCGTCCTACGGCCTGCGGGCCGAGGTCACCCGGTAGACGTCGTAGACGCCCTCCACGCCCCGTACCGCCTTCAGTACGTGGCCGAGGTGCTTCGGGTCGCCCATCTCGAAGGTGAAGCGCGAGGTGGCCACCCGGTCCCGGGAGGTCTGCACGGCCGCCGACAGGATGTTGACGTGCTGGTCGGACAGGACGCGGGTGACGTCCGAGAGCAGCCGGGACCGGTCCAGGGCCTCGACCTGGATGGCGACCAGGAAGACCGAGGACTGGGTCGGCGCCCACTCGACCTCCAGGATCCGTTCCGGCTGCTGCGAGAGCGAGTCGACGTTGACGCAGTCGGCGCGGTGCACGGAGACGCCGCTGCCCCGGGTGACGAAGCCGATGATCGGGTCGCCGGGAACGGGCGTGCAGCAGCGGGCCAGTTTGACCCAGACGTCCTCGACGCCCTTGACGACCACGCCCGGATCGGCGTTGGAGCGGCGCTTGCCGCGGCTGCGCGAGGGCGGCGAGCTCTCGGCGATGTCCTCGTTGGCCTCGTCCTCGCCGCCGAGCGCCTGGACCAGCTTCTGCACGACGCCGGCTGCCGCGACATGTCCCTCGCCGATCGCCGCGTACAGCGACGAGATGTCGGGGTAGCGCATCTCGTGGGCGAGGGTGACCAGGGAGTCGCCGGTCAGGATGCGCTGGATCGGCAGGTTCTGCTTGCGCATGGCACGCGCGATGGCGTCCTTGCCCTGCTCGATCGCCTCGTCGCGGCGCTCCTTGGAGAACCAGGCCCGGATCTTGTTGCGGGCGCGGGGCGACTTGACGAAGCCCAGCCAGTCCCGGGAGGGTCCGGCGCCGGCCGCCTTGGAGGTGAAGACCTCCACCAGGTCGCCGTTGTCGAGCGTCGACTCGAGCGGTACGAGCCGCCCGTTGACCCGTGCTCCTATCGTCCGGTGGCCGACCTCCGTGTGCACCGCGTACGCGAAGTCGACCGGGGTCGCACCCGCGGGCAGCGCTATGACGTCGCCCTTGGGCGTGAAGACGAAGACCTCGTTGCGGGAGAGGTCGAAGCGCAGCGACTCCAGGAACTCGCTGGGGTCCTCGGTCTCCTTCTGCCAGTCCAGGAGCTGGCGCAGCCACGCCATGTCGTTGACGGTGTCCTGGCTCCGGCCGCCGCCCGTGTTCTTGGGGACGTCGGTACGGACCTTGGAGGCGCCCGCGACGGCCTCCTGCTTGTACTTCCAGTGCGCGGCGATGCCGTACTCGGCGCGGCGGTGCATGTCGAAGGTGCGGATCTGGAGTTCGACGGGCTTGCCGCTGGGACCGATCACCGTGGTGTGCAGCGACTGGTACATGTTGAACTTGGGCATCGCGATGTAGTCCTTGAACCGGCCGGGGACCGGATTCCATCGCGCGTGGACGGTGCCGAGCGCCGCGTAGCAGTCGCGGACCGTGTCGACAAGTACCCGAATTCCCACCAGGTCGTAGATCTCGGCGAAGTCCCTGCCCCGCACGATCATCTTCTGGTAGACGCTGTAGTAGTGCTTCGGCCGCCCCGTGACGGTGGCCTTGATCCGGGCGGCGCGCAGGTCGGCCTGGACCTCGTCGGTCACTATGGCGAGGTATTCGTCGCGCTTGGGGGCCCGCTCGGCGACGAGGCGGACGATCTCGTCGTACATCTTGGGGTAGAGGATCGCGAAGGCGAGGTCCTCCAGCTCCCACTTGATGGTGTTCATGCCCAGGCGGTGCGCCAGCGGGGCGTAGATCTCAAGCGTCTCGCGGGCCTTCTTCTCCTGCTTCTCGCGCTTGAGGTAGCGCATGGTGCGCATGTTGTGCAGCCGGTCGGCGAGCTTGATGACCAGGACCCGGGGGTCCTTGGCCATGGCGACGACCATCTTGCGTACGGTCTCGGCCTGGGCGGCCTCGCCGAACTTGACCTTGTCCAGCTTGGTGACACCGTCGACGAGCAGGGCGACCTGGTCGCCGAAGTCGCGGCGCAGGGTGTCCAGGCCGTACTCGGTGTCCTCGACCGTGTCGTGCAGCAGCCCGGCCATCAGCGTCGCCGGGTCCATGCCCAGCTCGGCAAGGATCGTCGTGACGGCGAGCGGATGCGTGATGTACGGATCGCCGCTCTTGCGCTTCTGGCCGCGGTGCCAGCGCTCGGCGACCTGGTAGGCGCGCTCGATCTGGCGCAGCGTGGCCGTCTCGATCTTGGTGTCGTTGCTCCGGACGATGCGCAGCAGCGGTTCGAGAACCGGGTTGTACGGGCTGGAGCGCTGCACGCCGAGACGGGCCAGCCTGGCCCGCACCCGGTTGGACGAGCCACCGGAGCGGGTGGCGGGGGCGCTCGGCGGGACCGGCCTGCCCGCGGGCTTCGCGGGGGGCTTCGGGGCGGACGCGGCCGGGGAGACGGGTGCGGCCGGCTGTGCGGGGGAAGCGGGCGCGGCCCCGGGTGCCGGGGCGCTCGCCCGGTCCGGGCCCTGACCGGGCTCGGGGGCCGGGGGCTTCGGCTTGTCCGCGGGCTGCTTCTTCCCGGGCGTGGCTGAGGCCGCCGCGGGCTTGTCGGGCTGCGGGGCGGCGACTGGCTGGGCCTCGTCTGGCAAGAGCGCTCCTCGTGCGGATCCGGGTACCCGGAGAGGCCATCGTATCCACCCTGTGGCCGGTCCTCCCCCGGGGACCGTGGAGACTCCTGAGAACGCGGAACGGGCACCCGGTTGTTCCCGGGTGCCCGTTCTGCTCGCACGATGCGTCGCCGCTTACGGTCGGTGCTGCTCAGACCGTGATCAGAACCTCCAGCGGCGCGCCCCGCAGGCCCTGCTCCAGCCGGGCCCGTCCGGGGAGGAAGCCGAGCTCCATGAGGACCGCGACGCCCGCGACCTCGGCACCGGCCCGCCGGATCAGCTCCAGCGAGGCCTCAGCGGTGCCACCCGTGGCGAGGACGTCGTCGATGACCATGATCCGGTCGTCGGCGGACAGGTCCTCCGCGTGGATCTCGATCTCGGCGGTGCCGTACTCCAGCTCGTACGCCTGGCTGAGCGTGGCTCCGGGCAGCTTCCCCGCCTTGCGGACGGGCACGAAGCCGAGCCCGGCCCGGACCGCGACCGGGGCGGCCAGGATGAAGCCGCGCGCCTCCAGGCCGACGACCTTCGTGGCGCCGTGCCGTACGCACAGCTCCGCGAGGGTGTCGGTGAGGGCCGAGAACGCCTTCGGGTCCGCGAGCAGCGGGGTGATGTCCTTGAACAGCACGCCCGGCTTCGGGTAGTCCTGGACGTCGCGGATCCGGCTGAGCAGGAGCTCGCGGGTGCCCTCGGTGGTGCTGGTCATCGACGATTCCCCGGGGTCCGGCCGTGGCCCCTGGGGGGCTGCTGGCGCTGGCCGACGACCGCGGCGGCGGGTGCGGCGTCCTGCGGGTGGTCGCCGTCCGACTGCTCGTCCTCGGCGGACTCGCCCTTGGCGGCGGCCGCCGCGCGCTTGGCGAGGATCCGCTTCTTCAGGGCCTTCATCTGCGGCTCGCGTTCCTTGAGGTCGGCGACGAGCGGCGTGGCGATGAAGATCGAGGAGTACGCACCGGCGGCGAGGCCGACGAAGAGCGCCAGGGAGATGTCGTTCAGCATGCCGGCGCCGAGGACGCCGCCACCGATGAAGAGCAGACCGGCGACCGGCAGCAGGGCCACCACGGTGGTGTTGATGGAGCGGACCAGCGTGCCGTTGATGGAGCGGTTGGCGATCTCGCTGTACGTCCACCGGGTCTGCTTGGTGATCCCGTGGGTGCCCTCCTTGAGGCTGTCGAAGACGACGACCGTGTCGTAGAGGGAGTAACCGAGGATGGTCAGCAGACCGATCACGGTGCCCGGGGTGACCTCGAAGCCGACCAGGGCGTAGACACCGACCGTGATGGTGATGTCGTGGATCAGCGCGACCAGGGCCGCGATGGCCATGCGCCATTCGAAGGCGATGGCCAGGTAGATCACGACGAGGACCATGAAGATGCCGAGGCCGGTCCAGGCCTTGTTGGCGATCTGCTCACCCCAGCTGGGGCCGACCAGGTCGGCGGCGATCTTCTCGGCCGGGACGTCGAGGTCCTCGGAGAGCTTGTTCTTGATCTCGTCGGACTTCGCGGTGTCGACCTCGGTGATCTGGATGCGCAGACCGCCGTTGCCGAGCTTCTGGACGATCGCCTGGTGGCCGGAGGCCTCCGTGGCCAGGTCCTCGGCCTTGGCGACGGTGACGCTGGTCTTCGGGGTGGTGAAGACCGCGCCGCCCTTGAACTCGATGCCCATGTTCAGGCCGCTGACCGCCAGGCCGACGATGGCCGTGATGGTGATCAGGATCGAGATCCCGTACCAGATCTTGCGCTTGCCGATGAAGTCGTAGCCGACCTCGCCTCGGTAGAGACGGGCGCCGAGAGTGCCGAGTCGCGACATCTCACGCCTCCTTCGGTTCAGTGGGGGCGTTGACACGGCGCGAGCGGCGCAGCGGCGGCTTGGCGCCGAGCCGCTTCGGGTCCAGGCCGGACCACGGGTGACCGCTGGCGAAGAACTTCGTACGGGCCATCAGCGTCATGAGGGGCTTGGTGAAGAGGAACACCACGACCACGTCGAGCAGGGTGGTGAGACCCAGCGTGAACGCGAAGCCCTGGACCTTGCCGACGGTGACGACGAAGAGCACCGCGGCGGCGAGGAACGACACGAAGTCGGAGACCAGGATGGTGCGCCGGGCGCGCGGCCAGGCCCGCTCGACGGCCGGGCGGAGCGTGCGGCCCTCGCGGATCTCGTCGCGGACCCGTTCGAAGTACACGATGAAGGAGTCGGCGGTGATACCGATGGCCACGATGGCGCCGCAGACCGCCGGGAGGTTCAGCGCGAAGCCGATGGCCGGGCCGAGCAGCGACATGATCGTGTAGGTCAGGATGCCGGAGACCAGAAGGCTCAGGAGCGCGATGAACGCGAGGCCCCGGTAGTAGGCCACCAGGTAGATGACCACCAGAGCCAGACCGATGGCACCGGCGATCAGACCGGCCTGGAGCTGCTCACCGCCGAGCGCGGCGGTGACGGTGGTGACGCTCGCCTCGTTGAAGGAAAGCGGGAGCGCACCGTAGGAGAGCACGTTGGCCAGGTCCTCGGCGGACTGCTGGGTGAAGCTGCCGGAGATCTCGGCGCTGCCGCTGAGCGTGGTGTTCACCTGGGGCGCGGAGACGACCTCGCCGTCCAGGGCGATGGCGAACTGGTTCTGCGGGGACGGCTGCGCGGAGAGCTTCTTGGTGATCGTCTGGAACTGCTTGGAGCCCTTCTTGGTGAACTCCATGTTGACGATCCACATGCCGCGCTGCTGGTCGAAGCCGGCCTTGGCGTTGTCGACCTCGGTGCCGGACACCTCGGACGGGCCGAGGACGTACTTCGCGTCACCCTCGGAGCTGCATGCGACGACCGTGTCGGTGGGCTTGGCACCCCGTGCGGCCTCGGCGCGGGACGCCTTGTTGGAGCAGTCGAGCTCCGCGAACTGCTTCTGCAGCTTGGCGGCGGCGGCCTCGTCGGCGGCGGATGCCGACGGCGTGGCGTCGGCCTTCGGCGTGGCGTCGGCCTTCGGCGTGGTGCTCGCCTTGGGGGTGGGCGTGGTGTCGGTCTTGAGGGCGCCGGTGACCGCGCGGCCCTGGGTGGTGGCGCTCGCGCTCGGCGTCGACGAGGCCTTCCCGTTGTCCGCGGTGGTGGCGCTCGCGCTCGGCGTCGACGACGACTTGCCCTTGTCGGCGGTGGGGGCGCTGGGGCTGCCGGACGGGGTGGGCTTGCCGGACGACGAGGCGCTGGGCGTCGGGGTGGGCGTGCCCTGGGCGACGGTCAGCACCGGCCGGAAGTAGAGCTTGGCCGTGGTGCCGACCTGCTCCCGGGCCTGGGCGGAGTTCGTGCCCTTGGGGATGTTGACGATGATGTTGCGATCGCCTTGGGTCTGGACCTCGGCCTCGGAGACGCCAAGACCATTGACACGGCGTTCCATGATCTGGACCGCGGTGTCCATGTTGGTCTTGTTGATCGCCGATTCCTGGCCCGGCTCGCTCTTCGCCTCAAGCGTGATCGAGGTGCCGCCCGCCAGGTCGATGCCCAGTCGTGGTGTCGGCTGATCGGCCAGGAACATCCCGCCGGTGAGCGCGACCATGACGATCAGGATCAGGGCCAGGGAACGCCCCGGCCTGCCCTGACCGCCGGCCGCCCCTCGGCTCTTCTTCGGTGCTGCCACCTTCTCGTTTCTCCCTGTCCAACCGCCCCGCGCCGGGTACGCGCCCGAGCGGCCACGAAGTGTAGTGGGGACCCGCCCCCGCAGAAGACCGCACGGTCCGGGGAATGCCGGATGCCGGTGGGCTCACGGCATCCCCGGGCGTGGGTTACTTCGCGTCGGCCTCGCCGTCGTCCTTGCCCTCGGACTTCTTGTCGGACTCGTCGTCCTTCGGCTCGGCGTCGTCGGCCTTCTTGCCGAGGTCGATCCGGGCGTCGTCCGGGACGTCCTTGTCGGCGTCGGTCTCGGTCAGCGAGGAGGCGTCGTCGGGGACGACGGCACCGTCGAGGTCGAGACCGCTCTCGTCGTCGCCGTGGACGATGCGGTTGTACTCCGCGTCGTCGAGGACGGCGCCGACGGCGTTCTTGGCGTAGATGGCGTGGACGCCGGGCGCGATCTCAAGGAGGACCGTGTCGTCGTGCAGCTCCTTGACTGTGGCGTACATGCCCCCGATCGTCCGGACGCCGGTGCCGGGCTGCATCTCGTTGCGCATCTGGGCGGCGGCCGCCTGCTTCTTCTTGGCGGACCGCGTCATCAGGAACATGGCCCCGATGAGCACGATGAAGGGGAGGAGAGTCACGGGATTCACGGGACGAGTTTCCTTCGCACGACCGCGTTGGAAGGCGGCCTGTATCTACGGGGGTGGGTACACCGACCTGTAAGGGCGGCATCGGCGGAGTCTAAGCGAGTCCGCATCGATGGAACAACGCCCGGACTCGCCCGGTGGTTCCTGCTCCGGCCAAGCTGTGACAGATCACGCCCCGAACAGGCCCTGTTGTCCCTTTCCGCCTTGCTGCGGAGGCACGATACCCAGATGGGCCCAGGCGGCGGGCGTAGCGACCCGCCCCCGCGGCGTCCTGGCCAGCAGTCCTTCCCGGACCAGGAAGGGCTCCGCGACCTCCTCTACGGTCTCACGCTCCTCCCCCACGGCGACCGCGAGGGTGGACAGCCCGACGGGTCCGCCGCCGAAGAGCTTCAGCAGGGCGCCGAGCACCGCGCGATCGAGCCGGTCCAGGCCCCGGGCATCGACCTCGTACACCCCGAGGGCGGTGGCGGCGACCGGGCGGTCGATCCGTCCGTCGGCCTTGACCTGTGCGTAGTCCCGGACGCGGCGCAGCAGCCGGTTGGCGATGCGGGGGGTGCCCCGGGAGCGGCCGGCGATCTCGGCGGCGCCGTCCGCGTCTATCTCCACGTCGAGGAGGCGGGCGGAGCGGTGGATGACGCGCTCCAGCTCGGTGGGTGCGTAGAACTCCATGTGGCCGGTGAAGCCGAAGCGGTCGCGCAGCGGCGGCGGCAGCAGTCCGGCCCGGGTGGTCGCGCCGACCAGGGTGAAGGGCGGCAGTTCCAGCGGGATGGCGGTGGCGCCGGGGCCCTTGCCGACGATGACGTCGACCCGGAAGTCCTCCATCGCCATGTAGAGCATCTCCTCGGCCGGCCGCGACATGCGGTGGATCTCGTCGAGGAAGAGGACCTCGCCCTCCTGGAGGGAGGAGAGGATCGCGGCGAGGTCGCCCGCGTGCTGGATGGCGGGGCCGGAGGTGATCCGGATCGGGGCGCCCATCTCGGCCGCGATGATCATGGAGAGGGTGGTCTTGCCGAGGCCGGGGGCGCCGGAGAGCAGGACGTGGTCGGCGGTGGCGCCGCGGGCCAGGGCCGCCTTGAGGACCAGGTCGAGCTGTTCGCGCACCTTCTCCTGGCCGACGAATTCGTCCAGGTCCTTCGGTCGCAGGGCCGCTTCGACCGCGGTGTCCTCACCGTCCGCGTCGGCGTGGACGAGGCGCTCGTCGAGCCGCTCGTCGGTGTCGGGTCCGGTCTCGTCCCAGTTCATTCAGTCTGTCCCGCCTCGGGTGTTTCGGTGCCGTGCGGTGCCCGGCCCGGCGTCGGGGGTGGTCCCCGGGGTGCGGCGCTCCGGTCAGCGCGCGCGGTTGAGGGTCTGGAGGGCGGCACGCAGCAGCTGCGGCACGGGGGCCTGTCCGCCCTCGGCGATGGCCGCCTCGGCCTGGGGGGCGACGGCGGTGACCGCTTCGTCGGCCTCGCGGGTGGCGTAGCCGAGGCCGATCAGGGCGGCCTGGAGCTGATCGCGCCAGGAGGAGGTGACGGCGGTGCCGATGCCCTGGCGGCCGATGTGGGCGCCGACGGGCTCGCCGAGCCTGTCCTTCAGTTCGAGGAGGAGTTTCTGCGCGCCCTTCTTGCCGATTCCGGAGACGGCGGTGAGCGCCTTCTCGTCGCCGGTGGCGACCGCGGTGCGCAAGGCGTCCGGGCTGTGGGTGGCGAGCATGGCCTGGGCGAGCCGGGGTCCGACCCCGCTGGCGGTCTGGAGCAGTTCGAAGACCTGCCGCTCGTCGTCGTCGGCGAAGCCGTAGAGGGTGAGCGAGTCCTCCCGTACGACGAGGGAGGTGGCGAGCCGGGCCACCTTGCCGACCCGGAGGGCGGCGAGGGTGTTGGGCGCGCACTGGACGGCCATGCCGATGCCGCCGACCTCGATCACGGCCGTGGTCGGTGCGAGTGCGGCGACGGGGCCGCTGACGAAGGCGATCATCGGGGGACCTTCCGGACGGGGACTGCGGATGTACGGGGAACGCGCGGGGTGCGGGATGCGGCCGCCGCGTGGGCCTGCTGGAGGCGGTTGACGGCGGGGGCGCGCCAGATGTGGCAGATGGCGAGGGCCAGGGCGTCGGCCGCGTCGGCCGGCTTCGGCGGGGCGTCGAGCCGCAGCAGCCGGGTCACCATCGCGCCGACCTGTGCCTTGTCGGCGCGGCCGCTGCCCGTGACTGCCGCCTTGACCTCGCTGGGGGTGTGCAGGGCGACGGGTATGCCGCGGCGCGACGCGCAGAGCATGGCGACGGCGCTGGCCTGGGCGGTGCCCATGACCGTACGGACGTTGTGCTGGCTGAACACCCGCTCCACGGCGACGAATTCGGGCCGGTGCTCGTCGAGCCATTCCTCGATGCCGCGCTCGATGGCGACCAGCCGGTGGCCCAGCTCCGCGTCGGCCGGGGTGCGCACGACGCCGACGCCGAGCATCGTCAGGGGGCGGCCGGCGACGCCTTCGACGACGCCGACACCGCACCGGGTCAGCCCCGGGTCCACACCCAGTACCCGCATGGGACGCCCCCTCCGTACCGATCGGTCAACTGTTCCCGCAGGCTATCGGCTCGCACTGACAATGCGACGGGCCGACGGGGTGTGTCCCCGTCGGCCCGTCGCTGAAGGCTGCGCAGAGCGCGGCTCAGGCGTCGACCTTCTCCATGACCTCGTCCGAGACGTCGAAGTTGGCGAAGACGTTCTGCACGTCGTCGCTGTCCTCCAGCGCGTCGATCAGCTTGAAGATCTTGCGCGCGCCCTCTTCGTCCAGCTCGACCTGCATGGTGGGCAGGAAGTTGGCCTCGGCGGAGTCGTAGTCGATACCGGCCTCCTGCAGCGCGGTACGGACCGCGACCATGTCGGTGGCCTCGCTGACGACCTCGTACGTGTCACCGAGGTCGTTGACCTCCTCGGCGCCCGCGTCGAGCACGGCACCCAGGACGTCGTCCTCGGTCAGCTCGCCCTTGGGGACGATGACGACGCCCTTGCGGTTGAAGAGGTACGAGACCGAACCCGGGTCGGCCATCGAGCCGCCGTTGCGGGTCATCGCCACACGCACGTCCGAGGCGGCACGGTTGCGGTTGTCGGTGAGGCACTCGATGAGCACCGCGACACCGTTCGGGCCGTAACCCTCGTACATGATCGTCTGGTAATCGACGCCGCCCGCTTCGAGACCGCCACCGCGCTTGACCGCGGAGTCGATGTTCTTGTTCGGTACGGAGCTCTTCTTCGCCTTCTGGATCGCGTCCACGAGGGTGGGGTTTCCCTCGGGATCCACACCGCCGGTGCGGGCCGCGACCTCGATGTTCTTGATCAGCTTCGCGAAGAGCTTGCCGCGCTTGGCGTCAATCACGGCCTTCTTGTGCTTCGTCGTAGCCCATTTAGAGTGGCCGGACATCTGCCTTCTCCTTCGCGTCACCAAAAACGATTCGAACCCGAGAGATCCTACCGGGATCGAGTCAGCCGACTGCGCGCACCATGTCCACGAACAGCGCGTGAACGCGATGGTCTCCGGTCAATTCCGGGTGGAAAGACGTGGCCAGGGCGTTTCCCTGACGTACGGCGACGATATGACCGCCGTGCTCCGCCACCACCTTGGCCTGAGCGCCGACCGACTCCACCCAGGGGGCGCGGATGAACACGCCCTCCACGGGTCCGCCCTCGATGCCGGCGACCTCGACGGCCGCCTCGAAGGACTCGTTCTGCCGCCCGAAGGCGTTGCGGCGCACGATCATGTCGATCCCGCCGACCGTCTCCTGGCCCGAACGCGGGTCGAGGATCTTGTCGGCGAGCAGAATCATTCCGGCGCAGGTGCCGTAGACCGGCATTCCGGCCCGTACCCGCTCGCGCAGCGGTTCCAGCATGCCGAACAGGGACGCCAGCTTGGACATCGTGGTGGACTCGCCACCGGGGATGACCAGGCCGTCGACCTCGGCGAGTTCCTCGGGACGCCGGACCGGCCTGGCCAGGGCGTCAGCCGAGGCCAGGGCGATCAGGTGTTCCCGTACGTCGCCCTGGAGAGCCAGGACTCCGATCACAGGGGTGTCGCTCATCAGTGACTACCAGCCGCGGTTGGCGTAGCGCTCGGCCTCGGGCAGGGTGTCGCAGTTGATGCCGACCATGGCCTCGCCCAGGTTCCGGGAGGCGTCCGCGATGATCTTCGGGTCGTCGTAGAAGGTGGTGGCCTTCACGATCGCGGCGGCGCGCTTGGCCGGGTCGCCGGACTTGAAGATGCCGGAGCCGACGAAGACGCCCTCGGCGCCGAGCTGGCGCATCAGCGCGGCGTCGGCGGGGGTGGCGACACCGCCCGCGGAGAACAGCACCACGGGCAGCTTGCCGAGCTCCGAGACCTCCTTGACCAGCTCGTACGGGGCGCGGAGCTCCTTGGCGGCGGCGTACAGCTCGTTGTTGTCGTAGCCGCGCAGGCGGGCGATCTCGTTCTTGATCTGGCGCAGGTGGCGGACGGCCTCGACGACGTTGCCGGTGCCGGCCTCACCCTTCGAGCGGATCATGGCCGCACCCTCGGCGATCCGGCGCAGCGCCTCGCCCAGGTTGGTGGCGCCGCAGACGAACGGGGTGGTGAAGGCGAACTTGTCGCTGTGGTTGACCTCGTCGGCCGGGGTCAGGACCTCGGACTCGTCGATGTAGTCGACGCCGAGGGACTGAAGGACCTGGGCCTCGACGAAGTGGCCGATGCGCGACTTCGCCATCACCGGGATGGAGACGGCCTCGATGATCTCCTCGATCATGTTCGGGTCCGACATCCGGGCCACGCCGCCGTCCTTGCGGATGTCGGCCGGAACCCGCTCCAGGGCCATGACGGCCACGGCGCCCGCGTCCTCGGCGATCTTCGCCTGCTCGGCGTTGACGACGTCCATGATCACGCCGCCCTTGAGCTGCTCGGCCATGCCGCGCTTGACGCGCGCGGTGCCGGTGGCCGGGGAGTCTGCGGACTGCGGGGTGGTGGGAAGCGTGGACATGGGTCGACCTCACTCGGAGAAAAAGTTGCTGAGAAGCGCTGCTTGGCGCTGTGCTGAGCAAACTCTCCGCGAACAGTCCACTGCAAGGGCCAATGGCAGGCCGGTGGATCGTTTTGAGCGCGTACGGGATGACATGTGGCCCCCGTCACGCGCGAATACGGCGGTCCGGTCAGCTGACGGGGCGGTCCGCCAGGGCCACCGGGGGTTCGTCGTCCATCTCGAAGGCCAGCGGGAAGGGGGCGTGTCCGGCCAGCCGGAACCACCGCACCTTGCGGTGCCGGCGCAGCGCGCGCGCCGCGCGCACCGCGTCGTTGTGGAACCGCCGGGCCATCGGGACACGGCGCACGGCGGCGGCGAGTTCGAGCGCCGCCTCCTCACCGCCGGGGATCTCCTTCACGGTCTCCACCTGCGCCGTCTCGCCGAAGACCGCCCGCAGCGCGGCGCTCAGTTCGCTCTCCGCGACCTCGCGGTGCTCCTCCTCCGCCTGGCGGGCGGCGTGCGCGGCCTCGTACAGGACGATGGAGGCGGCCGGATCGAGGACACCGGAGGTGGCCAGTTCCTGGGTGACCGACGCACGGCGCAGGAGTTGCGCGTCGAGCGCGGCCCGTGCGGCGTCGATGCGGGTGTGCAGCCGGTCCAGCCGTCCGGCGGTCCAGCTGAGGTACATACCGATCGCGACGATCGCGACGGCGATCCAGATGAGGGTTTCGATCACGGGCGGCAAGGCTACCGGTGGGGCACGGACGGCGTGGCGGTCCGGGTACGGGCCGGGACCGCGGCCCCCGGTCCGCTACTCCCGCGCCAGACCGAACCGTGCGCGCAGCCCCGTGCGTTCGTCGGCCGCCACCGAGGCCGCGCCGTCCGTCACCGTCTCGTACACCGCGAGGATGTCCGCCCCGACCGTCGACCAGTCGAACCGGCGCACATGCACGGTGCCCCGCTCGCGCAGCTCCGCACGCCGCTCCGGGTCCCCGAGCAGCCGGATCGCCGCCGCGGCCAGCGCGTCCGCGTCCTCGTTGGCGAAGAGTTCGCCGGCCGCGCCCAGGTCCAGCACCTGCGCGAACGCGTCCAGGTCGCTGGCGAGGACCGGCGCGCCGGCCGACATGGCCTCGACCAGGATGATCCCGAAGCTCTCGCCCCCGGTGTTGGGCGCCACGTACACATCGACGCTGCGCAGCAGCCGCGCCTTGTCCTCGTCGCTCACCATGCCGAGGAATTCGACCCGCTCGCGCATCGCCCCGGGCAGCGAGGCGACGGCCTCCTCCTCGTCGCCCCGGCCGGCCACCAGCAGCCGGGTGTCAGGGCGGGCCTCCAGGATCGCGGGCAGTGCCCGCATCAGGACCGGCAGGCCCTTGCGGGGCTCATCGATGCGCCCGATGAAGCCGATCGTCCCGCCCTGCCACTCGGCCTTGGGCTCGGCGGCGGCGAAGAAGCCGACATCGACCCCGTTCGGGATGACGACCGCGTCGCCGCCCAGGTGCTCGACCAGGGTGCGGCGCGCGTACTCGCTCACCGCGATGCGCGCGCTGATCTTCTCCAGGGCCGGCTGGAGGATCGGGTACGCCGCGATCATGGCCCGGGAGCGCGGGTTGGACGTGTGGAACGTGGCGACGATCGGCCCCTGCGCGGCCCAGCAGGCGAGCAGCCCCAGCGACGGCGAGGTCGGCTCGTGGATGTGGATCACGTCGAAGGTGCCGTCGTGCAGCCAGCGGCGCACCCGGGCGGCCGAGAGGAAGCCGAAGTTCAGCCGGGCGACGGAGCCGTTGTACGGGACGGGCACGGCCCGGCCCGCCGACACCACGTACGGCGGCAGCGGCGTCTCGTCGTCGGCGGGCGCCAGTACGGACACCTGGTGGCCCAGCCGGATCAGGTGCTCGGCCAGGTCCCGGATGTGGAACTGCACACCGCCCGGTACGTCCCAGGAGTACGGGCAGACGATGCCGATCTTCACGTCCGGTCCTCCCGGGGCTCCAGATCGGCGAGCCAGAGCCGTTGCAGCATGTGCCAGTCCTCCGGATGATCGGCGATTCCGACGGCGAAGGCATCGGCCAGCGCCTGTGTCATCGAGGACGTCTTCTCCGTGCGGTCACCTGACTCCGGCAGTTCGACCGGCGGATGGATCCGCGCCTTCATCACGGGCGTGTCGTCGTAGCTCAGCGTCACCGGCAGCAGCAGCGCCCCGGTCTGCTGGGCCAGCAGCGCGGGACCGGCTGGCATCCTCGCGGTGTCGCCGAAGAACGTCACCTCGACGCCGGAGGCGGACAGATCGCGGTCGGCGACCAGGCAGACCAGCCCGCCCGCGCGCAGCCGCCTCGCCAGGGTGCCGAAGGCCGCCCCGCCGCTGTGCGGCAGGACCTCCATGCCGAGCCCCTCGCGATAGGCCACGAACCGGTCGTACAGGGTCTCGGGCTTGAGGCGCTCGGCGACCGTGGTGAAGGGCACCTTGAGATCGGTGGTGACCCAGGCTCCCGCCAGGTCCCAGTTCCCCAGGTGCGGCAGGGCGAGGATGACGCCGCGGCCAGCGTCGAGGCCGTCGGTCAGCCGGTGCGCGTCTGTCACGTCTATCGACGCCTTGATCCGCGCCGGACTCCAGGTGGGCAGCCGGAACGACTCCATCCAGTAGCGCATGTACGAGCGCATCCCGGCCTTGGAGAGCTCGGCCAGCCGGGCCGGTGACGCCCCGGGCACGACCCGTGCCAGATTCGACTCCAGCCGCAGCACGCTCTTGCCGCGCCGCTTCCACACCTGGTCGGCGATGGTGCGGAAGAGTGTCCGGGCGACCGGCTCGGGGAGCTTCTTGACGGCGCTCCAGCCGAGCCCGTACAGCCTGTCGGTCAGCCGGTCCCGCAGGCCCTCGCGCGGCTGTGCCCGGTCGTCGCTCACCGGTCGGTCCCGCTCCCCGGCCCCGCGGCGGCGGCCTCGGCCGCATCGGCCTCGGCGGACTCGCGGCGCACGGTCACGACCCGCTGCACCAGCGTCACCAGGCTGCCCACGGCGACGATCCACAGCGCGATCGGCAGCAGGACCTCGACCCCGGGGACGCCGAACTCGTGCAGGCCCGCGAGCCCGGCCGCGACCAGCGAGATCACCAGCCGCTCGGCGCGCTCCACGAGACCGTTGACCGCCACCGGCAGTCCGATCGACTCGCCGCGCGCCTTCGTGTACGAGACCACCTGGCCGCTGGCCAGGCAGAAGATCGCGACCGCGCAGAGCACGTTGTCGTCGCCGCTGCCCGCGTACCAGAGCGCGAATCCGCCGAAGATCGCCCCGTCGGCGACCCGGTCCAGGGTCGAGTCCAGGAACGCGCCCCAGCGGCTGGAGATACCGGCCTGCCGGGCCATGTTGCCGTCGACGAGGTCGGAGAAGACGAAGATCGTGATGACGATCGTGCCCCAGAAGAACTCCCCCATCGGGAAGAAGACCAGCGCACCTGCCATCACCCCGGCCGTACCGATCAGAGTGACCGCGTCAGGGCTCACGCCGAGACGGAGCAGCAGTGCGGCGAACGGTGTGAGGACACGCGTAAAAAATGCACGCGCGTACTTGTTCAGCATGGCCTTCCCGAGGGTCGGTGGGCCGAGCGGCCCCTACGGCCACCGGCTGGCCCATCGTAGTCACGCCCGCCGGAGTCCACCGTCCGGGCACCCGGCGTCGTGCGGCGGAGTGCCATGTATGGACGCGGCCCGGCCCGAGTGGAAAGCTCGAATTACCGCGGGCGTCGCGCGCAGCCGCCGCGGCGGCTCCCCAGTGCCCGTACAGCTCTCCCCTCTCCCCGCATCGCGTCGGTATTCCCTCCGCTTCGCACCACTACCTGGGAGGCACGCATCATGGGCGACAAGGCACACGCACACACCGGGGCCGCCGGCAGGGCAGCGACGGCCGGCCGGCCCTCATCCGTACGGAATGTGGTGCTGGTCGGCCACAGCGGCTCCGGAAAGACCACCCTCGTCGAGGCCCTCGCGCTGACCGCGGGCGCGGTCAACCGGGCCGGCCGGGTCGAGGACGGCGCCACCGTCTCCGACTACGACGAGATCGAACACCGCCAGCAGCGCTCCGTACAGCTCTCCGTGGTCCCCGTCGACTGGGGCGGGTACCGGATCAATCTTCTGGACACCCCCGGCTACGCCGATTTCGTCGGGGAACTCAGGGCCGGTCTGCGGGCGGCGGACGCGGCCCTTTTCATCGTGTCCGCCGCCCAGGAGGCCGACGCGGTGGCGGGCGCCACCCGGGCCGTCTGGGAGGAGTGCGCGGCCGTCGGCATGCCGCGCGCCATCGTCGTCACCCACCTGGACACGGCACGCACCTCGTTCGACGAGATGACCCGGATCTGCGGCGAGATGTTCGGCGGCGACGACCCCGACGCGGTGCTCCCGCTCTATCTGCCCGTCCACGGCGCCGAGGGCGCCGACGGCCACGCCCCGCTCACCGGGCTCACCGGACTCCTCACCCAGCGGATCTTCGACTACTCCTCGGGCGAGCGGTGGGAGAACCCGCCCGCCGACGACCAGCGGCCGGCGCTCCAGGAGGCCCGCAACCGGCTGGTCGAGGGGATCATCGCCGAGAGCGAGGACGAGACCCTGATGGACCGCTACCTCGACGGGGCCGAGGTCGACATCAGGACGCTCGTCGACGATCTGGAGCGCGCCGTGGCCCGGGGCTCCTTCCATCCGGTCCTCACCGCGGCCCCCGCCGCCCCGGGTGCCCGCCAGGGCGTCGGCACCGTCGAGCTGCTGGACCTGATCACCGGCGGTTTCCCGACCCCGATGGAGCACCCCCTCCCCGACGTCACCTCCCTGCACGGGGCGTCACGGCCGGACCTGACCTGCGACCCGGACGGCCCGCTCGTCGCCGAAGTCGTCAAGACGGCCTCCGACCCGTACGTCGGCCGGGTCTCGCTGGTACGCGTCTTCTCCGGCACCCTGCGTCCCGACGAGACCGTCCACGTCTTCGGCCACGGCCTCACCGACCCCGGCCGCGAGCCCCGCCCCTTCCACGAGGCCGAGGTCCGCGTCGGCGCGCTCTCCTCCCCGTTCGGCAAGCAGCAGCGCCCGGTCACCGCGTGCGGCGCGGGGGATCTGGTCAGCGTCGCCAAGCTGGGCGGCGCCGAGACCGGGGACACCCTCTCCGCCCCGGAGCTGCCGCTGCTGCTGGAGCCCTGGACCACGCCGGACCCGCTGCTGCCGCTCGCCATCGAGGCGCACAGCAAGGCGGACGAGGACAAGCTCTCCCAAGGGCTCGCCCGGCTGGTCGCCGAGGATCCGACCATGCGCCTGGAACAGAACCAGGACACCCACCAGGTGGTGCTGTGGTGCCTGGGCGAGGTCCACCAGGACGTGGCGCTGGACCGGCTGCGCAGCCGTTACGGCGTCCAGGTCGACGCCGTACCGCACAAGGTGTCGCTCCGCGAGACCTTCGCCGCCCCGTCGACCGGGCGCGGCCGGCATGTGAAGCAGTCCGGCGGCCACGGCCAGTACGCCATCTGCGAGATCGACGTGGAGCCGCTGCCCGCGGGGTCGGGCATCGAATTCGTCGACAAGGTGGTCGGCGGAGCGGTGCCCCGTCAGTTCATCCCGTCCGTCGAGAAGGGCGTGCGCGCCCAGGCCGCCCGAGGTGTCGCGGCCGGCCATCCGCTCGTCGACGTACGCGTCACGCTGCGGGACGGCAAGTCGCATTCGGTGGACTCCTCCGACGCGGCGTTCCAGACCGCGGGCGCGCTGGCCCTGCGCGAGGCCGCCGCGGACACCCGCATCCAGCTCCTCGAACCTGTCGCCGAGGTCCGGGTCCTGGTCCCCGACGACTATGTCGGGCCGGTGATGAGCGATCTGTCCGGGCGGCGCGGCAGAGTGATCGGAACCGAGCAGTCCGGCGCCGGCCGCACCCTCGTACGGGCCGAGGTGCCCGAGCTGGAGATCGGCAGGTACGCGGTCGACCTGCGCTCCCTCTCCCATGGCGCCGGCCGGTTCGACCGGGCGTACGCCCGGCACGAAGCGATGCCCCCACAGCTCGCCGAACGCCTCCGGGGACAGCAGGAGAACAACCCGATCGACTCGTGACCGGCCATGCCGCCCGTCTTTGTCCACAGGGGCGGGCGGCGCAGCGATCCGGACGATACGCTTTGGTCCCAGCTCAGAAGGTGTGCCAGGCACGGCAGTTGGGAAACAGCCGCAGGAGCAGTTCCTCGGCGGCGAGTGGGGGCGACAGTGGCCAGCGACGGATTCGATTTCTCTCCCGGAGCGCAGATCCCGCTCCAGGGTTCGGGCGGACAGGCGGTGGCGACGAACGCCCTCGCCTCCGCCGCGTACCGTGACAGCCCGGTGGAGAAGATCCTTGAAGCCAACAGCGAGTGGCACAAGTCCGAAGTCAAGGTGGGCCGTTCCAAGCTCTTCAAGTCCGACTATTTCAAGCCCAATCTCGGTGAGGCGTTCTCCCGCGCCGTTCAGGAACGCATGCTGGGCGGGGCCCGAAAGGCCCTCATCCAGTCCTTCGGGACGGACCCGCAGACCGTCGTCGAGCACTGTCTCTCCGCGACCCGCCTCCGCAAGAGCCGCGACACCAAACTCACCGCCGTCACCGCCCTGTTCGGCTTCCTCTTCCTGCCCGGCATGATCCTGTGGGTACTCGCGTTCCGTCTGCGCGACTACCTGGGCAACACCAAGGACAAGGCGCTCTCCGCCCTGGGCGGCGCGCTGCTCCCGATCATCGGCATCGTGGCGCTGGTCTTCCTGGTGGGCCTGCCGCTCACCGGGTTCCTGGCGCTCTACGTCCGCCTGATGATCGTGGCCCCCGCCATCGGCTGGTTCATCGCCAAACGGATCGCCGAGTCCTCCGCCAAGGACATGCGCGCCCGTTGGGAAGGGCTGCTCTCCGGCGGCGGCGTCAGCGCCAAGATCCCCGAGGCCGTGCCGAAGAACCCCAACGAGACCTCCCGCGAGGCGCTCCGCCAGGGCCTGGAGAAGCTCACCGCCGAGCAGCAGTCCAACTCGGTCTTCTACGCGGGCCCCAAGGGAATCCTCGGCATGGGCACGCGCTGGGGCAGCTGGCAGCTGGCCGAGGAGCTGGTCTCCAAGGAACCCGGCAAGGAATTCCACCAGTTCCGCAGCTGGGACCTGATCCGGGCCATCCACGACCAGCTCAAGGTGCTGGAGCGCGGCCCGCTGAACACCGGCGGGTTCCCCACTCCGTCGGTCACCCACTGGATCGTGTCCCCCGTCGGGGAGAACGCCGACTCGGTCTCCCGCCCCGCCGGCGAGGACGTCGCCACCTTCCAGGTCAAGCCGCACGAGATACAGCGGATCTGCAACCACCAGCAGTTCGGCGGCGGTGACCGGCACTATCTGGGGGTCCAGTTCACCCTCTGGGACGGCCAGTTGGTCATCACGATGATGATCACGGTCACGGTGCTCTACGAAACGCTGCGCATCGAGGTCACCGGGCATGCGCTGGGCCCGGTCCACTCGCTCTTCACCAGCAAGCCCGCGGCCAAGACCAAGACGGTCAACAAGACCGTCCGGTTCTGGGAGACCCGCGACATCACGCTCCCACTGGTCGAATCCAGCGAGGTCGTCCGGCTCGCCCTGCGCGCCCCGTTCACCTGGTACCCGCCGCTGCTGGACTACCTGGGCGGTAAGATCGCCCTGCCCGAGCCGTTCGGTCTGCGCCACGCCTGGGCCGAGAAGCCGTGGCGCCACCGCTTCATGGCGGACGACGCGATGCGGGCCGCGACGCCGGTACTGCGCGCCGTCCACAGCGCCGCCCTGCGCGTCCTCGACGAGAACGGCGTCGACACCGAGCGCTTCGACAACCGCTCGATGATACTGAGCGGCGCGGTACAAGACCCGACCCCGCGCAAGGCCGATCTGTACGACGCGTAGCCGGTCGCCCCGACGCGACAGGGCCTGCCCGGCGGACCAGGACCGGGCACCCCGACGCGACGGGGCCTGCCCTGACCAGGGCCGGACAGGCGAGAGGGCCGCCCCGGCCGGAAATCGGCCGGGCGGCCCTCGCGCGAACCACTGCCGGGATCAGCCCTCCGGCCAGGCGTCGGCCAGCATCTTGCGGGTGTCGGCGAGCAGCTGCGGCAGTACCTTCGTGTGGCCGACCACCGGCATGAAGTTGGTGTCACCACCCCAGCGCGGCACCAGATGCTGGTGCAGATGGGCCGCGATGCCGGCACCCGCCACCGAACCCTGGTTCATGCCGATGTTGAATCCGTGCGCCCCCGAGGCCGTCCGCAGGGCCACCATCGCCCGCTTGGTGAAATCGGCCAGCTCCATGGTCTCCGGACCGTCCAGCTCCGTGTAGTCCGCGACATGCCGGTAAGGCACCACCATCAGATGGCCGCCGTTGTACGGATACAGGTTCAGCACGGCGTACACGTGCTTGCCGCGGGCGACGACGAGCCCGTCCTCGTCCGAACTCGACGGGATCCCGCAGAACGGACAGCCGTCGCCGGCCTCCGGGCCGGTCGGCTTGTTCTCGCCCTGGATGTACGCCATCCGGTGGGGCGTCCACAGGCGCTGGAACGCATCGGGCGTTCCCACTCCGATCTGCTGCTCCGGCTCACTCGTCATGGCGATCAGCATATTGCTTCACTCCCGGGGTGCGTGTCGCCGGGGCCACACCCGTCGGCGTACGGAGATGCTGAGGCGATGAGCGACCGGTCCGCCGACTCCACCCCTGAACGCCTACGGCACTGGGAGCAGCGCACCGAGGTGCCGCTCCTCGGCTTCTCCCTGCTCTTCCTGCTCGGCTACGCGGTCCGCGTCCTCGTCCCCGAGGACACCGAGCCCTGGCGGGACCTCGCCCTGGTCCTGGTCGGCGCCACCTGGCTCGTCTTCGTGGCGGACTACGTCGTACGGTTCCGGCTCAGCGGCCTTCGCCACCGCTTCTTCCGGGTCCACTGGCTGGACACGCTGGTGCTGCTGCTTCCGCTGCTGCGGCCGCTGCGCCTGATCCGGGTCTACACCGCGGTCCAGCAGCGCCGGGAGCAGCCGCGGCTGAGCCTGTACGCCCGCGTGATCAGCTACGCCGGCGCGTCCTCCCTGCTGCTCGGTTTCTCCGCGTCGCTCGCGGTCTACCACCAGGAGCACAAGGTCCCGGATTCCACGATCCATACCTTCGGCGACGCGGTGTGGTGGGCGTGCGAGACGCTCACGACGGTGGGGTACGGGGACGCGGTGCCCGTCACTCCGGGCGGCCGGGTCGTCGCCGCGGGCCTGATGGTCTGCGGGCTGGCGCTGCTGGGGGCGGTGACGGGGTCGTTCTCGTCGTGGCTGCTCCAGGTCTTCCGGCGGGAGGACGAGAAGAGGCCCCCGGAGAGCTGGTAGCTCTCCGGGGGCCTCTCACCCGCGATGTGCCCGTCAGACCTGTACGCGGTCCTCGACGGCCTTCTGGATCTTGGCGATGGCGTCCTCGACCGGGATGCCGTTCTCCTGCGATCCGTCGCGGTAGCGGAAGGAGACGGCGCCGTTGGCCATGTCCTCGTCGCCCGCGATGATCATGAAGGGCACCTTGGCCTTCTGCTGGTTGCGGATCTTCTTCTGCATCCGGTCGGAGGAGGCGTCCACGTCGACCCGCAGCCCCTTCTTCCGGGCCTTGGCCGCGAACTCCTGGAGGTACGGGATGTGCGCGTCGCCGATCGGGATGCCGACCGCCTGGACCGGGGCCAGCCACACCGGGAACGCACCCGCGTAGTGCTCCAGGAGCACCGCGAAGAAGCGCTCGATGGAACCGAACAGAGCGCGGTGGATCATGACCGGGCGCTGCTTGGTGCCGTCCGGGCCGGTGTACTCCAGGTCGAAGCGCTCCGGGAGGTTGAAGTCGAGCTGCACGGTCGACATCTGCCAGGTACGGCCGATGGCGTCCTTGCACTGCACCGAGATCTTCGGGCCGTAGAACGCGGCGCCGCCCGGGTCCGGGACCAGCGGCAGGCCCTGCTTCTCGGCGACCTGGCGCAGCGTCTCGGTGGCCTCTTCCCAGATCTCGTCAGAGCCGACGAACTTCTCCGGGTCCTTGGTGGAGAGCTCCAGGTAGAAGTCGGTCAGACCGTAGTCGCGGAGCAGGTTCAGGACGAAGGTGAGCGTCCGGTCGAGCTCCTCGGCCATCTGCTCCTTGGTGCAGTAGATGTGCGCGTCGTCCTGCGTGAAGCCTCGCGAGCGGGTCAGACCGTGCACCACGCCGGACTTCTCGTACCGGTACACCGTGCCGAACTCGAAGAGGCGCAGCGGCAGTTCACGGTAGGAGCGCCCGCGCGCGTCGAAGATCAGGTTGTGCATCGGGCAGTTCATCGGCTTGAGGTAGTAGTCCACCCCGTCGTCGAGCTGCATGGGTGGGTACATGCCGTCGGCGTACCAGTCCAGGTGGCCGGACTTCTCGAAGAGCTTGCCCTTGGTGGCGTGCGGGGAGTAGACGAACTCGTAGCCCTCCTCCTCGTGCCGGCGGCGCGAGTAGTCCTCCATGGCGCGGCGGATGATGCCGCCCTTGGGGTGGAAGACCGCGAGACCGGGGCCGATCTCGTCCGGGAAGGAGAAGAGGTCCAGCTCGTTGCCGAGCTTGCGGTGGTCGCGCTTGGCGGCCTCCTCCAGGAACTCCAGGTGGGCCTTGAGCTCGTCCTTGGTGGGCCACGCGGTGCCGTAGATGCGCTGGAGCATCGGGTTCTTCTCGCTGCCCCGCCAGTACGCCGCGGCGTTGCGCATCAGCTTGAACGCCGGGATGAACCGGGTGGTCGGCAGGTGCGGGCCCCGGCAGAGGTCCTTCCAGCACAGGTCGCCGGTCTTCGGGTCGAGGTTGTCGTAGATGGTCAGCTCGCCGCCGCCCACCTCGACGTCCGCGCCGTCGTCCGAGGACGCGGAGCCCTTGATTCCGATGAGCTCCAGCTTGTACGGCTCGTCGGCCAGCTCCTCGCGGGCGGCCTCGTCCGTCACGACCCGGCGGGAGAACTTCTGGCCCCGCTTCTGGATCTCCTGCATCTTCTTCTCGATGGCCTTGAGGTCCTCGGGAGTGAAGGGCTTCTCGACGTCGAAGTCGTAGTAGAAGCCGTCCTTGACCGGCGGACCGATGCCGAGCTTGGCCTCGGGGAAGAGCTGCTGCACGGCCTGCGCCATGACGTGCGCGGTGGAGTGCCGCAGGATGTTCAGGCCGTCCTCGGAGGAGATCTCGACGGGCTCGACGACCTCGCCGTCGGCGACGGCGTACGCGAGGTCCTTCAGCTCACCGGCGACCCGGGCGGCGACGACGGTGCGCTCGCCGGGAAAGAGCTCGGCTGCCGTAGTGCCCGTCGTCACCACGCGCTCTTCCCGCTCGGAATCGCGTTGGATGATCACACGGACGTCTGACACCGGTCTCTCCTGACTCAGGGGGAACGCACGCATGCGTAGTGCGCGTGCGATACGAATCGTACCGAGGAGCGGGCCCCCTCTGCGAAACGGTTCGGGCAGCCGGCCCCACCGCTCCCCCGCAGGGCCCTCCCCCAGCGCCCTATTCGCCGGTGCACGCCTCCTCGAAAAGGTCGACGTTCTCCTGGAGCGACTTCATCAGCCGGTCCCGCTCCGCCTCGTCGACCTGCACGGGCACGACGTGCGAGGTCCTCGACAGCCGCCGGAAGCCGCCGCGGCTCTCCAGCCTGCCCTCCACCCGGATCGGCAGCCCCACCAGATGGGCGTGGCCGGCGATCCGGTACGCCTCCTCGTCCAGCTCCAGCCGTACGTGCGGCACCTCGGCGCCCGCCAGCACCCGTAGCCGCACGATCCCGGGGCCGCGCGGTGCCGAGCGGCGCATCCGGACGACGGCACCGGTGATCCGTACCGTCACGGCGGGCTCGTCGTGGAGGTAGCGGGCGCCCGCCCGGCGCAGGGCCGGCAGATCGCCGGGGGAGAACTCCACCGGCTCGGGCCGGGCCGGGCAGCCCTCGGGGGTACCGGCGGCGGGCGCCCACTCCAGGGCGATCCCGGCCCCTTCCGAGCCCTGGACGAGTGCGACGACGGCCTCGGTCAGCTCCCGGCTGACGCCCGCCTCGACGGCGGTTTCGAAGGCTTCGTAGCCGCCGGTGGCCCGCTGGTAGTCCACGGCCTCCCGGGCGGCGTGCAGCGCCTGGTGGAGTCGTACGGCGACGGCACGGCCCGGTTCGACCGGCAGGAACGCGGCGAGCTCCCGGCCGCCGGGCGCGGGCCCGACGAGGATGCCGTCGAGCGCGGCCCTGGCCCTGCGGCGGTGGCGTGCGCCGTGGTAGCCGGTGTTCGCGCGTACGGCGAGGGCTCCGGCGAGCAGTATCTGCCGGGCGGCGGTGTGCAGCCGCTCGGCCCCGGCCCAGGCCGCCGCGCCCGCGACCGTCTCGGGGACCTCGCGCCACCAGCGGATCTCGTCGCTGGGCACGGCGAGCGAGACCAGTACCTCGCGGGCGGAGGGCGCGGCGCTGCGGGCGAGCGCGGTCAGCGCCTCGGCGAGGAGGTCCTCGCTGTCGGGGAAGGCGGTGGTGTCGGGGACCAGGAGGCTCGTCGCGCCGCCCGGCGGGGCGGGTGGGCCCGGCGGGGTCCACCGGCTGTAGCGCCCGGCAGCCCCGCCCCGGCGCCGCCAGCCGTGCCGGCCGAGCAGGGCGCCGAGGACGGCGGGGTCGACCCGGGCCGGGTCCGGGACGCCTCCCGGGAGCCCGGGAGCATCGGGCCACGGCCCCGCGGACTCGGCGGGGTGCGGGCGGGTGGCTGACGGGATCGTTCCGTCAGCGCAGTCACCGTAGTCGTCGTATGTGCCCATCGGCCGGTGCATCAAGGTCTCCCTCCCGCCCCTACGCGGGTCATGATCTCGCAGAGCGCCCGGTCGTCGAAGATGCGCGAGGTGGGGATCCGCACGGTGGTCCGGTGCCGGCCCGTCACCGCGTGGCCGGCCAGGTTGGTCCAGTAGCAGCAGTGCCGCAGGTCGAGCCGGTCGTGCCCGGCGCGCAGCCAGTCGTCCTGGCTGCGCGGCACGATCATCACCACGAGGATCTTGTGCACCGACACCGGTGTCCGGGCGAGCTTGACGAGGTGGGCGTTGTCGAGCGTGAAGGCGAATGTCGGTCCCGGCGGGTTCGGCGGGATCTGGTACGTGCATTTGAGCTGGACCTTTATGGTCACTTCGTCGTCCACGGCATGGCCCGGCGCGCCGTGGCTGACGTGCCAGTCGATGCCGTTGTCGGGGAAGGGCTGCGACAGGGAGCACCCCGCCGCGGCCGCGACCGCGTGCAGATAGCCCACCTGGAGCGTCTCCATGCAGGCGGTGGTTGCGAGTGTGCCGCGCAGCGGTTCGGTCCGCTGTGACAGCAGCCCGCTCGGTTCGGGCTTCGCGAGCGCCATGGCTGCGTGTGCCTTCCGGGCTGTGCCGATCGGTTCTCCGGTCGGGGGCAGCGGACAACTTCCGTTCCCCTCACCTGTGTTGTCACCGCACGGGACGGCCCGCAAACGGCGTACGAGGCAAAGGGCGCGGGTATCACCGGACCGGGCAGAGGAATCACACATCTGCCGTTCGGGCACGAGGAGTTCGGGGATGACTCACTGGTACGAGGGGCCACTGGCCGCTTTTGACACCGAGACAACAGGAGTCGACGTCGAGGGGGACCGGATCGTCTCGGCCGCCCTGGTCGTCCAGGACGCGGCGGGCGGGCGGATGCGCGTCACCCGCTGGCTGGTGAATCCGGGGATACCGGTGCCCGTGGGGGCGACCGAGATCCATGGTCTGACCGACGATCACCTTCAGCGCAACGGCCGCTGGCCGGCGCCGGTGGTGGAGGAGATAGCCCGCGCGCTGGCCGAGCAGTGCGCGGCCGGACGCCCGCTGGTCGTGATGAACGCGCCGTTCGACCTGACGCTGCTGGACCGCGAGCTGAAGCGCCACCGCGCCTCGTCGCTCGGGGCGTATCTGCAGAACTCCCCGCTGTGCGTGCTGGATCCGCGCGTGCTCGACAAGCATCTGGACCGCTACCGCAAGGGGCGGCGGACCCTCACCGATCTGTGCGAGCTGTACGGAGTGGTGCTCGACGGCGCCCATGACGCGGCGGCCGACGCGGCGGCCTCGCTGGAGCTGGTGCGTGCAGTGGGGCGGCGGTTCTCGTCCCGGCTGGAGCGGCTGACCCCGCCGGAGCTGCACACCCTGCAGGCCGTGTGGCATGCGGCGCAGGCGCGTGGGCTGCAGGCGTGGTTCGCGAAGAACGGCACGACGGAGGCGGTGGATCCGGCCTGGCCGCTGCGCCCGGAGCTGCCTGCCGCGGCATGAGAGAGTTCCCGGCCCCCGCTTCCGCACACGCAGAAGCCGGTCCGTCGATTCTGCTGACGGACCGGCTTCTTCCGGGTGGGCGATACTGGGTTCGAACCAGTGACCTCTTCGGTGTGAACGAAGCGCTCTCCCACTGAGCTAATCGCCCGGGAACGGGTTGAACCATACAGGGCTCCCGCGGTCCGGTTCAAACTGCTTCCAGCCTGGCCGTGAGACCCCGCCGCCCGGCACGCATCATCAGGGCGTGATTGGCCCGGAACACCGGGCGTCCGGGCACCGCCAGCAGCCTCATCAGCCGCCGGTGCACCTCGACCTCCTGCTCGTAGACGGCCCGGCTGCCACCGCCGTGCGGGGTGACCGTCCAGCGGACCCAGCCGTCCAGATCGCCGCTGAGCGTCGCCTCGATGACCCCGGCCCGGGGGTCGCGGCGGCGCTCGCGGACGGTCATGACGAGGTCGTACGGGAGGAGCGAGCGGATACGGGTGGTGCCGGTGATGCCGTCGACCGGGGTGACCTCGCGGACCTGCGGCCACCAGCGCGGGTAGTCATCGGCGCGTTCGAGGATCTCGTACACGGCGTCGGGCGGGGCGGGAAGGTCCCAGATACTCACGAATCGGTAGTGGCTCCAGTCCATGGATCCAGTCTGCGCGTACTCAGCCGGGGAACTGAGTATCCGAGCGCATGTCCGAACCTGTGGCTCGCGCCACACTCGCGTCCATGGAACATGTGCCGCCACCCGCCGAGGAATTGGCGCTCCTCGATCGCGAACTGGCCCGGCTGGACGCCCGCCGGTCCCAGTTGCTGGTTCGCCGTGCCTGGCTGCTGAGCGTGCTGACGCCACCCGCCGGGCCTCCCGGCGCGCCGTCGGCCCCACAGCTCGCCGCTCCGTTCGGTCCGCCCGCGACGGCCCGGCCCGCGGCTCCGTTCGCGGCTCCGTTCGGGCGTCCTGCCCCGCAGGCCGGACCGCGCAGCGCGCAGAACGTGCTGCTCACCCTGGGCGGTCTGCTGCTGACGATCGCGGCGATCGCGTTCACCCTGGTCAGCTGGGGCCACATGGGGATCGCCGGCCGTTCGGCGGTGCTCGCCGTGGTGACGCTCGCGGCGCTCGCCGCTCCCGCCGTGCTGCTGCGTCGCGGGCTGTCCGCGACGGCCGAGTCGCTGGGTGCTCTGGCTTCCGTGCTGATGATCCTCGACGCCTACGCGCTGCACCGGGTGGCGGTGCCGGAGGCCGACGGGCCCGGTTACGCCGCGGCCGCCTCGGCGGTGCTGGCGGTGCTCTGGGGCGGGTACGGGCTGCTGCTCGGCCGGCTGCGGCTGCCGCTGCCCCTGGCGGTGGTGAGTGCTCAGCTGCCGCTGCTGCTGTGGGCCTGGTCGGCCGGCGCGGGTGCCTCGGTGTTCGGCTGGGCACTGCTGCTGACGGCGGCGCTGGACTGCGCGATCGCGCTGTGGGGGCCGGGTATCGCGGTCCGGGTGACGGCCTGTGTCGGCTGCTGGACGACGGGCCTGCTGGGACTGCTGGTGGCCCTGGGGCAGTCGGTGTCCGCCGAGGCGGCGTCGGGTGCGGTGGCGCCGGCCGCGCTGCTGCTCGCGGGCGCGGCGCTCGCGCTGTTCGGGGCGTGGCGCGCGCCCCGAGGTCTCGCGGTGGCCGGCGGTGTGCTGGCCGGGCTGTCCGGGGTGGCGGCGGTGGGTGGTGTGCTGCGCGCCGGAGTGGACTGGGACTGGTCGGTGCCGGTGTATCTGCTGTGCGGTGTGGTGCTGTTGGCGGCCGTGCGCGCACCGCTGCCCCGTCCGGTCGGCCAGGGTCTGGTGTGGGCCTCGTCGGCGGTGACCGCGGCGGCGGTGCTGGCCGCGGTGCCGCCGGTCGGCATGTCGCTGCTGGGTACGGCGTCGCAGCTGGCCCGCGTGTGGACCGGCGCTCCCGACGGCGGTGTCCGGGGTGCGCTGGGCATGGAGGACCTGGCGTGGTCCCGGTCGGCCGCGGCCCCGGTGGTGTTGCTGGTGGTGGCCGGTCTGCTCGGGCTGGCGCACCGGTGCTGGCCCCGGCTGGTGCGGGTGGCCGGGGCGGTGGTCTCGCCGGGTCCGGCCTGGCGGAGTGCGGCGGGGGCCGCGGCGACGGCGCTCTGCTGGGCGGGGCTCACCGCGCTGCCCGCGGTGCTGGGGCTCTCGTACGCGGCGGCCGTGTCGGTGCAGTCGGTGCTGGTCGCCGGGGTGTTCGCGGTGGCGGTACGGGCTCTGCGCCGCGGGACGGGCCCCGTGGGAACGACCGCGCTGGTGTGCGGCCTGGTCGGCGCGGTGAGCGCGGGGCTCCTCTCGCTCGCGGCCCAGGCCGCGACGTACGCGGTGTTCGCGGTGCTGCTGCTGGTGCTCGGGGCCGCCGCGGTGCTGCTCGACGGTGCCGCGATGCCGGAGCGGGAGCTGTCGGACGCCCGGGCGGAGCGTGCGGCAGGGGCGCTGCGGATCGCGCAGGCGGTGCCGGCGTGCGGGGCCGTGCTGTGCGCGATGGTGCTCGCCCGTGCGGCCGGGGCGTCACTGGAACTCGCCGGATACCGGGCGGCGCCGCTGATGCTGGCCGTCCCCGTGGTGACGGTGCTGCTCGGGGCCCGGCTGCGGAACCGCCCGCCGGCTCTTCCCGTCGAGCTGACCGGGGCCCTGTCGGCCGTGGTGGCGATGATCATGGCGGTGCCGGACGGGCCGTTCCTGGCTCTGGTGCTGGCGCTGAGCGGGGTGCTGGCGGCGGGCACGGCCGTACGGGCCGAGCGTCGGCCGGTGGCCGGGTACCTGGCGGTGGCGCTGTTCGTCCTGGCGACCTGGGTGCGGCTGACGGCCTCGGGGGTGTCGGCCCCGGAGGCGTACACGCTGCCGGTGACGGTGCCCGCCCTGGCGGTCGGTGTGCTGCGCCGGCGTCGCGACCCGGAGGCGTCGTCGTGGACGGCGTACGGGGCGGGTCTCTCGGCGACGCTGGTCCCGAGCCTCTTCGCGGCCTGGGTCGATCCGCACTGGCTGCGGCCTCTGCTGCTCGGGGTGGCGGCCCTGGTGATCACCCTGGCGGGCGCCCGGCTGCGGCTCCAGGCACTGCTCCTGGTCGGTGGCGCGGTGCTGGCCCTGGACGCCGTGCACGAACTGGCGCCGTACGTGGTCCAGGTGGTCGGCGCGCTGCCGCGCTGGCTGCCGCCCGCCCTGGCCGGGCTGCTGTTGCTGGTGGTCGGTGCGACGTACGAGCAGCGGCTGCGCGATGCACGGCGGCTGAAGGAGACCGTGGGCCGGATGCGCTGACGGTACGTCGTATGGCAGGCGGTCGCGCGAACTCGCCCGTGAAATCGAGCAGTTCGCGCCCCGCCGTCGCCGGTGCGGGAATTCCCGGCGGAGTTCTCGAATCGTCCGTGGCATTGCTCACGGACGCCGGGGACCGAACTCTTTCCGGGAATTCCCGTGGCCGCCCGATCGTGCCGACCGCGATATCCGGATACCACTCCTCGATTTGCGGACCCGGACCGTCCGCCACCGCATGGATTGAATCGTTCACGAAAGCGCTTGTGAATCGTTGCGAAGGCACCGGCAACGACCCGGCGGGCCGGCCGGGAACGGAAAACGCAGAGGGCCCGTGAGACTCTGCGGTCTCACGGGCCCTCTGTCCGGGGTGGGCGATACTGGGTTCGAACCAGTGACCTCTTCGGTGTGAACGAAGCGCTCTCCCACTGAGCTAATCGCCCGGGCGCAGGCCAAACATTACCCCATGTCAGCGGCGCCCCATGACCACCCCCGGGTCACTCGTGGATCTTCCACGGCATGGTGATGCCGAACTTCCAGACGTAGATCCCCACCAGCACCGCGATGATCACCAGGCCGATCGACGTGAGGATGATGTTGCGCCGCCGGACCTTGGGGTCGAGCGCCCGCTGGGCGGCCTCGGTCACCTTCCGCCTGGTCCAGCGGAGCACCAGCTGCGCCCAGACGAACTCGGTCGCCCAGATCGCCATGCCGCCGAAGATCACCAGCCAGCCGGGGCCGGGCAGCGGAAGCATGATGATGCCCGCCACGACCACGGCGAAGCCGACGATGAAGACGCCGACCTGCCAGCTCAGGTGCAGCGTCCTGGACGCCTTGATGAACCCGGGCGCCCGGGAACCGAGCTCCCGTTCCTTGGTCACACCCTCGGCGACCTCACCCGTCACGCCGTCCGCCCTGTCCCCCGCGCCGGACATCGGCGTCGCCGATGCGGCGTCCCCGTTCCGCACGTCACGCTCCGCATTCATGACAGCCAACCTACCGGAACGGCTCTCGTCACCGGAATGGCCGCATAACCGAAAGTTACACACCGCCGTACGAGCTACCTGAAGGAACACAAAAAGGTCAGAGGGGTTTACAACGCCACCGTAGGTGGCATGTCGATTTCGCCGACGTGCGAATCCCCGAGCGCACACTGAGCGAAAGGCCCTGGCGCTTATGAACACCACGGTCAGCTGCGAGCTGCACCTGCGCCTCGTTGTGTCGAGCGAGTCCTCACTGCCTGTACCCGCGGGCCTGCGGTATGACACGGCCGATCCGTATGCCGTGCACGCCACCTTCCATACCGGAGCGGAGGAGACGGTCGAATGGGTATTCGCCCGCGACCTCCTTGCTGAGGGGCTGCACCGGCCCACCGGCACCGGAGACGTCCGCGTCTGGCCATCCCGTAGTCACGGCCAGGGCGTCGTCTGCATCGCGCTGAGCTCCCCAGAGGGCGAAGCCCTGCTCGAAGCCCCGGCGAGAGCCCTGGAGTCGTTCCTTAAGCGGACCGACGCCGCGGTTCCGCCAGGCACCGAGCATCGTCACTTCGACCTCGATACGGAGCTCTCACACATCCTGGCCGAGAGCTGAGCCAGGCCGAGAGCTGCACGGCGCCGTCCGACTCGGGGAGACGGCGCCGCGCGGAAAACCTCATACGGATGACACCGGCGCCGTCATCACGGAATCCACCGTGGTGACGGCGCCGGTGCGCGCGCCCGAGGACTCGTGGTGCCCTCCTCACGCCCCGGACGGACACACACCGGCCATGGATACCCGCCCATGGCCGGTATCCGCTCTCCGGACCTCCCACGGGCCCTCTCGGGCCGCTGTGCGCCGCGGCCGAGCCAGTAGAGTCAGCCCGCATCGGCGGACACCCGCCCGCCGGAGGCAGGGAGCGAAAGCGTGCTGATCCCACACGACACCCGGATCGCCCTCGACACGGTGATCGAACTGATGAACACCGCACCGGAGAGCGAACCGCCGGGGAGCGGGCAGCCGGAGGACGAGCCGGGCGACGGCCTCGCCGACGTCGCGGCGCTCTACGACTTCGCGCGGCGCCATCGCATCAGCGGCGTGGGCGAGCTCCACGAGAAGGACCTGCGGGCCGTACGGGACGTACGGGCGCGCTTCGCCGAGATCTTCGCGACGGACGACGCACAGACCGCCGCCTCGCTCGTCAACGCGCTCGTCGCCGCGGCCGGCACCACGCCGCAGCTCAGCAATCACGACGGCTACGACTGGCATGTGCACTACTTCGCCCCGGACGCGTCGATCGCCGACCATCTCGCGGCCGACTGCGGCATGGCACTGGCCTTCATCGTGGTGGCGGGCGAGCAGGAACGGCTGCGGCGGTGCGAGGCGCCGGACTGCCGGCACGCCTTCGTCGACCTGTCCCGCAACCGTTCCCGCCGCTACTGCTCCAGCCGCACCTGCGGCAACCGTCTGCATGTGGCCGCGTACCGGGCGCGCCGCAAGGAAGCGGCCGGCTGACCGTTCACAGCATGAAGAGATCGTGCACCGCGGCCATCAGCAACAGACTGCCGACCACCGCGAGGAAGATCATCAAAGGGGGCTGGGAAAGCGCGAAGAGGCAGCCGCGCGGCTCTTCGGCAGGACTTGCGGGGACATCGCCCCGGGAGGTGTCGACCATCGCAGGACGATCATGACTCAGACCGGCCCCCGTTGGCGATCAACACGCCTTTTCGTACCGGGAGTTCACCCACCCCCGAAGCGGCATGGATTCGCTCCGGCGTCCGATCCCCCGCCACACATTCGGTGCTGCGCCCCGAGCGCCCCGTTCCCCAACTCCCCCGAACGGAACCCCAGGACACCGGCGGGCGGCCAGGCCCGTCCGGTCAACACCGCCTCGTACCCGGTGAATTCGTGATGCGACCGCGCATGCCCCAGCGGTCCGCGTTCCGCGGTCTCAGCCCGGCATCGAGCTGGAGGCCCGCACCACGAGCTCCGGCTGGAGCACCACACTGCGGTGTTCGTGGGTGCCGTCCTCGTCGTCCGACTCCTCCAGCAGGAGCTCCGCTGCCATCCGGCCCATCACGACCGCGGGCTGGCGGACCGAGGTGAGCGGTACGGCAGCGGCGGCGGCGAACTCGATGTCGTCGTAGCCGACCATGGCGATGTCCTGCGGCACCCTGACGCGCGCCGCGTACAGCGCCTGGAGCACCCCCAGGGCGAGCAGGTCGTTGGCGCAGAACACCGCGGTCGGCCGGGGCACCAGGCCGAGCAGCCGGGCCCCGGCGTCGCGGCCCGCCGCCACGTCCAGCCGGCCGGAAGGGATCTCGACGAGCGCCTCGGGCGGCAGCCCGGCATCCGCGAGGGCCGCGAGGGCGCCTTCGCGCCGGTCCCGGATCTGATGGAGGTCGCCGGGGCCGCTGACGTACGCCACCGAGCGGTGACCGGCCGAGACCAGATGGCCGACGGCGAGGGCGCCGCCGCGGACGTCGTCGACGGAGACCGCGCAGGTGCCCGTGGAGGACGCCACCCGGTCCACCAGCACGTAGGGGATCCGGTGCCGGCCGAACGCCTCCAGGTTCCGGCCGGTCGCGTCCGCCGGGGTGACAAGGACGCCGCAGACCCGCTGTTCGGCGAAGAGCCCGAGGTACTCGGCCTCCTCCGCCGGGCTCTGGTCGCTGTTGCACACCATGACGCCTAGACCGGCCTCCCGGGCGGCGCGCTCGGCACCGCGGGCCACGTCCACGAAGAACGGGTTGCCCATGTCGAGGACGAGCAGAGCCATGATCCGGCTGCGGCCCGCCCTGAGCTGGCGCGCCGACTCGCTGCGTACGTAGCCGAGTTCCTCGATGGCGGCGAGCACCCGGGCACGGGTCTGCGGCAGCACGGCCTCGGGCCGGTTGATCACGTTGGACACGGTGCCCACGGAGACGCCGGCCCGCCGGGCCACATCCTTGATCCCTGCCACACGCGCCACTTGTCCTGCCCCACTGATGCCTTCGGCCGCGCCGGGCCGCGGCGTGTCCCCATCGTACGGACGGCGCCCGGGGACGGCCCTCCGGGCCGGGGGCGGGGGGCCGGGGTCAGATGCCGTGCTTCTTCAGGATGGCCTCGATGTCGCTGAAGTCCTCGCCCGGCGAGGCGGACTGCTGCCGGGACTTCGTCTTCGGCTGCGCGCGGGGCCCCTGGAGCCCCGCCCCCAGGGACGGGGCCGAGGCCGCGGGGGCGACCGCTTCGCCCTGCGCCGCCCGCGCGGCGGCCCGGCGCTCCTTGCGGGTGCCGCCGCCGCGGCGCTCGACCGCCCGGGTCGTCATGAACAGCATCCAGGCCACCGCGAGCAGCCCGAAACCGAGCCAGACGCTCGGCTTGAAGGCGATCCCGGCGACCCAGTCCACGATCCCGGTCAGGACCAGGGCGATCGGGACCAGGGAGTAGGCGGCGATCCGGGTCGCGGCGAGGAAGCGCTTTCGCCAGGCGGTGACGGCGGCGATGCCCAGGCCCGCAGCGGACACCGCGGAGCAGATGGTCTCGGCAAGCATCGGTGCCTCCAGGCGCACGGGGAAACGTCCCTTCCATCCTGCACCGGTGACCGGCCCGGGGGCCACGATCCGGGACCGCATCAGGGACATTTCAGGGCCGGGATCCTCCCCAGGTGCCGATCGGCGGCGTGCCGGGCGTACGGAGCCCCGGCGGGACCGGGTGCCGGTTGGGAGGCTCGCGCGAGCCCTGGGAGACTGGCCGCATGAGCGATTCCACCTCTGCGGCCCCCGTCGTCCTCGACGTCTGGTGCGAGCTCCAGTGCCCCGACTGTCACCAGGCCCTCACCGATGTGCACGCCCTGCGGGCCAAGTACGGCGACCGGCTGGAGGTACGGCTGCGGCACTTCCCACTGGAGAAGCACAAGCACGCCTACGCCGCCGCGCAGGCCGCCGAGGAGGCTGTGGCCCAGGGCAAGGACTGGCCGTACATCGAGGCAGTGCTCGCCCGTACCGCCGATCTCGCCCGTGCCGGCGAACCACTGCTCGTCGAGGTGGCACGGGAACTCGGCCTGGACGCAGAGGAGATGGACACCGCTCTGATCGACGGACGCCACATGCTGATCGTCGACGCCGACCAGGCCGAGGGCAAGGCGATCGGGGTCACCGGCACCCCGACGTATGTGATCGGCGACGAGCGGCTGGACGGCGGCAAGAGCCAGGACGGGCTGCGCGAACGGATCGAGGAGATCGCCGACCGGCTGCTCGCCGAGCGAGGCTGAGCGGGCTGAGCAGGCCCGCCCTCAGAGGTTCTTGCCCAGGTTGTACTGAGTCGTCCGGTACCCGAGCGACTCGTACAGCCGCAGGGCGGGCGTGTTGGACGTGAGCACATGCAGGCCCAGCCTGCCGTCGCCCGCGTCGAGCGCGATGCGTTCCGCCTGGAGCATCAGCGCCCGGCCGTACCCCCGCCCCCGGAACTCCGCGCGCACCTCCACGTCGAACACGTAGCCCACCAGCATCCCCGGATGCATCTCGTGCCGCGCCACCCAGACGTGCCCCACGGCTTCGTCCTCGTGCGTGAGGACGTGCAGATGCGTTCCCTCGGTGGCGAGGCCGTGCGGCAGGTTCTGGGCGTGGCTGGTCTCGGCCTTCCTCATGGCCTGGTCCTCGGGGACCCCGCGTTCGATCCAGGTCTGCGCGTAGTCGGTGATCGCGTGGCGCTCCCACTGCGCGAACTCCTCGTCCGTCATCGGCCGGGCGGTGACGGCGCCGGGCAGGACGGGCGGGGTCGGCGCCAATTCCTTGACCATGTTCCTGCTGCGCTCGGTGTAGCCCAGCGCGGTGGCCAGCCCCTGCCCCGCCGTGTCGTCCGCCGGGACCGACAGCTCCATCCGGGTGCAGCCCCAGCCGCGCAGCACCTCTTCGGCGGCCAGCGCCGCAATGGTGCCGCGGCCACGCCTGCGGCGGGACTCGTCGATGCGCAGCGAGCGCAGCACGCCCGCCTTCGCGCCGAATCCCGGATCGGTGCCGATCTCGACGGCGCCGACGGGCCGTCCGTTGTCGCACACGTCGTACGCGCGGAACTGCGCACCATCGGCGCCTTGCTGGATCGGCCCGGTCGGCCGGAGGGTGGTGGTCATCGGAGATGTTCTATCCACTTCGGCCCGGCCCGTCACCCGATTTCCGGTTCGGACGTGACCCGGTTCTACGGGTCGAGGTCGTTCCCGGCCCGCTCGTCGAAGATCCGCATGGCCTTGACGGTCACCGGTCCGGGGCCGCCGGGCAGCTCCCGGCCGTCCACCCGGTGCACGGCCTGCACATCGCGCAGGGTGGAGGTGAGGAAGATCTCCTCGGCCCGCTCCAGGATGTCGAACGGCAGCTCGGTCTCCTGCGCGCCCGTCCACTCCACGGCCAGCGCGCGGGTGATCCCGGCCAGGCAGCCGGAGGCGACCGGCGGGGTGTGCAGCTGCCCGTCGAGGACGACGAAGACGTTGGACCCGGTGCCTTCGCAGAGCTGACCGGCGGTGTTGGCGAAGAGCGCCTCCGTGGCGCCGTGCTCGTGGGCGCGGGCGAGGGCGACGACGTTCTCGGCGTACGACGTGGTCTTGAGGCCGGTGAGCGCACCGCGCTCGTTGCGGGTCCAGGGGACGGTGATCACGGCGGTGGTGTCGGGGCGGCGGACCGCCTCGCCGAGGGCGACGACGAGGCCGGGTCCGGCGTCGCCGCGGTCGGAGCCGAGCGGGGAGAGCCCTCCGGTGTAGGTGATGCGGAGCCTGCCGAGGGCCATCGGGTTGGCGTCGATCACTTCGGCGCAGGCGCGCCGTACCTCGTCGAGGTCGGGGTCGGGGAGTCCGAGGCCACGGGCCGAGCGGGTCAGCCGGTCGAGGTGGCGGGTGAGGGCGAAGGGCCTGCCGTCGACGGTCTTGACCGTCTCGAATATGCCGTCCCCCACGGTGAGCCCGTGGTCGAGCACGGACACCCTGGCGTCCTCGGCGTCGCGCAGTTCGCCGTTGACCCAAATCCTCATCACGCGGTCCTTCCGGTTGTGTCGTGAGCGCCCGACGCTACAGCGAGCAGCCGGGACGCCTTGAGCTCGGTCTCGTCCCACTCGCGTTCCGGGTCGGAGCCCCAGGTGATGCCGGCCCCGGTGCCGAAGCGGAGGACCGGGGCGGGACCGGTCCGGTCGATCCAGAAGGTGCGTATGCCGACGGCCAGCGAGGCGGTGCGGCGGTCGGCGTCGACCCAGCCGATGCCTCCGCAGTAGGGCCCGCGCGGTGCGGTCTCCAGCTCCTCGATGATCCGCAGGGCGCTGGACTTGGGCGCACCGGTGACGGAGCCGGGCGGGAACGCGGCGGCGAGGAGCTCGGGCCAGCCGGCGTCCTCGGCGAGCTCCCCGCGCACGGTCGAGACGAGGTGGACCAGGCCGGGATGCTTCTCGACCACGCAGAGGTCGGGAACGGTGACCGATCCGGTGGCGCAGACCCGGCCCAGGTCGTTGCGGACCAGGTCGACGATCATCACGTTCTCGGCGTGGTCCTTCTCCAGCAGATCGTCCTCGGTCCGTCCGGTGCCCTTGATCGGCCCCGATTCGACGGTCCGGCCGTCCCGCTTCAGGAAGAGCTCGGGGGACGCGGTGGCGATCTCCACGCCGTGCGCGGGCAGCCGGATCGTCCCCGCGTACGGGGCGGGATTGCCGCGGGCCAGCAGCACGGTCAGCCCGTCCACGTCCGCGGCGCCCGGATCGGGCAGCGGCGCGGTCAGCACCCGGCAGAGGTTGGCCTGGTACACCTCGCCCGCCGCGATGTACTCGCGGATCCGCCGCACGCCCGCGATGTACGCGGCGCGGTCCAGGGACGAGGTCCAGTCACCGGCCGCGGGCCCGTGCCAGGCGCCCGGCACGGGTGCGGGCACCGCGCGGGTACGTACGGAGCCGAAGCGGGCGCAGACGAGACGGCCCTCGAAATCGGCGGATACGGCCCAGAAGCCGGATGATTCGAGGGCTGCGGGATCACTGGTCACGTCCTGCAGATCGGACGCGAGGAGCCCGCTGAAGCGGGCTATTGGAGCGAGGTCGTGCACGTCGTCGAGTCTAGGACGGCGCGCGGTGACCTGCCCCGGGGCGAGCGCACCTCAGCACGCTGCACAAACGCGTTTTTGTACTGGCCCGGGAATCCGCTAGAGTTCAACACGTCGCCGGGACGCGCAAGCGGACCGGGAAAGACAAGCGGACGTAGCTCAGTTGGTAGAGCGCAACCTTGCCAAGGTTGAGGTCGCCAGTTCGAACCTGGTCGTCCGCTCGCACAAGGTGGGGGATCTTCCCGAACCCCCACTCGTGGTGGAGTGGCCGAGAGGCGAGGCAACGGCCTGCAAAGCCGTCTACACGGGTTCAAATCCCGTCTCCACCTCCAAGGACGATTAGCTCAGCGGGAGAGCGCTTCCCTGACACGGAAGAGGTCACTGGTTCAATCCCAGTATCGTCCACTGATCCGCTAGGATCCCCGCGCGATTAGCTCAGCGGGAGAGCGCTTCCCTGACACGGAAGAGGTCACTGGTTCAATCCCAGTATCGCGCACGCAGTACACGCAGGTTCACCCTGCGCGATTAGCTCAGCGGGAGAGCGCTTCCCTGACACGGAAGAGGTCACTGGTTCAATCCCAGTATCGCGCACCAGCGGAAGCCCCGGTCGTCTCGACGACCGGGGCTTCCTCGTTTCCGCCGTACGCATGTTGGTGCGGACGCACCGCGGGCCCGGACGGAACGCGTCCGGGCCCGCGGTCAGGCACTCAGCGGCGGTCGTCCGTTCAGGACGAGAAGAGCATGCGGCCGAAGCTCTTGTGCCGGTAGTGACCGCCGTGGTGCTGCGGGGCGCCCCAGGCGGGCGCCGGGGCGGCCGGGTACGCCTGCGGGGCCGGCGGTGCGGGCGGGGCCTGCTGCGTCCACTGAGCCTCGATGCGGGTGAGGGACTCCAGCTCGCCGTAGTCGAGGAAGATTCCCCGGCAGCCGCTGCACTGCTCGATCTGTATGCCGTTGCGGTTGTACGTGTTCATCTGTGCGTGGCACTTGGGACACTGCATGGTTCGGCTCACTCCTCGCCTTCGGGTCGCCGTCGCCGGAATTCCTGCCCGTCGACGGTCGGTTCAGCCTACGACGAGTGTTCGGCGCCCAACTCGGGCGGGAGAGATGCGATTCGGGCACAGGTTTCGATCATTGTCCGTTCCACCTCATCCGGAGTCCGGCCTTCCTCCGCGGACTTGGCGAATGCCAGCGCGGCGGCCTGCACGGTCAGGGCTCGGGCCGGGACATCCAGGTCCGGCCAGGGATCGCCCTCGGCGCGGACGGCGGGGCCGCCCGCCGCCCGGTAGGCGTCCAGGAAGCGGAGCCAGACCTCGGGGGGCAGGATCCCGGCCGCGTACCAGGCGGCGGGGCGGGCAAGGTCCCAGGCAGGATCACCGAGACCCGCGTCGTCGACGTCGATGAGCAGCCAGGGGCCGTGCGGGGCCGGGTGTCGGACGAGCTGTCCGAGATGCAGATCGCCGTGGCAGAGGTAGTGCGAGCGGTGCGGGGGCGCGGCTGCCTCGTCGCGGGCCCAGGCCGGCAGGCGGTGCCAGGCTTCGAGTACGGGGGCGGTGGCCGGGTCGCCCGGCCGGGCGGCGCGCATCCGGGCGACGGCGAGCGCGGCCTTCGCGGGGCCCCGCATGGGCGGGAGCGCCAGGGCGGGCGGGGCCGGGGTCCGGTGCAGCCCGGCCAGCAGAACGGCGGCGTCCTCCCAGGGGGCGGCGTCGGGGTCGCCGGGGTCGACGGGCCGGCCGCGGGGCCAGAGCGTGACGGGGCGGTCATGGAGAGTGGCGGCCGGTGCACAGGGGCCGGGGATCAGCGGGGCGAGCAGGATGCCGGTGAGGCGCGGGTCGTTCGCGAGGGTGAGGCGGGTGAGCAGGCCGGAGGTGTCCGTGCCGGCGGCGTGGGCCTTGGCGACGACGGCCCCGCTGCGGACCACCGTGCCGTCCTCACGGTCCGCGAGCACCGCAGGGGGCGGGCAGGCGCAGGGGTCCCCGGGGTGTTCGTGGGCGGCCCGATGGGCGAGATCGCCCAGCGCGCGTACGACTGCGGTGGTCACGGTCTCCCCCGGTGGCGGGTTGGTACGGGTGTGGGCCCGGTCCGCACCGGGTCCGCCGACGAGCGTACGCGCGCCGGGAGGAGTCGCGGGCGGGCGGCGACCCCCGCCGCACCGCGAACGCCCCCGGAAAGCGCGATGTCCGGTCAGCTCCCCAGCTGACCGGACAAACGCTGCCGTCCGCCGCACCCCCGTCCCCACGGGGTTGTTGGCCGGATGTCCCGGTCCGGACCGCTCTTCCGGACCCGGGGCGCCGCTCAGCGCCCCAGCATCACGCCCACGGACGACGCCTGTGTGACCACTGCGTCCCAGCCGCCGAAGACGACCACGAGCAGGGCCGCCAGGGGAAGAACCATCGCCGTCGCCACGAGTGGGTGGCGCGTGCCGGAGGACGGGCGGCTGCCGAACGAGGCATGGGCCCTGCGTCCTGCGCGGATCATGGTCCGCGTTGCCGTGTCCGCCATGGTTCCTCTCCTGACTCGATGTGGGGCGGCGGGCGTGTGACCTCGGGGGACGAGTATTGCGCCCGCCGCTTGACCTCAACATTAGGGACGTGCGGCGCTGCGGTCGTCATGCCCGCGTACCGATTGCCGGGCCTCCCGGAGGATGAGCCCCGGACCGTCGTTGTACTCCCCTGGGTGGAGACCGGGTGTGCCCGGCCCTGGGGACATCCCGGAGGGGGCGTCCGCGCGGGCGGCGAACTTCGCGCGGCGCCGGAGTCGTTGGACGGGGACCCACCGGTACGCACGGCGACGGCCGCCGTGACTTCACTCACCCTTGCCCGTCCCGGTTCCCGGCAGCCGGTCCGCCCGCGCCGGAGGGGGGCTGCGCGCACCCGTCCGGGCCGAGGCCGGCGCCGTACCGCGGATGTCCGGCACCGCTCCAACCGCCCTTGCCCTCCCCCGTCTTGAGGCCCGGGTCCGTCCGGTACAAGACGCGCCCCCGGCCCCATGCCCCGTCAGGGGGCATGCCGCGCACGGACAATCGATCGACCGGTGAGGGCGCGGCCTCTGAGCGCCCCGGGCGCCGGGTACGTAAGCTGTGCCTCGTCAGGCGGACCAGGCAGCGGGGATGGGCAGACATGGCGATGATGCGGCTCCGGCGCGAGGACCCGCGTGTCGTCGGCTCGTTCAGACTGCACCGGCGGCTCGGGGCGGGCGGCATGGGTGTCGTCTACCTGGGTTCGGACCGGCGGGGCCAGCGGGTGGCGCTGAAGGTGATCCGCCCGGATCTGGCGGAGGACCAGGAGTTCCGCTCCCGCTTCGCGCGCGAGGTGTCCGCCGCACGGCGGATCCGCGGCGGCTGCACGGCCCGCCTGGTGGCCGCCGATCTGGAGGCGGACCGTCCGTGGTTCGCCACGCAGTACGTTCCGGGGCCCTCGCTGCACGACAAGGTGGCCGAGGAGGGCCCGCTGTCGGCGGCCGAGGTGGCCTCGATCGGGGCCGCGCTCTCCGAGGGCCTCGTCGCGGTGCACGAGGCCGGGGTCGTCCACCGCGACCTCAAGCCGTCGAACATCCTTCTCTCCCCCAAGGGTCCCCGGATCATCGACTTCGGGATCGCCTGGGCGACCGGAGCCTCCACCCTCACCCATGTCGGTACGGCGGTGGGCTCGCCGGGGTTCCTCGCACCCGAGCAGGTGCGCGGCGCGGCCGTGACGCCTGCGACCGATGTGTTCTCGCTCGGTGCCACGCTGGCGTACGCGGCCATGGCCGACTCGCCCTTCGGGCACGGCAGTTCCGAGGTGATGCTGTACCGCGTGGTGCACGAGGAGGCTCAGCTGCACGATGTGCACGACGCGCTCGCGCCGCTGGTGAGCGCATGCCTGGCGAAGGACCCCGAGGAGCGGCCCAGCACGCTCCAACTCTCCATGCGGCTCAAGGAGATCGCGGCGCGGGAGGCGCAGGGGCTGCACGAGAGCCGGCCGCCCGTGCAGCGTTCGGCGCAGGAACTGGACCGGCCGACGGGCCGTCTCGACGGTCCGTACACCGAGCAGCAGACGCGGCGTGCGGCTCCGCCCGCGACCCGTCAGCAGAAGCAGAAGCAACCGCAGGGCACCCGGCCGTCCTCGTCGTCGCGGGCCGGCTCGCCCCGGACCGGTGGTTCGCGCCCCCAGCAGCACCAGCCGCCGCGCAACACGACCCGGTCCGGGCGGCGCCCGCAGGGTACGAACGGGGCGAACGGCCGGCCGGGAACGCGGCCCGGGGCCCGTCCGACTTCGTCGGGGCTGCGTCCCGCCAATCCGCGGCTGCTGCGGCAGCGGCTCGTCGTCTTCGTCGTGGTGACGCTGCTGGTGGCGCTCGGCATCGCGGCGGCCCAGGGCTGCCAGGGGCCGGCCCGCGGCCTGGGTGCCGATCAGGGCGACGGCCGGACGCAGAGTCAGAGCCAGAGCCAGAGCCGGTAGCCCGCCGGGGTCAGGGCCTGTCCGGCCCTGATCCGCCGGACGGGCTCGCGGGCGGCCGGTCCGTGACGGGCGGGGGCGGTCCCCGGCCGTCACGGCCTCGTACTCCCTTGGGCGCGTTCCCCGTCGGGAACGGCCCCGGCTCACTTCCGTTCGAGCACCCGCCGTACCTCCCGGCAGGCGGCCGGGATCGGCCCGATGACCGGCACCGGGAAGCGCCCTTGCAGGGCTTCGGCCGCCTCCCCCAGCGGGCCTCCGCCGATGATCACGGCCTCGGCCCCGTCCTCGGCGATGCAGGCACCGACCGCGTCGGCCAGCCGCTCCCGCATCACCTCGGGGGTGGCGGCCAGCTCCAGGGGGTCGCCCGGCGTGAGGCGGATGCCGGTGTACTGGGAGGACCGGCCCAGGCGGTCGACCCGCGCGGCGATGGCGGCGGCCAGGCCCGGCGTGGTCGTGGCGATGCCGAACCGACGGCCGTCCGCCGCGGCCTCCGCCATGGCGGCCTCGGCGATGCCCACGACGGGGACATCGGTCCATGCGCGCAGTTCGTCGACGCCGGGATCACCGAACGCGCTCACCACCAGGGCCTTGACGCGCGCGCCGTCCGGCCCGGCGAGGGTGGACCGCGCCGCGGCCAGGACCTGCGGTCCGGCGGCCCGCAGTACGTCCTCGTCCACCAGCATCGTGGGGCCTTCGGCCACGGTGACTCCGCGGACCCGGTAGCCGTCGTCGGGGCGCAGGGTCCGGCCGGCGATGGCGGCCATCATCTCGGTGGTGGCCACCGAGGTGTTGGGATTGATCAGGGCCACGAAGGTCATCGGGTGCTCCCCGTCGTGTCGTCCGCGGGCTGCCCCGCCGCTTGCGTCACGGACTCCTCCGCCGGTTGTGTCGCGGACTCCTCCGCCGTCTCCTCCATGGACCGGCCGAAGGTCTCCGGCGGGAACTGGACGGACACGGCAAGGCCCACGAAGAGTACGCCGATCAGGGTGAACATCCCTGCCATGCCGTACGCGTCGAAGGCAGCACCCGCGAGCATCGGCGTCAGTCCGCCCGCCAGGGAGCCGAGGGCCAGGATGATCGACGTGCCGAACGCCCGCACCCGGGTGGGGAACTGCTCGGGCGCGAAGATCCAGATCGTGGTGTTCAGCGTGATGATGCAGCAGTTGACGGCCGCGCCGAGGATGAGGATCAGGGCGACGCCGTTGGCCAGGAATCCGAAGCAGAAGGCCGCCGCGCAGCCGAGTCCGGCGGCCACCGTGAGGACGGCCTTGCGCGGGACGTAGCGCGCCGCGGTGGAGGCGACCAGTGCGCCGACCAGCGAGCCCGCCTGCATGACCAGGGTGAAGAGCAACGACTTGGTGATGCTGTGCCCTTGGGCCACGAGGATGGTGGGCATCAGCGACAGGATGGATATCTGCGCGCCGTACGACATGCAGACGGCCACGCCGAGGGAGAGGGTGCGGCGGCGCAGGGTTCCCATGAAGACGTCGCGCAGACGGTTGCGTTCGGCCACGACCTTCTCGCCGCTCTCGACCGCCGTGATGAACTGCTCCGGCTTCTCCGGGCGGCCGCGGAGCCGGCCGGAAGCGAGCTTGTTGAGGACGAGGTTGGCCTCGTCGACCTTGCCGCGGGAGAGCAGGTAGCGCGGTGTTTCGGGGACGTACCGGCGGTAGAACAGGACCAACAGGGCGGGCACGGCGAGCATGCCGAACAGCCAGCGCCAGCGGTCGGGCCCGGAGAAGAAGGTGAAGACCAGGACGCCGAAGCCGGGGGCGAGCATGTTGCCGAGACCGCCGGCCGTCACGTTGATGATGCCGACGGCGGTGCCTCGGTGCCTGGCCGCGAAGAACTCGGACATCATCGTGACCGCGATGGCGATCTCGCCGCCGAGGCCGAAGCCGACGATGAACCTGCCGACCGCCACGACCGCGTACACGGGGGCGAAGGCGCAGATCAGCGCGCCGAGCGAGAACAGCAGCAGATTGACCGTGAGCATGGTCCGGCGGCCCATCTTGTCGCCGATGACGCCGGTGGTGAGCCTGCCGAGCGCTGCCGCGGTGAAGGTGATGGTGTTCAGGAATCCGAGCTCGGCGGCCGTGGTGCCCCACGACTCCTGCAGGACGGGGCCGACCAGGCCGACCGCGTTCTGTTCCAGCGCGTCGAAGAAGACGCCGAGCAGCACCATCGCGCCGATCTGCCGGTGCGCGCCGGTGACGCCTATCCGGTCGAGCGTGTCCTCCAACTGACGATGCCGCGGACTCGCGTCCGCGGTGGTCTTGAGCGGGGGAGCTTCCATGGGGATCCTTCCGAACGGAGCAGGACCCGAAAATGGAATACCATTTTCGGCTCGCGGAAGTTTCATCCGGGGATCGGCACAGCGTCAAGAGGTTCGGCACGGAATCCCGGATGGCGGGCGAGGGACACTTGGGATACCGACCGCGCGGTTTCAGGGCGGCGGGACCGCTCGTACGGCTCGCGACGGAGCCGGACGCCGGCGGGCGTCGGCGCCCGGGGCGGCCCGCGACGTACGTGACCGGCCGGGCCGGTGCGGAAAGCACCGAGGCCGTTGCCCCGCGTCCGTGAACGCGGGGCAACGGCCTCGGCCGGTATCGCGGAGGCTCTGCTCCGTACTACTTGCCCAGGGCCGCGGCGCCGGCCCGGGCGAACTTCTCGTCCAGGTCACCGGACGGGGCTCCTGCGACACCGATGCCCGCGATCGGCGCACCCTTCGCGTCGACCGGCACTCCGCCACCGAGGAAGAGGGTGCCGGGGATGTCCTTCAGCGTCGGGGCGTTCTCCAGGCGCTCGACCAGCTCGGAGGTCGGGGCGTTCCAGGAGACGGCGGTGAACGCCTTCTTCTGGGCCGCCTCGTACGCCTGGGGGCCCGCTCCGTCGCCGCGCAGGGTGACGATGGTGTTGCCGTTGCGGTCGACGACGGCGACGGAGACCCGCTGGTTCTCCTTCGCGGCGGCGTCGAGAACGGCCTGTGCGGCCCGGCCGGCCGCGTCGGCGCTCAGGTGCGTGGACCGGGCCAGGTTCTTGCCCGCAGCCGACCGGGGGGCGGTGCTCGGGGACGACCCCGCACTGGCCGAGACCACGGCGAACGTACCGAGAGCGGCGGCGCCGACCAACGTACCGCCGATGACGATGCGCATACGCTTCGTGGTCTTCCTGGCGTGCTTCATTCCGGTCACTCCTGTGATGGGTGCGGGATGCGGCTCCGTCCGCTCGGGGAATTCCGGCGTTCGGGCCCGCCGGCTGCTGCCGTCCCGTTCTGATCAAGGTTGCGGCCGGACGCCCGCCCGGTCCGTCGACGTACCGGCTTCATGTGCCGAGCGGGAAGGCTGACACCGGGGTCATCCGATCGGTTGACCCCGGGCAGGCGGACGGGCTGGAGGACGGAGGAAGGGCGGCTTCGGGCAGCCGGGCGGGAGGCGCGCCGGAGTCAGGCCGCTCCCGGCCGGGTCGCGTAGAAGGCGACGGCCGAGGCGGCTGCCACGTTGAGGGAGTCGACACCGGCGTCCATCGGGATGCGGACGTGCTCGTCGACCGCGGCGAGGGTACCGGGGGCGAGGCCGGCTCCTTCCGTACCGAAGACCAGCGCGAGCTTCTCGTCCTTGCGCGCAGCGAGTTCGTCGAGGGTGATCGCTCGTTCGCTCAGGCAGAGGGCGGCGAGCGTGAACCCCGCGGAACGCAGGACCTCTACGTCCTTCGGCCAGGACTCCAGCCGGGTCCACGGCACCTGGAAGACTCCCCCCATCGAGACCTTCACGGACCTCCGGTAGAAGGGGTCGGCGCAGCGAGGGGTGAGGAGGACCGCGTCGATGCCGAGGGCGGCTGCGTTCCTGAAGGCGGCACCCAGGTTGGCGTGGTCGACGATGTCCTCGAACACGGCGATGCGGCGTGCCCCCGTGACCGCCGCGCCGAAGGTCGTCGCCAGCAGTTCGTCGGCCGTCGGCAGCGGCTTGCGCTGCATCGAGGCGAGGGCGCCCCGGTGCACGTGGTAGCCGGTGACGCGCTCGGCGAGTTCGGGGCTCACGGCGTACACCGGGGCCGGGACCTCGTCGATGACGTCCCGCATCAGGTCGACCCACTTCGCCGAGAGCAGCATCGAGCGCATCTCGTACCCGGCGTGTCTGGCACGCCTGATGACCTTCTCGCCCTCGGCGATGAAGAGGCCCTCGGCGGGCTCCCGCCTGCGCCGGAGTTCGACATCGGTCAGTCCGGTGTAGTCGCGCAGTCGGGGGTCGTCGGGGTCGTCGACGGTGATGAGATCAGCCACGGGTTTGATACTGCCTTGTCCGGTGTGTGGTGCCAACGGATCGGGAGAAGATCCGTTACCGCTGGTTACTCGGTGCGGGTGCGGGCGGTGTCCGGGAAGGCTACTCGGCGGGGAGCGGCACGATGCCAGTGCCGACCGCGACGACGTCGCCGATGACGATGACCGCGGGGGGACGTACGTCCTCGGCGGCGGCCCGTTCGGCGACGGTCGCCAGGGTGGCGTCGACGCGGCGCTGGGACGCCGTGGTGCCCTCCTGGACCAGGGCGACCGGGGTGTCCGGGGACTTGCCGTGGGCGACGAGGGCCTTGGCGATGGCGCCGATCTTGTCGACGGCCATCAGCAGTACGAGAGTGCCGCGCAGCCGGGCGAGCGCCGCCCAGTCGACCAGCGAGCGCTCGTCGTCGGGGGCGACATGGCCGCTGACGACGGTGAACTCATGGGCGACCCCGCGGTGGGTGACGGGGATTCCGGCCGCGCCGGGTACGGAGATCGAGCTGGAGATTCCGGGGACGACGGTGCACGGGATGCCTTCGGCGGCGAGCGCCTGGGCCTCCTCCATGCCCCGGCCGAAGACGAACGGGTCGCCGCCCTTGAGCCGTACGACGGCCTTGCCGGCCTTGGCGTGCTCGATGAGCGCCTGGTTGATCGCCTCCTGCGCCATGAAGCGGCCGTACGGGATCTTCGCCGCGTCGATCACCTCGACGTGCGGCGGCAGTTCGTCGAGCAGGTCGCGCGGGCCGAGCCGGTCGGCGATGACCACGTCGGCCTCGGCGAGGAGGCGCCGGCCGCGCACGGTGATCAGGTCGGGGTCGCCGGGGCCGCCGCCGACCAGGGAGACGCCGGGGGTGGGCCGGGTCCGGTGGTGCGGGGCGGCGAGCGTGCCGTCGCGCAGTCCCTCGACGATGGCGTCGCGGACGGCGGCGGAGTGGCGCGGGTCGCGGCCCTGGGCGTCGGTGGACAGGACGGCGACGGTCACGCCCTCGCTGCGGCCGGTGGCCGGGGTCCAGGCGGTCGCCACATCGGCGTTGTCGCTCCGTACGCACCAGGTGCGGGTGCGCTCGGCCTCGGCGGACGCGGCGTCGTTCGCGGCGTCGTCGTCGGAGGCGATCAGCGCGTACCAGGTGTCGGCCAGGTCCCCGTCCTCGTACCGGCGGCGCTCCCAGCGGATCTCACCGGCGTCGGCCATCGCCTCGACGGCCGGGGTCGCGGACGGCGACACGAGGGTGATGTCGGCGCCGGCCGCGATGAGCGTGGGGAGGCGGCGCTGCGCGACCTGGCCGCCGCCTACGACGACGACGCGGCGCCCGCTCAGGCGCAGTCCGACGGGGTACGCGGGGTGATCGGCGTGCTCGGCCATGGCGGTGCGGACTCCTCGTGCGGTGCGGGGTGCGGGCCGCTGCGACGGTGGAGCGGCTGTGACGTGCGGTTTCGTGGGGGTGGGTCCACGATACGGGGTTGGGGCCCTCAGCCCCTCGGCCGATCGAGGATCGGGGGTGGGGGGGGGGGGGGGGCGCGCGCCCCGGGGCGGGGGGGGGGGGGGTGGGGGGGGGGGGGGCGGCGGGGCGGGGGGCGGGGGGGGGGCGCGCCGGGGGGGGCGGGGCCGGCG
>NZ_JBIASS010000020.1:0-191187 GCF_042890955.1 Streptomyces sp. NPDC001933 | reverse complement strand
ACGGTCTGCCCAAGTACAACGAGTACAAGAAGGCCGACAGCGACCACCTCCTGGAGACCACCGGCCGCGAGCTGCGCAAGCTCATGAGCTGGGTCAACGACGAGGACGCGTAACACCGACGCCCCGGGGGCGGGTCCGCGGACCCGCCCCCGGCGGCGTTTCCTTATCACCGCTGGAAGAAGCGGCGTCGTACGTGTGTACAAGTCGTCCACCCCCGTGCGGGTGATCCTTCCAACCGGGCGCAGTATGCGTCCTGGCGCATGACTACACTTCTCCACACATACACGCGTCAGGCCCACAGTGTCGTGCGTCTTCCACGCGGCAAGCCCCTCCACCGCCTGCGGCCGTCGGGACGGCCGTCCGCACTGGACCTGTGAGGACTCACGTGAGCTCGAAACCTGTCGTACTCATCGCTGAAGAGCTGTCGCCCGCCACGGTGGACGCGCTGGGACCGGACTTCGACATCCGGCACTGCAACGGCGCGGACCGCGCCGAGCTCCTCCCCGCGATCGCCGATGTCGACGCCATCCTGGTGCGCTCCGCCACCAAGGTCGACGCCGAGGCAATCGCCGCCGCGAAGAAGCTGAAGGTCGTCGCCCGTGCCGGCGTCGGTCTGGACAACGTCGACGTCTCCGCCGCCACCAAGGCCGGCGTGATGGTCGTCAACGCGCCGACCTCCAACATCGTCACCGCCGCCGAGCTGGCCTGCGGTCTGCTGGTCGCCACCGCGCGCAACATCCCGCAGGCCAACACCGCCCTCAAGAACGGCGAGTGGAAGCGCTCCAAGTACACCGGCGTCGAGCTCAGCGAGAAGACCCTCGGCGTCGTCGGCCTCGGCCGCATCGGCGTCCTGGTCGCGCAGCGCATGTCCGCCTTCGGCATGAAGATCGTCGCGTACGACCCCTATGTGCAGCCGGCGCGCGCCGCGCAGATGGGCGTCAAGCTCCTCTCGCTCGACGAGCTGCTGGAGGTCGCCGACTTCATCACGGTGCACCTGCCCAAGACCCCCGAGACGCTCGGCCTGATCGGCGACGAGGCGCTGCACAAGGTGAAGCCCTCGGTCCGTATCGTCAACGCCGCCCGCGGCGGCATCGTCGACGAGGTGGCGCTCGCCTCCGCCCTCAAGGAGGGCCGGGTCGCCGGCGCCGGCCTCGACGTGTACGCGAAGGAGCCCTGCACGGACTCCCCGCTGTTCGAGTTCGACCAGGTCGTCTGCACCCCGCACCTCGGCGCCTCCACCGACGAGGCCCAGGAGAAGGCGGGCATCGCGGTCGCCAGGTCCGTGCGCCTGGCCCTCGCCGGTGAGCTCGTGCCGGACGCGGTCAACGTCCAGGGCGGCGTGATCGCCGAGGACGTGCGCCCGGGTCTGCCGCTCGCCGAGAAGCTCGGCCGGATCTTCACCGCGCTCGCGGGCGAGGTCGCGGTCCGCCTCGATGTCGAGGTGTACGGCGAGATCACCCAGCACGACGTCAAGGTGCTCGAACTCTCCGCGCTCAAGGGCGTGTTCGAGGACGTCGTCGACGAGACCGTGTCGTACGTGAACGCCCCGCTCTTCGCGCAGGAGCGCGGTGTCGAGGTCCGCCTCACCACCAGCTCCGAGTCGCCCGACCACCGCAACGTGGTCACCGTCCGCGGCACGCTCTCGGGCGGCGAGGAGGTCTCGGTCTCCGGCACGCTGGCCGGACCCAAGCACCTCCAGAAGATCGTCGCCGTCGGCGAGTACGACGTGGACCTGGCGCTGGCCGACCACATGGTGGTGCTGCGTTACGAGGACCGTCCGGGTGTCGTCGGCACGGTCGGCCGGATCCTCGGCGAGGCCGGTCTGAACATCGCGGGCATGCAGGTCTCGCGGACGGGCGCGGGCGGCGAGGCGCTGGTCGTGCTCACCGTCGACGACGACGTCCCGGCGTCGGTGCTCGCCGAGATCTCCACCGAGATCGGTGCCAACTCGGCCCGTACGGTGAACCTGACCGACTGACGGCCCCGGAGCCTCTCCGCGTGCCTTCCGCGTACCCGGCATCTAGACGTGCGTCTTACACAAACGTCTGCATGCCGGGTACGCTGCTGTCATGGGACATCGTGAGGATCTGCTCGAAGGCGCCAAGCGCTGCCTGCTGGAGAAGGGGTACGCCCGGACGACGGCGCGCGACATCGTGGCCGCCTCCGGTACGAACCTCGCCTCCATCGGCTACCACTACGGCTCCAAGGAGGCCCTGCTCAACCTCGCCTTCGTCAAGGTGACGGAGGAGTGGGGGGATCTGCTCACCGAGGACGGGGAGGAGCGCGCGGAGGGCGGCGACGCGTCCGGGGCGCCGCTCGACCAGTTCCGCGACACCTGGGAGCGGGTGATCGACAGCTTCGAGGAGACCCGGTCCGTCTGGCAGCTCCAGATGGAGGTCGTCTCCCGGATCGACCAGGACCCGGAGCTGCGGAAGGCCCTGCTGGACCCGCAGCGCGAGGGGCGCGACGGGCTCGCCGAGGGCATGCTCGGCATCGACCCGGAGAAGGACCCGGAGAAGGCGCGGGTGGCCGGGCTGTTCTGCCAGGCGCTGCTCGCGGGTGTGATGGTGCAGTGGCTGATGGACAGTGAATCCGCCCCGTCCGCACAGGACTTGACGGACGGCCTGAAGGTCGTGCTGGAGGGCCGGGGAGGCTCTGACTCGTGAGCCGCTCTGACTCCTGAGCCGCGCTAACTCCTGAGGCGCGCGCCCTTGAGTGCCATGTGCAGCAGCAGCCGGTCCTCGCCGTCGTTGAGATCGAGGCCGGTGAGCTGCTGGATCCGGGAGAGCCGGTAGTAGAGCGTCTGGCGGTGGACGCCGAGTGCGGCGGCCGTCCGGGACGCCTGGCCCGCGCAGTCGAGGAACACCTCGGCGGTGCGGGCCAGATCCTTGTGCGGCGGGGTGAGCAGGGTGCGGACCACCGGATCCGCGACGGCTTCCGGGGGGAGTGCGGTCAGCAGCCGGTACGGCCCGATCGCCGACCACCGCGCGACCGGGCCGAACCGGGACTCGGCCGTCGCCGCGCGGGCGGCGGCCGCCGCCTCGTGCCAGGCCGCGGCCAGTTCCGTAAGACCCCGGCGGGGCACCGCGACCCCGGCGGTGGCGTCCCGGCCCGCGGCGGAACGCAGCCGGTCGGCGGCGGTGAGCGCCGGGTCGAGGACATCGGTGGAACGCAGCCGGACCAGCGCGGCCAGCGAGGGGAACCCCCCGGCCCCGGGGATCGCGGACAGCGCCGCCGCCGACGGGACCGTACGGACCGACGGCGGATCGTCCGGCCACGGGGTCACGCACACCACCGTGTGCAGCCCCGGCGCGTCCGGCCCCAGCGCCTCGTGCAGCGCGGCCACCGCCATGTCGTGCTGCCAGCCCCGCCCGGCGGTCAGGACCGCGCCGAACTCCCGGGACGGATCGGTGCCCGCCCGTGCCTCCTCGGCGAGCAGCGCCCCGATCCGGGCCGCCACCTCCATCGCCGCGCTCAACTGTTCGTCGGTCGGTCCGGGGTCCGCGTCGAGCAGCCATACGTAACCGAGCACGGCACCCCGATGGCGTACCGGGAGACAGATCCGGTCCCGGAAGACCCCGGCCTCCGGGGCCGCCGGAATGCGGACCGGGCCGGTGGCGCGGGTGATGCCGAAGCCCTCGAACCAGGCGCGGACGGCGGGCGTGGAGCGGCGGGTCAGGATCGAGCGGGTGCGGACCGGGTCCATCGCGGTGTCGTCGTCGCTGTCATGGGCGCCGAAGGCGACCAGGCCGAAGTCCCGGTTCTCCAGCGTCGCGGGGGCGCCGAGCAGCCCGGAGATCTCGTCGACCAGCTCCTGGTAATCGCCCTTCACCCGGCCATTCTCGCACCCCTTCAGACATATGTCTGAGAACCGGGGAATGGATGCGTGACAGCTGTCGATGGCACACGATCGGAGAGATCCTTAGATTTCACGGTGGTTCTCCGTGCTGTACCGGTCTGTTCCCGAACTTCCGGTACGGCCTTCGTTCGTACTTTCCGTGGAGGTGCCCCGTGCTGGGTCCCGTGATTCTCGCCGCGTCCCGCAGCGACAAGATGCGCCGTTTCGTCTCGGCCGCACCTGGCACCAAGCAGGTCGTCGACCGGTTCATCGCCGGTGAGACCGTCGACCAGGTCGTCCCGATCATCGAGGACGCCGCCGGCAAGGGCCTCGAAGTCACCCTCGACGTGGTGGGCGAGGACATCACCACCCCCGAGCAGGCATCCGCCGCCCGCGACGCCTACCTCGAACTGATCGAGCGCCTCAAGGACCTGGGCCTGGGCACCAAGGCCGAGATGTCCGTCAAGCTCTCCATGTTCGGCCAAGCGCTGGACGGCGGCCACGAGCTGGCGCTCGCCAACGTCCGCCCGGTCGTCGAGGCCGCCGCCGCGATCGGCACCACGGTCACGCTGGACGCCGAGGACCACACCACCCTCGACTCGATGTTCGCCATCCACGAGGAGCTGCGGAAGGACTTCCCGCAGACCGGCTGTGTGATCCAGGCCTACCTGTTCCGCACCGAGGACGACGCCCGCCGTCTGGCCGCCGCCGGCAGCCGCGTCCGCATCGTGAAGGGCGCCTACAAGGAGCCCGCCTCCGTCGCGTACCAGGACAAGGCCGAGATCGACAAGGCGTACGTCCGCATCCTGCGGATCCTCATGGAGGGCGACGGCTACCCGATGATCGGGTCCCACGACCCGCGTCTGATCGCCATCGCCCAGGAGCTGGGCCGCAAGGCCGGGCGCAAACTGGACGAGTACGAATTCCAGATGCTGTACGGCATCCGCAGCGAGGAGCACCTCCGGCTCGCGGCCGAGGGCCACCGGATGCGCGTCTACACGGCGTACGGCACCGACTGGTACGGCTACTTCATGCGCCGCCTCGCCGAGAAGCCGGCGAACCTGCTGTTCTTCGGCCGCTCGATCCTCACCAAGGGCTGAGCCCTCCTCCACCTCTCTACTCAAGGAGCAACGGAACTCATGGACGCTGTGACCCAGGTCCCCGCGCCGGTCAACGAGCCGGTCCACTCCTACGCCCCGGGCTCCCCGGAGCGCGCCCGCCTGGAGGTGAAGCTCAAGGAGCTCAGCCAGAACCCGATCGACCTTCCGATGACCATCGGCGGCGAGAAGCGGATGGGCGGCGGCGAGCGGTTCGACGTCGTGCAGCCGCACAACCACAAGGCCGTCATCGGCACGTTCGCGGCTGCCACGCAGCAGGACGCGCAGGACGCGATCGACGCCGCGCTCGCCGCAGCCCCGGCCTGGCGCGCGATGTCCTTCGACGACCGCGCCGCGATCATCCTGCGCGCCGCCGAGCTGCTGTCCGGCCCGTGGCGCGAGACGCTGGCCGCGTCCACGATGCTCGGCCAGTCGAAGACCGCCCAGCAGGCCGAGATCGACACCCCTTGCGAGCTCGTCGACTTCTGGCGCTTCAACGTGCACTACGCGCGCCAGATCCTCGCCGAGCAGCCCCCGGCCAACTCGCCGGGCGTGTGGAACCGCATGGACCACCGCCCGCTGGAGGGCTTCGTCTACGCGATCACGCCGTTCAACTTCACGGCCATCGCGGGCAACCTGCCCACCGCCCCCGCCCTCATGGGCAACGTCGTGGTGTGGAAGCCGTCCCCGACGCAGACCCACGCCGCCGTGCTGCTGATGCAGCTGCTGGAAGAGGCCGGTCTGCCCAAGGGCGTCATCAACCTGGTGACCGGTGACGGCATCGCCGTCTCCGAGGTGGCCCTGAACCACCGCGACCTGGCCGGCATCCACTTCACCGGCTCGACCCCCACCTTCCAGCACCTGTGGAAGACGGTCGGCAACAACATCGCCAACTACCGCACCTACCCGCGGCTCGTCGGCGAGACCGGTGGCAAGGACTTCGTCGTCGCCCACCCGTCGGCCGACCACGCCGTCCTGAAGACCGCGCTGACCCGTGGCTCCTTCGAGTTCCAGGGCCAGAAGTGCTCGGCCTCCTCCCGGGCGTACGTCCCGGCCTCCATCTGGAACTCCGGTTTCAAGGAGAAGTTCGCCGCCGAGGTCGACTCCATCACCATGGGTGACGTCACCGACCTGTCGAACTTCATCGGCGCCGTCATCGACGACCGTTCGTTCGCCAAGAACAAGGCCGCGATCGACCGCGCGAAGGCCGACCCGTCCTGCACGATCATCGCGGGCGGCACGTACGACGACTCGGTGGGCTACTTCGTCCGCCCGACCGTCATCGAGTGCACCGACCCGGAGAACGAGGTCTTCACGACCGAGTACTTCGGCCCGATCCTCGCGGTGCACGTCTACGAGGACGACGCGTACGACGCGATGCTGGAGCAGATGGAGTCGGTCTCCGACTACGCGCTGACCGGTTCCGTCATCGCGAACGACCGCGCCGCGGCCGCGTACACGATGGAGAAGCTGCGGTACGCCGCGGGCAACTTCTACATCAACGACAAGTCGACCGGCGCCGTCGTCGGCCAGCAGCCCTTCGGCGGCGGCCGTGCCTCGGGTACGAACGACAAGGCGGGCGCCCCGCAGAACCTCCAGCGCTGGACCCTGACCCGGGCCATCAAGGAGACGCTGGTCCCGCCGACCGACTACACCTACCCCCACCAGGGCTGATCCCCCTCGGGGCGCCCCACCCCCCGGCGCCCCGCCATGAATTCCGCCTCCCGCCCGGTTCCCCTGCCGGCCGGGAGGCGGTTTCCATTCCGGGGCCGCTCCTCAGTACAGGAACCGCTTCACCACCGCGTCGCCCCCGCGCGCCGCGCGCTCGTAGAAGTCCGCCAATCGCCGGAAGTGGGCGGCGAAGACGGCGCGGACCTCGGGCTCCTGCCACCCCCAGTGCGCGGCGACACCACCACCGGACGCGTCCCACAGCCCGTCGAACGGATGGGTGCGGAGGAACTCCACCACCTCCCGCACCTGCGCCGCGGTCAGCGTGAGCGACGGCGCCTCGATCCCGGCCGGGTCCTCGTGGATCTCCCCGCCGAACACGGGGAGCTCCCCGCTGCCGTGGCCGGGCGGTGCGGTGAGACACAGCTCGTGCACGTCGGAGAAGTCCTTGGAGATGTGCAGATCCGTCTCCAGGCGGTCGAGCTCGTCGTCCGTGTCGGCGAAGACCGCCGACACCCCCGCGAAGTCCTGCGGCAGCCGGGCGGCCGGAACGGCCCGTGCCTGCATGCTGAAGCTCATCGCTGTCCCCTCCCACCGGGCCGCCGTCCGGCGGGCCCCTGTTTCTGAACCGTAGGGGCACCCACTGACAGTCCCCGCCCCCGCGATGGCGCGATCAGCCCCAGCCGTTCACGATCAGTGACAGCCCCGCCGCGAACCCGCCGCCCAGCAGGACCAGACAGCGGCCGTACTGGCGGCGGTGGCGGCGCATCAGCAGCCCGAAGGCGGCGAAGCCGAGCCCCACGGTGAGCGTCCGGGAACCCCGGGCCGTCGCCGAAGCGGTGAGCCAGTCGAGCGCGGGCACACCGGCGCGGCCCGCCTCGGCCCCGTACACCTTGAACGGAATGCCGTTCCACGGCTGGTGCCGCACCGCCGACGCCCCCTCCAGCGCGAGTTCGGCCCGGACGTGTGCCCGCATCCGGTCCGTGGTCAGCGGGGCGGGCAGGTGAACACCGGCCGAGGCCAGCTGAAGGGCGAGCAGGCCCCCGGCCAGGCTGCCGGCGAGCGCGCCCAGCGACATTTTCAGCGCCGCCCGCGGCACCGCCACACAGACCGCGGCCAGCAGCAGTTCCGGCATCAGCGGCCAGCTCAGCGCCTCCGCCAGCGCCCACCCGAACGCCAGCGGGATGCCCCAGCGCGAGGTCACGACCGACGCCACCCGGCGCCGCGTCGCGGAGTCCCGCAGCGGCTCGGCGACCGTACGCGCGTGCAGCGCGACCACCGCGTCGCGGGCCTCTTGAGGACCGGTCGTCGACGGCAGCGGGTCACCGATCGAGACCCGCACCAGCGCCGAGCGCAGCCGGCCGTGCTTGGGCAGCAGCCGGTCCGTGCCCGCGATCCCCACCGGCACCACCGGCACCCCGGCCCGCTCGGCCAGCACGAGCGCGCCGCGATGGAAGGAGCCCAGCTCACCGTCCTTGCCCCGGGTTCCCTCCGGGAACAGGACGACCGCCCGGCCGGAGCGCAGCTCGTCCGCCATGGACAGCAGGTCGTCCATGCCGCCGCCACTGCGCCGCACCGGGAACCCGGCCGCGAGCCTGCGGCAGATCCGGCGCCGCCACGGCGAGGCGAACCAGTAGTCGGCCGCCGCGCCGATCGCCGGGGTGTGCCGGGCGTCGAGCGCGGCGAGGAGCGCCGCCGTGTCCGCGTGCGAGGAGTGGTTGGCGACGACGACGCAGCCGCCGCGCGGCAGCCGGCCACGCCGCTCCACCCCGCCGGTGAGGCTGAGGACGCCCCACCACAGGCCGCGCCGGAGCGCGGCGGCGAACCGGGAGCGGGCGGGCAGCGCGACCCGGCCGGGTACGTGCGCAAGGGTGCGGGTCATGTCATCACCATCGCCAGGAGAAGGGCCACCAACAGGGAGTCGATCCGGTCGAGGAGGCCGCCGAAGCCGGGCAGCCAGCTGCCCGCGTCCTTCACCCCCGACTCGCGCTTGACCATCGATTCGAGCAGGTCGCCGAGGACACAGCCACCGATCACCGCGAACCACAGCGGGAAGGTGAACTCGCCGAGCACGAGCAGCAACAGGGCCGTCGCCACCCCGGCGCCGAGCACCCCCGCCCAGGTCTTGTTGGGGGAGAGCGGCGACAGCGGCCGGGCCAGTGGGCCCCGGCGGCCCAGCGCCGTACCGCCGCACCAGGCGCCGACATCGCCGAGCGCCACCGCGAGCCCCACCGCGACCGCCGTGTCCCCGAGCGTCACCAGACCGGTCAGCGCGACCGGGATCCACAGCAGCCCGAAGGCGGTGCGCGCGGTGCGGGTGAAGCCGGCCCGGTCGTCCCCGCCGAGTACCGACGGAAGCGCCGCCGCGACCAGCAGCAGCGCCGCCGCCCGGACGTCGAGTAGCCGCGGCGCCAGCCACGCCAGCGCGGGGAGCGTCACCGAGGCCGCCACGAGCACCGTGAGATCGCCCCGGCGCAGCCCAGCCATCCGCGCGAACTCGCCCGCCGCGACCACCCCGAGCCCGGCGGCCAGCGCGAACGTCCCGCCGCCGCCCAGGAAGTACGCCCCCAGGAAGACCGGCGCCACCAGAGCCCAGGTGCGCCACCGCTTGCGCAGCTCGGCCCGCATCCGGACCTTCGACGGCAGCACGGCGACGGCGACACCGCCCGCCCCCAGCACCCCCGCGACCAGCGGCACGGCCCGCGCCGCGGCCTCCTCGGCGATCAGCACGGCGCTCATGCCAGCTCCCGCCACAGGCCCGCCAGCCGGAGCGCCGCGGTGAGCAGCGAACCGGCGGCGATCACGGCCAGGACGGGTACGGCCCAGCCGCTCGCCGCCGCGACCACGACCAGCAGGCAGCGTTCGGTCTTGCCGACCGGGCCGCCGTTGCGCCGGGGCGCGCCCGCCGCCGCCCCGGCCAGCGACACCCAGGACGGCAGGGTCGCCGCGAGCCCGGCCACCGCCACCAGCCACAGCGGGGCGAGCGCCAGGAAGCCGGCCAGCACGACCAGATCGGCCACCCGGTCACCGAGCTCGTTGAGCACCGAGCCGCGCCGGGTCGTCCGGCCCGTGTCGCGGGCCAGCGCGCCGTCCAGGTTGGCGAAGGCGAGCCGGGCCGCGAGCAGCAGGGCGACCGGCAGGGCGGCGAGCGGAGCGGGCAGCCAGGCCAGCGCGGCGGCGGCACCGGCCGCCGAGACCACGCCGGCCGCGGTGAGGGTGTCGGGCGACACCTCACGGCGGACCAGCGAGGCGCGGACGCCGGAGAGGCGGTCCGCGTACCAGGGCTTGAGAGCGTAGAGGCCGTTCATGTGCCCAACTGTCGTGCGACGCACAGTTCTTCGACACGTGGCAGGTACTCAAATGGAGACTGAGTACCTGGTGGACCGGCCGCGCGTAGCGACCCCTGGAGCGCGCCCGCGTCCCGTGCCGTCCACACCGACAGGTACAGCGGCCGGTGGCCCACCTCGTCGTGGGCCCGCAAGGTTCGACGTCAGTCCGTACCAGGGGCCGGGGCCGACCCGGTCCGCCATCCCGGCCGGCAGCGGCACCCCGTTGAGCCGTTGCAGGTCCACCCACTTCGCCGACGACAGCCGGGCCGATGTGTCCCGTCGGCCGTGTCACCGCCTCTGACCAGGCGCGATCGCCGGAATTCCGGGCTTTCGCCGGGGTGTCGTGGGCGGCCGGTCGTAAACCTCCGTCTCAGATAGTAGGAAGTCCGAGTAATTGTGGAGACAGACCGGCCGAGCTGCCCTAGCTTTGTAGGAGCCGAACGTTTCGCTAGATCCAGCGACTGGCGGTCGTGAGTGCGCGCCCTTGTGCAGGCAACCCCTGCGGCGCCCGCTCCCCGCCCCTTCCGGCGCCTCGAAATCCCGATCTCGAAATCAGCTTCACGAATTTCGATCTCGAAATCCTCGCGATCTCAAGGAGTCGATCCATCATGGTCCAGACGACTGCCCGCCGCGTCCGTCACACCCCCCGCCCGACCGAGTCGGAGCGCCGCAATGCCGCGGCCGCCCTCCAGCGAGCCCTCGACCGCAGGGACAACGGCGGCTCCACGGGCCACTGAGACCGGCTGAACGGGCCGGTCACCGGACCGGCCCGACGGTCAGCCCCGGCTGATCTCGAAGTGGTCGATGCGCTGCCGAGGCGCCGGTCCAGCCGGCGGGTCCGCCTGCCCTCACTGATTCCGAAGTTGGCGGGGATCTCGTACGAGACGTCGTTGGCGTCGAGGGCGACGACCGCCACATTGCCGTGCACGAACGAGTGGGCGCCGGGCTGGTTCGCCGGGTCCGGACCGTTGCCGGGCAGCGTCCAGCAGGCGTTGCGTCCGTATGGTGGACGTGATGTGTCATGGGGTGGGACGAGCAGTAGGGTGCGGACATGTCTCGCAGCATCAATCTCGCAGTGATCCCCGGTGACGGTATCGGCCAGGAGGTCGTGGCCCAGGGCCTCAAGGTCCTCAACGCTGTTCTCCCGCAGGATGTGAAGCTGGAGACCAAGGAGTACGACCTTGGCGCCCAGCGGTGGCACCGCACCGGTGAAACCCTCCCGGACACGGAGCTCGAAGCCCTCAAGGGCCACGACGCCATCCTGCTCGGCGCGATCGGCGACCCCTCCGTGCCGTCGGGCGTCCTGGAGCGCGGGCTCCTGCTGAAGCTGCGGTTCGCCTTCGACCACTTCATCAACCTGAGGCCGTCGAAGCTGTTCCCGAACACCGCGACCCCGCTGGCCGGCCGCCCCGACATCGACTTCGTCGTCGTCCGCGAGGGCACCGAGGGCCCGTACACCGGAAACGGCGGCTCGCTGCGCACCGGTACGCCGGCCGAGGTCGCCACCGAGGTCAGCGTCAACACCGCGTACGGCGTCGAGCGCGTCGTCCGGGACGCGTTCGAGCGGGCGAACGCCCGCCCGCGCAAGAAGCTGACGCTGGTGCACAAGAACAACGTCCTCGTGTACGCCGGCCACATGTGGAAGAACATCTTCGACAAGGTCGCGACCGAGTACCCCGAGGTCACCACCGACTACCTGCACGTCGACGCCGCGACGATCTTCTTCGTCACCCAGCCGGAGCGCTTCGACGTCATCGTCACCGACAACCTCTTCGGCGACATCCTCACCGACCTCGCCGCTGCCGTGACCGGCGGCATCGGCCTGGCCGCGTCCGGCAACATCAACCCGACGGGCACCTTCCCGTCGATGTTCGAGCCGGTCCACGGTTCCGCCCCCGACATCGCGGGCCAGGGCAAGGCCGACCCGACGGCCACGGTCCTCTCCGTCGCCCTCCTGCTGCGCCACCTCGGCTACGAGGCCGAGGCCGTGCGCATCGAGGACGCCGTCTCCGCCGACCTCGCGGAGCGCGACGGGAAGACGAGCCGTACGACCGACCAGATCGGCGACGCGCTCGCGGTACGCGTGGCGAACTGACCCGACGACTCCGTTTCGAAGCCGCCGGGCAACCACCGCACCCGGCGGCTTCACCTTGCGCGGCCCCGGGTGCCACCATCGACCACTGGACCGCGATCGTGTCGTTTCGTGCACGGCCACCCGGGAGCGATAATCGAACGGGGCCGTGGCTCGCAACAAAACTCGGACGTCCTAGCACCGTCTGGCAGGGGCGGCGTGAGCGCGGTCCAACACACACAACGGTGAAGGACACGCACTCATGACGACGCCCACGATCGAGCTCAAGCCCTCCTCGAACCCACTGTCCGACGCGGAGCGCGAGGCGAGCATGGTCAATCCCGGATTCGGCCGCCGCTTCACCGATCACATGGTGACGATCAGGTGGACCGAGGGCCGCGGCTGGCACGACGCCCAGCTCGTGCCGTACGCGCCGCTGTCGATCGACCCCGCCAACATGACCCTGCACTACGGGCAGGAGATCTTCGAGGGCCTCAAGGCCTACCGTCAGCCCGACGGCTCGGTCGCCACCTTCCGCCCCGAGGCCAACGCCAAGCGCTTCCAGGCCTCCGCCCGCCGGCTGGCCATGCCCGAGCTGCCTGTCGAGACGTTCATCGCGGCCTGCGACGCGCTGGTCAAGCAGGACCAGGCCTGGGTTCCGGCGCATGGCGGCGAGGAGTCCCTCTACCTGCGCCCGTTCATGATCGCGACCGAGATCGGCCTCGGTGTGCGGCCCGCCAACGAGTACCTGTTCCTGGTGATCGCCTCGCCGGCCGGCGCGTACTTCCCCGGCGGTGTGAAGCCGGTCTCGATCTGGCTCTCCGAGAACCGGGTCCGCGCCGTCCCCGGCGGCATGGGCGACGCCAAGACCGGCGGCAACTACGCCGCGTCCCTCCTCGCCCAGGCCGAGGCCGCCGAGAAGGGCTGCGACCAGGTCGCCTACCTCGACGCGGTCGAGCACAAGTGGGTCGAGGAGCTCGGCGGCATGAACCTGTACTTCGTGTACGGGAACAAGATCATCACCCCGGCCCTGACCGGCTCGCTGCTCGCCGGTGTCACCCGTGACTCGCTGCTCAAGGTCGCCCGCGACCTCGGCTACGAGTCGGAGGAGGGCCGCGTCTCCATCGACCAGTGGCGCGACGACACCGCCGACGGCACCCTCACCGAGGTCTTCGCCTGCGGCACCGCCGCCGTCATCACCCCCGTCGGCACCGTGAAGTCCGAGGGCGGCGAGTGGACCCAGAGCAACGGCACGCCCGGCGAGGTCACGATGAAGCTGCGCGAGCGCCTGCTCGACATCCAGCGCGGCGTCGCCGAGGACACCCACGGCTGGATGCACCCCCTCGGCTAGGGCCTCCCGTTCGGATCAGGCCCCGCAGTAACGAAAAGCCGCGCCCCGCTTCCCGGCAGGCGCGGCTTTCGTCTGCCCGGGCACGTCCTCCCGCACCTCGGAGTGTGCCCTCTCACATACTTAGAGCGTCGCTCTAACCATGAGTTAGAGTGACGCTCTAAACCGAGAGGTGTGGAGACGTGCGACTGACTCCGACGGAACGTGACCGGCTGCTGCTCTTCGGCGCCGCCGAACTGGCCCGCGCCCGCCGCGCCCGGGGCCTGAAGCTCAATGTCCCCGAGGCGACCGCCCTGATCGCGGACACGGTCTGCGAGGCCGCCCGGGACGGGCTCCGGCTGGCCGAGGCCATCGAGGCGGCGCGGTCCGTGCTCGGCCCCGACGACGTGCTGCCGGGCGTCGCCGACGTCGTCACCGAGGTGCATGTGGAGGCCGTCTTCGACGACGGCTCGCGGCTCGCCGTGGTCTCCCGGCCGCTGGGCGAGGGACTGGGCGACGACGGGCCCGGGGCCGTCGTCCCAGGGCCCGCCACGCCCGAGCCGGAGCCCGCGGTGCGGCTGAGCGTCCACAACACCGCGACCGTGCCGGTCTCCGTGACCTCGCACTTCCACTTCTTCGAGGCCAACCCGCGGCTCGACTTCGCCCGCGAGGCCGCCTACGGCATGCGGCTCGCCGTCCCCGCCGGGTCGTCCGTGCGGTTCGGGCCGGGGGAGAGCGTCGAGGTGGGCCTGGTGCCCATCGGCGGCGCGCGCGTGGCGATCGGCTTCGCCGGTCTCGTCGACGGTCCGCTGGACGCGCCGGGCGCGCGCGAAGAGGCCCTGCGGCGCGCCGCGGCCTGCGGATATCTGGGAGTGAAGGGAACAGGCGCATGAGCAGGCCGACCAAGCACAACGACCACTGCGCGCCGGGCAGCCGGCACATCGACCCCCACGCGTACGCCGCCACGCACGGCCCGCGCGCCGGTGACCGCGTCCGCCTCGGCGACTCGGGCCTGACCGTCCGCGTCGAGTCCGACGCGCAGGAGTACGGCGAGGAGTTCCTCGCCGGATTCGGCAAGACCGCCCGCGACGGGCTGCACCTCAAGGCCGCCGCGGTCCGCGACACCTGTGACGTCGTCATCAGCAATGTGCTGGTCATCGACGCCGTGCAGGGCATCCGCAAGGTGTCGATCGGCATCCGCGAGGGCCGGATCGCGTCGATCGGCCGGGCCGGCAACCCGGACACCCTGGACGGCGTGGACGTCGTCGTCGGCACCGGCACGACCATCGTCTCCGGCGAGGGGATGATCGCGACGGCGGGTGCCGTCGACACCCATGTCCACCTGCTCTCACCGCGGATCATGGAGGCCTCGCTCGCCTCCGGCGTCACCACGATCATCGGCCAGGAGTTCGGCCCGGTCTGGGGTGTCGGCGTCAACTCGCCCTGGGCGCTGCGCCACGCCTTCAACGCCTTCGACGCCTGGCCGGTCAACATCGGCTTCCTGGGCCGCGGTTCGTCCTCCCACCAGGCCCCGCTGGTCGAGGCGCTCGCGGAGGGCGGGGCCTGCGGCTTCAAGGTGCACGAGGACATGGGCGCCCACACCCGCGCCCTGGACACCGCGCTGCGGGTCGCCGAGGAGCACGACGTCCAGGTCGCCCTGCACAGCGACGGGCTGAACGAGTGCCTGTCGGTCGAGGACACCCTGAAGGTCCTGGAAGGCCGCACGATCCACGCGTTCCACATCGAGGGCTGCGGCGGCGGACACGTACCCAACGTCCTGAAGATGGCGGGCGTCGAGAACGTCATCGGCTCGTCCACCAACCCCACGCTGCCCTTCGGCCGGGACGCCGTCGCCGAGCACTACGGGATGATCGTCTCCGTACACGACCTCAAGACGGACCTGCCGGGCGACGCGGCCATGGCCCGCGACCGGATCCGCGCCGGGACGATGGGCGCCGAGGACGTCCTGCACGACCTGGGCGCCATCGGCATCACCTCGTCCGACGCGCAGGGCATGGGTCGGGCCGGCGAGACGGTGCGCCGCACCTTCGCGATGGCCGGGAAGATGAAGGCCGAGCTCGGCCCGATGGAGGGCGACGGCCCGGCGGACGACAACGCCCGGGTGCTGCGCTACATCGCCAAGCTCACCATCAACCCCGCCATCGCCCATGGTCTCTCGCACGAGATCGGCTCCATCGAGACCGGCAAGATGGCCGACATCGTGCTGTGGCGTCCCGAGTTCTTCGGCGCCAAGCCGCAGCTCGTGCTGAAGTCCGGCTTCCCCGCGTACGGCGTCACCGGCGACCCGAACGCCGCCACCGACACCTGCGAACCCCTCGTCCTGGGGCCGCAGTTCGGGGCGTACGGAGCGACCGCCGCCGACCTCTCGGTGGCCTTCGTCTCGCAGGCGGCGACCCAGCTCGGCGCCGACTCGATGCCCACCCGCCGCCGCCGCGTCGGCGTGCGCGGCACCCGCGGCATCGGCCCCGGCGACCTGATCCACAACTCCCGCACCGGAGCGGTCGCCGTGGACGCCCGCAGCGGTCTGGTCACCCTGGACGGCGACCCGCTGCGCTCCGAGCCCGCCGACTCCGTCTCCCTCAACCGTCTCTACTTCCTCTAAAGGACACCGCAGTGACCTTCCGCATGCCGCCCGAGTGGGCCCCGCACGAACGCACCTGGATGGCCTGGCCGGGCCCCAACCCGACCTTCGAGACCGACGCCGAACTGGACGAGGCCCGCGCCGCCTGGGCCACCGTCGCCCGCGCCGTGCGCCGCTTCGAGCCCGTCACGATGGTGGTGGGCCCCGGCCAGGAGGACAGCGCCCGCGCGCTCCTCGGCCCGGACGTCGAGCTGGCCGTCCGCCCCCTCGACGACGCCTGGATGCGGGACATCGGCCCCACCTTCGTCACCGACGGGAACCGACTGGCCGCCGTCGACTGGACGTTCAACGGCTGGGGCGCCCAGGACTGGGCCCGCTGGGAGCACGACCAGCACATCGCCCGCTCCGTCGCCGAGCTCGCCGACGTCCCCGTGCAGAGCTCCCGGCTGGTCAACGAGGGCGGCGCCATCCACGTGGACGGCGAGGGCACCGTACTGCTCACCGAGACCGTCCAGCTCGGCAAGGAGCGCAACCCCGACTGGACCCGCGAGCAGGTCGAGTCCGAGATCCACGCCCGGCTCGGCACCGAGAAGGCCATCTGGCTGCCGCGCGGACTCTCCGGTGACTACGGCATGTACGGCACCCTCGGCCATGTCGACATCGTCGCCGCGTTCGCCCGCCCCGGCACCGTCGTCGCCCACGTCCAGCCGGACCCGGCCCACCCCGACCACGAGGTCACCCGCGAGACGGTGCGCATCCTGCGCGAGGCCACCGACGCCAGGGGCCGCTCGCTGAACGTCGTCGAGGTCCCGGCGCCCACCGTGCTGCAGGCGGACGGGGAGTGGGTCGACTACTCCTACATCAACCACTACCTCTGCAACGGCGGTGTGGTCCTCTGCGCCTTCGACGACCCGCGCGACAAGGAGGCGGCGGCCATCTTCGGCGAGCTGTTCCCCGACCGTACGGTGACCCTCGTCGACGCCCGTACGATCTTTGCCGGCGGTGGAGGCATCCACTGCATCACGCAACAGCAGCCGAAGGTCTGAACCGTGCCCCCCGCGCCACGCCGTCGCAACACCGCCCCGCCCCGTGAGGAACTGCTGGCCGCCGCCATGGCCACCATCGCCGAACGGGGGCTCGACGGCCTCACCATGGCCGGACTCGGCCGCGAGGTCCAGATGAGCAGCGGACACCTCCTCTACTACTTCCGCACCAAGGACGAGCTGTTGCTCCAGACCCTGGAGTGGAGCGAGGGACGGCTCGGCGCGGAGCGCGGCGCCCTGATGGCCGGGTCGGCGACGGCCCGCGAACGGCTCGACGGGTACATCGGCCTGTACCTGCCCGACGGCCCCCGCGATCCGCACTGGACGCTCTGGCTGGAGGTGTGGAACCGCTCGCAGAACGCGGACGACGACGCGCGCGCCCGGCAGGCCGCCATCGAGGCCGCCTGGCACCGCGATCTGGTGGACCTGCTGGAGCAGGGCGCGTCGGCCGGGGAGTTCCGCCCGGTCGACGCCGGGCGGTTCGCGACCCGGCTGCGCGCCCTGCTCGACGGCTTCAGCGTCCATGTCGCGGTCGGCCTCCCCGGCACCGGCCGTCCCCAAGTCCTGGCGCAGGTACGGGAGTTCATCGAGGAGTCGCTCACCGTCCGGTAGTGGAAGCGGCGCCGTGAACGAAACGCACGTAAGTACGCGCGATCGTTGCGCATTGCGCCCTTGTTCCGGTCCCCGCTGTTCGGGCACGGTGACGGACCATGGGACGAGAGCAGTGGAAGAAAATCTGGGTCGGTTCGGCCGGCAACATGGTCGAGTGGTTCGACTGGTTCGTGTACGCGACCTTCGCGGTCTACTTCGCGGATTCGTTCTTCCCCGAAGGCAATGAGACCGCCAATCTCATGAACACCATGGGCATCTTCGCCGTCGGCTTCTTCATGCGGCCGGTCGGCGGCTGGCTGCTCGGCCGGATCGGCGACCGCAGGGGCCGCAAGGCGGCGCTCACCCTCACCGTCACGCTCATGTCGGCCTCCGCGATCCTCATCGCCGCCGCACCGACGTACGACGTCGCGGGGTACGGCGGGGTCGCCGTCCTGCTGGTGGCCCGGCTGCTCCAGGGCCTGTCCGTCGGCGGCGAGTACGCCGCGAGCGCCACGTACCTCACCGAGGCGTCCGCCCCCCACCGGCGCGGCTTCGCCTCCAGCTTCCAGTACGTGTCCATGACCGCGGGACAACTCGTCGGTCTCGGCCTGCAGATCGTCCTCCAGCGCAACATGTCCGAGGCGGCGCTGCACAGCTGGGGCTGGCGCATCCCGTTCATCGTCGGTGCGCTCGGCGCCGCGATCGTCTTCTACCTGCGCCGTTCGATGCTGGAGACCGAGGTGTACGCGGAGTCCGGCGCCGCCGAGGAGGCCGACCGCGGCACGCTGAAGGCGCTGTGGCGGCACAAGCGCGAGGCGTTCCTGGTGATGGCGCTGACCATGGGCGGGACCGTCGCGTACTACACGTACACGACCTACCTCTCCAAGTTCCTGTCCAAGAGCGCGGGCATGGACAAGCCCACCGCCTCGCTCGTCAGCTTCTGCGCCCTGTTCGTCTTCATGTGCATCCAGCCGCTGGCCGGCATGCTCTCCGACCGGATCGGCCGCCGCCCGCTGCTGATCACCTTCGCCGTCGGCTCCACCTTCCTGACCGTGCCGATCATGACGATGCTCAAGCACGCGGGCACGTTCTGGCCCGCGTTCGGCCTGGCGCTGCTCGCCCTGGTCGTCGTCACCGGCTACACCTCGATCAACGCCTGTGTGAAGGCTGAACTCTTCCCGACCGGCATCCGCGCCCTGGGCGTCGCCCTCCCGTACGCCATCGCCAACGCGCTCTTCGGCGGCACCGCCGAATACGTGGCGCTCTGGTTCAAGAAGGCGGGCATCGAGTCCGGCTTCTACTGGTACGTGGCGGGCTGCGCGGCGGTCTCCCTGGTCGTCTACCTGACCATGCGCGAGACCCGCGACATCGACCTGGGCCGGGTCGGTGCCAAGGACGCGGACCGGGCGGACGCGGAGCCGTCCGGCGCGACGAGCGTCACGCCCGCATCCTGAGACGGGTCGGGGCACGGAGGCGGCCCTGTGCAAGACTGCTTCCGTGCCCTCGAACGCCATGATTATCGGCAGCAGGCGCGCCGGTCCGCAGTGACCGTCCCGTACCACCTCGTGCGGCACGGCCACCGTGCCCCAGACCCGCGCGCAGACCTCTCGCACCCGCGAGGGGTTTTTTCGTTTTCCGGCCCTCACCTCGGCCGGCGCGAGACGCACGCGGGATGATGGGGGCAAGTGGAGCCAGATCGTCCGGATCCGCTCATCCGACAGGAGTCAGACCAGCATGACCACCAAGGCCAAGCCCACCGACGACAGTTTCCATGTCTTCGACACCACACTGCGCGACGGGGCCCAGCGTGAAGGCATCAACCTGACGGTCGCGGACAAGCTGACCATCGCCCGGCACCTGGACGACTTCGGCGTGGGCTTCATCGAGGGCGGCTGGCCCGGCGCCAACCCCCGCGACACCGAGTTCTTCGCCCGCGCGCAGCAGGAGATCGAATTCAAGAACGCCGAGCTGGTCGCCTTCGGTGCGACCCGCCGGGCAGGTGGCAGGGCCGCCGAGGACCCCCAGGTCAAGGCGTTGCTGGAGTCCGGCGCCCCGGTCATCACGCTGGTCGCCAAGTCCCACGACCGCCATGTGGAAATGGCGCTGCGCACCACCCTCGAAGAGAACCTGGAGATGGTCGTCGACACCGTCTCCTACCTCCGTGAGCAGGGCCGCCGGGTCTTCGTGGACTGCGAGCACTTCTTCGACGGCTACCGCGCCAACCCCGAGTACGCCAAGGCCGTCGTGCGCGCCGCCTCCGAGGCCGGCGCCGATGTCGTCATCCTCTGCGACACCAACGGCGGCATGCTCCCCGCCCAGGTCCAGGCCGTCGTCGCCACCGTGCTCGCCGACACCGGTGCCCGGCTCGGCATCCACGCCCAGGACGACACCGGCTGCGCCGTCGCCAACACCCTCGCCGCCGTCGACGCGGGCGCCACCCACGTCCAGTGCACCGCCAACGGCTACGGCGAGCGGGTCGGCAACGCCAACCTCTTCCCCGTCGTCGCGGCCCTGGAACTCAAGTACGGCAAGGCGGTCCTGCCCGAGGGCGCGCTCGCCGACATGACCCGCGTCTCGCACGCCATCGCCGAGGTCGTCAACCTGACGCCCTCCACCCACCAGCCCTATGTGGGTGTTTCTGCCTTCGCCCACAAGGCCGGACTGCACGCCTCCGCGATCAAGGTCGACCCCGACCTCTACCAGCACATCGACCCCGCCCTGGTCGGCAACACCATGCGGATGCTGGTCTCCGACATGGCGGGCCGCGCCTCCATCGAGCTCAAGGGCAAGGAGCTCGGCATCGACCTCGGTGGCGACCGAGCGCTCGTCGGCCGGGTCGTCGAGCGGGTCAAGGAGCGCGAGCTCAAGGGCTACACGTACGAGGCCGCCGACGCCTCCTTCGAACTGCTGCTGCGCGCCGAGGCCGAGGGCCGGGTGCGCCGCTACTTCCGCACCGAGTCCTGGCGCGCCATCGTCGAGGACCGCCCCGACGGCACCCACGCCAACGAGGCCACCGTGAAGCTCTGGGCCAAGGGCGAACGCATCGTCGCCACCGCCGAGGGCAACGGCCCCGTCAACGCCCTGGACCGGGCGCTCCGCGTCGCGCTGGAACGCATCTACCCCCAGCTCGCCAAGCTGGAGCTGATCGACTACAAGGTCCGCATCCTCGAAGGTCGCACCGGCACCGAGTCCACCACCCGAGTCCTCATCACCACCGGCGACGGCGCCGGTGACTGGGCGACGGTCGGCGTCGCCGAGAACGTCATCGCCGCGTCCTGGCAGGCCCTGGAGGACGCGTACACCTACGGGCTGCTGCGCGCGGGCGTCGAGCCGACGGAGTAGGTCTCGCGAGGGACGGGCCCACGGCACTGTTGCCGTGGGCCCGGAATTCCTCCGCCCGGGAATCCGGTTGTCCGCGTCACGGTGCCAGGCCGTCGCCCTCCGGCGGCGTGGAGGGACCGGACCCGGTGTTCCCGTACGTGCCCGGGTCCTCCGCCCCCGGCACGTACCGCCATGTGTCGTCGGTCTCCGTGCTCACCGGTGTGGGGGCCGACGGGTATGCGAACGGGCCCGCGCGAAGATGCATGAGCAGGAGCATCCCGCCGACGAGCAGGACGCTGATGACGATCAGGGCGAAGCCGATCGGATTGCGGGGGTTGTACTCGTAGCGGTTCGTCCCCAAGCGGCTTTTCCTGAACACCGGTTCGTCGTCTTCGAAGTGCATGACGCGACCGTACGCGGGCGCACCACCACCTGGTAGGCCGCACATCGGCAGTTGAGGAGCGGGCTTCATTGCCTGCTTCGCCTTCCTCCCTGATCAGCCATCGAGTTCGCCGCGGCACGGGCCGGGGCGCGGGCCGGGGCGCGGGCCGGGTCGGAGCTCGCGTTCAGAAGCTGAACGCACAACATGCCCTGCCTGTACGGGAGATGGGTGCGGACCAATGTCGGCGTGAAGTATTGACGGCACTGTTCCGGCGGAGTCGGCTCCGGCCCGTACAAGCTCAAGAGCCGAGTACTCCACCAGGAACTGGGTGGGCTGGCCCCCCGAGGCCGACCCGTACGCGCCGCCGCAGCACACCCAGCCGTCGGCGCTCCAGATCGTGCTGAAGCTCAAGCCCGCCAAGTAGCGCCAGGGGCAAGGGATACGGGACACAGGGGACACAGGGACACAGGGGCCGGCCATGTCGAAACAGCCCGCACGGAACCATGCCGTGCTCGAAGCGCGCTCAGTCACCAAGCACTTCCCCGTACGCCGCACCGGACGCGACCTCGTCACGGGCACACGCCGTACCGTCCACGCCGTCGACGACGTCTCGCTGGAACTGCGGCGAGGCACCGTCACGGCGCTGGTGGGGGAGTCGGGCTCAGGGAAGTACCAGGCGCCCGGCCGGCAGGACTTCGGCGACGCGATCAGGGCCGTCCACCACCTCCTCCTCGGCCACGGCCTCGCCGCGCGGCACCTCCGCGAGACCGCCGCGGCCCGGGGCCACGGGCTCGAACTCGGCATCACGCTCAACCTCGGCACGGCCACCCCCGAGACCGCCAGCCCCGAGGACGCCGAGGCCTGCCGCCGCGCCGACGGGATGGGCCGCCGCCTCTACCTGGACCCGCTCGTCAGGGGCGGCTACCCCGAGGACGTCGTCGCCGACCTCGCCCTGCGCGACGCCGTGCTCCCGGTCGAGGAGGGCGACCTGGCCGTCATCGCCACCCCGATCGACGTCCTCGGCGTCAACTTCTACCGGGGCACCCTCTTCTCCGGCGTCACGGAGGAGGGCTCCCCGGTGGACGCCGAAGGGCTGCCCGTCACCCGTGGCGTGGAGCGCGATCTGCCGCGTACCGCGATGGACCGGGAGATCACCCCCACCGCCCTCACCGACCTGCTGGTCGGCCTGGAGCAGGAGTACGGCGTCCCCACGGTCGTCACCGAGAACGGCGCCGCGTTCGACGACACCGTCTGCGAGGACGGGCAGATCCACGACGCCGACCGCACCGCCTACCTCGCCGACCACATCGCCGCCGTCGCCGCGGCCCGCGCCGCCGGGGCCGATGTCCGGGGCTACTTCGCCTGGTCGCTGATGGACAACTTCGAGTGGTCCTACGGCTACGACAAGCGGTTCGGCATCGTTCGCGTCGACTACGACACCCAGGAACGGACACTGAAGGACAGCGCCAAGTGGTACCGCGACACCGTCCGTCTCACCCGGGGCGGATGAGCGCGGCGGACCGGGCTGTCGCACTCGCCACCCATCCGGGTTAACTTCGAACTATGCGGAACAGGCTGTTCCCGGCGATGCTGGTCGGCCTGCTGCTGATCCTGGCGGCGGCCGTCCTCGGCATGGCGCCCGGCGCGCCCGCGTCGAGCGGTGCGTCCACCGTTGCCGCGTCCACCGTCGACGACGTCGCGCAGGCGCTGCGCAAGAGCCCGGTGTACGTCGACCCGGCGGCGTCCGGCCAGCTCTCACCGGCCGAGGCCGCCGCCCTGACGAAGAAGATCAAGGACGCCGACAAGCCGGTGTTCGTGGCGGTACTGCCGCAGACCTCCGCGTTCCCCGCGAAGACCCTGCTGGCCACCCTGCGCACCGACACCGGAATCACCGGCGTCTACGCGGTCCGCCTGGGCAACGGCTTCGACGCGGGCGCCGACCCCCAGGTGATGTCCACCCGGGCGGTCGACAACCTCACCGCCGCGGTGACGGCACCCGGCGCGGACACCGACGCCGCGACGCAGCTGAACGCCTTCGTCGACCGGGCCGTGGAACAGGCCCGGGGCAACGCCCCCGCCTCCTGGGGCGGCTCGTCCGGCGGCGGAACGTCGTCCGTCGTCGGGCTGATCACGGTCGGCGCGGTGCTGGTGCTGGGCGGCGGAATGGCGTACGCGGTCGTCCGCCGCAACCGCAAGCGCAAGGAGGCCGAGGAGCGGGCCGCACTCGACAAGCTCCGGGTCGTCGTGGACGAGGACATCACCGCGTACGGCGAAACCCTGGACCGGCTGGACTTCCACCCCGCCGAGGCGGGCGCCGACGACGTCATGCGGGCGGACTACGAGCGGGCGCTCGACTCCTACGAGACCGCGAAGTCCCGCATGTCGAAGGCCCGCCGCCCGTCCGACGTGCGCGGGGTCACCCGGGAGCTGGAGGACGGCCGCTTCTCCCTCGCCGTCCTGGAGGCCCGCCGGACCGGCGGCGAGCTGCCGGCCAGGCGGCCGCCGTGCTTCTTCGACCCGCGCCACGGCCCCTCGGTCACCGACGTCCGGTGGTCCCCGTCCGGCGGAACGAAACGCGAGGTCCCGGTCTGCGCGGCGGACGAGGTCCGGCTGCGCGCGGGCGAGGAGCCGCTGAGCCGCACCGTCGAGACCGGCGAGGGCCGCCGCCCGTACTGGGAAGCGGGCCCGGCGTACGGTCCGTGGGCGGGCGGTTACTTCGGCGGCGGCCTGCTCCCCGGCCTGCTCGTCGGCACCGTGCTCGGCTCCATGCTGTCGAGCCCCGCGTACGCGGCGGAGTACGGCGGCGGCGACTTCGGCTCCGGCGGGGACTGGAGCGGCGGAGACTTCTCCGGGGCCGACTTCGACCCCTCCGGCTTCGACGGCGGCGGCTTCGGAGGGGGAGGTGACTTCGGGGGCGGCGGAGGATTCGACGGGGGCGGGTTCTGAGCCGCTGACCGGCTACCGGCAACCGCTCGGGCAGGTGCGATTCATGCTAGACCTGAAGTTATGTCTGGTATCGGCCGATTCCGGGCGCGGCTGCGACGCTCCGCCCGGCGGTCACATCGGCACGATGGCGGAGGCCTGGGCCAACAGGCGCCCGCGCAGTCCGGCCGGGACCACACCCGCTGGTCCCTCGGCCGAGAGCTGCGCTCCCTGTTCAGCCTGCACACCTTGGCCGGCCAGGTCTTCGTCTTCGTCCTCGGGCTCGTGCTGCTGCTCGTCGCGGCGGGGGCCGTCGCGCTGGTGGTGCAGGGCCGCCGCGACACCATGGACGAGGCCCGCGCCCAGACCCTGAGCGTCGCCGAGACCTTCGCCTACGCGCCCGGGACCGCCGTCGCGCTGGACAGCAGGAACCCCACCGCGATCCTGCAGCCGCGCGCCGAGGAGGTGCGCAAGCGGACCCACGTCGACTACGTCGTCGTGGCGAGCCCCCAGGGCATCCGCTACACCCACCCTGACCCCGATCTGATCGGCAAGCACATCCTCGGCCCCTACAAGGAAGCGCTGACCGGGCAGGGCTTCACCCGGACCGTCACCGGAAGCCGCGGACCCGCGGTCAACTCGGTCGTGCCCGTGCCCCGGGCCGACGGCTCGGTCGCCGGAGTGGTGTCGGTGGGGATCACCGTCGAGTCCGTGAACAGCGTGGCGGACCAGTCCATCCCGCTCGCCGCGCTCGCCGCGGCGGTCGCCCTCGCGCTCACCGCGGGCGGCGCGGCGCTCCTGAGCAGACGGCTGCACCGCCAGACCCACGGCCTCGGGGCCGCCGAGATGACCCGGATGTACGAGCACCACGACGCGGTGCTGCACGCGGTCCGCGAGGGCGTCCTGATCATCGGGGCCGACCGGCGGCTGACCCTCGCCAACGACGAGGCCCGCCGGCTCCTCGACCTGCCCCCGGACGCCGAGGGCCGGGTCGTGGCGGAACTCGGGCTGACCCCGGACACGGCAGAGCTCTTCGTCTCCGGCCGGACCGTCACGGACGAGGTGCTGCGGGCCGGCAGCCGGATGCTGGCCGTCAACCTCCGCCCGACCGACGCGCACGGCGGTCCGCCCGGCACCGTGGTGACGCTGCGCGACACCACTGAACTCCGCGCGGTCACGGGACAGGCGGAATTCGCTACCGAACGGCTGCTGCTCCTGTACGAGGCCGGTGCACGGATCGGTACCACCCTCGATGTGACCCGGACGGCCCAGGAGCTGACGGGCGTGGCGGTCCCCGGCTTCGCCGACGCCGCGACGGTCGACCTCGCCGACCCCGTACGGCGCGGGGACGAGCCGGTCACCCCGGACGGCGGCACGCTGGCGATGCGCCGCACCTCCGTCGCGGCGGTCCGCGCGGACCATCCGCTGTACCCGGTCGGCCATGTGGTGGGCTTCGTCCCCAACCGGACCCGGGCCATGCGGGTGCACAGCGACGAGTCCGATCTGAAGAGCGACTTCACGGCGCTGGGCTGGCGGGACTGGGATCCCGACGTGGCCGAGCGGCTCAGGGAGCAGGGATTCCACTCGCTCATCTCGGTGCCGCTGCACGCGCGCGGCACGGTCATGGGCATGGCCAACTTCTGGCGCTCGGGAGAGTCGGAACCCTTCGACGACGACGACATGTCCTTCGCGGAGGAACTGGTGGCGCGGGCCGCGGTCGGCGTGGACAACGCCCGCCGCTACACGCGGGAGCACGCACTGGCCGTGACGCTGCAGCGCAGCCTGCTGCCACGGGGCCTGCCCGAGCAGAACGCCCTCGATGTCGCCTACCGCTATCTGCCCGCGCACGAGGGGGTGGGCGGCGACTGGTTCGACGTGATCCCGCTGTCCGGCGCCCGGGTGGCGCTGGTCGTCGGCGACGTGGTCGGGCACGGGCTGCACGCCGCGGCCACCATGGGGCGGCTGCGCACCGGCGTCCACAACTTCTCCTCGCTGGATCCCGCCCCCGACGAACTCCTCGGCCATCTCGACGAAATGGTCATGCGGATCGACCGGGACGAGGCCGCCGACGACGGCGGTGCCGAGGTCGCCGGGGCCACCTGCCTGTACGCGATCTACGACGCGGTCTCCGGGAACTGCACGGTGGCCCGCGCCGGTCACCCCGGGCCCGTGCTGGTCCTCCCCGACGGCACGGTCGGATTCCCCGAGACCCCGACCGGACTTCCGCTGGGTATCGGCGGCATGCCCTTCGAGGCGGCCGAGTTCCACGTACCCGAGGGGAGCCGTCTGGTGCTCTACACGGACGGCCTCGTCGAACGGCGGGGCCGGGACATCGACACCGGTCTCGCCCTGCTGCGCGACAGCCTCGCCGGCCGCGACCGGACGTCGGAGGAGACCTGCGACGACGTGCTCGACGCGCTGCTGCCCGACCAGCCGGACGACGACATCGTGCTGCTCGTGGCCCGCACCCGCACGCTCGATCCGGACCAGGTCGCGCAGTGGGCCGTGGCCACCGATCCGGCAGCCGTCGCCGGGGTCCGCAAGAACGTCTCCCAGTGGCTCGCGGACCGGGGTCTGGAGGAGGAGGCGTTCGCCACCGAACTGATCCTGAGCGAACTGGTCACCAACGCGGTGCGCTACGGCACGGCGCCCATCGAGGTCCGGCTGCTCTACGACCGCAACCTCATCTGCGAGGTCTCCGACAGCAGCAGCACCTCCCCGCACCTGCGCTACGCGGCGACGATGGACGAGGGCGGCCGGGGCCTGTTCCTCGTCGCCCAGTTCGCCGAACGCTGGGGGACCCGCTACACGGAGACGGGCAAGGTCATCTGGTCGGAGCAGACGGTCGGCGATCCGGAGGAGGACGCCTTCTAGGGTCCGGGCGGCCCGCGCAGTGATTTGCTGCTACGGCAATGAAAGTTGCCGATATGGCGCCATGTCGCGCACGCTCCGGGTGAAAGGGAGGTGCTCCTCATGAACGACATGACCAGCAATGCGACCGGTGACGCGACCGGCGGCCGAGGCGCGGACGGTGCCCCGGACCGCCCCTACGACGTGGTGGTGATCGGCGGTGGCGCCGCCGGACTGAGCGGAGCCGTGACCCTGGCCAGAGCGTGCCGCTCGGTGCTGGTGATCGACGCCGGACAGCCGCGCAACGCCCCCGCCGCGCACATGCACGGATACCTGGGACACGACGGCGTCCCGCCCTCGGAGCTGCTGGCCATCGGCCGGGACGAGGTGACCCGTTACGGGGGAGAGCTCGTCCAGGACGCCGTGGTGGCTGCCGAGCGGCAGCCCGGTGACGCGGGATTCCGCGTCGTACGGAAGGACGGGCCCCCGGTGGTGGCACGCCGGCTCCTGGTGACCACCGGCCTGGTCGACGAGCTGCCCCCGGTGCCCGGCGTGGCCGAGCGGTGGGGGCGCGACGTCCTGCACTGCCCGTACTGCCACGGCCGGGAGGTCGCCTCCCGCCCGATCGGCATCCTGTCCACCGGCCCGCTGGCCGTGCACCAGGCACTGATGTGGCGCCAGTGGAGCGAGGACATCACCCTCTTCCGCCACACCGGGCCCGAGCCCACGGACGAGGAGTACGAGCAGCTGGCCGCCCGCGGCATCGCCGTGGTCGACGGCGAGGTGGCCGGCCTCGAAGTGACGGACGACCGGCTCACCGGGGTGCGGCTGGCGGGTGGCCGGGTGATCCCGCGCGAGGCCGTCGTGGTGCACCCCGGCTTCACCGCCCGCGCAGACTTCCTCGCGGGCCTGGGGCTGGAGGCGGCCGGGCTGGAGGCGGAGGGCCAGGTGATCGGGACGTACGTCGCCGCCGACCCGGCCGGGGCGACGGAGGTGCCCGGCATCTGGGTGGCCGGCAATGTCGCCGACCCGAGGGGGAAGGTCGTCGCCGCCGCCGCTGCCGGGGTGCAGGCCGCCGCGGCCATCAACGCGGACCTGATCACCGACGACGTGAACCGCGCGGTCGCCGCCCGCCGGGCGTGACGGGGCCGCGCCGCGCCGCCGGGGCAACGCCGAGCGCCCGCCTCCCTCCCCGGCGGGGGAGGAGGGGGCGGGCGCGCTCGGGTTCAGGCGTGGTGCGGTGCCGAAGGTGTCGGCCGGCGGTACGCGTCGGACGGCGGCAGGCGCCGGGGGACGGTACGCGTCGGGCGGCGGTACGCGTCAGGCCTGGGTCGCGGCGGACTTGATCGCGGAGATGTCGAAGTTGAGCTTGACCTTGTCGCTGACCATCACGCCGCCGGTCTCCAGCGCCGCGTTCCAGGTCAGGCCCCAGTCGGAGCGCAGGATGTTCGTGCTGCCCTCGAAGCCGACCCGCTCGTTGCCGTAGACGTCGGTGGCGGAGCCGTTGAACTCCAGGTCGATGGAGAGGGGGCGGGTGACGTCCTTGATGGTGAGGTCGCCGGTGACGCGGTACGTGTCGCCGCCGAGCTGCTCGGCCTGCGTGGAGCGGAACATCATGAGCGGGAACTTCTCGGCGTCGAAGAAGTCGCCGCTGACCAGGTGGCCGTCGCGGTCGCCGATGCCGGTGTCGACGCTGGCGATCTTGACGTCGATCGAAGCGGTGGAGTTCGCCGGGTTCGAGCCGTCCAGCTTCAGCGTGCCCTCGTGCTCGCCGAAGGAGCCGCGCACGTTGGTGACCATCGCGTGGCGCACGGTGAAACCGATGCTGCTGTGCGCCGGGTCGATCGTGTACTCGCCGGTGAGGGCGGCCAGGGCCGGGTCGACGGCGGGGGCGACGGTGGTGGTGGCGGGGGCGTTGTTGTTCTTGCGGCCGAACAGAGCCATGGCTCCTCCTTGGGGACGTGATCGAGCGGGGTCGAAGTGATTGTTTAATCTTCAACGAGATTGACTGTAGCGCAATCTAGTTCAACGTTCAACATCTAAGTCGGAGTGTGTTTCGGGGTAGCTCATGAACGTCGGCCGAACGCCCGCTCAATTACTGCCCGCCATTGCCGCCCCCCCTCTGGCGGACGCGCGTAGAACTCGGGCAGTATCTCCCTGCACTTACTTGTCATGAGCAGGAGGAGTCCCCCCATGGTGTCCCGTATGAGACTGCGCCCCGTCCTGACCGCCCTCGCCCTCGTCCTCGGCGTCCTCTTCGCCCCGGGCGTCGGCGTCCTCGGCGGTGGCGCCACCCAGGCCCACGCCGTCACCAAGCTCACGCACGCCCAGGCCACCGCCCGGTTCAGCTCCTCCGGCGTCACCTGGTCGTCCTCCGGCGGCTGCTCCAACCGCAACGTCGCCACCTGCACCTCGTTCGACCAGCTCAACCTGGCCACCGCCCAGGGCGCCCAGACCCTCAAGAGCGCCACCGGATGCGCGCTGAACATCACCGGCGGCACCGAGACCGGGCACGCCGGCGGCACGTACTCGCACTGGAACGGCTACAAGCTCGACTTCGCCAAGTCGACCTGCCTCACCAACTACGTCCACAACGTCTTCACCTACATCGGTGTGCGTGGCGACGGTGCCCCCCAGTACCAGTCGGGCTCCGGCAACGTCTACGCCGACGAGGGCAACCACTGGGACGTGACGTACTACAACTGCGGCGGCTGCTGACCTCCGCACGCATCGCCTCGCACTGGGTGCCCCTGTCCGCCGGACAGGGGCACCCCGTGCTGCTTCCTGCGGCCGGATTAGCATGGCCAACTGCCGAGGTACTGCCCCGGGCTGACCAGCCATCGCGATCACCAGAACCCGGAAGGGCGAGGTACCAGTGACACACTCCGCAGGCCCGCCGCCGCCCGGCCGCCGCCGTCCGAACCTGTGGCACTGGCTGAGCCCCCGGGGATCACGGTCGTTCGTCCTCGGCCTCTGCATGGCCGTGGGCGGGCTCGCCGGCGGGGTGCGCGCCACAGTGGCCGGGGAGGGGATCTGGAAGGCCGTCGGCATCTTCGGCGTGGGGGTTGCCGGTGTCGTACTCGCCGTCGCGTGGGTCGTGACGTATGCGCGGGAGCGCTGAGTTACACGCGGACGGTCACGGTCACGGTCACCTCGTCGCCCGTCGAGAGCCCCTGCGGCTTGCGGACCGCGCTCTTGAGCGGCAGCAGGTAGCTGCCGTCCTTGGGGAAGAGTGACGTGGTGAACGCGGTCTCGCCGATGCGCGCGTCCACGGGGACCGCGCCCCAGCCGTACGTGGCCAGCGCGGCCACCTCGCGGATGTCGGCGGCCTGTTCGGTCGGCACGGCGGCGAAGTAGAACGGTGAAGGCCCCCGCCACTCGATGACGCGGCCGGTGAATTCAACGTGCACGTGGTCGATCCGTTCATCGAGGGACCCGAATGCCGGGCAGCGTACCCTGAGGCCCGTCCGTGCTATCCGGGAGAGACATGACAAGTAGGTTCACCGAGCTGGCAGTTGACTGCCATGATCCGGAGAGGCTCGCGGCCTTCTGGTGCGAGGTCCTGGACTTCAAGGTGATCGACCGGAGCGAGGGCAAGGTCGAGATCGGCTCCTGGGTGCCGACCGTCGAGGATGTCCGGGCCCGCCAGATGCCGCCCACCCTGCTGTTCATCCAGGTGCCCGAGGGCAGGACCGTGAAGAACCGGCTCCACCTCGACGTCAGCCCGATCGACGGCAGCACCGATGACGAGGTGACCAGAGTGCTCGGCCTCGGCGTCACCAGGACGGATGTGGGCCAGGGCTCGGACCGGAACTGGGTGGTCATGGCAGACCCGGAGGGCAACGAGTTCTGCGTCCTGCGCACCCTCGCACCGCAGAGCTAGGACCTCTCGTCCGGCCGTGAGCGGGCACCCGCACCCCGTCGCACCCGGACAGCGCCGTCGCCCAGGGCGCCTATCGGGTCGTGATCACGGTTTTGAGTAATCCAGCAGGATCTGCGAATGGGAGGTGCCGTTTGATGTACGCGACAGAGCTGTCAGAAGCCCGCATCGAGCATGCGAGCAACATCTTGGTCGCACCTTCGATGTTGCAGGACAATGACTTGATCAGGGACTTCTTCGGGTCCACGATCACGCCGGAGGACCTTGCTTCCGGTTCGCCCGACCTCGCGCAGAAGACCGTCTACCTGTGTGGCGACATATCCGGGATCAGTGGCAGCCAACTGCATTCGGCTGCACGGGTGTTCGTAATCCGGGAGCTGTCGCACGGCTACCACGAGGACGCCGACAGATTCTGGACCCTCGTCGGCCTCGGCCGAGTTCCCATCCGCGTACACGGCGTCGGCGTGTACTACCGCCGCTTTTTCGGACCCGACGCCGATCACTTCGGACGGATCAGTGCGGAGCACGCGTTCCAGTCCCTGACGGAGTCCACCAAGCCTGGAACGGCCCATCGCAGCGGGATCTATCTGACGCCCGTCACACGGAACGGTGACGAACTGCATTTCCGCCTGCTCCGGTGCTCGACGAATCTCTCGGGGCCGACCGAGAGCTTCGGCCCGACCGACATGCACATCGTCGATGCTCTGAACCGCGAGGCCGCCGCGGCCTTCCGGAACCAGGCACCGCTGAATCATGTCCTCGCTCAGATCTACCACAACACCCTTGCCACGGCCGAGCGCAAGCAGTCCAAGGCCAAGATCTCGGCCCATGCCGACAAGACCAAGGACATGCCCGTCAACGGCATCATGGCCTTCTGCACCTTCTACGACCAGCTCGAAAAGCTGCAGCCCCTGGCTGTAGACGCCTTCGACTACGGCGTGAAGGGCACCAGCGGGCTGACCAGACTCCATTTCCGCCTCAAGGAGCCGACCGAAGAACACGACGGGGTCGCGCTCCCTCCGCAGTTCACCGTGACGCTCTATCCCGGCTCCGTGTTCTTCATGCCGCTGTCCACCAACCGCCTGTACACGCACGAAATCCGGCCCTCGGCGTTGGATGCTGACTTGCTCCCGACCCGCTTGGGCTATGTGGTGCGCTGTTCGAACGCCGAAGCAGTTCACAAGAACGGCCACACGTTCCTCAAGGTGGCCGGGGATCTGGTGCAGCTGGAGCCACCCACACCGGCCGGCATGGACGATCTGCGCAGGCTGTACGCCGAGGAGAACAGGACCTCGGCCTTCATCGACTACGGCGATGATTTTCTCTTCAGCATGAACACGGGAGACTACGTTGCCCCCCGAGCCTAGGATCTCGGACGAGATCATCTCGTGCGCCTTGCCAAGCGAGGAAAATCTCTTTGCGGAGCTGTCCGCGTCGGCTCGTTGGGAAGACGTGGGAAAGGGCCGGCGAGGCGCCGTGCTTACCAAGATCGACGATGCGGGTGGTGTGCCTCTCGTACGCACGACCACTCGATACGGCAGCCCGGCGCAGCGTTTCCGGGCTGTGCACGAACGGCTGGCGCGACAGATTCAAGAACGTGCGGCGATTTCGGTCGGCTTCAACAACGCTCTCATCGAGAGCTACACCAACGCTTACAAAACCATGGGCAGCCATTCCGACCAGGCCCTCGATCTGGCCGACGAGTCGTTCATCGCCGTCTTCTCCTGCTACCAAAATCCCGAAGCGGGCCCGCCGAGGAAGCTGATCTTCGAATCGAAGGGGTCCGGTAGCGAGAAGTTCGAGATCCCCCTTGCCCACAACAGCGTCGTCGCGTTCTCTGTCGAATCGAATCGGCGACTCAAGCACAAGATCGTATTGGACGCGCCCGCCCAGGCGGCGGAAAACCAATGGCTGGGCGTGACGTTTCGAACGTCAAAGACTCTCGTTCGGTTCCGCGACGGACATGCAGACCTCCCGCAGGGTACGCGCCTCATGCCGGCCGACGATGAGCAGCAGCGCGAGTTCTACCAGCTACGGCGCCGTGAGAACAATGAAACGGACTTCATCTACCCCCTGCTGACGTACACCATCAGCGAGAGCGATCTGATGCCGCCAGTCTGACCTTGAGGGGTTTTGAATAACCCTCAAGGTCTGCGCCTCGCGATCCACCCGGTGCGAGGTGTCTTTGGAACGCGCTGGTTCCCGCCTAAAATTTGGAACTCTTCGAGAGTGGAAAATGGATGCCTTTATCCCGGTGAACTCCGGCCTCAGTCATGATCTTGTGATGGAACTTACTGTCTATGACGAGAGTCTCGATGGCTTGTCTGCCGGGGCATTCGGCTGGCTTACTGAGGGAGTCGCCAAGTCTGCCATCGGCGGCGAATTGAGTAGGCTCCAGCAGGGGTTTCGAGTTTCAGTGAATGGATTCTCGCGAGCGCGCGACAGCATGCCGACGCGAGGGAATTCCGGACTGTGGGGTTCTGTATCCGTTGCTCCCCGGGGTACGTTCGATGTGCTGTATAACCCTTACGTGAGGGATGCCCTGCCGTGGTTGATGAATCGCCTCATTGAGAAACCGGAATCGGCTGATGTCAAGAGCGGTGAGTTTTCCGCAGGTGGCGGCTGAGGCGATCGACGGGATTGGGTATGGCGGGGACTGGCATGGAGTTGCTCGCAGTGAGAGCCGGGAGGGTTGAAAGATGTACACCTACATGCTGCATGTTGGATTCAGTGGCGAGCTGCGTGAACGCTGGCAGCAGGCCGGGATGGCTCCCAGGTTCCTGTTTGAACGTCTCGTTGGAGTGATTTCGCCCGCGCTTTCTGCGGAGCCCACGATGCATGGCGATGGTCTGCACTTCCTCGGTGCAAACTTCGACTCAGAAGATTTCTTTGTACAAGTCCTAGTGGACGACGGAGTAAATTCCGGGTGGCCATACCGGATGGTTCCAGCGCACGTGAGAATTCTTCCCCGAGGTGAACATGAAGAGGATTATTTCGCGAAGCGCATCTATGATGAATTCATCGCGAGCGGGGAATACTTCGTGCTCCTCGAAGAAGAGGATGCGGGGGTGTTCATTTCCTCGAACTTTGCGGACGGCTTGTAGGGCTCAGGGCCCACCGGCGTGCCTCGGTGCGGGCCGGAGCCGCCGGGTCAGGCCCCCACGGTCACCGTGAAGCGGCGTGGGTTGCCGTCGTTGGCGGCGCCCGAGACGTCGGGTTCGCCGTCGGGGCGGACGTCGTCGTAGGGGAAGGCGTAGCCGATCGGGGTGTTGGTGTGGACGACGCGGGACCAGTGGCTGGTGGCCGGGTCCCGGTAGTAGTCGGCGGCCGAGGTGCCGTTCGGCTGGTTGGGGTGGGTGAGCATCAGGGAACGGTTGAAGCCGGAGGCCAGCCGGGCCAGGAGGGCCTTCTTGTCGTCCGGGTCGCCCGGGTTGTTGGCGAACGGGCCGTGGTTGCAGGTGAAGACGTCCTTGGAGACGGGCTTGGTGAAGGTGTGCCCACCCTCGAAGGTCAGGACGTTCCCGCTGACTCGGCCGGTGCGTGCTCCCCGGCCGCCCTGGAGGTCGATCCGCAGGTCGGTGGAGCGGTACTTCTCCCAGACCCGGTCGATGTAGGAAGTGAACACGTCCCGGAACGGCATCTCGTCCGGGCGGTCGAAGAACGGTGCCATCAGGTTCTGCGGTGAGATCACCCGCAGCACGTTGCCGTCCGCCCCGCGGATCACCAGCTTGTCCCACGGCTGGCCGTCGGCGGCGGCCTGGGCGGTGAGGCCGTCCGCGATCCGCTGCACCGCGCCGTCCGGGAGCGGCGCCACGGTGTGCGTCGCGTCGCCGGCCAGGGTCAGGCCGATCGGCAGCGCGGTGACCAGGTCGACGTAGCTGATGTTCGCGTAGAGCTGCTGAGGGTTGAAGGTGAACTCGCAGAACGACCAGGTGCGGCCGTAGTTGGCGTCTGTGGACGTCGCGAACGCCGGCTCGACCAGGGCGGGGCCGGGGTTGAGATAGAACGTGAGCGTGTCGTCGCGTACGAAGTAGACGCGGGCGCCGTACATCTGGGGGAGGGTGAGCACCACCGGTCCGCCGCCCGCCGCGTTCAGTGGGATGGCGCAGTCGACGGGCAGCGGGGTCTGCGGGGCGGCGGGGAGTCGGGGCGGTAGACGCTGCCGTCGGCCCGCAGCAGCACCCAGCGGTCGGTGCCTTGTTCATGGCCGGTGACGTAGGCGTTGACCCTGCCTGGCAACGAGCGGTTCTCCAGGGCCAGTTCGCAGGTTGCGGGGGCAGCGGATGCGCTCGGGCTGAGGGTGCTGCCCCAGAGGGGGTAGGTGAGGGCGGTCGCGGTCGTGGCGGCGCCGCCCGTCAGGAACATTCTGCGCGAGATCACGAGAGACTCCCGAGGTTTGTGGGGGGTCAACCACTCTCGTGAGGGCCGCATCGGGCGTCAAGACTTATGACTGAGAGCGCTCTCAGAAACGGGAGGTCTTCACAACTCGATGCCATCCGGAGGAGGTTGCGGCCCGGCGTGCCGGGCCGTAACGCGGTCAGACCGTGGCGTTCAGGAACGCGGTCCAGGCGGTGGGGGGAACGGTGAGGACGGGGCCGTCGGTCACCTTGGAGTCACGGATGTGGACGGCGGCGGGGTGGGCGGCCACCTCTACGCAGTCGCCGCCCTGGGGGCCGCTGTAGCTGGACTTGAACCAGGAGAGGGTGGCGGTGCGAGTGGCCGGGTAGGCTGCGCGGGTCATGTCTCTCCAAGCAGTTCGTCCAGTAGGCGCGCGCTCTTCTCGACGGAAAGCGCCTGCGAACGAAGCATCCCATAAATCTGCTGGAGCACACTGACGTCGTCGGGGTCGTCGTGCAGGTAGCTGGTCAGCTGCCCCTCCACATAGGCGAGATGGTCGTGGTCGGGGGTCTCCAGCAGCACCATGGGCCCCTCAAGTCCGGCGTGCTTCGGCAGCCTTCTCGGCATGATCTGGAGGCCAAGGAAGGGGTACTCCATGCAGCGGCGCAGGTGGGCGATCTGCTCCCGCATCCTGGCGGGATCGCCGATCTCGCTGCGCAGGATGCTCTCCTCCAGGATGAAGTGCAGCATCGGGCGGGGCTTGCGTTCCAGGAGGCTCTGTCGGTCGAGCCGGGCGGCCAGCCGCTCCTCCAGTTGGTCCTCTTCGAGGGGCGGGTACTGGCAGGAGAAGAGGAAGCGGGCGTACTCCTCGGTCTGGAGAAGCCCCGGCACCACCTGGTTCTGGTACGAGAGCAGCGTCAGCGCCCCCTGCTCGTATTCGATGAAGTCCTGGACGAAGGCCGGAAAGCGCTCCTTCTTCGGCACCTTCTCCACGGCAACCTGCAACGCCCCCTTCGTGTCCAGCAGTTCGTCCAACTGAACCGCGAAGTCCCATTGCAGAGCCCTGCGTCCCTGCTCGATCGACGCGATCGTGTTGTCACCCACTGAGCACCGCTCGGCCAGGGCCGCCTGTGTCATTCGGGCCTCTTTGCGGAACGTCGCCAGCTGGGCGCCGATCAGGTGCCAGGACGTGATCCGCTTGCTCTTCTTCTTTGCCGGTTGCATGAACTGCCTCTCCCCGTCACGAACCCCGGATGACCCGTCAGGAGTCGTACAACGGAGATGTACGACTCGACGCGCTGCTCAACCGTAATGACTATGTGTGACGTTGGCTGCGTGAACGAGACAACCCAACTCCCCCACATCCGCGAGGCCTTCCACCGCCGGGAACGCCGATCCGTGCCGCTCGTACGACAGTTCGTGCGTGAGGCGCTCGTCGACTGGGCGTGCGACGGCCGGGTCGACGACGTGTTGCTCTGCGTGAGCGAACTCGTCACCAATGCCCTGCTGCACGGCGTCCCGCCCGGTCGTGGGTTTCGCCTCCGGCTCCAGCTGGAACCGGACGGCGGGACCCTGCGCGTGGAGGTCCACGACAGTGGTGACGGGGAGGTCCGGATCGTCGATTCCTGGGCGGATTCCGAGGAGGAAGGGGGCCGTGGGCTGCGGCTGGTGGCGGCGGTCGCCGACAAGTGGGGGGTGGGGGAGCGGAACCCCGGCAAGGTGGTGTGGTGTGAGTTCGAGGTGTCGGTGCGGTCTACCGATTCCGGCGGTGCGTGGGCTATTCCTGGAGCGGCGGCCCTCGACGGGGTCGCTTCCCGTGGAAGTGAAGGAGCCCTGCCGTGGATGGCTGGTACGTGGACGATCGTTGCACCAACTGCGACGTCGCCCGACAGTTCGCGCCCGAGCTGATCATCGAGGAGGAAGGGGCGTCGCGGATTCTGCGGCAGCCGGATGATGACGCGGAGAACCGGCGCTTACACGCTGCCGTCTTTGCCTGCCACACCCGGTCGATCCGGCCCGCGTCCGGACAGCCCGACCCCTCGCTCGACCCGTTCCCGATGGCGCTGGACGACGGTGTGCTGATCTGCGGGCACAACTCCACGCACACCGCCGGCGCCAACTCCTACCTGCTGCGGCGCCCGTCCGGCACGGTCATGATGATCGACACCCCGCGCTGGAGCCCGGGACTCGCCGAGCGGTACGTGGCGGCCACCGGGCCCGTCACCGACGTACTGCTCACCCACCGCGACCATGTCGCGCACGGGCGCCGTTACGCCGACCACTTCGGGGCCAGGCTGTGGATCCACGAGGGCGACCTGGACGCGGTTCCGGACGCGGACCAGGTGATCCGGGGGCTCGACCCGGTGGAGATCGGCGAGGGCGTCACCGCACACCCGCTGCCCGGCCATACCCGGGGCAGCGTGCTCTACCTCGCGGACGACCGGTACTGCTTCAGCGGCGACAGCTTCTACTGGTCGCGGACGACCGAGGACCTCGAAGTCGTGGAGAGCGTGACCTGGTACTCGATCGAGGAGCTGGCCGCCTCCCTGGCGCGGACGGCGGGGAAGCTGCGGTTCGAGTGGGTGCTGCCGGGCCATGGTGACCGGCGCCGGCTGGACGCCGACGAGATGTCCCGGCGACTGGTCGCACTCGCGGAACGCGCGGCCGAGCTGCGCCCCCAGCCGATCGACTTCACGGCCCTGCGCTGGTGAAGGACGGTCCGGCGGAAGGCTCGCCCGGGGTCCACAGGCGCAGCTTCTCCGGGTTGCGGACCACCCAGATCCGGGTGGCTCGGCCACCGGAGGCGTCGAACGCCGCCACGGTCGCGGTGACGCCCGCGTGCTGGGCGATCAGGCCCGGCGCGCCGGCCACCGAGCGCTCCAGGAGCCGTAGGCCGGGAGCCTTGTCGGCGATCGCGATCATGTACTGGGCGATGCGCGCGCCTCCCTCGACCGGGCGCAGCACGGTGCCGACCAGGCCCCCGCCGTCGGCGGTCATCACGGCGCCGGGGTCCAGGAGGCCGACGAGTGCCGTGATGTCCTTGGCCTCCCACGCCTCCTTCACCTGCCGCACCACCTCGGCCTGCCCCTCCGCCGTGGCCGCCGTCGCGCCCGCCGGAGCGCGCTCGGCGCGCACCCGCCGCCGGGCCGAACTCGCCAGCTCCCGGCAGGCACCCGGGGTGCGGCCGACGATCCGGGCGATCTCGGAAAAGGAGTAACGGAACACGTCGTGCAGCACGAAGGAGACCCGCTCGGCGGGCGTCATCGACTCCAGGACGACGAGGAAGGCCATGGTCACCGACTCGTCCAGGGTGATCTGGTCGGCGGGATCACCAACACCAGTACCGCGCCCGTCGGCCCACTCCCGGCGGTCGGGCAGCGGTTCGGGCAGCCACGCGCCGACGTAGCGCTCGCGCCGGGCCCGCGCGGAGCCGAGCATGTCCAGGCAGATGCGCCCGGTCACCGTCGTGAGCCAGGCGCCGGGCGACACGACGGCCGCCCGTTCGCTCCGTGACCGCGCGTACCAGCGGGCGTACGCCTCCTGCACGGCGTCCTCGGCCTCGGCCAGCGAACCGAGCAACCGGTAGGCGATGTTGATGAGTTGGCGTCGCTCGCCGGCGACGTCCGCCGCGCTCCACGCGGGTGCACCCCTGGCCATGACCACTTCCCCCCGGGCCCGCCGTTCTCGTTCCCGCCTTGCATTTCGCGGAGCTGTGTCGTCGGGCTGGTGAGACCTTATCGATCCACTGCTTCCGGGCGGACAAGGGGACGACGTCATGACCACGCAGACGACAACGGCAACGGCAATGGTGAGAACGACGAAGGCTGCCGCGTTCCTGCGGATATCGGTCGCGCTGCAGACCCTGACCATCTTCCTCCAGGCGGTCAGCGCCGGTCTGCTGCTGTCCTCGTCGCACGGTGAGCTGCTGCACGGCATCGGGGCGCGCGTGATGTACGGGGCGTCGATGCTGTACGTGCTCGCAGCGGTGCTGGCGTGGCGGCCGGGCGGCGGTCCGGCCCGTCCCATCGGGTACGCGTCCGGGTTCCTCGTCCTCGCCTCGGTGCAGGTCGTGCTGGGTATCGCGCGTGTCCCGTCGGTCCATGTCCCGCTGGGCGTCCTGATGTTCGGCCTGAGCGTGCTGGCGCTGGCCCACCACACCATGGGAGCTCCGCGCGGCCGGGCCGATGGGAGCCGCCGCTGAAATCTCGTACCGGACCGGACACCTACCGTCCACTTGGACTTACGCAACGCGGTTGTTGGACTGGAGGGCTCCGAGTCGCCGCAGGTCGTTGACGGTGTCCGGTCACGGCGACTACTCAGGGCACATGTCGCGAAGATTCACTTCGGCGGGCGCTGTCGCCGCCGCCTCAGCCGCCGTCCTGGCGCTGGTGGGGACCGCGCTCCCCGCCACCGCCGCCTCCGCCCCCGCACCCGCCGCAGTCGGGCCGGCCGTCCCCGCGGGCGCCACCGTCATCGGGTCCGGGCAGCTCTCGGTCGCCGTCGCCGACGACTTCCCGCGCGTCCTTGCGTACACCGACAAGGCCACCGGCAGTCAGCTGTTCGGCAGCACCCAGCCGGTCACCGCCGTGACCCTGAACGGCACCGCGCACCCGGTGAAGCTCAAGGGCGCCCCCGTGATCACCGCCTCGGCCGCCCGCTACACGCTGGTCTTCACCGGCCTGCCCGGCATCGAGATCGACGCCTCGCTCTCCGTCTCCGGACGCGCCACCACCTTCAAGGTGACGGCCGTCCGCGACACCGAGGCGTTCCGCGTCGGCACCATCGACATCCCCGGCCACGACCTGGTCTCCGTCGGCTCCACGGACAACGGCGGGGCCACCGCCTTCACCCGGCTGGACAACGACTCGACGAAGACCGCCGACGTCTTCTCGAAGGTCACCGCGGACACCGCCGCCGACAAGGCGCCGGTCGGTGCCTCGTACGCCATCGTGAACACCGGTTCGCTCGCCGCGGCCGTGGAGTCCAACTCCTCGTACGACAAGCCGTCCGGCGCCACCGGCGGCGACGACGCCCGGTTCTGGCACCAGGCCCGCAAGGCCGACGACGGCAGCGTCCGGGTCGGCGTCTGGTCCGGGCAGTGGACCTACCGCGGGGGCGGGGCGCCGAAGCCGGAGAGCGGGAACAACCTGCCCTGGGCGAAGGTCGTCGTCACCCCCGACGCCAACGGTGACAAGGCGGTCGACTGGCAGGACGGCGCCGTCGCGTTCCGCTCCATCGGCGTCGTGGCGCCCGGCAGCAAGGACACCCCGGACCGGGTCGTCACCCACATCCCGTTCAACTTCGCCAGCCAGGCCACCCACCCGTTCCTGCGCACCCTCGACGACGTCAAGCGGGTCTCCCTCGCCACCGACGGCCTCGGGCAGCTCGCGATCCTCAAGGGCTTCGCCTCCGAGGGCCACGACTCCGCCCACCCCGACTACGGCGGCAACTACAACAAGCGCGCCGGCGGGCTGAAGGACCTCAACGAGCTCCTGAAGGACGGCAAGAAGTGGGGTGCCACCTTCGGCGTCCACATCAATGACACCGAGGCGTACGCGGAGGCCAACGCCTTCGACGAGAAGCTCGTCGACAAGACCAAGCCGGGCTGGAACTGGCTGGGCCAGAGCTACTACATCGACCAGCGCCGCGACGTGAACAGCGGCGACCTGGCCAAGCGGATACAGCAACTGCGCGACGAGACGGACCGCAACCTCAGCCTGCTCTACTTCGACGTCTACTACACGCACGGCTGGATCCCCGACAAGACCCTCCAGGAAGTGCAGCAGCAGGGCTGGAACGTCGCCACCGAGTGGGCCGACAAGTTCGAGCGCGGCTCGCTCTGGTCGCACTGGGCCAATGACCTCGACTACGGCGGCGCCACCAACAAGGGCCTCAACTCGAAGATCATCCGGTTCATCCGCAACGGCGAGAAGGACGTCTGGAACAACGACCCGGTCCTCGGCCAGACGGCCATCGAGGAGTTCGAGGGCTGGACCGGCGAGACCGACTGGAACGACTTCTCCAGCAACATCTGGCAGCGCAACCTGCCCGCCAAGTACCTCCAGCACCAGAAGATCACCCGCTGGGACGGCAACGACATCACCTTCACCGGCGGTGTCCGGGGCACGGTCGAGGACGGCAGGCGGACGTTCTACGACCACGGCCGCAAGGTCCTCAGCGGCACCGACTACCTGCTGCCGTGGGACGGCGGGAAGAAGCTGTACCACTACAGCAAGTCCGGCGGTACGAGCAGCTGGGCGGTGCCGTCGAACGGCACGTACACCGTCTACGAGCTCACCGACAACGGCCGGGTCAAGACCGGCACGGTCAAGCCCGTCGACGGGAAGATCACGCTGACCGCCAAGGCGGGCCAGCCGTACGTCCTCTACCCGCAGCAGGCCCCGAAGGCCGCCGACCCCCGGTGGGGCGAGGGCACCCCGGTCGACGACCCGGGCTTCAACGACAAGGCGCTGGCCGCCTGGTCGAAGACCGGCACCGTCGCCCGTGAGACGGACGCCAAGGGGCTCACCAGCGCCCAGCTCTCCGGCAGCGCCACCGCCGCGCTCTCGCAGCGCATCGACGGCCTCGCCCCCGGCAAGCGCTACAGCGCGTCCGCCCTCATCGAGGTCCAGCCCGGGAAGAGCCGGCACACCACGCTCTCGATCGGCGGGAAGTCCGTCTCGGTGGACCGCTCCACCGCGAAGGACTACGTCGCCGCGTCCGAGCGGCACGGCACGTACTTCCAGCGGGCCAAGGTGAACTTCACCGCCCCCGCGAACGGCAGCACCACCCTGCGCATCGAGGCGGCCGGGGGCAGCTCCGCGAGCGTGCGGGCCGATGACGTACGCATCGTCGCCAATGCCCCGGAGACAAAGGCGAACACCCTCTCCTACGAGGACTTCGAGGCCGTCGACCAGGGCTGGGGCCCCTTCCTCAAGGGCGACGCGGGCGGCTCCACCGACCCCCGCACCGTCATCTCCCAGCTGCACGCCCCGTACACCCAGGCCGGCTGGAACGGAAAGCTGATCGACGACGTGATCAGCGGCAAGGAGTCCCTCAAGTCCCACGAGGAGAACTCCGGACTCGTCTACCGCACCGCCCCGTGGACCGTGCCGATGTCCGACGGGCACCGCTACAAGGTCGAGTACGACTACCAGTCCAGCCACGCGGGCGCCTACGAGTGGGTCGACGGCTACGACCGGATCACCGCCGACGGCAAGCCCGGCTCGGTCGAGACCCGGACCACCGCCATCGGACAGCAGCGCACCACCGGCCACTTCGCCGAGACCGTCATCGCGGGCTGCGGCGACACCTGGACCGGGCTGCGCAAGCGCGGTGACGCCCCCGACGGCGCCGACTTCGTACTCGACTCCTTCACCGTGACCGACCTCGGCCCGGCCCCCGACTCCGAGCAGGCCGCCTGCGGCACCCTCGCCGTCGCACCGGCCGCCGAGACCCTGGAGCCGGGCACCGCCAACACCGTCAAGGTCTCGTTCACCAACTACGAGGCGACGGCGGCGACCGGCGTCGCACTGAGCCTGACCGTGCCCGAGGGCTGGCAGGCGGAGCCCACCGGCGCCGTCACCTTCGACTCCGTCGCGGCGGGCGCCCAGGTCACCGGCAGCTGGCAGGTCACCCCGCCGGTGGACGCCAAGTACCAGACGTACGGCCTGAGTTCCGAGGCGGAGTACACCGTCGGCGGAGCGCGGCGCACGCTCGGCGCGCAGACCTCCGTACGGACCCTGCCGCCGCCGCCCACCACCGACAGCTGGGCCAGCGACCTGGACTGGACGGCCTCCCAGAACGGCTGGGGCCCGGTGGAGAAGGACCTCTCCAACGGTGAGACCGGCACCGGCGACGGCTCCCCGCTGACCATCGGCGGCACCGTCTACACCAAGGGGCTCGGCAGCCACGCACCGGCGAGGGTCCGCTACTACCTGGGCGGGAAGTGCACCTCGTTCACCGCCCAGGTCGGCGTGGACGACGTGCAGAAGAGCGCCGGCAGCGTGCAGTTCTCCGTCACGGCCGACGGCACCGAGAAGGTGAAGTCGCCCATGCTGAAGGCGGCCGACAGCGCCTGGTCGCTGACGGCGGACGTCACCGGGGCCAAGTACGTCGAACTGGTCGTCGGCGACGGCGGCGACGGCAACGGCAACGACCACGCGGACTGGGGCGACGCCCGCTTCCACTGCGGCGGCTGACGCGATCCGATGCGGGGCGGGGCGGTCCCTGGCGGGCCGCCCCGCCCCGCATCACGCGTACGGTGGCGGCTCCCGCTCCCTGACACCGAGCGGCTCCCGCTCCGTGACATCGGATGGACATGGAGTGACCGGAGTGTGTCCGGGGTCTGGGAGCGGCCCCCGCTGCGCGCGTATTCTCGTGCGGCATGGGGGAGCTGAGGGCGGACTGGCGGATCCGATTACGGCGGGACGACGCGAACGGGCCGGTCTGCGGTGCCGGTGTGCTGCTGACCCAGGACCGGGCACTCACCTGCGCGCACGTCGTGGGGGAGCCGGACGCCCGGATCTGGGTGGAATTCGCCGAGAACCCCGCCATCGCCCCGGTCGGGGCCCGCGTCGCCGAGGGCGGCTGGCTGCCCGGTCTCGGCGCGACCCGCGAGGACATCGCCGTACTCGCCCTGGACAGCCCGCGCCCGCACGCCACCCCCGCGACGCTCGAACGGCGCCTGGAGCGCGGCGGCGAGGTGTGGATCGGCGGCTACGCGCGCTCCTTCGCCGACGGGATGTGGCTGACCGGGCGGATCAGCGGAGCGCACGGCGCCTGGATCCAGCTCGACGCCGCACGCAACGAACAAGTGGTGAAACCCGGGTTCAGCGGCGCCGCCGTGCAGGTGCGCGGCGGACCGGCCGGAACGCCCGAGCGGGTCGTCGGGATGGTCGTCAGCTGGCGCGGCGACCTCGATCTGGCGCTGCCCGCCGACAACGACCTGGCGTTCTCGTACATGATCCCGATCGACCGGATCGCCGAACTCGTCCCCCTGGTCGCCGAGTTGAGCGGCCCGGACGGCTGGGACCACGGCCTGGACCGGCGGCTGCGCAGATGGTTCGCCGGAGGTGAGGAGCCCGCGGTGCGCTTCAGCGTCGTACCGCACGGCGGCGGCCGCGACCGCACGCTCAGGCACCATCTGCACCGCGCCCATCTCGTCTACCGGGGTGGCCGCACCGTCCCCGAGGACTTCGTCGGTGAACTGGTGACCAGGCTGCGGCCGCCCCGCCACCAGGCCCAGGCGTACCGCGAGTGGCTGCTCTCGGGCGGCACCCCGCCCGAGCGGGCGGCGGACGGGGACCCGGGGAGCGCGGGGCCCACCCTCGCCGTGGTCGGGCTCGACGAGGACCGGCGGCCGCACCGGCTGGTGCCCCTGCTCGCCCGGGTGCGGACACTCGGCTTCCGGCTGCTCGTCATCGTGCGGGACAGTGGCGGCGACGAAGTGGACGAGGTGGTACGGCAGTTGCTGGTACCGGCCCTCGATGAACGGGCCGTCGAACTGGTCCGCCGCGTCGAGGAGATCGAGAAGCAGTGGGCCGGGCTGAACGGCCTGGTGGAATCCGCCTCCCTGGGCCCCCGGCCGCGCACCGAGGCGGCCCGCCACCGACAGCAGCTGGCCCGGCTGCGCACCGTCGGCGACCCGCGCGAACGGCTCACCGCCCTGCGCGCCCTGCTGCGTGAAGTCCGGGCGGAGCTGGAGCGGCACGGCCGAGCGGACGTACCCGGACCGCGCGGCGAGCACGGCCGGGCCGGCCGCCGATGAGGATCCCCTGCCCGCACCGCCGGTTCACCGGAGCCCCCTGCGACGGCGCGGTGCGGTCCACCGGCTACTGCGACACCTGCGGCCGCTCCGAGGACGGCCCGGGACTCCCGCCGCTGCCCACCGCCCCCGACCGGTGCGGCCCCCGGCAGCTGCTGGAACTGCCACGGCTCGACCCGAGCACCCCCGACCAGCGGCTGAGCGCCGCCGTGACCCGGGCCCACGTCCGGATGAGCTGCTCGTCGAAGTCCTGCGCCACCTACTTCGTCGCCCCGTACACCGCCGCCCCGCCGCCCGACGAGGGCCACTGCCCCAGGTGCGGCGCCCCCTACTCCTACCGCCCCGAACTCGACCGGGACGGGCCGCTGCTCCAGGGCCAGTACCGCATCCTCGGACCCATCGCCCACGGCGGCCAGGGCTGGGTCTACCTCGCCCGCGACACCCACCTCGAAGACCTCGTCGCCGTGAAGGGGATGCTGAACCGGTACGCGGAACGCGGCGCCGCCCAGGCCGCCGAGGAGCGCCGCAGCCTCGTCGCCATCCGGCACGAACGCATCGTCCAGATCCGGGACTTCGTCAGCACCGTCAGCGCGGACGGCACCGTCTCCGGCGGCTACATCGTGATGCAGGACGTCGGCGACCGTACCCTGTCCGCCGTCGTCGAGGCGACCCGGCAGGGCAACTTCGTCCTCGACATCGAACACGTCATCACCTACGGCTGCCAGATCCTCGAAGCCCTCGCCCATCTGCACGGCATGGGCTTCCTGTACGGGGACATGAAGCCGTCCAACGTCGTCCACCAGCACGACGGCGTGAAGGTCATCGACCTCGGCGGGGTCCGCAAGCAGGGATCCACCGAACCGCCGCCCGTCATCACCCCCAGATACGCCGCGCCCGAGATGGTCAGCGGCAGCCCGCTGACCGTCGCCCACGACATCCACACGGTCGGTGCGACCCTGGCCGAACTGGCGGGCTGGGCGGTCGGCGACGACGTACCCGGCCTCGGCACCAGCTCCTTCCGGCTGGTGGTGGAACGGGCGACCGACCGGGACCCGGAACGCCGGTTCGCCGACGCGGAGGAGATGGCGGGCCAGCTGCGCGGGGTGCTGCGGGAGATCCGGGCGCTGCGCGGCAAGCAGGACCGGACCGAACCCTCCGCCTACTTCACCCCGTCCACCCGGCTGCTCGGCGGGCGGCTGGGCGCCGTACCCGACTACGCGCACTGGCTGGAGCGCACCCCGCACCGCCGCGACCTGACGCCCAGGGCGCCCGCGCTGGACACCGGGCTCCCCACCCCCACCGAGATCGCCCGGCGGCTGCCGGTGCCCAGGCCCTACCCGGGGGACCCGGAGGCCGCCCGGTTCCTGGTGAGCAGCTACGACCCCGGACGGCTGCTGACCCAGCCCGCCGAGGGCGAACAGTCGGTGGAGATCTGTCTGCACAACGCCCGGCTGCTGCTCGGCCGGGAGGGCGCCGAAGCACTGAGCCTGGCGCGCGAACAGGTGGCGGCGGCGGACGCCATACCCGGACCGGGGCCGGTGCGGCAGTGGCGGCTCAGCTGGCACTGGGGGCTCGTCGCGCTGCGCAGCGCGGAGGTCCTGGACGACCGGCGGCAGCTGCTGGAGGCCGCCCTGGAGCACTTCGCCGCCGTCCACCGCGCGCTGCCCGGCGAGTACGCCGCGAAGCTGGCCCTGGCCTACGCCGCGGAACAGCTCGGCCCGGACCGCCCGGCCGGTCCGATCCCGTCGGCGTACGAACTCTTCCGGGCCGTGCACGCCCGCAACCCCTCCCACGTCGGCGCCGCGCTGGGCCTGGCCAGGCTGGCGCTGGAGCGCGGCGACCGGGACGCTGCGGCCGAGGTCCTGGACCTGGTGCCGGACGAGTCGCGGGACCACGCCGTCGCCCGGATCGCCGCGCTGCGCATCCGGGCGGCCCGGCTCGCTGCGGGCGGACGGCCGCTGCCCGGGACGCGGCGGATCGACGCCGTGCTCGCCGCGGTCCCGCTGCGCGAGGGCGGCCACGGACCGCATCCGGCGTCCGTGGTGACGGGCGACGAGTCCGCCCGGCTGCTGCGCACCGAGCTGTACGAGTGGAAGCTCGACGCGGTCCGGGCCGAGGCCGGCGACCCGCGCCACGACGGCCGCTGGTGGCGGCGGGGACTGCCACCGCCACCGGTGCCCGGGGAGCGGGCCGTACGGGAGGACCTGGCCCGGTGCTACCGCTGGATGGCCCGGCAGTGCAGGGACACCGCCGACCACGAGAAGCTCATCGACCTCTCGCACGCCGTCCGCCCGCAGACCCGCTACTGGTTCCCGCCCCGGCGCCGCACCCCTGGAGGCAGTTGAATGGGCCGCACCGCCGCGTCGCCCGGACTCGGAATCGGCCTCACCGTCCAGGTCGCGAAGAAGCAGCGGCCGGACCGGGACGCCCGGATCGACGCCCATGTGCGGGTCCGGGCGGTCGCCGCCGGGCCGCGCGACCGGGTGCCCGCAGTCGACATCGCGCTGGTCATCGCGGTGGACGTGGCCGCCGGGCGGCGTGACGCGGCCGTTGCCGCGCTGACCGGGGCGGTGGGCGCCCTGCCCGACGGAATCTCGTACACCGTGCTGGGCGGCGGCGGGGAGCAGTGCTACCCGCTGCGCGGCCGGTGGGCGCTGGCCGGGCCCGACGACCGGCGCCAGGCCGCGTTCAGCGTCGGACGGATCTCCGCGTCCGCCGAGGGGCAGGAGCCGGCCGGCTACACCACCTGGCTGGCCAGGGCGCGCGAACTCTTCGCCGAACGCCCCCTTCCTGTACGGCACCTGGTGCTCGTCACCGACGGCGGCAGCCGGGGCGAGGGGGACGACGCGACCCGCCCGGACAGTGCCCTGAGCATCGAACTGGCCGCATGCGAGGGCGAGTTCACCGCCGATGTCATCGCACCGGGAGCCGGCTGGGATCCGGCCCCGCTGCTCGCCGTCGCGGAACGGCTGCACGGCACCGCCGTGTCCTCGCCCGACGCCTTCGCCCCCGCCGTCGCCACTGCCCTGGTCAGGCTGCGCCGGGTCCGCAGCCCCGAACTCCCCATCGTGGTGACCGTGCGCCCGGCGGTGCTGGAAGTGACCCTGACCGAGATCGCACCGCACCAGCAGCGGCTGGAGCCGGACCGGGTCCGGGACGATCCGCACCGGCTGGAGTTCCGCACCCACCAGTGGCAGCCGGAGTCCCGCGACTACCTCCTCACCCTCCGGGCCGACGCGAGCAACGACCCGCTGGGCGTGCCCCTCCAGCTCGCCGCGGTCTCCGTCGGCGGCGCCACCGAGCCGGTCGTGGTCCGCTGGCTGCCGTCGGGCACCGCCGCGGCCACCGCCCGCATCTCCGGCGCCGTGGGCCGCAACATCCACACGATGAACGTCTCCACGCAGATGCGGACCGCCCTCAACCACGGGTACGCCGCCCTCGACCTGGAGAGCCGCGAGCGGGCCGAGGCGCAGCTCGGGCTCGCCGTCCGGCTCGCCACCGAGATCGCCGCCGACTGGGTCCTGGACGAGGTCCGCAAGGTCGCCCGCATCGTGGACGGCCCGCAGGGACGGGTCCGGATCGGGTCCGCCGTCGACCCGGGCGCCGTCCGCCAGGGGATGCTGAGCATCACCTCCGGACACCCCGTGGAACTGCCCGCCTTCCCGGCACCCGGGCCGGGGACCCGCTGCCCGCACTGCGACCACCCGGCCGGACCCGCGGCCGTGTTCTGCATCGACTGCGGGAGGCAGCTGTGAGCCCCGGACCGGTCCGCCCGCGCAGGAACACCTACCGCTCCCGGACCCGGCGGCTGCTGGAATGGCACCTGGCCGCGCTGCTGGTGGCCGCCCTGGTCTCGATGACCGCCCTGCTCGTCTCGTACCGGGAGGTCCAGATCTCGGCCGGCGAGATGCGCACCCGCGGCGCCCCGGCCGTGCAGGGCGTGGCCGCCACCCAGCTCGCCCTGCTGCGCGCCCACGAGGAGGCCCGGACATCCGTGCGCAAGCGCATCGCCGATGTGGTCGGCGCCGGCGCGCGGTACGAGAACCAGCTTGCTGCCGCCGACCAGGGCCTGTCCCGGCTCTCCGACGTACAGATCGACGGGGACCGCGGCCGCGGGGTGCTCGAAACCGTGAACGGGCTGCTCACCTCGTACAGCAGCTCCATCACCCCCGGCGCGGTGAAGTACGTGCGGGACGAGCCGATGCAGCAGGAGAAGTTCAAGGAGGCCGAGACCCTGCTCACCCGCAAGGGCACCGGTGTGGTGCCGCGTCTGGACGTCCTCCAGGGACACCAGATGGCCAGGGTCGACACGCTCGCCTCGATGAGCCCCCTGCGGTGGACCGGCTGGGCGGTCGCCGAACTCGGCCTGCTGGCCATGGCCCTGATCACCCTCTCCGCGCTGTGGACGCTGCGCACCCGCTGCGGGCACAGCCGCGATCTCTGCCTGCTGGTCTCGCTGCTGGCCGTCGTCTTCCTGGCGACGGTCCCGCTGATCGCGACGAGCAACACCCAGGACCGGCTGGGCGCGGCCCGCGACGGACTGGTCCTGATCGAACAACAGGCCCGGAACCACGCCGACCTGGCCGAATCCCAGCAGGACGTCACCGACACGGCGACCGGGGTGCGCGCCGGGCTGGCCGCCCAGGGCTGGCAGAGCGGCATCTACTACGGGGCGCTCGCGGCCGGCGCCCTGGTCGTGCTGCTGCCCGCCGTCGGCATCGGCCGGCACCTGAACGCCGACTACTGGAGGGCCGGATGACGGTGCGTGCCCGAGCACTCCTGCTCCTGCTGTGCCTGGCGCTGACCGCGGCGGGCTGCGGGCTCGCCGCACCCGGCGGCAGCGACGAACAGCCGAAGGTGACGATCCTCGGGCCGTGGACCGACATACAGGAGACGCAGTTCAAGGCGGTCCTGGACACCCTGGGCACCCCGTACTCCTACCAGGGCACCGCCGCCACCCGGGAGGTCCTGCTCGCCGCCGTGCAGGCCGGCAATCCGCCCGACATCGCGATCCTGCCCGGCGTCGGGGACCTCGTCGAGTACGCCGCGGAGGGGCGGCTGCGCCCGCTGGGCGGCAAGGGCGCGGCCGCGAAGTACGGCAGGCCCTGGCAACCGGAGGCGGAGGGCATAGAGGCCAATCTCTGGGTGCCGCTCAAGGCCGACCTCAAGTCCGTCGTCTGGTACCGCAAGGGCAGCCCGCCGCCCGCCCGCCCCGCGTCTTTCGCCTCCTGGTGCATCGGCATGGGCGACGACGGCGCGTCCGGCTGGCCGGGCAGCGACTGGATCGAGGACCTGATCCTCCAGACGGTGGGCCCGGTGCTGTACGAGCGCTGGGCGACCGGGGACCTGGAGTGGGCGGACGACCGGCTGGTCGACGCCTGGAGCCTGTGGGCCGGGCTGCTGGCCCAGGACAAGGAAGCCGCCGGCCGGGCCATGCGCGAGGACCACCGGGGAAAGCCCGGCGGGCACGGACTGCTCTTCGACGACACCAGGAAATCCGACGACAGCAAGAGATGTGCCCTGGAGCACCAGGGCTCCTTCGCCCGGTTCTTCTACCGGGACCGCAGCGGGCTGGCCGCCGTCACGGACTCCGCGCCGCTGCTGCCCTCGGGCCCGAGGCTCAAGGGCCGCGAGGTGTCCGCCGATTTCGCCGTGCTCTTCGGCGACTCCGCACAGGCCCGCGATCTGCTCACCCGGCTCACCTCGCGCGGGGCCCAGCAGGAGTGGGGCCGCAGGGCCGGGGTATTCTCGCCGAACGCCGACGTGCCCGCCCCGAAGGGGACGGTCGAGAAGCAGATCAGCGACCGCCTCACCGACCAGCGCGTGCCGCTCTGCCTGGACGCCTCCGATGTGATGCCCGCCGCCGTGCGGGACGCCTTCTACGAGGCGGTGCTGCTGACCATGGCCCACCCCGATGCCCCGGTGCGACCCCGGCTCAAGGACGTCCAACGGGTCCAGGAGGCCCAACCGGACGACACCCGGAGGCTGACAGGGGTGTGCAGCAGACCACAGTGAGTCTTTGTCGGACTCGCACAAAGACTGCCCCGTACTGGCTGGTACTTCGCCTGCACGCCGTCCGGGTTCTGTTGGGCTCCACCAGGAAACGGGTCACGAGACTGTACGGAGTCGACGGCAGGATTTGCTTGTCCGGCTTCGTAGGGTCGGTACATGACCGTTGTGGACGAAACCCCGGGCGAGCCGAGCGACACCCGTGGCCGGGTGGCCGAACTGCTGGCGCTGCGTGAGCAGGCCCGTCGCGGACCGAGTGACCGGGCGACCGAGGCGCAGCACGCCAAGGGCAAGCTGACGGCGCGTGAGCGCATCGCGCTGCTCCTGGACGAGGGTTCGTTCAAGGAGGTCGAGCAGCTGCGCCGGCACCGGGCGACGGGGTTCGGCCTGGAGGAGAAGAAGCCGTACACCGATGGTGTCATCACCGGCTGGGGCACGGTCGAGGGCCGCACGGTCTTCGTGTACGCGCACGACTTCCGGATCTTCGGCGGTGCGCTGGGCGAGGCCCACGCCACGAAGATCCACAAGATCATGGACATGGCCATCTCGGCCGGTGCGCCGCTGGTGTCGCTGAACGACGGCGCGGGCGCCCGTATCCAGGAGGGCGTCTCCGCGCTCGCCGGTTACGGCGGCATCTTCCAGCGCAACACCCGGGCCTCGGGTGTGATCCCGCAGATCAGCGTGATGCTCGGCCCGTGCGCGGGCGGCGCGGCCTACAGCCCCGCGCTGACCGACTTCGTCTTCATGGTCCGCGAGACCTCCCAGATGTTCATCACCGGACCGGACGTCGTGAAGGCGGTCACCGGTGAGGAGATCACCCAGAACGGGCTCGGCGGCGCGGACGTGCACGCCGAGACCTCGGGCGTCGCGCACTTCGCGTACGACGACGAGGAGACCTGCATCGCCGAGGTCCGCTACCTGATCGGGATGCTGCCGTCCAACAACCGCGAGAACCCGCCGACCGCCGCGAGCGACGACCCCGCCGACCGGCGCGGCGACGTCCTGCTCGACCTGGTCCCGGCCGACGGCAACCGCCCGTACGACATGCACAAGGTCATCGAGGAGCTCGTCGACGACGGCGACTACCTGGAGGTCCACGAGCGCTGGGCCCGCAACATCGTCTGCGCCCTGGCCCGGATGGACGGCCAGGTCGTCGGCATCGTCGCCAACCAGCCGCAGACCCTGGCCGGCGTCCTGGACATCGAGGCCTCCGAGAAGGCGGCCCGCTTCGTCCAGATGTGTGATGCATTCAACATTCCAATCATCACTCTTTTGGACGTACCCGGCTTTCTGCCCGGGGTCGATCAGGAGCACGGTGGAATCATTCGGCACGGGGCGAAGCTGCTCTACGCGTACTGCAACGCCACGGTGCCGAGGATCTCGCTGATCCTGCGCAAGGCCTACGGCGGTGCGTACATCGTGATGGACAGCCAGTCCATCGGTGCGGATCTGACGTACGCCTGGCCGACCAACGAGATCGCGGTGATGGGCGCCGAGGGTGCCGCCAACGTCATCTTCCGTCGGCAGATCGCCGACGCCGAGGACCCGGAAGCCATGCGCAATCGCATGGTCAAGGAGTACAAGGCGGAACTGATGCATCCGTACTACGCAGCCGAGCGAGGCCTGGTCGACGACGTCATCGACCCCGCCGAGACCCGCGAGGTGCTGATCGCCTCGCTCGCCATGCTCCGTTCCAAGCACGCAGACCTGCCGTCCCGCAAGCACGGCAACCCCCCGCAGTAGTCCGCACACCGCGCAGCACCCCTGCCGAGCCCGCGAAGACCTGCCGAGAAGACGGAGAAACAACCCATGAGCACTGCTGCCGAGTCCGTGCTGCGCGTCGAGAAGGGCCTTGCCGACCCCGAGGAACTGGCCGCGATAACCGCGGTCCTGCTCGCCCGCGCCGCGGCCCAGCCCGCCACGCCCCCCGCCCACCGGGGCCGCAGCACCGCCGGCTGGCGCCGCCTGGAACGCACGCCGGGCTTCCGCGCCCCGCACTCCTGGCAGGGCTGACACACCACGCGCGAAAGGGCCCCGCACTCCTTCGGGATGCTGTTGGTTAATTCGGGGCCGTCTGCTTCGCCCCGCTGGTCGTCAGATCGGCGGGGCGAAGTGCTGCGAAGTGGCTGGTGCGGGTGCGGGCTCGTGGGGTGCCGATGAGGTGGGCGTCGATGCGGGCGAGGTTGATCGCTGCTCCGGTTAGCTGGTGCTGGAGGCTGGTTTTGGCAAGCCCGCGGTAGCGGGATCTGCGCAGGCCGCAGCGGTTCACGGCCTGGGAGATGGCGCCTTCAACACCGGCGCGGAGCTTGTAGCGTTCCTTCCACACGTCGGTCTCCTGCTCGGCCCGGCGCTGGTGCAGGACCTCATGGATGTCTCGGTCCTGGAGGGTCAGCTTGCGGCGCGGTCCGCGGGTGCAGGAGTCCTTGACCTGGCAGGGGCCGCAGTCGGTCTTCGAGAACTGCACCCGGATCTCGATCTTGTCCCGGACGGGTTCCCTCGCCCAGCGGGTGCTGTGCTTCCCGCCGGGGCAGGTCACCGTCTGCCGGTCCCAGTCGATGCTGAACGCACCGATGGGAAAGCCTGTCCCGGCGGCTCCGGCCCTGTTCTGCCAGCCAGTGCCGGGCATCATCGGCCCCACCAGCTCCACGTTGTGCTCGCGCCGGGAGGCCACGATGTGGCGGGCGGTGGCATAGCCGGTGTCGACCAGGTGCTCGTCGGGAAGCAGCCAGCGCTCGGCGAGAGCGGCGTGGACGGCTGGGACCATGTCGAAGTCACTGACCGTCGCCTCGGTGGTGGCGACGTTCGTGATCAGGTCCGGCATGTCGGCCCCGCAGGTCTCGGTGAGGTGGACCTTGTATCCGTCCCACATCGTGTCGCGTTTGACGCTGCCGCGCGCTTCGATGTCATAGGGGGTGACCAGGCGAATCGCGCCCGGCGGCCGGTCTTTTGGGTCCCTGCGCCGCACCTCGCCCTCGACCAGATGGAAGTGCTGGACCCACATCTGGCGCAGGACCTCCACCTCTGGCACCGCCCGCAGTGCGGCAGGCGCACTGGGTGAGAAGACGGTCTCAAGCAGCTGCGTCCCGTCGGTTCCGATCCGCCGGCCGACCTCGTCCCGCTTGGCCGGAGTCTTGGGGAACCGTGAGTCCTCGGCGCGGGTGGCGTAGTGCCGGAACCACTCCGGCTCGGCGACCTCGGCCAGCCAGTCGGGAGCGGTGACGGCGAGAGTGTTCAGGGCCGCGCGCAGAGTTTCGGCGACCATCTCCAGCCAGCACATGTCCCGCGCCGCCGACAGCACGTGCGTGGAGTCGGTGCGGGCTTTGCCCCTGCCGGTGAGCAGCCCCTTGTCCCTGGCCGCAGCAAGGATGCCGTCCAGCACCCGCCGTCCGGCATCTGCCTGAACCAGCCGGTGCCGAAACTCCGAGAGGACGGAGAAGTCGAAGCCCGGATCATCCAGCCGGAGCCCGAGAGCGTACTTGAAGTCGATCCGGGCCCGGACCGCCTCCGCGGCCTGCCGGTCGGTCAGCCCCTCCACGAACTGCAACACCAGCACCAACGCAAGGCGTCCCGGTGACCAGGCAGGCCGCCCCCTTGACGGGAACAGGTCCGCGAACTCCTCGTCCGCGAACAGCGGTCCGAGCTCATCACGGACCCGGATCGCCAGGCTCCCCTTCGGGAACGCGGCCCGCGCCACCCGCACCGTCTCTGCCGGGATCTCCCCAGATCCCTCTGGCTGCATCGACATCCGCACCCACCCCATACGACAACGTCGGCCTTCAAGACCACAACCGGGTCTCGAAGGCCGACGTCACGCCAGGCCCCGAATTAGCCAACAGCATCCTTCGGGAGTGCGGGGCCCTTCCGATTGTCCGGACCGTGGGGCCCTACCGCAGGCGCGCCATGAGGGCGTGCTCCACGAGCGTGATCAGCGCACTCTTCGCGTCCGCGCGGTGCCGCGCGTCCGTCGTCAGGATCGGCGTGTCCGGGCCGATCTGAAGAGCTTCGCGGACCTCGTCGGGGGTGTAGGGCTGGTGTCCGTCGAAGCCGTTGAGGGCGATGACGAACGGGAGGCCGCTGTTCTCGAAGTAGTCGACGGCGGGGAAGCAGTCGGCGAGGCGGCGGGTGTCGACGAGGACGACGGCGCCGATGGCGCCGCGGACCAGGTCGTCCCACATGAACCAGAATCGGTCCTGACCGGGCGTACCGAAGAGGTACAGGATCAGGTCCTGGTCCAGGGTGATACGACCGAAGTCCATCGCCACCGTCGTGGTGGTCTTGTCCCCGGTGTGCGTCAGGTCGTCGATGCCCGCGGAGGCGGACGTCATCACGGCTTCGGTGCGCAGCGGATTGATCTCCGAGACGGCACCGACGAACGTGGTCTTACCCACGCCGAAGCCCCCTGCCACCACGATCTTCGCCGAGGTAGTGGAGCGGGCTGCTCCGCCGCTAGAGCTTGCGAAGTCCACTGAGCACCCTTTCGAGCAGTGTCACATCTGGCTGGCCGCCGGCGGACTCGTCGCCGCCGGGCTGATGGATAGCGACGAGTCCGGCCTCTGCCAGGTCGGCTACGAGGATCCGGGCAACGCCGAGCGGGATCGAGAGCAGTGCCGAAATCTCGGCGACCGACTTGATCTCGAAGCACAGCCGGCAGATCCGCTGGTGCTCGGGCAACTGCCCTTGCAGCCGGGACGGATCAGCCGTGGTACTGACCAACGCCTCAATGGCGAGTTGGTAGCGCGGTCGGGTCCGGCCGCCGGTCATGGCGTACGGACGAACCAGCGGATTGTGCGCGGCGGGCGCGGCAGGCTCGGGGGTCTGCCGCGGCTGCACCGGCTGGATACGGGGAGCCTGGGGCGAGTCGTAGCGGTACGGACGCTGCGTGGGCCACCCGGAACCCTGCTGGGCGTCGTGCGGCGGCCGCGGGGGCTGCTGCGGCTGCTGCTGATAGGGCCGGTAAGGCTGCTGGGCGCCGTGTCCGCTGGGTGCGGAGGGGAAGTTGAACCGGTTGTCCCCGTGCTCACCCGGTACCTGCTGGCCACCGTTGTACAGGTGTCCGCCCTGGGGTGTGTCCACGATTCCTCCTCCGACTACCGGTCCCGATCCCAGTGGGTCCGCGCCAACGCACCTTATGGCCCGGTGGCGCGAAACGCACTGTCTGTCTATTAGTTAAGAAGACTTCCCTGCAGTTCAGCACGGAGGTCCGGAGTGAGGACACTGCCCGCACGGTCGACGAGAAGTGCCATTTCGTACCCAACCAGACCGATATCGGCGTCCGGATGCGCGAGAACGGCAAGTGAAGATCCGTCGGAAATGGACATAATGAAGAGGAATCCGCGCTCCATCTCCACAACTGTCTGATTCACCGCGCCGCCCTCGAAGATCCGCGAAGCACCTGCGGTCAGCGAGGTCAGCCCGGAGGCGACGGCCGCCAGCTGGTCGGCGCGGTCACGGGGGAATCCCTCGGACATGGCCAGCAGGAGTCCGTCGGCGGAGACCACCACCGTGTGGGACACCCCGGGGGTGTTGTCCACGAAGTTGGTGATCAACCAGTTCAGATTCTGCGCCGCCTGGCTCATCGGGCTCACACTAACGCTCCTGGTTGTAGGTATTACTGTCGTCCGAACCCGCGCTGCGTCCCCGCAGCACGCCCCGCCGCAGGTTGCTCAACCTGCCGCGGACGTCCTCGGGGGCACGGGAAACCTGGGGGCCGCCCTGCAAGGTCTGCTCGGCCGTGCCCTCGACCAGATTGGCCTTGGGCACCCGCCGGGGGAGTCCGGACGGGGTGATCCCGCCCGCCTTCGGCTCCCGGAGCTTCTCGGCCCGCTCCCAGCGCTCGTCGTTGGCCGAGCGCCAGTCGTCGGAGCCGTCCGCGCCCGCCTGCGCGGGCTCCTGCTGCGGCGGTTCCTCCCGCTGCCGCTGCTGCTGCGCGGCGACGGGACGGCTGTTGCCGCGGCCGGTGGGCTGCCAGTGCTGCTGACCGCCCCGGCGCGGCAGACCGGCTTCGGTCAGCTCGGGACCGGAGTCGGGCGTGGGCCCCGGACGGTCGAAGCCTACGCGTTCCTGCGGCTCTGCGGGAGCGCTCGGGAAGGATTCCGCTTCCGCCGGCGCAGAAGGCTCGTACGCGCCCTGGTAAGCGCCCTGATCCGGCCAGTCGTCCTGGTGGGGCTGGGGAGCGAACTGCTCCTCGTAGGACGGCTGCGGGGCCTCAGCGGCCTCGTACACACCTTCCGTATAACCACCGGGCAGACTCTGGCCGGGCTGCTGGGCGAGGCCCGCGTCGGCCTGGTAGGGCTCGTAGCCGCCCTGGTACGGAGCCTGCTCGTACTGGCCTTGCTGCGGGAGCTGCTGGGGAGCCTGCTCGTACAGCTCCTGCTGCGAACCCTGCTGCGGCTCCTGGGCGTAGCCGGTCCCGGCGTACCCGCCGTCCCTGTACTGGTTGTCGGCGTACTGCTCCTGCGGGAACTGCTGGTGCTCGCCCGCCGTCTGCGCCTCCAGCGCCGCCCGGCGCTCCTCACGCATCAGCGAACGGCCCACCGGGTCCAGCTGCGCCGGGTCCGCCGAGGGCTGCTCGTAGCGCGAGTCGTCGAAGCCGAGCTCCGCCGCCGTGCGCATGTGCGGCTGGGACGGCTGCTGTTCGAAGCTCTGCTGCTCCGGAATGATCGAGGAGACGGTGAAGTCGTCCGTCGCGGCGGACGGTTCGCCGCCGCCGCCGTGGGTGATCGCGTCCGGCAGCATGACCAGCGAGGTGGTTCCGGCCTGCTCGCCCGAGGGGCGCAGCTGGACCCGGATGCCGTGCCGGTCGGAGAGCCGGCCGACCACGAACAGCCCCATCCGCTGCGACACCGCGGCGTCCACGGTCGGCGGGTTGGCCAGCTTGTGGTTGATGTCGGCGAAGTCCTCGGCGGTGAGCCCGATGCCCTTGTCGTGGATCTCGATCATCACGCGGCTGTCGGGCAGCCGGGTCGCGGTGACCCGCACCTTGGTCTGCGGCGAGGAGAACGTGGTGGCGTTCTCCAGCAGCTCGGCCAGCAGGTGCACGAGGTCGGTGACCGACTGGCCGTGGATCTCGGTCTCGGGCACCCCGGCGAGCTCGATGCGCTCGTACGACTCCACCTCGGAGGCGGCGGCCCGGAGCACGTCGACCAGCGGGACCGGCTGGTTCCAGCGGCGGCCGGGCTCCTCGCCGGCGAGGACCAGGAGGTTCTCGCCGTTGCGGCGCATACGGGTGGCCAGGTGGTCCAGGCGGAAGAGGTTCTCCAGCTGGTCCGGGTCGGCCTCGTTGTTCTCCAGGTCGGTGATGAGGGTCAGCTGGCCCTCGATCAGCGACTGGTTGCGGCGCGAGAGATTGGTGAAGATCGCGTTGACGTTGCCCCGGAGCATGGCCTGCTCGGCCGCCAGCCGGACCGCCTCGCGGTGCACCTGGTCGAAGGCGCGGGCGACCTCGCCGATCTCGTCGTGGCTGTGGATCGGGATCGGCTGGACGCGGGTGTCGACCCGGCCCGGTTCGGCCCGGGAGAGCTGGTCGACCAGCATCGGCAGCCGCTGCTCGGCTATCCCGAAGGCGGCGGTACGCAGTTGGCGCATCGAGCGGCTCATCTGCCGGGCCATGAGTCCGGCCAGGACGAAGGCGGCCAGCAGGGCGACGACCACGACGGCGGCGTTGATGACGGCGTTGTTCTTGGCGCTGGACGAGATGTCCGCGGCCTCGGTCACCGCCTTGTCGACGAGCTCGTCCTCGATCGTGGTGTAGCCGTCGAACTTGGCGGTGGCGGCCGCCATCCAGGTCTCCGGCGTGATGCCCTTCGCGGCCAGCTTCTCGGGCGACTTGCCCTGGCCGATCTGCTGGGCCATGCCGTCGAAGACCGAGCCGTCGATGCTCGGCGGGGCGACGAACGGGGTCCCCGCGGCGTCGGCCTCCTCCTTGGCCTGCTTCAGGTCCTTCGCGCCCTCTTCGGCCTTGGCGACCATGACCTGCTTCAGCCGGGCCGCGTCGGCCTCGGTGCCGCCGGAGTTGAACTCGCCGAGCGCGATCTGCTCCAGGTAGTTGTACGAGCCGAAGGCCTTGACCTGGGCGTCGAACTTGGCGCTCTCCTGGCTCGGACGCACCAGGAGGTGCATGCCGATGGAGCGCTGAAGCGATTCTGCAGCCTTGGCGAGCTCGATCGCGTAGACCGTACGGCCGTAGGCGGTGATGTTGCCGGTGCCCAGCCCCAGCTCGTTGCTGAACTCCATCAGCGAGTGCTGGACCTTGACGTAGCCCTCCTCCGTCTTCACTGGGTCCATGCCCTCGGCGAAGGCGGCCTTGCGCAGCTCGGGAAGGGTGGGCTCCTCCAGCTGGAACAGCTGAAGGCGCCGCTCCAGGCCCTGCTTCTTCGGCATGTCCTTCACGGCCGCGTCGAACTTTTCCGCGGCGGCGTCGGTGGTGGCCCGGACCTCCGCGATGATGTCGGCGTCCCGCTTGTTGGACAGCAGGGGCTGGGCGGAGAGGTCACGCTCGTTGAGCAGCGCCTGGCCGTACTCGGCGGCCGCGCGCACGATGAGCGCGGTCTTCTCGGCGTCCTGTGCCTCGCGCCAGGTGTCGATCGACCCCTTCACCTGGAATCCGCCCATGACCAGGCCGACCAGGACGGGGATCAGGAGGATCGCGTTCAGCCGGGTGGGAACCCGCCAGTTGCGCGGCGACAGCCGACTCGTGCTGCCACCGGGCACCGTGGCGTCGGACGCCTCCGCGGAGGACGCCGCAGCGCGCGGTGGCGGGGTGAAGTTGCCCCGCTCCCGCGCCGTGGAGTCCGCGTTCCTTCGCCTCACTCGACCAACAACCTCTCGGCGTCGGCACCTACGTTGTGCCGTATTTCGTTCAGGGCCGTACTACTCGGGAGTTCGACGAATTCCAGCACGGCGACCGGTCGCGTTCCAAACAGTCGGAATCTGTCATTCCGAGTGGCGCAGGCCTCGGATAAAACGGGCATAAAGAACGAGCCCCGCCAAAAGGCGGGGCTCATGTGAGCGCAGTGGCACCGTTCGGATGCGTCGGGTGTCGAACGCGGGGTAATTCTCTTTCGAAACGTTATGAACACGGGGGTGGATCGTGTCAAAGGACACAGTCCACCCCCGTCCGACTACGGTAACTACCGTACGGCAATACCGACTTGTGACTACTTGAGCCGGGCCATGAGGGCGTGCTCCACGAGCGTGATCAGACCGCTCTTGGCGTCCGCGCGGTGCCGCGCGTCCGTCGTGATGATCGGCGTGTCCGGGCCGATCTGGAGAGCTTCGCGGACCTCGTCGGGGGTGTAGGGCTGGTGTCCGTCGAAGCCGTTGAGGGCGATGACGAACGGGAGGCCGCTGTTCTCGAAGTAGTCGACGGCGGGGAAGCAGTCGGCGAGGCGGCGGGTGTCGACGAGGACGACGGCGCCGATGGCGCCGCGGACCAGGTCGTCCCACATGAACCAGAATCGGTCCTGACCGGGCGTACCGAAGAGGTACAGGATCAGGTCCTGGTCGAGAGTGATACGGCCGAAGTCCATGGCGACGGTCGTCGTCGTCTTGCCCCCGGTGTGCGTCAGGTCGTCGATGCCCGCGGACGCGGACGTCATCACGGCCTCCGTACGCAACGGGTTGATCTCCGAGACGGCACCCACGAACGTGGTCTTGCCCACGCCGAAGCCCCCTGCCACCACGATCTTCGCCGAGGTGGTGGCACGGGCCGCACCGCCGCTAGAGCTTGCGAAGTCCACTGAGCACCCTTTCGAGCAGTGTCACATCCGGCGCGCCGCCGGCCTCTCCATTGCCCGGCTGGTGGATGGCCACCATGCCGGCTTCCGCCAGGTCCGCGACGAGAATCCGGGCCACACCGAGCGGCATCGACAGCAGCGCCGACACCTCGGCCACCGACTTCACCTCACGGCAGAGGTGGCAGATCCGCTGGTGCTCGGGGAGCAGGGTCCCCAGATGCGCGGGGTCGGCCGTGGTGGAGACCAGTGCCTCTATGGCGAGCTGATAGCGGGGCCGGGTCCGGCCACCGGTCATGGCGTACGGGCGGACCAGTGGCTGGTCGCCTTCACCTTCGTACGACGCGTGGTGCAGTGCGCCGTACGGATCGGGTGAGGCGGGTGGCGGGGTCATGAATCCTCCGGGCGTGACAGCAGTACGTCGGCTTGCCGTCTGAAGGGGCCGGTGGGGGGCTCTAAGCGGCCTGACGGGTGAGGGATATGGGCATTACCTGGGGCAATCGAGTCTGTCATCGATCCATGGCCGCCTAGTGGAGCAGGCTGCCCTGGAGTTCGGCACGGAGGTCGGGGGTGAGGACGCTGCCCGCACGGTCGACCAGCAGAGCCATCTCGTACCCGACCAGACCGATGTCGGCGTCCGGGTGGGCGAGAACGGCCAGTGAGGAGCCGTCGGAGATGGACATCAGGAAGAGGAACCCGCGTTCCATCTCCACCACGGTCTGGCTGACGGCGCCGCCTTCGAAGATCCGGGAGGCACCCGCGGTCAGCGAGGTCAGCCCGGAGGCGACGGCCGCCAGCTGGTCGGCGCGGTCACGGGGGAATCCTTCGGACATGGCCAGCAGGAGTCCGTCGGCGGAGACCACCACCGTGTGGGACACCCCGGGGGTGTTGTCCACGAAGTTGGTGATCAACCAGTTCAGATTCTGCGCGGCCTGACTCATCGGGCTCAACTAACGCTCCTGCTGGTGAGTGGGGCCGAGTGGGAAACTGCCGGTCGACTGGCTGTTGTTGGCCTGCCGCCCTTGCTGGATGCCCCGGCGGAGATTGGTCAACCGCCCACGTACATCGTCGGGGGCGCGTGACACCTGAGGACCGGACTGATGGTTCTGCTGCTGTGCGGTGCCCGGCACCAGGTTGGCGCGAGGCACTCGGCGCGGCAGTCCGGAGGTGGTGACTCCGCCTGCCGCGGGCTTCTTGACCCGCTCCGCCTGCCGTACGAGTTCGTCGTTCGGCGAGGGGCGCCAGGAACTTGTGGTGCCGCCCGGATCGCCTCCGTCGCGGCGCGGTGCCGCGGGAGCCTCCGGGCCGGTCGGCCGCTGGGGGAGGGACGAGGGCGCCTGCGGCTCGGCGGGCGGCTGCTGGCCGCCCTGCTGCGGGCCGTGGAACCAGTTCGTCTCCAGGGTGTCGTACAGCGGGGTACGACCGTCGCCGGGGCCGGCCGCCGGAGGCAGCGCCTCGGGCTGCGGCTGCGCAGGCAGGACCGGACGGTACTGCGCGTCACCGGCGGGCGTCCGCGGGGCACCGAAGTCCTCGTCCTCCGGGCCGCGCCGGCGCGGGGCCGGCAGGCCCTGGTCCTGCGCCCGCGCGGGCTGCGGCTGGCCGAAGTCGGGGCGGGCGAACTGCGCGGTGCTCGCCGGGTCCTGCGCGGACGGGTTCTGCGAGCCGTAGGGCTGGGGGGCCGGGGCCGAGAAGTCCGGGCGGGCGAACTCGGCGGTGGAGCCGGGGCCCTGCCGGTCGTCCATGGGCGCCCGCGGCGTGAGCGGCGGGTTCATCGGCCGCTGGAACTGGCCGGTGGACTCGGGGTCCTCGTGACCGCGCGGGGCGTCCAGCGGAGTGTGCCGCGGCGCGGACGGCTCCTCGGTGCCCCAGCTGGTGGTCTGCGGACGCTGCGGCTGCGGATTGCCGCCGGGCAGCTCGGCACGGGGGCCGCCGACCGGGGGCAGCTGACGGCCGGGGCCGTCCTGGCCGGCCGGGTTCTGCCGGGCCTGCTGCGGCTGGGACGGCTGCCACGGGGAGGGGCCGTTCTGGTCCTGGCCCTGGCGGTTCTGGTCCTGACGGTCCGAACCCTGGCGGTTCTGGCCGAACAGGTCGGGACGGCCCGAATCCGTACGGCCCGGTCCGTCGCCCTGGCCGCGGGCGCCGAGGCGGGCACCGTTGCCGAAGGCGCCGGCGAGGCCGCCGCCCTGACGCTGCGGCTCCGGGCGGGAGGTGTCCTGCGGCCCGGTGCCGGACAGCCCGGCGGACTGGAACCCGGCGTTCTGCCGGCCCTGCTGGTTCTGCCGGCCCTGCTGGTTCGGCTGGCCCGACTGGTGGCGGGGGCCGCCGTCGCGCGAGGGCAGCGCGGCACGCGGCGCGGAGCCCGCACCGACCTGACCGCGCGAGGCGCCGGGACCCGAGGCGAGACGGCCCGCCGGGCCCGAGGCGGGGCCGCCGAGGCCGGGACGGGAGGCGTTGCCCGCGCCCGCCGGGCCACCGCCGAGCAGACCGCCCGGGGCGCCGGACTGCTGTCCGGGAGCCTGCTTGGGAGCCGGCTGCTTGCCGCCGTGCGCGACATCGACGGGCAGCATGACCAGCGCGGTCGTGCCGCCGGAGTCGGAGGGCCGCAGCTGGATCCGGATGCCGTGACGCAGGGACAGCCGGCCGACCACGAACAGACCCATGCGGCGGGAGACCGAGACGTCCACGGTGGGCGGCGAGGCGAGCCGCTCGTTGATCGCGGCGAGGTCCTCGGGGGAGAGGCCGATGCCGGTGTCGTGGATCTCGACCAGCACCCGCCCGTCGGGCAGCGCGTGACCGGTGACCCGGACCTTGGTCTGGGGCGAGGAGAACGACGTGGCGTTCTCCAGCAGCTCGGCGAGCAGGTGCACGAGGTCGTTGACCACGCGGCCGGCCACCTCAGTGGCGGGCACCGCGGCCAGTTCGATGCGCTCGTACTGCTCCACCTCGGAGGCGGCGGCACGGAGCACGTCGACCAGCGGGACGGGGCGGGTCCACCGGCGGCCCGGCTCCTCGCCCGCGAGGACGAGGAGGTTCTCGCCGTTACGGCGCATACGGGTCGCGAGGTGGTCGAGCTTGAAGAGCGAGGAGAGCTGGTCCGGGTCGGCCTCGCGCGACTCCAGTTCGGAGATGAGCGAGAGCTGACGCTGGATGAGGCCCTGGCTGCGGCGCGAGAGGTTGGTGAACATCGCGTTGACGTTGCCCCGGAGCAGGGCCTGCTCGGCGGCGAGACGGACGGCCTCGCGGTGCACGTCGTCGAAGGCCGCGGCCACCTGGCCGATCTCGTCCCGGGAGTGCACACCGACGGACTCGACCGAGGTGTCCACGTCCTGCGGGTCGGCCTCGGAGAGCTGCTTGACGAGCTCGGGCAGCCGGTCCTGGGCGACGCGGGTGGCCGTGTCCTGCAGCCGCCGCAGCGAACGGATCATCGACCGGGCGACGACGAAGGCACCGACCAGCGAGACGCCGAGCACCAGCAGGATGAGCGCACCGCTGATGATCGCTTCGCGCTTCGACTCGTCGCGGAGCTCGCGGGCCTTGCCCTCCATGTCGCTGAGGAGGGTCTCCTCGATGGTCTTCATCGCCTGGATCTTGGTCGAGCTCTGGTCGTACCAGTCCAGGTAGGAACGCCGCGCGGTGCCGGACATGCCCGTGGGGCTCTCCAGCACCTTCCTGGCGTAGGCGTCGGCGGCCTTGATCTCGGGGTTGCCCTCGTCCAGCGTGGCGGTCAGCTCATCGGCGTTGTTGCCGGTCGCCTTGTACACGGCCTTGAAGGAGGTGAGCGCCGACCGCTCCTTGCGCAGCGCGCTCTTGCCGAACTGCTTGTCGTTCTCGTCGAGGTGCGGCTGCTTGTTGTTCCCGCCGGGCAGGGCCGCGGCGATGATCGCGCGCTGGACCGAGGCGTACTCCTTGGCGGAGGAGAAGGCCGCCAGCGCCCGGGTCCGCTTGATCATCTCCGAGTTGCTGGTCGCCTGCGCCATGTCCTGAGAGAGGCTCAGCAGCGAGGTGATCAGCTGGCTGTACTGGTCGACGGTCTGAAGACTCGGGCTGCCCTTGACGTACGCGGCCTTGCGGATGTCACGGATCCCGGAGAGCTGGCTCGCGATCTGGTTGACGCTGGCGAAGATGCCTTCGAGGGCCTCGTCGCCGGAGGGGTCGCCGATCGAGGTCGTCGCGTCGAGGAAGGCGGTCTTCGCCCGGTCGGTCTTCTTGCGGGGCTCGGTGACCTTGAAGTCGTCGGCCTTCACCCCGTTGGCCAGCGGACCGGCCGACTGGTCTCGCTCCTGCTGGAGCGCCTGGGCGAGCGACGTCGCCTGCTTCGTCATGTTCGTCAGCAGCTGCATGTGATCCAGCTGCTGGATGTCGTTCATGGACTCGTTGATCCGCAGACCACCCAGAGTGGTCGCGGCGACCACGGGAAGGGCGAGCAGGGAGACCAGACGGGTGCTGATGCGCCAGTTGCGAAGCGCGACTCGCGAGCCGGTGCTGACGGACCCCCGGGACTTGAGCGACGAGATCGGATCGACGTCACCGTTCGCCGCGGCACCGGGGCGCTGAGCACTGTCGCCGCTGTCGCCGGCCGCGGCAGGCCCGGGGTTCTGGGCGTGCTGGGCCGAGGAGCCGCGGTCGGTCCCGCCGTGCGGCTCCTGCTCCGCCGCAGCGCTGCCATCCCTCTTGAAACGTCCCTGCACTAGCGTCGCAACCTCTGGACCAGGCGTCCCCCCGCGCTGGGCGGTCGGACGGTGTCGGCGTCGTGGGGCGTTGTGCCCGCCCCATGGTGGTCGTGAGTGACCGGCGTCCTTCCCCTTTCCGCCGCCACTCGGCGCTCCGTTGCGCCCCCTGCGCGCCGGCTTGAAACCCGCGGCGGTGCGTGGAATTCCAGCACAGTGCCGGATCTCCAACAAGGGCCCCGTGCCGGGCTGTGACTTGGGTGACGCGTTGTGATGACTGAGTAACAAGCCGTGGAGCGTGATCATGGATAAAACGGATGAATACCGGCGAATCGACGAAGCGCAAGAGGTGTCCCAGTCGACATGATCAGGAGCGGAATAGCTGATTCAGTTACGTAATGTCCGTTTCTGTCGACATGATCGGCTGCCTGGAATGGGGGAATTGTCTGTCAGTTCGTGAGCAAACTCACATGATGATCGTCGTCTCTTCCGGGCTTCCGGAGGGAATCGGATGTTTAGCCTGACCCTTTACAGGGATGGCAAATCCGACAACCGGCGCCCCTCCGGGCGGCGCCCGTACCGACAGGGTCCGAACGGCAGATGAAGACGACGATGATGTTCCGCAACATTGCCAACCCCCGGCGCACCACGCTGGCGCACCTCGACGGTGCCGACGGGCCGCGGACGCCGGAGCAGCCGGAGCACGCCGTGGACCTGCCCACCCAGACGGCCAACCCCCGGCGCACCGTCCTCATGGTCGCCCCGGTCACCGCCGCCGCGGAGTAGCGCGGACGCCGTCCCCCTCGGAGCCTGTCGGGTGACCCGCGCCGCCCGGTAATCGGAGCGGTTCCCGACGGGCGACGCGTTAGCCTGGAGCGTCAGTCTTCAGCCAGCAAGTGAGGGGCGACAGCATCCCGTGCGCATCGCCAGGTTCTCCATCGACGGCAATGTCGCCTTCGGCGCCGTCGAGGGCGAGGGGCCCGATGGTCTCGTCCTCGACATCATCAAGGGCATCCCGTACGCCGAGTTCGAGCTCTCCGGCACCAAGGTCCCGCTGAGCAAGGTCCGCCTCCTGCCGCCCGTGCTCCCCAACAAGGTCGTGGCCATCGGCCGCAACTACGCGGAGCACGCCAAGGAGCTGGGCAACGAGGTACCGGACGTACCCGTCGCCTTCTTCAAGCCCACCACCTCGGTGATCGGCTCCGGCGACGCCATCGAGTACCCCTCCTTCTCCAACGAACTCCACCACGAGGCCGAACTGGCCGTGGTCATCGGCCGCATGTGCCGGGAAGTTCCGCGCGAGCGGGTCAAGGACGTCATCTTCGGCTACACCTGCGCCAATGACGTCACCGCCCGCGACGCCCAGAAGCGCGAGAAGCAGTGGGCCCGTGCCAAGGGCTTCGACACGTCCTGCCCGCTCGGCCCCTGGGTGGAGACCGACCTCGACCCCCACGACCTCACCATTCAGGCGACGGTCAACGGAGAGCAACGGCAACTCGGCCGTACGAGCGACATGATCCGCTCGATCGAGGATCTGGTCGTCCACATCACGGAAGCCATGACGCTGCTCCCGGGCGATGTGATCCTCACCGGCACTCCCGCAGGGGTCGGACCCCTCCATGTCGGCGACGAGGTCGCCGTCACCATCGAAGGCATCGGCACTCTCACCAACAAGGTGATCAAGCGTGGTTAACGCACCCGTCCGTGTACGTTTCTGTCCCTCCCCGACCGGCAACCCCCACGTGGGTCTGGTCCGCACCGCCCTGTTCAACTGGGCCTTCGCCCGGCACCACGGCGGCACCCTGGTCTTCCGCATCGAGGACACGGACGCGGCCCGCGACTCCGAGGACTCCTACAACCAGCTCCTGGAGTCCATGCGCTGGCTCGGCTTCGACTGGGACGAGGGTCCCGAGGTCGGCGGCCCGCACGCCCCGTACCGCCAGTCGCAGCGGATGGACATCTACAAGGACGTCGCCGACAAGCTCCTCGCGGGCGGTTACGCATACCACTGCTACTGCACCACCGAGGAGCTCGACGCCCGCCGCGACGCCGCCCGCGCCGCCGGCAAGCCGTCCGGCTACGACGGCCACTGCCGCGAGCTGAGCGCCGAGCAGATCGCCGCCTACGAGGCCGAGGGCCGCACCTCCATCGTCCGCTTCCGGATGCCCGACGAGGCGCTCACCTTCAACGACCTGGTCCGCGGCGAGCTGACCTTCCAGCCGGAGAACGTGCCGGACTACGGCATCGTCCGCGCCAACGGTGCCCCGCTCTACACGCTGGTCAACCCGGTCGACGACGCGCTGATGGAGATCACCCACGTCCTGCGCGGCGAGGACCTGCTCTCCTCCACCCCGCGCCAGCTCGCCCTGTACAAGGCGCTCATCGAGCTGGGCATCGCCAAGGACACCCCGGCCTTCGGCCACCTGCCGTACGTCATGGGCGAGGGCAACAAGAAGCTCTCCAAGCGCGACCCGCAGGCCTCGCTCAACCTCTACCGCGAGCGCGGCTTCCTGCCCGAGGGACTGCTCAACTACCTCTCCCTGCTGGGCTGGTCCATCGCCGAGGACCGCGACATCTTCTCCATCGACGAGATGGTGGCCGCGTTCGACATCGGGGACGTCAACGCCAACCCGGCGCGCTTCGACCTGAAGAAGTGCGAGCACATCAACGCCGAGCACATCCGCAAGATGGACGTGAAGGCGTTCACCGAGGCCTGTGGCCCCTGGCTGAAGGCCCCGTTCGCCCCGTGGACCCCGGAGTCCTTCGACGCGGAGAAGTTCGCGGAGATCGCCCCGCACGCCCAGACCCGCGTCACGGTCCTCTCGGACATCACGGCCAACGTCGACTTCCTCTTCCTCGACGAGCCGGCGACGGACGAGGCGTCCTGGAACAAGGCGATGAAGGAGGGCTCCGACGCCCTCCTGACCACGGCCCGCGCCAAGCTGGCCGACGCCGAGTGGAACGCCGACGCGTTGAAGAACGCCATCCTCACCGCGGGCGAGGAGCACGGCCTGAAGCTCGGCAAGGCCCAGGCCCCGGTCCGCGTGGCGGTCACCGGCCGCACCATCGGCCTGCCGCTCTTCGAGTCCCTGGAGATCCTGGGCCGCGAGAAGACCCTGGCCCGGGTGGACGCGGCCCTGGCCAAGCTGGCCGCGTAACACCCGCACGACGCCCGAGGGGGCGGCCACCGGTTCATCCGGCGGCCGCCCCTCCGCCGTTTCTGCCGGACGTCAACTCCGTGGCAGAGCCGGGGCCATGGCGTCCGTCAGGCCGCACCAAGGTTCCTGCGCTCCCCGGGGGCCCAGGCCACGATCAAGGCCGCGACCGCGACCGACCGCGAGTGAAGTGATCCCGGCCGCCGGGACCCGGGGGTACCGCCCGACGCCCTCCCGTGCCCGGCACGTGACCGCTAGCCTGGCCGCATGGTCATCCGAGCCGTGCTCTGGGACATCGACGACACGATCTTCGACTACACCCACGCCGACCGCTTCGGCATGCGCAAGCACCTCGAACAGGAGGGCCTGCCCGACGGATACGAGAACGTCGAGCAGGCCCTCGTCGCGTGGCGGGAGCTGACCGACGTGCACTGGGCGAGGTTCGCCGCAGGGGAGACGGACTTCCAGGGGCAGCGCCGGGACCGGGTGCGGGAGTTCCTCGCGCGGGCGCTGGACGATGCCGAGGCCGACGACTGGTTCGCTCGCCACGTGACTCACTACGAGGCCGCCTGGTCGCTCTTCCCGGACGTGCTGCCGGCCCTGGACCTGCTCGCGGACGGTTTCCGGCACGCGGTGCTGTCGAACTCCAGCATCCAGAACCAGGACCGGAAGCTGCGCAGGCTCGGTGTGCGGGACCGGTTCGAGGCCGTGGTGTGTGCAGTGGAGCTCGGCATCTCCAAGCCCGAGGCCGGGGCCTTCCACGCCGCCTGCGAGGCGCTGGCGCTGGATCCGGGGGAGGTCGCGTACGTGGGGGACGAGCCCGACATCGACGCCCGTGGGGCGGTCGCCGCCGGGTTGATGGGGATCTGGCTGGACCGGCGCGGACGCGGTGGACGGCCCGAGCTGGTCCGTATCAGCGGGCTCGATCAGCTGCCTGATCTGCTGACGGGCAATACCCGTTTTGGAGCGCCGGACACCTTCGGGTAATGTTCTTCCTGCGCCGCCCGAGCGGGACGGAAGATCCGAACGGGAAGCGCAGCCGGAGCAAAAACCCCGCAAGGGGTTGCGTTCCATTGGGCTATGGTGTAATTGGCAACACTACGGTTTCTGGTACCGTCATTCTAGGTTCGAGTCCTGGTAGCCCAGCGCAGAAATGCAAAAGTAGTAACAAGCCCCCGTTGTGTAGCGGCCTAGCACGCTGCCCTCTCACGGCAGTAGCGCCGGTTCGAATCCGGTCGGGGGTACAGATCCTTCCCGCGAGATCATCTGGGTCGCACCCACGCTCTCGATGCAGGATCGCTAGGGCCCCCGTTGTGTAGCGGCCTAGCACGCTGCCCTCTCACGGCAGTAGCGCCGGTTCGAATCCGGTCGGGGGTACTTGTAACACCATGGGCTATGGTGTAATTGGCAACACTACGGTTTCTGGTACCGTCATTCTAGGTTCGAGTCCTGGTAGCCCAGCGCAGAAATGCAACAAGCAGTATCAAGCCCCCGTTGTGTAGCGGCCTAGCACGCTGCCCTCTCACGGCAGTAGCGCCGGTTCGAATCCGGTCGGGGGTACAACAGCAGGAAAGACAAAGGCCTTTCACTTCGGTGGAGGGCCTTTGTCGTTGCCTTGAGGCTTCGTGAGGTCCGCGCGAACCCGTGCGGAGTTCGTCAGAGACCGTAGCGCCGGGCCGACTCCTCCTCCTGGGCCATCCGTCGCAGGGACATCAGCAGCGGCTCGTAGAGCACGGCCGACGCGACCGCCATCTCCACCTGTTCCGACTCCGTGGGGTGCGTCTCCATCATGTCCAGGTCCTGGACGGCGACTTGGTGCATCAGGCGGGCCTGCTCGGCGAGGTAATCGACGTCACAGGGGTAGCCGAGGCGGATCAGTGTCGCCACCGACGACACCAGCGAGCGGTGCGCGGGGGAGAGGGAGCCGATCTCCTGCGACGTCGCCCAGCCGATCCGGTCCAGCAGCCGCTCGACGGCCTCGCGGGCGACCGCTGTTTCCGGTGCCTCCTCGTCCGGGTCCGGGCCGTGCGGGAGCGACCACAGTGCGGCGCCCAGCCGGATCGTCCGGCCCAGGGACTCGTCGTCGATGTGGGAGAGGACCTCGCGCGCCGTGGCCACGGGAAGGCGGCCCACCTGGATCAGGGCCCGCACCAGGCGCAGCCGGCGCAGATGGCTCGCGTCGTACTCGGCCTGTGTCGCGGTGACCCGGTGGCCGGGGTGCAGCAGCCCCTCGCGCAGGTAGTACTTGATCGTCGCGGTCTTCACACCGCTCTGCTCGCTCAGTTCCGAGAGTCGCATGTTCCGTGCCTTCCCTTGCGCCACCTCTTGGGCAGTGCCACTATCCAACCATTGGATAGTGGCACTCTCCAAAAGGGAAGGGGCAGTCATGTTCGCGAAGCCGATACCGGGACGGACCACCGCCGCGGCCGAGGGGGAGGTGGTCGTACTGCTCATCGGGATGCGCATCAACCACTTCTGGGGCGTGCACCATTGGCTGCCCGTGCTGCTGGCGATGCCTCGCATGCTGCGGGAGTTGGGCAAGGACAAGGGGCGCGGCCTGCTGGGGTACACGCTGTTGAGCGGCTCGCCGCGGACGTACTACGTCGTCCAGTACTGGGAGTCGAGGGAGAAGCTCTACGCGTACGCGAGCGCTCCCGACATGTTCCACCGCAAGGCCTGGGCGATCATGAACCGCAAGGAGAAGAAGTCTCGGCAGCACGTGGGGCTGTGGCACGAGGCGTACATGGTGCCCGAGGGCGGCTACGAATCGATCTACGCCGACATGCCGGCCTACGGACTGGCCGGGGCGACCGGGGTGCTGCCGCTGGAGGCGCGCGGTCGTCGGGGGGCGGACCGGCTGGCACACCGTTCGTCCGCGAAGTGAGGCGCTGGAAGGAGGCCGCCACGACGCTGGGGCGGCCGGGGGGATGTGCCGGGTGCGTCAGCCGTTGCGGCGCAGGGCCTCACTGAGCCGTGCCGCCGAGTCGATGACCGCCTGGGCGTGCATCCGGCCCGGGTGCCTGGTCAGCCGCTCGATCGGTCCGGAGACCGAGACGGCGGCGACCACCCGGTTCGACGGGCCGCGCACCGGTGCCGAGACCGAGGCCACCCCCGGCTCGCGCTCACCGATCGACTGGGCCCAGCCCCTGCGCCGTACGCCGGAGAGCGCCGTCGCCGTGAAACGGGCGCCCTGGAGGCCGCGGTGCAGGCGCTCCGGCTCCTCCCAGGCCATCAGGATCTGGGCCGATGAGCCGGCCTTCATGGTGAGCGTGGAGCCGACCGGCACGGTGTCCCGCAGGCCGGACAGCCGCTCCGCCGCCGCCACGCAGATCCGCATGTCGCCCTGCCGGCGATAGAGCTGCGCGCTCTCGCCGGTGATGTCCCGGAGGTGGGTGAGCACCGGTCCCGCCGTGGCCAGCAGGCGGTCCTCGCCCGCCGCCGCGGCGAGCTCCGCCAGCCGGGGGCCGAGAATGAAACGGCCCTGCATGTCCCTCGCCACCAGACGGTGGTGTTCCAGTGCCACGGCCAGTCGATGGGCCGTGGGTCGTGCGAGCCCGGTCGCCGCGACCAGCCCGGCGAGGGTGGCCGGACCGGACTCCAGGGCGCTCAATACCAGAGCCGCCTTGTCGAGAACGCCGACGCCGCTAGAGTTGTCCATACGACGATACTCCCGTCTCACTCTGTGAAACGCAAGTTCAATATTCGGCGGAAGTTGCGAACCTGTACTGGCGGCCACACAACGGCCCGTAGCCACCGCCCCGCACGGGGGTCCGGACGGCGGCGCACCGAATCTCTAGTTGGGCCGGCGAAGACGCCGGCCGGAGGGAAAGCGATGGGTAGGACACTCGCGGAGAAGGTCTGGGACGACCATGTCGTCCGGCGCGCCGAAGGTGAGCCCGACCTCCTCTTCATCGATCTGCACCTGCTGCACGAGGTGACCAGCCCCCAGGCCTTCGACGGCCTCCGGCAGGCCGGACGCCGGGTGCGGCGCCTCGATCTCACCATCGCCACCGAGGATCACAACACCCCGACCCTCGACATCGACAAGCCGATCGCCGACCCGGTCTCCCGCGCCCAGTTGGAGACCCTGCGCAAGAACTGCGCGGAGTTCGGCGTACGGCTGCACCCCCTGGGCGACGTCGAGCAGGGCGTCGTGCACGTGGTCGGCCCGCAGCTGGGCCTGACCCAGCCCGGCACCACGGTCGTCTGCGGCGACTCCCACACCTCCACGCACGGTGCATTCGGCGCGCTGGCGTTCGGCATCGGCACCAGCCAGGTCGAGCACGTCCTGGCCACCCAGACGCTGCCGCTGGCCCGCCCGAAGACCATGGCCATCACCATCGACGGCGAACTGCCCGACGGTGTCACTGCCAAGGACCTGATCCTCGCGATCATCGCCCGGATCGGCACCGGCGGCGGCCAGGGCTACATCCTGGAGTACCGCGGCTCCGCCATCGAGAAGCTCTCGATGGAAGCCCGGATGACCATCTGCAACATGTCGATCGAGGCCGGCGCCCGGGCAGGCATGATCGCCCCGGACGAGACCACCTTCGAGTACCTGAAGGGCCGCGACCACGCCCCGCAGGGCGAGGACTGGGACGCCGCCGTCGCGTACTGGAAGACGCTGCGCACCGACGACGACGCGGTCTTCGACGCCGAGGTCGTCATCGACGCGGCCGAACTGGCCCCGTTCGTCACCTGGGGCACCAACCCCGGCCAGGGCGCGCCCCTGTCGGCCAACGTCCCCGACCCCGCTTCGTACGAGGACGCCTCGGAGCGCAACGCCGCCGAAAAGGCCCTGGAGTACATGGGGTTGACCGCCGGGCAGCCGCTGCGCGAGATCAACGTGGACACCGTCTTCGTAGGCTCCTGCACCAACGGCCGGATCGAGGACCTGCGCAACGCGGCCGCGATCCTGGACGGCCGCAAAGTCGCCGACGGGGTACGGATGCTGGTCGTCCCGGGCTCCGTCCGGGTCGCCCTGCAGGCCGTCGAGGAGGGCTTGGACAAGGTCTTCACCGCCGCGGGCGCCGAATGGCGGCACGCCGGCTGCTCGATGTGCCTCGGTATGAACCCCGACCAGCTGGCCCCCGGCGAGCGCTCCGCCTCCACCTCGAACCGCAACTTCGAGGGCCGGCAGGGCAAGGGCGGCCGTACGCACCTGGTCTCCCCGCAGGTCGCCGCCGCCACCGCCGTGCTGGGCCACCTGGCCTCGCCCGCCGACCTGTCCGACGTCCGTACGCCCGCCGGAGTCTGAGAATCATGGAAGCTTTCACCACACACACCGGCCGGGCCGTCCCGCTGCGCCGGAGCAACGTCGACACCGACCAGATCATTCCCGCCCACTGGCTGAAGAAGGTCACCCGGGACGGCTTCGAGGACGGGCTCTTCGAGGCCTGGCGCAAGGACGAGAACTTCGTCCTCAACCGCCCGGAGCGCAAGGGCGCCACGGTCCTGGTGGCCGGCCCCGACTTCGGCACCGGATCGTCCCGCGAGCACGCCGTGTGGGCGCTGCAGAACTACGGCTTCAAGGCCGTCATCTCCTCCCGGTTCGCCGACATCTTCCGCGGCAACTCGCTGAAGAACGGGCTGTTGACCGTCGTGCTCGACCAGAAGGTGGTCGACGCGCTCTGGGAGCTGACCGAGACCGACCCCACGGCCGAGATCACCGTCGACCTGGAGGCCCGCCAGGTCCGGGCCGAAGGCATCACCGCCGACTTCGAGCTCGACGAGAACTCCCGTTGGCGACTGCTCAACGGGCTGGACGACATCAGCCTCACCCTTCAGAACGAAGCGGACATCGCGACTTATGAGGCGGCAAGGCCGGCCTTCAAGCCGCGTACAATTAACGCCTGAGCAGCGCGTTTACAGGACTGCGCCCCCCACCATCTGGTAGGGGGCGCAGTCGCTTGTTGAGACCCCGTCGGGCGACAACTCGCCCCAGATGGCACAATCGGTGCATGGAACGCGACAGCCAACTCAAGCTTTACGGCCAAGTCGCCGACCGATTGAAGGAAGCGCACACAAGAGTGCGCGCACTGCAAGTCCCGGAGGGCGTAAGGATGGCGCTGTCCCGGAAGCTGTTGGTCATCACGGCCGCGGCTAAGCACGATCTCCCGGATGCGGCAAGGCGTCTGGACCGGTTGATGAAGGACCTCGATGAGGGCCGATTCCCCGAAGGTGACTGACTCTGCGGAACTGCGCAGCGGTCGACTTCGTTGCGGCACTAGGGTGATTAGCCCGTTTCGTGTTTGATTTGCGGTATATATCTGCCTAACGTGCGAAAACGCTTGAACACTTTCGTTCTGGCAATGTCTCCGAAGGGGAAGACGTGAACAAGGCGCAGCTCGTAGAAGCGATTGCCGACAAGGTCGGAGGCCGCCAGCAGGCCGCCGACGCCGTCGACGCGGTACTCGACGCGATCGTCCGTGCGGTTGTCGCGGGGGACCGTGTCTCGGTCACCGGCTTCGGCTCGTTCGAGAAGGTCGACCGCCCGGCCCGCTACGCCCGCAACCCGCAGACGGGTGAGCGCGTGCGGGTCAAGAAGACCTCGGTTCCCCGTTTCCGTGCGGGACAGGGCTTCAAGGACCTGGTGAGCGGCTCGAAGAAGCTCCCCAAGGGCGGCGAAGTGTCCGTGAAGAAGGCGCCCAAGGGCAGCCTCTCGGGCGGTCCTTCCACCCGGACGACGACCAAGGCCGCAGCCAAGAAGGCCGCCGCCAAGAAGGCCACGGCGAAGAAGACCGCCGTCAAGAAGACCACGGCGGCGAAGACCGCGGCGGCCAAGAAGACCACGGCGAAGAAGACCACCGCGGCGGCCAAGAAGACCACGGCGGCCGCGAAGAAGACCACCGCCGCGGCGGCGAAGAAGACGACGGCGGCCAAGAAGGCCACCGCCAGCAAGACCGCGCCCGCGAAGAAGGCCACGGCGAAGAAGGCGCCCGCGAAGAAGACCACGGCGCGCAAGACCACGGCGAAGAAGGCCACTGCACGGAAGAAGTGAGACCGAGCAGCGTAGGCTACTCACACGCGCCGGGCCGGGCTCCCCTCGGGGAGCCCGGCCCGCGGGCTTTCATGGGGGCGGTGCGCCGGGTGCCTGCCGTGTGCCGGAGCTGTGCGTCCGGCGGCTCAGAAGGTCTGGAGGGTCACCAGGGTGATCCGCAGCTCCGCACCCTCGCCGCTGCCCTCGATCCGTACCCGCTGGCCCGGACGCAGCAGCCGCAGACCGCCCGCGTCGAAGGCCCGGGCGTCGAATTCCACCGGGGTGCCGTCGTCGAGCAGCACACTGCCGGTGCGGGTCTCGGGGTCGTAGGTGTACGAGGTCGCCTGCATGGACGGCAGCCTATCGGTCCGGCGAGGAGGCCGTCGCGGGCTCGGCGCCGGGGGCTCCGGCGGCCCAGTGCCCCGCCGTGTGCGTGCCGACGCCCAGGGTGAGTGCCGCCCGCAGATCGTCGCCGGTGTCCACGTCCTGGCGCACCGAATCGATGCCGGCCAGATCGATTTCCACCGCACCGGACTCCAGGTGCCGGGCCCGGGAAGGGCCGCCGAACGCCGGGCGCAATTCCACCCCAGGTGAGGCCGACAGAAATGTTGTCCCGATTCCTGCCGCATCGGTCACAAATGCGCGAGGGAATTCGGCGGAATAATCGAGTACCCGGGCCAATTCTCCCGGGCGCAGCGCGGGCAGATCCGCGTTGAGCGCGGCGACCGCGGCCCGGGGCCGCCCGGCCCGTACCGCCCGCTCGCCATGCGCCAGCGCGGCGTTGAGCCCGCGGTCGGGCTCGTCGGGGACGATCCGCGCCCCGATCGCCGTGAGAGCCGCCGAGGCCTCCGGGTCGTCCGTGACTACCACCACATCCAGTACCGCCGGGCAGGACAGGGCGGCGGCCACGGTGTCCCGGGCGAAGGCCAGGGCCAGCAGGGGGCGCAGCTCGGCCCCCGTCGCGGGCGTCAGCCTGCTCTTGGCCCGCGCCAGGGGCTTCAACGGGACGACCAGGGACCAAGGACCGGCCGGGTCGGTGTTCGTGGCGATCTCCCCCTCGGTGCGCATCGCCGCCTATTCTCGCCTGCCTGTGCGAGAACCTGGAGGGTCGGTCCCGAAAGCGGGGCGTACGGTGTTCTCGACAGAGCAGGGGCCGGGGGCGAGACTTGACCGTCGGTGACCAGGCAGAGTTCAGGTCCTTAGAGGAAGGTGTCCGAGTGTCCCGCCGCAGAATCGGCTTCTGGTACCGCCTGGCGGCGGTGATCGCAAAACCGCCGCTGGTGGTTCTGTTCAAGCGTGACTGGCGGGGGATGGAACACATTCCGGCCGACGGTGGATTTATCACCGCGGTCAATCACAACTCCTATCTGGACCCGCTTTCCTACGGTCACTTCCAGTACAACACCGGACGCGTGCCGCGGCTTCTCGCCAAGGCGGGCCTGTTCAAGACTCCCTTTGTCGGAATGATGCTGCGCGGCACCGGGCAGATCCCGGTCTACCGCGAGACGACCAATGCGCTGGACGCCTTCCGGGCGGCCGTCGAAGCCATCGAGCGCGGTGAATGCGTCGCCTTCTACCCCGAGGGCACGCTCACCCGCGACCCCGGCATGTGGCCGATGGCCGGCAAGACCGGCGCCGCCCGGGTCGCGTTGATGACCAAGGCCCCGGTCATCCCCGTCGCCCAGTGGGGCGCCAACTTCGCGATGCCGCCGTACGCCAAGGAGAACAAGCTCCGGCTGTTCCCCCGCAAGACCCTTCAGGTGCAGGCCGGACCGCCCGTGGACCTCTCCAGGTTCTACGGCCTGGAGCCGACGCCCGACGTCCTGCGCGAGGCGACCGAGGCCATCATGGCCGCGGTGACCGCGCAGCTGGAGATCGTGCGGGGCGAGAAGGCCCCCACACAGCTCTACGACCACCGTAAGGCCCGTGCGGAGCAGCGGCGCAAGGCAGAAGGAAAGGGACCCAAGTGACGCACCCCGCAAAGGCGGCCGTCTTCGGAACCGGCTCATGGGGTACGGCCTTCGGCATGGTCCTCGCCGACGCCGGCTGCGAGGTCACCCTCTGGGGCCGTCGCGCCGAGATCGCCGAGGCCGTCAACACGACCCGTACCAACCCGGACTACCTGCCGGGAATTGAGCTCCCCGAATCGGTCCGGGCCACCACCGACGCCGTCGAGGCGCTGGACGGCGCCGACTTCGCCGTGCTCGTGGTGCCCTCGCAGACGCTCCGCGCCAACCTCGCCGAATGGACTCCCCACCTCGGTTCCGACACCGTCCTCGTCTCGATGATGAAGGGCGTCGAACTCGGCACCGCGAAGCGGATGAGCGAGGTCATCGAGGACGTCACCAGGGTCTCCGCGGACCGGGTCGCCGTCATCACCGGCCCCAACCTGGCCAAGGAGATCGCCGAACGCCGCCCCGCGGCGGCCGTCGTCGCCTGTCAGGACGAGTCCGTGGCCCAGCGCCTGCAGACCGCCTGCCACACCTCGTACTTCCGCCCGTACACCAACACCGACGTGGTCGGCTGCGAGCTCGGCGGCGCGGTGAAGAACGTCATCGGCCTGGCGGTCGGCATCGCCGACGGCATGGGGCTCGGCGACAACGCCAAGGGTTCGCTGATCACCCGGGGCCTCGCCGAGACGACCCGCCTCGGCCTGGCCATGGGCGCCGACCCGCTGACCTTCTCCGGACTCGCGGGCCTGGGCGACCTGGTGGCGACCTGCTCCTCGCCGCTCTCGCGCAACCACACCTTCGGCACCAACCTCGGCCGCGGCATGACGCTCCAGGAGACCATCGCCGTCACCAAGCAGACCGCCGAGGGTGTCAAGTCCTGTGAATCGGTGCTCGATCTGGCCCGCCGGCACAACGTCGACATGCCCATCACCGAGACGGTCGTCGGGATCGTCCACGAGGGCAAGCCGCCGATGGTCGCGCTGGGCGAGCTGATGTCGCGCAGCGCGAAGCCCGAGCGGCGCTGAGACCGGCCGGGGCGGGCGGACAGGTGAACCTCCCGGTCACCGCTCCGGCGGCCCCGGCCGCGCTGACGCCAGTGGTACCAGCAGGTACGCTCAACGCGATATGAGCAGCGAGAACCTCCCCCAGAGCCCGGAGCAGCAGCTCCGCAAGCCGCGCGTGGCCGTCGTGTTCGGCGGCCGCAGCTCCGAACACGGCATCTCGGTCGTCACGGCCGGCGCCGTCCTGAACGCCATCGACCGGACCAAGTACGACGTCCTGCCGATCGGCATCACGACGGACGGCCGCTGGGCGCTCACCGCCGACGAACCCGAACGCATGGCCATCACGGACCGGAAGATGCCGGAAGTGGCCCAGCTGGCCGAGTCCACCGAGGGCGCCGTGGTGCTCTCCGTCGACCCCGGCAGCCGCGAAGTGGTGTACAGCGAGCCCGGCTCGGTCCCCAAGGCGCTCGGCGAGGTCGACGTCGTCTTCCCGGTGCTGCACGGCCCGTACGGCGAGGACGGCACCCTTCAGGGGCTCCTGGAGCTCTCCGGCGTGCCCTACGTCGGCGCGGGCGTGCTCGCCTCGGCGGTCGGCCAGGACAAGGAGTACATGAAGCGGGTCTTCATCTCCTTCGGGCTGCCGGTCGGCCCGTACCTCGTGGTCCGTCCCCGCGAGTGGGACAACGACCCCTCCGGCGCCCGCAAGCGCATCGTGGAATTCGCCGGCGACCACGGCTGGCCGCTCTTCATCAAGCCCGCAAGGGCCGGATCGTCCATCGGCATCACCAAGGTCGACGACCTCTCCGGCCTCGACGAGGCGATCGAGGAGGCCCGCCGCCACGACCCCAAGTTCCTGGTCGAGTCGCTGCTGCGGGGCCGCGAGATCGAGTGCGGGGTGCTGGAGTTCGAGGACGGTCCGCGCGCCAGCGTGCCCGCCGAGATCCCGCCGGTGACCTCGCACGACTTCTACGACTTCGAGGCCAAGTACATCGACTCGGCCTCCGGGATCGTGCCCGCCCCGCTCACCGAGGAGCAGACGGCCGAGGTGCAGCGGCTCGCGGTCGAGGCCTTCGAGGCCACGTCCTGCGAGGGGCTGGTCCGTGCCGACTTCTTCCTCACCGAGGACGGCACCTTCGTGATCAACGAGATCAACACCCTGCCGGGCTTCACCCCGATCTCCATGTACCCGCGGATGTGGCAGGAGAGCGGTGTCAGCTACCAGGAGCTGGTGGACCGGCTGATCCAGGCCGCGTTGAGCCGCCCGACCGGCCTGCGCTGAGCCGGTTCCCGTGCCGCAAGGGCGTGCGCTCCCGCCCGGGAGCACACGCCCTACAGCCCGGGAACCGTCTTGCGGACGGCGGGGCCGAACGCGGCCAGCGGACTCGCGTCATGGGCGTACGCCGCCGACAGGGTCACCTCGACGTACGCCTTGCGATAGGTCGTCGTGAAACGCGGACCGGCGTCCTCGGACTGCTCCAGCAGCCAGTTGACGCCGTTCGCCTCGGTCCCCTTCGCCATCGGGTCGTCCATCTTCGCGGGCCGGGGGACACCGCAGCGCAGTACGATCTCCCCGTCCCCCCACTCGGCGGTCAGCTCGGACTTCGGCCCGGCGTCCCCGCGGTCGAGTCCGGCAACGGTCTTCGGCAGCTCCTCGTGCAGCGCACGGCAGTAGGCCGCCGCTTGTGGGGACGGGGTGGGAACCGTGATCGGCACCGCGGCGTCCGTTGTGGAGCAGCCCGCCGCGGCCAGCAGCAGCGCGGCGACGGACGGGCCGAGGAACACGGGGTGGCAAAGCCGGCGCGATGAGGTCACCGGCTCAGCGTAGACGGGGGCTACAGATGGACGACCGGGCAGGTCAGGGTTCGGGTGATGCCTTCCACTTGCTGGACCTTGGCGACCACCATGCGGCCGAGTTCATCGACCGTGTCGGCCTGGGCGCGCACGATCACGTCGTAGGGGCCGGTGACGTCCTCTGCCTGGATCACTCCCGGAACTCTGGCGATGGTCTCGGCGACGGTCGACGCCTTGCCCACCTCGGTCTGAATAAGGATGTACGCCTGTACCACGGAACCTCCAGGGCGGCCACGAGGATCATGTGGGGGAGAAAGGGACGCCACGGTATCGCGTTGCCGCGTGCCGCGGGGAGACCTGCGGACCGTTGACGCCCACAGCGTGGCATACACAAGACACAAGTTGACGTATCTCTTGACAGTACCGACAGCAGTGACGGCCCGCGACCGCAAGCGCAGCGGTCCGGAAGGGGGACGGGCATGGCGTTGACCAGCGGTGCGGACCGTTCCCCGGGGCGGCGGCCGGTCCAAGGCACGGACCCCCGGCCGCCGAAGCAGCCCGGACGACCGTCCGGCGCGATAGATGAGAGGTGAGACTCGGTGAAGGGAACCGTGGGCGAGTTGGGGGAGTTCGGGCTCATCAGGGAGCTCACTTCCCGGCTCACCACCACTCCGGCAGTACGGCTCGGCCCCGGCGACGACGCCGCGGTCGTGACCGCTCCCGACCGCAGGGTCGTGGCCAGTACGGACATCCTGTTGGAAGGACGGCACTTCCGCCGTGACTGGTCGACGGCGTACGACGTCGGCCGCAAGGCCGCCGCCCAGAACCTCGCCGACATCGCCGCCATGGGCGCGGTGCCCACCGCGCTGCTGCTCGGCCTGGTCGTCCCCGCCGAACTCCCAGTCACCTGGGCCGGCGAGCTGATGGACGGCATCCGCGACGAGTGCCAGGTCGCGGGCGCGGCCGTGGTCGGCGGCGACGTGGTGCGCGGCGAGACGATCACCGTCTCGATCACAGCGCTGGGCGATCTGCGCAACCATGAGCCGGTCACCCGCTCCGGCGCCCAGCCCGGCGACGTCGTCGCCGTCACCGGCTGGCTCGGCTGGTCCGCCGCCGGGTACGCGGTGCTCTCCCGCGGCTTCCGTTCGCCGCGCGCCTTCGTGGAGGCCCACCGGCGCCCCGAACCGCCGTACCACGCGGGCCCCGCGGCCGCCGGACTCGGCGCCACCGCGATGACGGACGTGAGCGACGGGCTCGTCGCCGACCTCGGGCACATCGCCGAGGCCAGCAAGGTCCGCATCGATCTGCGCTCGGGGCTCATCGACATCCCCTCGCAGATGTCCGACATCGGGCAGGCCGTCGGCGTCGACCCGCTCCAGTGGGTGCTGACCGGCGGCGAGGACCACGCGATCGTCGCCACCTTCCCGCCGGACGTGAAGCTGCCCGCCCGCTGGAAGGTGATCGGCGAGGTCCTCAACCCCTCCGCGCTGCCGCAGGTGACGGTCGACGGGGCGCCGTGGACCAGCAAGAGCGGCTGGGACCACTTCGGGGACATCGAGGACGCCCAGGGCCTGTCCGGCGGATCAGGGTCGGACAGGCCGCAGTAGATTTCGGCGTATGCCCATATCTGCTGCTGTACCCGCCCGTGTCCTCACCGTCGCCGGATCCGACTCCGGCGGCGGTGCGGGCATCCAGGCCGACCTGAAGACGATGCTGGCGCACGGTGTGCACGGGATGAGCGTGCTGACCGCCGTCACCGCCCAGAACTCGCTGGGGGTGCAGGGCGCCTGGGAACTGCCCGCCGAGGCGGTGCGCGCCCAGTACCGCAGTGTCGTCGACGACATCGGGGTGCAGGCGGTCAAGACCGGAATGCTGTCGTCGGCCGTCCTCGTGGAGACCGTGGCCGGACTCCTCGCCGCCACCGGCGCCCCGGCCGTCGTCGATCCGGTCGGCGTCTCCAAGCACGGCGATCCGCTGCTGGCCGCCGAGGCGCTCGATTCCGTGCGGACGAAACTGCTGCCGGTCGCCACGGTCGCCACCCCGAACCTGGACGAGGTGGCCCAGCTCACCGGCATCCATGTGGAAGACGAGGCCGGGTTGCGGCGGGCCGCCGCCGCGCTGCTGGAGTTCGGACCGCGCTGGGTCGTCGTCAAGGGCGGTCATCTGCCGGGGGAGCCCGTCGACCTGCTGACGGACGGCGCCGAGGAGCACTGGCTGCGCGCCCCCAGGCACGACAACCGCCACACCCACGGCACCGGCTGCACCCTCGCCTCGGCCATCGCCTGCGGGCTGGCCCTGGGACAGGACGTGCCCACGGCGGTACGGCACGCGAAGGCGTACGTCACCGGGGCGATCATGGCGGGCTTCCCGCTGGGCTCCGGGATCGGCCCGGTCGACCACGGCTGGCGGACGCGCACCGGCTGAGGGCGCCCGGCGCACGGCACGAAAAGGCCGGGGGCGCAGCAAAAAGCCGGTCCACCGAGGTGGACCGGCTTTTTGGGCAACCGGAAGGCTGCGCTACGACGGGAACGTCAGCGCGCGACCTTGCCGGCCTTGATGCACGAGGTGCAGACGTTGAGCCGCTTCGGCGTCCGACCGACCACGGCACGCACGCGCTGGATGTTGGGATTCCAGCGACGGGACGTACGGCGGTGCGAGTGCGAAATGTTGTTGCCGAAGCCCGGCCCCTTGCCGCAGACGTCGCAGTTGGCAGCCACGGGTCACTCCAAAGACTTCAGATGCACTTACAGTGAAATCCGGCGCGCCGGAATCATTTGACTGAAGTGGCGGTACCGGAGGGATGGCCCGACTCTCATCGGGCAACCGAAGCAGCATACAACGGCTGCGTCGGTAGAACGAAACTACCATGGGTTTCACCGCCCCCCTCCCGCCCCCTGTCCCCGCCGGAACCGGTGCGCGGGGTACTACTCTGCGATGCAGCCGGCCGCCCACGGCCGAATCCGAGGAGGACCGACAGGTGCCGCAGACCGCCGACGACATGGACGCCGTCGCGGTGCGTACCTGGTGCTCACTGGCGCTGGAGGCGCTGGGCCGGGAGCGCGAGGCGATCGACGCGATCAACGTGTATCCCGTCGCCGACGGGGACACCGGGACGAACCTCTATCTCACCGTGGAATCCGCGACCCAGGCCGTCGAAGCGGTCTTCGCCGCCCACGAGACCGGCGGGACCGCGCCCGCCACGGCCGACGCGGTACGGGCCATGGCGCACGGCGCCCTGATCGGCGCCCGAGGGAACTCCGGCACGATCCTGGCCCAGTTGCTGCGCGGGATGGCGGGGGTACTGGCCGACGGCCATGACGCGGACCGGCTGCGCCGGGCGCTCGCCGTCGCCGCCGCGGCGGCCCGGCAGGCCGTGGCCCACCCCGTCGAGGGCACCGTGCTCACCGTGGCCACCGCGGCTGCCGAGGCCGCCGCCCGCACCGAGGACGGCGCCGGGACCACACAGGTCGCACGGGCGGCGTACGAAGGGGCGCGCACGGCCCTGGAGGCGACCCCCGGACAGCTCGCCGTCCTAGGCCGGGCGGGCGTCGTGGACGCCGGCGGACGGGGCCTGGTGACGGTGCTCGGGGCGCTCGTCGAAGCGGTCTGCGGGCAGGCGCCCGAGCACCGTCGGACGGCGATGCCGATCCTTCCCGTGCCGGACGACTGCGCGGAGGCCGACGCGGAGGGCGGACCGGCCTTCGAGGTCATCTACCTGCTGGAGGCCACGGACGACGCGGTGGACCGGCTGCGGACCCGGCTCGACCGGCTCGGCGACTCGCTCGTGGTGGTGGGCGGCGACGGACTGTGGAACGTCCATGTGCACGTCGACGACGCGGGCGCCGCCGTGGAGGCCGGGGTCGAGGCCGGGCGGCCGTACCGGATCCGGATCACCCACTTCGGCGCGGACCGGGTGCACCCCCACGCCGAGCCCGTGCAGCGCGCGGTCGTCGTACTGGTCCCCGGCGACGGGCTCCGCGACCTGTGCAAGGAGGCAGGGGCCGCCACGGTGCTGGCCCGCCCCGGCGAGCCGCCCGCCAGCGGCGAACTGGTCGACGCGATCCTCCGGGCGCACGCCCGAGAGGTGGTCCTGCTGCCCAACGACGCGGAGCTGCGCCACACCGCCGCGGCCGCCGCCGAACAGGCCCGCGCCCAGGGCGTCCGGGTCGCCCTGATCCCGACCAGGGCCGCCGTCCAGGGCATCGCGGCCCTCGCCGTCCACGAACCCGACCGCAGCTTCGACGAGGACGTGGTGGCGATGACCGCCGCCGCCGGCGCCACCCGCTACGCCGAACTCGCCGTAGCCGAACGGCAGTCCTGGACCATGGCGGGCATCTGCCAGGCCGGCGACGTGCTGGGCCTGATCGACGGCGACGTCGCGGTCATCGGCGGGGACGTACCGCGGACCGCCCGCGACGTGCTGGACCGGATGCTGGCGGCGGGCGGCGAACTGGTCACCCTGGTCCTCGGCGAGGACGTCCCCGACAGCCTCGCGGACGCGCTGGAGGAGCACGTGCGCGAGGGCTATCTGGCGGTGGACACGGTGGTGTACCGGGGCGGCCGCCAGAGCGCTCCGCTGCTCATCGGGGTGGAGTAGCGGGGTCGGCCCGAAGGCTGCCGGGGGCCGCCCGGCAGCCTTCTTCTAGGCGCCGGTTCGCCGCCCCACGTACTCCAGCAGCGCCTCGGCCTCCGCGCGGCGCTCCTCGCCCGTCTCGTCCGGCTCCCCGGCCCCGTGGATCTCCAGGACCCTCCGGGCCCGCTCCCGGGCGGCGTCCGGACGGCCCAGCCGGAGCAGCCAGCCGCCGAGCTGATGGCGGGCATGGGCCCCGAGCGTCCCGCCCTCGCCCGACTCGTCCGCCCAGTGCGCGGCGTCCAGCGCCTGCTCGACCGCCTCGGTGAACTGCCCGTTACCGGCGAGGACTTCGGCGAGCCGCAGATGCAGCCGGGCCCGCCCGCGCGCCGGGACGAACGCCGCCCCGTGTTCCAGCGCGGCCCGTGCCGCCGCTTCCGCCCGCCCGTACTCCTCCAGTTGGGCGGCGAGCCCGGACGCCTTGGCCAGGTACTCGACCGCGTACCAGGACAGCCCGGCTCCATCGGTCTCGGCGGCGGCCCGCTCGTACCGCTCCAGCGCGCCGTGCGGGTCGCCGCGGAACGCCGCGACATCGCCGAGCAGATCCAGCGCCTCCGCGGTCCGGGTGGCCACCCCCGGCTTCCCGCGCAGCGGTTCGGTGAACGCGAGCAGCTCCCGCGCCCCCTGTTCGAGACCGGCGAGGGCCGATTCGGCGGCCGCCTCGTCCGGGGCGTCCTGCACCAGCCGGGCGAGGATGCGGGCCCGGCACACCAGTGCGGCGCCCGCCTGGCGGGCGGTGGCCGCGCCGTCGGCGTACAGGGCCAGGATCCGGTCCACCACCGGCGCGATCGCGGCCAGCGCCCCGTCCGCCCCGCCGGGCTCCAGTGCGCGGGCGTACGCGGCCCGGCCCGTCGCGGCGGCGGCCTCGCCCGGGTCGCCCGCGGCCTCGTAGAGCGCGGCGGCCCTCCCGAAGGCCGCCATCGCCTCGGCGGGCGGGAGCGAGCCGTACATCGCCCGGTGGTCCTCGACGCACGCGCGGTCGTGGTCCGACAGACCGGCCGCGGCCCCGTCCGGTTCGGCGGCCCGGCGGGCGACGGCTTCCCAGGCCGCCCCGGCGTCCGGGTGCTGGGCGTCGGAGAGACGGTGCGCCTCGGCCAGCAGGGCGGTCAGGTTCGGCGGCGTCCTCGCAGGTGTCCCCGGGGAAGGCGCCGGGGCGGCCTCCGGTTTCCCGGGCGGGGCGGCCGGCTGCCCGGCCCGTACACCGAGTGGCAGCCGGTCCACCAGCGGCCGGCGGTCCAGTCGCTCCCGCACCAGCTTGCCGACTGCGCGGTGCCGTTGCGCCCATCGAACAGGGCGGCCAGCTCCAGCGCCCGCGCGCGGGCGTGCGCGGCCAGAGAGGAGGCGGTCCAGTCGGTCCCGGCCGGACCCGGCACCGACTGCCCGCCGTGGCCGAGCACGGTCAGCCGGTCCATCAGCAGCGCCGTGACGGCCAGGTAGTCCATCAGGCTGCCGGGGTTGCCGCTGTCGGTGAAGTACGCGGGCCGCTCGGCGAGGATCTCCAGGCCGCGGGGCCTCGTTGCCGGTCAGGGCGCAGAACTCGACGTGCTGCGCGGCCGCGTTCCGCATGCTCTCCATCGACCGGACCATCCGGTACCCGCGCAGACGATGGGCACGGGCCTGCTCCGGCCGGCCGGTCCGCAGCAACGGCAGCAGCGAGGCCGCCAGCACGGCGTGCGGCTCGTGGGCGCAGGAGTGCTCACCGGCCAGCACCGGCGCCCAGCTCTCCAGCGCCTCGTCGCCCAGGCCGAGCGGATGTTCAAGTGGGTCTCCAGCTCCGTGGTCGACCAGCCGCACATCCCGCTCGCCGCGATCGAGAAGTGGCAGAGCGAGATGGAGCACCGCTACCGGCTCGCCGGTCACTCCGAGCGTGCCGTGTGCCAGGGCGAGCTGGAGATCGCCCGCCACCTGGGCGATCTGCCGCGTGCCGCCGAGTCGGCCGGCCGCAGCGGGCGCTGCGCCAACGGCTCGCGGAGTTCCTCGCCGTGCACCGCCTGGATCGTCGCGAGCAGGCTGTGCACATCGGTCTCGGTCAGACCGATCCCGCTGTCTTCGATCCGGAGCCGCCCGCCGTCCGCGTGCAGCCGCACCAGGGCGGGCGCGTCCGGCTGCTCGGCGCGGCGGGCCGTGATGGCGTCCACGGCGTTCTGCAGCAGCTCGCGGAGGTGGACCCGCGGGGAGGAGTAGAGGTGGCGGGAGAGAAGGTCGACCAGTCCGCGCAGATCCACCTGGAAAGTGTGCGGGGACCGGCCGGAGGAACCGGTGTGTTCGGGGGACGCGGAATTCGCTGAGGTCTCAGGTGTCCTCGTCGCAGCGCCGGTGGGGGCCTGTGCCTCGTCCGGTGAGGCACTCGCGACAGCGCGGGTCGGGCGATCCCTTGTGAGGTGATCGCGAGCCGGAAGCGTGGGAGCCGACCTTAAGGGCTGTCCCGTAATCCCTGGTGGGCGTGCGACGACAGCCACGGCACCTCGCCGCGTTGTCGGAACGCCCGAATACATCCAGTATTCGGGCGTCCCTCCGCCTTGCGATGTACCGCGTCTGACGCCGCACGCTGATCCACCAGGGATTACGGGACAGCCCTCAGCGGCGCGGCGACGGTTGCGACCAGGGGATTCACAGGTTCCGGGTGGTGCCCGCCGGACATCTGTCAGTGCTGTGGTGTGCAATGGATCGCGTGTCTGCGTTCGATGAACCCCTCAAGAAGCTGCTCGGCGGAGCCACCGCGAAGGTGATGGCCGAACACCTCGACCTGCACACGGTCGGTGATCTGCTCCACCACTACCCGCGGCGGTACGAGGAGCGCGGCCGGCTCACGGCGCTGGCCGACCTGCCGCTGGACGAGCATGTGACGGTGGTCGCCCAGGTCGCCGACGCCCGCGTCCTGATGTTCAACAACGGCCGCGGCAAGCGCCTGGAAGTGACCCTCACCGACGGCCACGGCCGGCTCCAGCTGGTCTTCTTCGGCCACGGCGTCCACAAGCCGCACAAGGAGCTGCTGCCCGGCCGCCGGGCGATGTTCGCGGGCAAGGTCTCCGTCTTCAACCGCAAGATGCAGCTGGCCCACCCCACGTACCAGCTGCTGGACGCCGAATCCGCCGACGGGGCTGAGGCTGCGGAGGCGGTGGACGCCTTCGCCGGGCGGCTGCTGCCGATCTACCCGGCCTGCAAGCAGCTGGACTCGTGGCGGATCGCCAAGGCCGTCGACACGGTGCTGCCCAGCGCGCAGGAGGCCGTCGACCCGCTGCCGCCGGGCCTGCGCGAGGGCCGCGGCTTCACGGCGCTCCCCGAGGCGCTGCTCAAGGTCCACCGCCCGCAGACCAAGGCGGACATCGCCGAGGCCAGGGACCGGCTGAAGTGGGACGAGGCCTTCGTCCTCCAGGTCGCGCTGGCCCGCCGCAGGTACGCCGACACCCAGCTCCCGGCCGTGGCCCGCAGACCCGTGCCCGGCGGGCTGCTCGACGCCTTCGACGCCAAGCTGCCCTTCACCCTCACCGACGGGCAGCAGAAGGTCTCCAAGGAGATCTTCGACGACCTCGCGACCGAGCACCCGATGCACCGGCTCCTCCAGGGCGAAGTCGGATCGGGGAAGACCATGGTCGCGCTGCGGGCCATGCTCGGGGTCGTCGACGCGGGCGGGCAGGCCGCGATGCTCGCGCCCACCGAGGTGCTCGCCCAGCAGCACCACCGCTCGATCACGGAAATGATGGGGGAGCTGGCCGAGGGCGGCATGCTGGGCGGCTCCGAGCAGGGGACGAAGGTGGTGCTGCTCACCGGTTCGATGGGCGTCGCGGCCCGCCGGCAGGCGCTCCTCGACCTCGTCACCGGCGAGGCCGGGATCGTGATCGGCACCCATGCCCTGATCGAGGACAAGGTCCAGTTCCACGACCTGGGCCTGGTCGTCGTCGACGAACAGCACCGCTTCGGTGTGGAGCAGCGCGACGCTCTGCGCACGAAGGGGAAGCAGCCGCCGCACCTGCTGGTCATGACGGCCACCCCCATTCCCCGTACGGTCGCCATGACCGTCTTCGGCGACCTGGAGACCTCCGTACTGGACCAGCTCCCGGCCGGCCGCTCGCCCATCGCCAGCCATGTGGTGCCCGCCAAGGACAAGCCGCACTTCCTCAGCCGCGCCTGGGAAAGGGTGCGGGAAGAAGTGGAGAACGGACACCAGGCGTACGTGGTCTGCCCCCGCATCGGCGACGACGCCGACGACGAGGCGGCCGGGAAGAAGGCGAAGAAGGCCCCCGAGGCCGAGGGCGACAAGCGCCCGCCGCTCGCCGTGCTGGAGATCGCCGAGCAGCTCACCAAGGGCCCCCTGGCAGGTCTGCGCATCGAGGTGCTGCACGGCAGGATGAACCCCGACGACAAGGACGACGTGATGCGCCGCTTCGCCGCGGGCGAGGTCGACGTCCTGGTCGCCACCACCGTCATCGAGGTCGGCGTCAACGTCCCCAACGCCACCGCCATGGTGATCATGGACGCCGACCGCTTCGGCGTCTCCCAGCTGCACCAGCTGCGCGGCCGGGTCGGCCGGGGCTCCGCCCCCGGGCTCTGCCTGCTGGTCAGCGAGGCCCACGAGGCCAGTCCCGCCCGTGCCCGCCTCTCCGCGGTCGCCGCCACCCTGGACGGCTTCGAGCTCTCCCGGATCGACCTGGAGCAGCGCCGCGAGGGCGATGTCCTCGGCCAGGCCCAGTCCGGGGTCCGCTCCTCGCTGCGGATGCTCACCGTCATCGACGACGAGGAGGTCATCGCCGCAGCACGCGAGGAGGCCGTCGCGATCGTTGCCGCCGACCCGGAGCTCGAACACCTGCCGGAGCTGCGGACCGCGCTGGACGCGCTGCTCGACAAGGAGCGCGAGCAGTACCTCGACAAGGGCTGACCGGGACCGGCGGGGGACGCCGGGTGCGCGGGCCCGATCCGCGACGACGCCATATCGTGGGTGGCACGTCGCCGCGGCACCCCGCGGGCCGCCCACGAACCGAGGACCTGACACCCATGACCCGCGTGATCGCCGGCTCGGCCGGCGGACGCCGCCTGGCCGTTCCGCCCGGCACCGGCACCCGCCCCACCTCCGACCGTGCGCGCGAGGGCCTCTTCTCCACCTGGGAAGCGCTCCTCGGCAGCCTGGAGGGCATCCGCATCGCCGATCTGTACGCGGGGTCCGGGGCCGTCGGCCTGGAGGCGCTCTCCCGCGGCGCGGTGCACGCCCTGCTCGTCGAGGCCGACCCCAAGGCCGTCCGCACCGTCCGGGACAACGTCCGCACCCTCGGCCTGCCCGGCGCCGAGGTCCGCACCGGCAAAGCCGAACAGATCGTGACAGGACCGGCTCCGGGGGACCCCTACGACGTGGTGTTCCTGGACCCGCCGTACGCCGTCACCGACGACGATCTTGGCGAGATACTGCTCACACTCCGTGCTCAGGGCTGGCTCACGGCCGATGCCCTCGTCACCGTGGAACGCAGCACCAGAGGCGGAGAATTCGGCTGGCCCAAGGGATTCGAACCGTTGCGGGCCCGTCGCTACGGCGAAGGAACGCTTTGGTACGGTCGCGCCGCCTCTACGTGCGAAGACGCACGATGACCGGACCGGAGAGCGAGGGAATCAAGTTGCGCCGCGCCGTCTGTCCGGGGTCATTCGACCCCATCACCAATGGACACCTCGACATCATTGGCCGCGCCTCGAAGCTGTACGACGTCGTACACGTCGCGGTGATGATCAACCAGTCCAAGAAGGGCCTGTTCACGGTCGACGAGCGGATCGACCTGATCCGCCAGGTCACCACGGAGTTCGGCAACGTCCAGGTGGAGTCCTTCCACGGCCTCCTGGTCGACTTCTGCAAGCAGCGCGACATCCCGGCGATCGTCAAGGGCCTGCGGGCCGTCAGCGACTTCGACTACGAGCTCCAGATGGCCCAGATGAACAACGGCCTCTCCGGCGTCGAGACGCTCTTCGTGCCGACCAATCCCACCTACAGCTTCCTGTCGTCCTCCCTGGTCAAGGAGGTCGCGACCTGGGGCGGAGACGTCTCCCACCTGCTTCCCCCGCTGGTCCACGAGGCCCTCACCGAACGTCTCGCTCAGCAGTGAACCGCTGACGGTCCGTCACCAGGTGTCGGACGGGCGCCGACTGGCCTTACAGTCGTCCCGTCCGTCTCCAATCGGCTGTAGAGAGTGGCGAGCACACGGTGGACGTGCAGAAGAAGCTCGACGAGATCGTCGAAGCGGTCGGGAACGCCCGGTCGATGCCCATGTCGGCTTCGTGCGTGGTCAACCGCGCCGAACTGCTCGCGATGCTCGAAGAGGTGCGCGAGGCCCTGCCCGGTTCGCTCGCCCACGCCCAGGAGCTCATCGGCGGCCAGGAGCAGCTGGCCGAACAGGCCCGCCAGGAGGCCGAGCGGATCATCGGCGCCGCCCGCGCCGAACGCACCTCGCTGATCTCCGACACCGAGATCGCCAGGCAGTCCCGCAGCGAGGCCGACCGCATCCTCGACGAGGCCCGCCGGGAGGCCGCCGAGGTCCGCGCCGAGGCCGACGAGTACGTCGACAGCAAGCTCGCCAACTTCGAGGTCGTCCTCACCAAGACGATCGGCTCCGTCGACCGCGGCCGCGAGAAGCTCCTCGGCCGCGGCCAGCCCTTCGACGAGCAGGGCTACGAGGACCCGGACTTCGCCGAGGCGCCCGAGCGCAGCGCCGACCCGGCCACGCTCCAGCGTCGGGCGGACGAGTACGTGGACACCAAGCTGGGCGCCTTCGAGGCCGTGCTCGCCAAGACCCTGGACGCGGTCGGCCGCGGCCGGCAGAAGCTGCACGGCCGGGTCGCCACCGACGAGCTCGGCGCGCACGTGGCCGCCCAGGACGCGGCGGGCAACCAGACGCACATGAGCGACGAGGACCACTGGGCCGGCCTCGCCGGGCTCGCCACCCCGGAGCCCCAGCCGGTCCACCAGCAGGCCCAGCCGCACTTCCCCGCCCAGGCCCAGCCGGGCTCGGGCTACGCGGAGACCTACGCGTACCAGGGGCAGCCGCAGCAGGACGTCTACGGCTACCAGCAGCAGCCGGATCCGTACGCCGCGGCCTATCAGCAGCAGGGCTACGACCAGTCCCAGCAGCAGCCCCAGGCCCAGGTCCCCGTCCAGGGGTACGACGGCTGGCAGCAGCAGCCCGCCCAGGCCCAGCAGGTCCAGCAGCAGGGCGAGAGCGCCCTCGACGAGACCAGCCTGTTCGACACCAGCATGATCGACCTGGACCAGCTCCGCCGGTACGAACAGGAGCGCTGACCGGACGGGGCCGCCCGGCCCGGCAGCCCGAGGCCCGGACGGTCCCGGCGGCCCGGATTGGGAGCTGGGCGGCGCGTCCAGTATCCTGGCTCTTCGGTCGCGCGTATGTCCGCGATCCCGGCTGCCCGTTTCGACTCCGAATCCGGTCGGCCCTCCCCACGATGTGCGTTGCACATGATTTCGAAAGCAGGAAAAGCCCTGAACGGCCACCTCGACCACCGAAACCCCCTCGTGTTCGATACGCACGAGCTGGGCCGGCGTCCCGGTGCCCTCCAGCGGCTCTCCCGCACCGTGGACGCACCCGGTCCGCCGGCTGTCCTCGGCATCGAAGGGGTCATCGGTGTGCCGGAAGGCGCGCCCGTGGAGCTGGACCTCCGCCTTGAGTCGGTCATGGAAGGGGTGCTTGTCACAGGCACCGCCCGTGCGTCGGCCGAGGGGGAGTGCGTAAGGTGTCTGGAGCCGCTGCGCCAAGAGGTCGCTGCGGACTTCCAGGAGATGTTCTCGTACCCTGACGCCGATGACCGGGGCCGCAGCAGCAAGGCGGAGCCGGCCGACGACGCCGAGGACGACGAGGACAGGCTCTTCATCGAGGACGGTCTGTTCGACCTCGAACCAGTGCTGCGCGATGCGGTGGTGCTCGCACTGCCGATGCAGCCGGTGTGCCGGGAGTCCTGTGCCGGTCTGTGTTCCGAATGCGGAATCAGGCTGGACGAGAACCCCGACCACCACCATGATGCCGTCGACATCCGTTGGGCGGCATTGCAGGGACTCGCCGACACCGTTCAGGACGGCGAGAAGGACAACATGGGCGGCGCCGAAGCGGGCGTCGACGAGAAGCAGGAGAAGTAGCCGTGGCTGTTCCGAAGCGGAAGATGTCGCGCAGCAACACGCGCCACCGCCGGTCGCAGTGGAAGGCTGCGGTCCCCACCCTGGTTTCGTGTGAGCGTTGCCAGGAGCCGAAGCTGCAGCACATCGCGTGCCCCAGCTGCGGCACGTACAACAAGCGCCAGGTCCTCGAGGTCTGAGCGGCTGGTGAGAGGCCCGATGTCTGAGTTGTCCAATGCCAAGAAGAAGGCAGACAACGTCAACACAGCCTCGTCCCACACGCTTCTGGAAGGGCGGCTCGGGTATCAACTCGAGACCGCCCTTCTGGTGCGTGCGCTGACCCACCGTTCGTACGCGTACGAGAACGGCGGTCTGCCCACCAACGAGCGGCTCGAATTCCTCGGGGACTCGGTGCTCGGCCTGGTGGTCACGGACACGCTGTACCGAACCCACCCCGACCTGCCCGAAGGCCAGCTGGCCAAGTTGCGGGCCGCGGTGGTCAACTCGCGTGCGCTTGCGGAAGTGGGCCGCGGCCTGGAACTCGGCTCCTTCATCCGGCTCGGCCGCGGTGAAGAGGGCACGGGTGGCAGGGACAAGGCGTCCATCCTCGCCGACACCCTCGAAGCGGTGATCGGCGCGGTCTATCTCGACCAGGGCCTCAGCGCGGCCTCGGAGCTGGTCCACCGGCTCTTCGACCCGCTGATCGACAGGTCCTCGAACCTCGGTGCCGGCCTGGACTGGAAGACCAGCCTCCAGGAGCTCACCGCCGGCGAGAGCCTCGGAGTCCCCGAGTACATCGTCACGGAGACCGGCCCGGACCACGAGAAGACCTTTACTGCTGCTGCTCGCGTCGGTGGTGTCTCGTACGGCACCGGCACCGGCCGTAGCAAGAAGGAAGCGGAGCAGCAGGCGGCGGAGTCCGCCTGGCGCGAGATCAGCGCCGCCGCGGAGGAACGGGCGGCTGCGGCGAAGGCCGCTGCCGAGGGAGGGGCCACCGACACCCCGCCCGGCCCGTCGCCGTCCACGGACGCCGCTCCGGCCTGACCCCGAGAACCCCTCGGTGCCCTGTGCACCGGGGGGTTCTTCCTGCCCGGAACCGTATTGTTCAATATTGTTCAATCAGAGCATTCTGCATTCTGCATTCCTTCAGGAGCGACACCGTGCCCGAGCTGCCCGAGGTCGAAGTCGTACGGCGTGGTCTCGAACGCTGGGTCGCCGGCCGCACCGTCGATGACGTCGAGGTGCTGCACCCGCGTGCGGTCCGCCGCCATCTCGCCGGCGGCGTGGACTTCGCGGCCCGGCTCGGCGGCGCCCGCTTCGGAACGGCGATGCGCCGCGGCAAGTACCTCTGGGTGCCGCTGGACGACGCGTCCAGCTCGCTGCTGGGTCACCTCGGGATGAGCGGCCAGCTGCTGGTGCAGCCGCAGGACGCCCCGGACGAGAAGCATCTGCGCATCCGGATCCGCTTCGACGACTCCCTCGGCACCGAGCTCCGCTTCGTCGACCAGCGGACCTTCGGCGGGCTCTCGCTCCACGAGAACACGCCCGACGGGCTGCCCGACACCATCGCGCACATCGCCCGCGACCCGCTGGACCCGGCGTTCGACGACGACGCCTTCCACGCGGCGCTGCGCCTGCGCCGTACGACCGTCAAGCGGGCCCTGCTCGACCAGTCGCTGATCAGCGGCGTCGGCAACATCTACGCGGACGAGGCGCTCTGGCGCAGCAGACTGCACTACGACCGGCCGACCGCGAGCCTCACCCGCCCCAAGGCCGCCGAACTGCTCGGCCATGTCCGCGACGTGATGACCGCGGCGCTCGACCAGGGCGGCACCAGCTTCGACAGCCTCTACGTCAACGTGAACGGCGAATCCGGCTACTTCGACCGCTCGCTCGACGCCTACGGACGCGAGGACGAGCCCTGCCACCGCTGCGGCACGCCGATGCGCCGCCGCCCCTGGATGAACCGCTCCAGCTACTTCTGCCCGCGCTGTCAGCGGCCGCCGCGCGCCTCGTCGTAGCCGTCACGGGCCCGGAGCACCTCGGGCATCCGGCCCTCGACGAGCTCGATCAGCGCGAGCAGCCGTTCGGCCACCTGCCGGCCCAGGGGCGTCAGCTCGTAGTCGACGCGCGGGGGATTGGTCGGCTGGGCCTCGCGGTGGACCAGGCCGTCCCGTTCCAGGGCGTGGAGGGTCTGGGAGAGCATCTTCTCGCTGACCCCGTCGACCCGGCGGCGGAGTTCGTTGAAGCGGAAGCCGCCTTCGTACAGCGCTCCCAGCGTCAGGCTGCCCCAGCGCCCGGTGACATGCTCCAGGGTGGAGCGTGAGGGGCACTGCCGGGAGAACACGTCGAAGGCGAGCGTGTCCGGACGGGTGTTCTCGTCCTTGCTGTCGCCCATACTCTCGTCCATGCCGAGCAGCGTACGCCCGCACAGCGCTCACCACCGGAGTGCGCTTTCTGCGGGTGAGCGCCGGGCTGGCCGCAGTCAGAAGCCGAAGTCCTGGGTCCACCAGGGGCCACCGGAGCCGTAGTGCACACCGACGCCGAGCGTCCGGTAGTCGCAGTTGAGAATGTTCGCCCGGTGGCCGGGGCTGTCCATCCAGGAGTCCATCACGGCCTGCGCGGTCGCCTGGCCACGGGCTATGTTCTCGGCCGCGAGGCCCTGCACACCGGCCTTCGAGGCGCGGTCCCACGGGGTCCGGCCGTCCGGGTCGGTGTGGTCGAAGAAGCCGCGGGCGGCCATGTCCTCGCTGAAGTCCTGGGCGAGCGAGGCGAGCGAGGAGTTGGCGGTCAGCGGGCTGCAGCCGACCTTCGCGCGCTCCTGGTTGACCAGGGCGAGCACGGCGGACGGGACCGAGGAGTCGGCCGGGGCCGAGGCGCTGCGGGTCGCGGGGGCGGAGGTCTTCGGCGCGGCCGACGACTTCTCGGCGGCGGGAGCGGTGCTCTTCCCGGTCCCGGCCGAAGGGGTCTTCGACGGGGCGGACCGGGAAGGCTCCGTCCGCTCGGCCGGCCCGGAGGTCTTCGAGGCGGACGACGGGGATCCGGTGGGGGACTGAGCGCTGGTCGGGCCCTCGGCCCGTCCGGTGCCGCGGCTGGCCGGTCCGGACGCGGTGGACCGGTCGGCCGGTGCGGTGGAGGAGCCGTCCTGGGTCAGCAGATCCGGGGTGCCCGCGGTGCGTACCCGGTCGGAGCTGCCGCCCAGCGAGTAGGTGTCGCCGCCGGGTACCAGGCCGGAGGCCACCGCCACGGCTCCCACGGCGAGGGCCGCGGACACGCCGACCAGTCCGGTCCGGACCGGGGCCGCGGACCGCTTCCTGCGGTGCCCGCCCCGGCTTCGTCCCGCGCCTTCCGCCGCGTGGTCCTCGGCAGTGGAGGCTGTCGCGGAGCGTCGATGGCGTCCCATCTGCTGAGCCCTTCGTCAATACGAATCACCCGTTCGAGTGAGTCCATTGCGTCGGGACTGTACGCCATGGCCCGACGGCAGAAAGTGCTCCGCGAGCAATCGGCCGGTTAGCGTTCGGGCATGAACGAAGATGTACGACTCACCGCATGGGTACGCGGCCGAGTGCAGCAGGTGGGATTCCGCTGGTTCACCAGGGCGAACGCCCTCGAGATCGGTGGGCTCACCGGCTTCGCCCTCAATCTCGACGACGGCAGGGTGCAGGTCGTCGCCGAGGGGCGGCGTGAGAATTGCCACCGTCTGCTGGAGTGGCTGCGCTCGGACGACACACCCGGACGCGTCGACGGAGTCACTGAGATATGGGACACCCCGCGCGGCGGTTACGAGGGCTTCGCGATCCGCTGAACCGGGTCCGTTCCGGGGGTGCGGAACAGGCCATGTTCGGACCGTGTTCGAAACGCGGCGAGGGGTTACCGGACGGGGTGACCTGCGGAATGTCCGGGTGGTTGCCAAGATTCGGTTGGCGTGCCAGGCTGCGGCAGTAAGGATGATCTCCACGCCCCGCAGGGCCCCGCAGGAGAGTCGCGCCGCATGATCGCCCAGCCGCGCGCCCCCGGGCCGCCCGCCTCTACAGGGTGTGATCGTGTTGACCGTCAAACTTTTTGGTGAGACGCTGAAATCCCCGCGCACCTTAGCTGTTTGGCAGAGCTGTTTGGCAGCAGAACAGCAGTGACTACAGAGCACTGCCGAGCACCGCGGGTGCGATTCCCTCACGACCCACACCGCATCGGTCGGTCACTCAGTGTGGAGGACCATCCATCATGGCAAAGGCGCTTCTCGGTTACGTCGGCGGTTCCGACCCGCGACTCCTCGCCGAGATGCGACGGCTCCAGCAGCGCGTCCAGGACCTCGAATCCGAGCTCGTACGGATTCAGGACGAGAACGACGCGCTGAACGCCGCCGCCCAGCACCAAGAGTCGCTGCTCGACAGCATCGACATCGACGTACCTCAGGCGGAGCCGGCGCTGACCTGACCGATGGCCCCCAGGGGCCGGTCGGGCCGCGTGCGCGTCAGCCGTTTGAGATCATCACCCGGATTGCCGCCGGATCATTGAAGATCACTGCTCTTGATCTGTCACCGCCGTGACATGTCCTTGATCCGTCATGCGCAGCTGCACCAGCAACACCGCACAAGTTTTACAAGGGACGCTCAGGCGTCCCTTCTTTCTTTTTCCGCTCGGATCCTTTTCCGCTCGGAAACTGCGCGGTAGCCGCCCCCGCGTACACCCCTTCCCTTACCGTCTGATGTGCCCTGCACCTTCATCAGCGAAACCGAGAGCGAAAGGTAGAGTCCGGCGGCGTGCACCTCAAGGCCCTGACCCTGCGTGGTTTCAAATCGTTCGCCTCCGCCACGACGCTGCGGTTCGAACCCGGCATCACATGCGTCGTCGGCCCCAATGGGTCCGGCAAGTCCAATGTGGTGGACGCGCTCTCCTGGGTCATGGGCGAACAGGGCGCCAAATCCCTGCGCGGCGGCAAGATGGAAGACGTGATCTTCGCCGGCACCACCGGGCGGCCGCCGCTCGGCAGGGCCGAAGTGTCGCTGACCATCGACAATTCCGATGGTGCGCTGCCCATCGAGTACGCCGAAGTGACGATCACTCGGATCATGTTCCGCAATGGCGGCAGCGAGTACCAGATCAATGGCGACACCTGCCGGCTGCTGGACATCCAGGAACTCCTCTCGGACTCCGGCATCGGCCGCGAGATGCACGTCATCGTCGGTCAGGGCCAGCTGGACTCCGTGCTCCACGCCGATCCGATGGGCCGTCGCGCGTTCATCGAGGAAGCCGCCGGTGTGCTCAAGCACCGCAAGCGGAAAGAGAAGGCGCTGCGGAAACTGGACGCGATGGGGGCCAATCTCGCCCGCGTCCAGGACCTCACCGACGAACTGCGGCGGCAGCTGAAACCGCTCGGCCGGCAGGCCGCCGTGGCGCGCCGGGCCGCCGTCATCCAGGCCGACCTGCGCGACGCCAAGCTGCGGCTGCTCGCCGACGACCTGGTGCGGCTGCGCACGGCGCTGAGCAGCGAGATCGCCGACGAGGCGGCGCTCAAGCAGCGCCGGGAGGCCGCAGAGGCGGAACTCAAGGCGGCCCTGGCGCGCGAGGCGGAGCTGGAGGACGAGGTACGGCGGCTGGCGCCGCGGCTCCAGCGCGCCCAGCAGACCTGGTACGAGCTGTCCCAGCTGGCCGAGCGGGTGCGCGGCACGATCTCGCTGGCCGATGCCCGGGTGAAGAGCGCCTCGGCCGCTCCGGAGGAGGAGCGGCGCGGTCGCGATCCCGAGGAGATGGAGCGGGAGGCGGCCCGGATCCGCGAGCAGGAGGCGGAGCTGACCGCCGCGCTGGAGGCCGCGGAACACGCGCTGGAGGACACCTCGGCCCACCGTGCCGAGCTGGAACGGGAGTTGGTGGCCGAGGAGCGCAGGCTCAAGGACGCCGCCCGCGCCATCGCGGACCGCCGCGAGGGGCTCGCCCGGCTGAACGGGCAGGTCAACGCCGCCCGCAGCCGTGCCGGTTCGGCCCAGGCCGAGATCGACCGGCTGGCCACCTCCCGGGACGAGGCGCAGGAGCGGGCGGTCGCCGCCCAGGAGGAGTACGAACAGCTCAGGGCCGAGGTCGAGGGCCTGGACGCCGGTGATCAGGAGCTCGGCGAGCAGCACGACGCCGCCAAGCGGGAGCTCGCCGAGGCGGAGGCGGCGCACTCCGCGGCCCGGGAGGCGGCCACCGCCGCGGAACGGAAGCGGGCGGCGGTGGCGGCCCGCCACGAGGCGCTGGCCCTCGGTCTGCGCCGCAAGGACGGCACGGGCGCGCTGCTGGGTGCGCGGGACCGGCTGTCGGGTCTGGTCGGTCCGGCCGCGGAACTCCTGACGGTGGCGCCGGGGCACGAGGTGGCGGTGGCGGCGGCACTGGGCGCGGCGGCGGACGCGGTCGCGGTGACGGACCCGGCCACGGCGGCGGAGGCGATCCGGCTGCTGCGCAAGCAGGACGCGGGGCGGGCCGCGCTGCTGCTGGGCGCGGTGCGGCGCGCCGAGGCCCCTGGTGAGGGGGGTGCCGGCGATGCCGGTGGTGGTGCCGGTGACGGAGGGCCGCGTGCCGTGGCCGATCTCGTCCGCGGGCCCGTCGAACTGATGGACGCGGTACGCAGTCTGGTGCGGGGCATGGTGGTGGTCGGCACCCTGGAGGACGCCGAGGACCTCGTCGCCGTACACCCGGAGCTCACGGCCGTGACGGCCGAGGGGGACATCCTCTCGGCGCACTTCGCGCACGGCGGTTCCGCCGGGGCGCCGAGCCTCCTCGAAGTGCAGGCATCGGTCGACGAGGCCGCGGCCCAGCTGGAGGAACTGGCCGTGGAGTGCGCCGGGTTGACCGAGGAGCAGCGGGTCGCGGGGGAGCGACGCCGGGCCGGTGCCGCGCTGGTCGAGGAGCTCGGGGAGCGGCGCAGGGCCGCCGAGCGGGAGAAGTCCGGGGTGTCCCAGCAGCTGGGGCGGCTGGCCGGGCAGGCCCGTGGCGCGGCGGGCGAGGCCGAGCGGATGACCGCGTCGGCGGCCCGCGCCCAGGAGGCCCTGGAGCGGGCGACCGAGGAGGCCGAGGAGCTGGCCGAGCGGTTGCTCGTCGCCGAGGAGATGCCGGTCGAGGACGAGCCGGACACCTCCGTACGGGACCGGCTCGCCGCCGACGGTGCCAACGCCCGCCAGACCGAGATGGAGGCCCGGCTCCAGGCGCGTACCCATGAGGAGCGGGTCAAGGCACTGGCCGGCCGCGCCGACTCCCTCGACCGGGGTGCCCGCGCCGAACGGGAGGCCCGCGCCCGCGCCGAGCGGCGCCGGGCCCGGCTGCGGCACGAGGCGGCGGTGGCCTCCGCCGTCGCGTCCGGTGCCCGTCAGCTGCTCGCGCACGTCGAGGTGTCCGTCGTACGGGCCGAACGCGAGCGGGCGGTGGCCGAGGCCGCCAAGGCGGAGCGGGAGAGGGAGCTGGCGGCCGAGCGCGGCCGGGGCCGCGAGCTCAAGGGCGAGCTGGACAAGCTCACCGACTCCGTCCACCGCGGCGAGGTGCTCGGCGCCGAGAAGCGGCTGCGGATAGAGCAGCTGGAGGCGAAGGCGCTGGAGGAGCTGGGCGTCGAGCCGGCCGGGCTGGCCGCGGAGTACGGCCCCGACCAGCTCGTACCGCCGTCACCCGCCGCGGAGGGCGAGGAGCTGCCGCAGGACCCGGACCATCCGCGCAACCGGCCGAAGCCGTTCGTCAGGGCCGAGCAGGAGAAGCGGCTGAAGTCGGCCGAACGGGCGTACCAGCAACTCGGGAAGGTGAATCCGCTCGCCCTGGAGGAGTTCTCGGCGCTGGAGGACCGGCACAAGTTCCTCTCCGAGCAGCTCGAGGACCTGAAGAAGACCCGGGCCGATCTGATACAGGTCATCAAGGAGGTCGACGAGCGGGTCGAGCAGGTGTTCACGGAGGCGTACCGGGACACGGCCCGCGAGTTCGAGGGCGTCTTCTCGCGGCTCTTCCCGGGTGGCGAGGGCCGGCTGATCCTGACCGACCCGGACAACATGCTCGCGACCGGTGTGGACGTCGAGGCGCGGCCGCCCGGCAAGAAGGTCAAGCGGCTCTCGCTGCTGTCCGGCGGCGAACGCTCGCTCACGGCGGTGGCGTTGCTGGTCTCCATCTTCAAGGCACGGCCGAGCCCGTTCTATGTGATGGATGAGGTCGAGGCGGCGCTCGACGACACCAACCTCCAGCGGCTGATCCGGATCATGGAGGAGCTCCAGGAGAGCTCGCAGCTCATCGTGATCACGCACCAGAAGCGGACGATGGAGGTCGCCGACGCGCTGTACGGCGTCTCGATGCAGGGCGACGGGGTCTCGAAGGTCATCAGCCAGCGGCTGCGCTGAGCCCTGCTCACCGAGTGCTCCCGGGCCGGATCCACTCAAGTGGTGGCGGCCGGGAAGTTGTGTGCCACTTGGAAGGGCTCACCCCCACACCTGACGACGTGGCCAGGCATCAGGAGTTCATGTGACCAGCACTTCGCAGGGACCGGCGTCCGGAGCCCGAGCGGCCCACCCGGACCACCTCGGCCATGTCATCTTCATCACCGCGGCCGCCGCGATGGGCGGCTTCCTGTTCGGCTACGACAGCTCCGTCATCAACGGCGCCGTCGAGGCGATCCGCAGCCGCTACGACATCGGCTCGGGAACGCTCGCCCAGGTCATCGCCATCGCCCTGATCGGCTGCGCGATCGGCGCGGCCACCGCGGGGCGCATCGCCGACCGCATCGGCCGCATCCGCTGCATGCAGATCGCCTCCGTGCTCTTCACCATCAGCGCCGTCGGCTCCGCGCTCCCGTTCGCCCTCTGGGACCTGGCGATGTGGCGCATCATCGGCGGTTTCGCCATCGGTATGGCCTCGGTGATCGGCCCGGCGTACATCGCGGAGGTCTCGCCGCCCGCCTACCGGGGCCGGCTCGGCTCCTTCCAGCAGGCGGCGATCGTCGTCGGCATCGCCATCTCCCAGCTGGTCAACTACGGCATCCTGCAGCTGGCCGACGGTGACCAGCGCGGAAAGATCGGCGGCCTCGAAGCCTGGCAGTGGATGCTCGGCGTGATGGTCGTCCCGGCGGTCCTGTACGGGCTGCTGTCCTTCGCGATCCCCGAGTCGCCGCGGTTCCTGATCTCGGTCGGCAAGAAGGACCGGGCCCGGAAGATCCTGGAGGAGGTCGAGGGGAGGAACGTCGATCTGGACGCCAGGGTGACCGAGATCGAGACCGCGATGCACCGCGAGCACAAGTCCAGGTTCACGGACCTGCTCGGCAGCCGTTTCGGCTTCCTGCCGATCGTCTGGGTCGGCATCGGACTGTCGGTCTTCCAGCAACTCGTCGGCATCAACGTGGCGTTCTACTACTCGGCGACGCTCTGGCAGTCCGTCGGCATCGACCCGACCGCCTCGTTCTTCTGGTCGTTCACCACCTCCATCATCAACATCATCGGTACCGTCATCGCGATGGTCCTGGTGGACCGGGTGGGCCGCAAACCGCTCGCGCTGGCGGGCTCCACCGGCATGGCCATCGCTCTCGCCTTCGAGGCCTGGGCCTTCTCCGCCGACCTGGTCGACGGCAAACTGCCCACCACCCAGGGCGTCGTGGCGCTCGTCGCGGCCCATGTGTTCGTGCTCTTCTTCGCCCTGTCGTGGGGTGTCGTCGTCTGGGTCTTCCTCGGCGAGATGTTCCCCAACAGGCTCCGCGCCGCCGCGCTCGGTGTCGCCGCGTCCGCGCAGTGGATCGCCAACTGGGCGATCACCGCGAGCTTCCCGAGCCTGTCCGACTGGAACCTGTCGGGCACGTACATCATCTACGCCTGCTTCGCCACGCTCTCGATCCCCTTCGTGCTCAAGTTCGTGAAGGAGACCAAGGGCAAGGCGCTGGAGGAGATGGGCTGACCCCCGCCGGTCAGGAGCTGGTCAGGAGCTCTGCGGCGCGATCGCCTCGCAGAACAGCCGCAGGCTGCGCCACCCCTCCTCGACCGGCATCCCGCCGCACAGCGGATGCAGCACCAGACTGTCCAGCTCCGTGGCCGCCGCGGCGCACTCGTCGGGCGTGAGGACCCGGTAGACCCCCTCGGCCCGCAGCTCCGGCACCGTCGTCGCCGCCGAACGCACGGCGGAGCGGATGTCCTTGGACTGCCAGGAGGCGTACGTGCGTGCCTCGTGCAGGAAGTGCTCGCCGTACTCGGACCAGGTCCGGTCCGGGTCCTCGGACACGTGCAGCAGCGGTGTCTCGGCGGCGGGCATCATGCAGAAGCCGTCCGTCCCGAACTCGGCGCGCAGTTGCTGGTAGTACGCCTCCAGCTCCGGCAGATGCGCGCTCGGGAAGAACGGCAGCCCGAGCCGGGCCGCCCGCCGCGCCGCCGCCCGCGAACTGCCGCCCACCAGCAGCAGCGGGTGCGGCCGGGTGTACGGGCGCGGCGTGACCCTGACCGTCCGGCCCCGGTACGGGAACGGCTCACCGGTCCACGCCTGGAGCAGCGTCTCCAGCAGTTCGTCCTGGAGCCTGCCGCGCCTGCCCCATTCGACCCCCGCCTGTTCGTACTCCTCGGGCCGGTAGCCGATCCCCGCCACGGTGACCAGCCGGCCGGCGCTCAGCAGGTCCAGGACCGCGATGTCCTCGGCCAGCCGCAGCGGGTCGTGCAGCGGGCCGATGATCGCCGAGACGGTGACCGCGATCCGGCGGGTGGCGCCGAAGACCGAGCCCGCGAAGACGAAGGGGGAGGGCAGCCAGGAGTTGGCGACGCCGTGGTGCTCCTCGGTCTGCACGGTGTCGACGGCGTGCTCGTCGGCGTACGCGGCCATCTCCAGCGCGGCGCGGTAGCGGGACGAGAGCGACTCGGGGGTGGCATCGGGATCGACGAGGTTGAACCGGACCACTGTGAAGGCCATGAGACTTGTCCCCATCGTCGGGCGGGCTCGGCGAGGCGGGACATTAGCTGACGCAGCGTCAGAAGTGTAGAGGTGTGTTGCCGCCGGGACCGTCGCCGTCGCCCCGGGCCCGTCCGGCGGAACGCGGCAGGAGCGTGTACAGGCCGGCGGAAATGGTGATCGTGGCCGCCCAGCCCAGCCCCTGGCGCCCGATCCAGGTGGTGGCGAGCGGCCCGGTGAACCACCGCACGCCGGTGAAGAGCAGCCCCGTCACCAGCCCCGCGGCCCACGCGGCCACGGCCGGTACGGCGAAGCCCCCGGTGTACCAGTAGGCGCCGGCCGGCGTGGTGTCCAGGAGGGCCGCCGGATCGTACGTACGGCCCCGCAGCAGATCCACGGCGAAGACCCCGATCCACGCGGAGAACGTCACGGCGAGCAGCGTCAGGAAGGAGATGAAGGAATCCAGGAAACCGGCGGCCGTGACCATCAGGGTCGCGCCCAGGAGTAGACTGATGGCCGCGTTCATGCCGACCGCCCACGTGCGGGGGATCATGAATCCCAGGGTCTGTGCGGTGAATCCGGCCGAGTACAGCGACATCGCGTTGATCAGCGCCATGCCGACCACGGCGAACAGCAGATACGGCACCGCGAGCCAGCCGGGCAGCAGCGGTCCGATGAACGCGACCGGGTCGCGCGTGACGGCCAGCCCCGGTTCGGCGACCCCCATCACGGCCCCCATCAGCACCATCGGTACGTACACGATCCCGGCGCCGCCCACGGTCGCCCCGATCATCGCCCGGCCGGACGCCGAGCGCGGCAGATAGCGGGTGAAGTCCGGGCCCGACGGGGCCCAGCTGAGACCGCCGGCCGCCAGGGTGCCGACTCCGGCGACCATCATCGTCACCGGCCCGGCGGGCCTGCCCAGCGCACCCCGCCAGTCGGTCGAGCCGATCAGGTGGATCAGTACGAGCACGCTGACACCGCCGAAGAGGTACGTCGACCAGGTGCAGCACACCCGCAGCGCACCCAGGCCCAGCCCCGACACCAGGCAGCTGCACCCCACGAAGGCGAGCAGGGTCACCAGGGTCAGCCGGTGACTGCTCGTGACGCCGAAGAGCAGTTCCAGCACGGCGAGCACCGCGTAGGTGCCGGTGACCGCGTTGACCGTCTCCCAGCCCCAGCGGGCGACCCAGGTCAGCGCTCCGGGCAGCAGATTGCCGCGCTGCCCGAAGACGGCCCGGGAGAGCGCCATGCCGGGGGCCCCGCCCCGTCTGCCCGCGATCGAGACCAGGCCGACCAGCCCGAAGCCGATGACCGAGGCCGTGAGGGCGACCGTGAGCACCTGCCAGAGATTCAGCCCGTTGAAGACGACGAGCCCGGCGCCGACGGTGAGCAGCAGCACGGTCAGGTTCGCGCCGACCCAGGTGGGGAAGAGGGTCCGGACCCGGCCGGTGCGTTCGTTGTCGGGGACGGGCTCCAGGCCGCGGGTCTCCACGGGCAAGATCGTACCTTTACCGCCAAAAGGTGCATAACGGCCGATGGGATGTTCGGGCGATCCTTCGGGGCGGCCCCCGCGGGCGGACGTGACTGATACTGGGTGGGTTATGGAATTCGTCATCCTTGCTGTAGTCATCGCCCTGGTCGCGGTCGGCGTGATCAGCGGGCTCGTGGTCAGCAGCCGCAAGAAGAAGCAGCTGCCCCCGGCGCCGTCGAGCACGCCGACCATCACTCCTCCCGCCGAGCCCCATGTCGGCGAGGAAGCCGAGACGCCGCGCGAGGAACCGCGCCGCACCATCGAGGAGGTCGGCCCGCCCGAGGCCGAGGCTCCCGCCGAGGAGGCCCCCGAGGCCGTCGAGCCGGAGGCGCCCGCCGCCCCCGCCATCGAGGTGCCCGAGCCCACCGCCGGCCGTCTGGTACGGCTGCGCGCCCGGCTCGCCCGCTCGCAGAACTCCCTCGGCAAGGGGCTGCTCACGCTCCTGTCCCGCGACAACCTCGACGAGGACACCTGGGAGGAGATCGAGGACACCCTCCTCACCGCCGACGTCGGCGTCGCGCCCACCCAGGAACTGGTGGAGCGCCTCCGCGAGCACGTCCGCGTGCTCGGCACCCGTACCCCCGAGGGGCTGCGCGCGCTGCTGCGCGAGGAGCTCCTCAACCTGCTCGGCACCGACTTCGACCGTGCGGTCAAGACGGAGAGCGGCCTCGACACCCCCGGCGTCGTGATGGTCGTCGGCGTCAACGGAACCGGCAAGACCACCACCACCGGCAAGCTGGCCCGGGTGCTCGTCGCCGACGGCCGCAGCGTCGTGCTCGGCGCGGCCGACACCTTCCGGGCGGCCGCCGCCGACCAGCTCCAGACCTGGGGCGAGCGCGTCGGCGCCCGCACCGTGCGCGGCCCCGAGGGCGGCGACCCCGCCTCGATCGCCTTCGACGCGGTGAAGGAAGGTATCGCCGAGGGTGCCGATGTGGTCCTCATCGACACCGCCGGACGGCTGCACACCAAGACCGGGCTGATGGACGAGCTCGGCAAGGTCAAGCGGGTCGTCGAGAAGCACGGACCGCTCGACGAGGTCCTGCTCGTCCTCGACGCCACGACCGGGCAGAACGGCCTGGTGCAGGCCCGGGTGTTCGCCGAGGTCGTGGACATCACCGGCATCGTGCTCACCAAGCTGGACGGCACCGCCAAGGGCGGCATTGTCATCGCCGTCCAGCGCGAACTGGGCGTACCGGTGAAGCTCGTCGGTCTCGGCGAGGGACCGGACGACCTGGCCCCGTTCGAACCGGAGGCGTTCGTGGACGCCCTGATCGGCGACTGAGACCCCGCACCGCACCCGAAGAGCCCGACCGCATGGCGCAAGCAGCGGTCGGGCTCTTCGGCGTTACGGGGGACGGTTGGGGCGTTGCTGCAGGACGGGTTACGGGACCGGCTGCCGCGCGCTCAGCCGCAGAGCGGCGCGCGATGGCAGCTGTACGCCAGCGTGCCCAGCAACAGCCGGGCCTGCGGCGGCGCGGCCGCCGTGTCCAGCTCCGGCGGGCGCAGCCAGCGGACCGGGCCCAGGCCGCCCTCGTCGGACGGCGGGGCGGTGATGTGGCAGCCGGGCCCCAGTGCCCGCAGGTCCAGCCCCGCGTCGTCCCAGCCCATCCGGTACAGCAGCTGCGGGAGCTCGGCGGCGGCGCCCGGGGCCACGAAGAACTGCGCCCGCCCGGCCGGGGTCACCGCGACCGGGCCGAGCGGCAGCCCCATCCGCTCCATCCGCACCAGGGCCCGGCGGCCCGCCGCCTCGGCGACATCGAGCACGTCGAAGGAGCGGCCCACCGGCAGCAGCATCGAGGCGCCCGGCGTCCGGGCCCAGGCGTCGGCCGCCGCGTCGAGCATGGCGCCCGCGGGGACCTCGGGGGCGAAGTCCAGCGGATGGGCGCCGGGGGAGGGGCAGCCCGCCTGCCCGCAGGAGCAGCGGCCGGCCGCTGCTCGCGCACCCGGCACGACGGCCCAGCCCCACAGCCCCGTGCACTCGGCCACCGCCGTGTACTCGGCCGCACGGCCGCGGCGCCGTGAGCCGGTGCGCATCTCGCGGATGCCGCCGATCGTGAAGCCCATGCCCCCTCCAACGGGTCCGGCTCGCCGGTGGTTACGACGCGGACCGGAGTCGTTACGCTCCGTCGTCGCCGACGATTCGGGGTGCGCCGGTGATATTCGGGGTCGTGCGAGATTCTTCGCGCTCCCCGTTGCCCATCACTGCGCCCCCTGCTGATCGCCGTGTGTCAAGTGAATCGCGCTCGACGGGGGTGGCGTTCATTCGAAGGGGTGGCGAATGGTGGCGTTTCTGCAAGGGCCCTCGCCCGGGGGGTGATCGTAGGATTACCGTCGGTACACGAACCATGGAAGTATGTGCGCCCGTGGGTATGCCGGAGGCAACCCGATTTCATGTTCGATAGTGCGCGACCTCCGCATGGGCGGCATCGGCTCAGGGCATTCTGGTAATGGTTCGCGCGACAGGTATTCGGCGGATGGGGGCGTTCCAGTGAGTGGCAGCGGCGCAGGCGATTCGAATGCCGGCAAGCGCCCCAATGAGCAATTGAGCTCATGGTTCGTGCGAAGCGGCTGGTCGAAGGGCGAGCTCGCGCGCCAGGTCAACCGCCGGGCGCGCCAGATGGGCGCCCACCACATCAGCACCGACACGTCCCGGGTGCGCCGCTGGCTCGACGGCGAGCAGCCGCGCGAGCCGATCCCGCGCATCCTCTCGGAGCTCTTCTCGGAGCGCTTCGGCGCCGTCGTCGCCATCGAGGACCTCGGACTGCGCTCCGCGCACCAGTCGCCGTCCGTGTCCGGCGTCGACCTGCCCTGGGCGGGACCGCAGACCGTCGCCCTGCTCAACGAGTTCTCCCGCAGCGACCTGATGCTCGCCCGCCGGGGATTCCTCGGCTCCTCGCTCGCCCTGGCCGCCGGACCCGCGCTCATCGAGCCGATGCAGCGCTGGCTGGTCCCCGTCTCCGCCGCCGGCCCCGCCGAACCGGACCCGGCGGCGGCCCGCCGCCCCTCCAGGCTCTCCGGCCCCGAGCTCGATCTGCTGGAGTCGACCACCGCGATGTTCCGCCAGTGGGACGCGCAGTGCGGCGGCGGACTGCGCCGCAAGGCCGTCGTCGGACAGCTCCACGAGGTCACCGACCTGCTCCAGGAACCGCAGCCCGAGGCCACCGCCAAACGGCTCTTCCGGTGCGCCGCCGAGCTGGCCGAGCTGGCGGGCTGGATGAGTTACGACGTCGGCCTCCAGCCCACCGCCCAGAAGTACTTCGTACTCGCGCTGCACGCCTCCAAGGAGGCCGGTGACAAGCCTCTGGGCTCGTACATCCTGTCCAGCATGAGCCGCCAGATGATCCACCTCGGACGGCCCGACGACGCCCTCGAACTGATCCACCTCGCGCAGTACGGCAGCCGGGACTGCGCCACCCCGCGCACCCAGGCCATGCTGTATGCGATGGAGGCCCGCGCGTACGCCAACATGGGCCAGCCCAGCAAGTGCAAGCGGGCCGTCCGGATGGCCGAGGACACCTTCCTCGACGTGGGCATCGACGGCGAGCCCGAGCCCGACTGGATCCGCTTCTTCTCGGAGGCCGAGCTCAACGGCGAGAACTCCCACTCCTACCGCGACCTCGCCTATGTGGCGGGCCGCAGCCCCACGTACGCCTCGCTCGCCGAGCCCCTGATGGAGAAGGCCGTCCAGCTCTTCGGTGACGACGACGAGCACCAGCGGTCCTACGCGCTCAACCTGATCGGTCTCGCCACCGTCCACCTCCTCAAGCGCGAGCCCGAACAGTCGACGGTGCTGGCCGAGAAGGCCCTGCGCGTCGCCAGGAAGATCCGCTCCGAGCGGGTCAACACCCGGCTCCGCAAGACCGTGGACACCGCTGCCAGGGACTTCGGGGACATCCCCGAGGTCGCCAGGCTCACCGACCTCCTCACCGAGCAGCTGCCGGAGACCGCAGAAGCGGTCTGAGCAGCACCCCGGCCCCGGCCACGGCGACCACCCCGCACAGACCGACTTCGGCTCCCCCGATTGCCAGGTCAGCGGGTGGTCGGCGTGGCCGGTTCGCGTTGCCGTGCCCGTACGCCAGAGTCGTAACCGCACCGTATGCGGCCCCGGCCGCGGGACAGGCCCGGCGCCGGTCGCGCCACCGCCGGTTCATGGCGACGTAACACACCGGACCTCTTCGTCACCACGGTGAAACACCGTGCGGCATCGGCGGAAACCGCACTGGGTGAATGTCTAGCCCATAACCGGCCCGCACCTTTTCCCCAGTGGTCCCGCACGTGGTGCCGCTCCCATCGCCCGCACGCGGCCGCACCGACGACGAGGAGACGCCGATGCCCCCAGGCATCACGACGCTTGCCGCAGACACCCCGACGCTGTCTGCCGCCAACACCGGGTTCATGCTGATCTGCTCCGCCCTGGTGATGCTGATGACCCCGGCCCTGGCCTTCTTCTACGGAGGCATGGTCCGCGTCAAGAGCACCCTCAACATGCTGATGATGAGCTTCATCAGCCTCGGGATCGTCACGATCCTGTGGGTGCTCTTCGGGTTCAGCCTCGCCTTCGGCACCGACATCGGCTCCGTCGTCGGCTGGAGCTCGGACTACCTCGGACTCAGCGGGATCGGCGTCACTCAGCTCTGGGACGGCTACACGATCCCGGTCTACGTCTTCGCCGTCTTCCAGCTGATGTTCGCCGTGCTCACCCCGGCCCTGATCAGCGGCGCCCTCGCCGACCGGGTCAAGTTCACCTCGTGGGCCCTGTTCATCACGCTCTGGGTCACCGTCGTCTACTTCCCCGTCGCCCACTGGGTCTGGGGCGCGGGCGGCTGGCTGTACGAGATGGGCGTCATCGACTTCGCGGGCGGTACGGCCGTCCACATCAACGCCGGTGCGGCGGCGCTCGGCGTGATCCTCGTCATCGGCAAGCGCGTCGGCTTCAAGAAGGACCCGATGCGGCCGCACAGCCTGCCGCTCGTCATGCTCGGCGCCGGTCTGCTCTGGTTCGGCTGGTTCGGCTTCAACGCCGGCTCGTGGCTCGGCAACGACGACGGCGTCGGCGCGGTGATGTTCGTCAACACCCAGGTCGCCACCGCCGCCGCGATGCTCGCCTGGCTCGGCTACGAGAAGCTCCGGCACGGCTCCTTCACCACCCTGGGCGCCGCCTCCGGCGCGGTCGCCGGACTCGTCGCCATCACCCCGTCCGGCGGCGCGGTCAGCCCGCTCGGCGCCATCGCGGTCGGCGCGATCGCCGGGGTGCTCTGCGCCATGGCCGTCGGCCTGAAGTACCGGTTCGGCTACGACGACTCCCTGGACGTGGTCGGCGTCCACCTCGTCGGCGGCATCGCCGGTTCCCTCCTCGTAGGCCTCTTCGCCACCGGCGGCGTCCAGTCCGACGCCAAGGGCCTCTTCTACGGCGGCGGCCTCGAACAGCTCGGCAAGCAGGCCGTCGGTGTCTTCGCCGTCCTCGCGTACTCTCTCGTCGTCTCCGCGATCCTGGCCTTCCTGCTGGACCGGACGATCGGGATGCGGGTCCCCGAGGACGACGAGATCTCCGGCATCGACCAGGTCGAACACGCCGAGACCGCGTACGACTTCAGCGGAGCGGGCGGCGGCGCGGCCCCGCGCACCACGAGCTCCGCCCCGGGCAGCACGGCAGCAGCGAAGACGAAGAAGGTGGACGCATGAAGCTCATCACCGCGGTCGTGAAGCCACACCGGCTGGACGAGATCAAGGAGGCCCTCCAGACCTTCGGCGTCCAGGGCCTCACGGTCACCGAGGCAAGCGGGTACGGACGCCAGCGCGGCCACACCGAGGTCTACCGGGGCGCCGAGTACACCGTCGACCTCGTACCCAAGATCCGGATCGAGGTCCTGGTCGAGGACGAGGAATCCGAACAGCTCATCGATGTCGTGGTGAAGGCCGCCCGCACCGGCAAGATCGGTGACGGCAAGGTCTGGAGCGTGCCGGTCGAGACCGCGGTCCGGGTACGGACGGGCGAACGCGGTCCGGACGCACTCTGACGGATGGTCCCGAGGCGCCGACGGCCGTGAAAGCCGACGGTTACGAAGGGCGCCGATGGTCCCGAAGCGCCGATGGCTCCGAAGGCCGACGGCTCCGCAGGCCGCCGGTCACGAAACGCCGACGGTCCCGAACGAAAGGCAGCCGGGTGACGAGCACCGAGACCACCACCGAATCCGCAGACTCGGAACCCGGCGGCTACGCGGCGGCCCGGCTGCGCCTTCTCCAGGAGGAGGCGCGGTCCGGGCCGCCGCGCCGTGCGGCCCTCGCCTCGCTCACCGACGACTGGCTCACCGAGCTGTTCACCGGCGCGGCCCGGCAGACCGGCGTCCAGGGCGCCGCCCTCGTCGCCGTCGGCGGCTACGGACGCGGTGAACTCTCCCCGCGCAGCGACCTCGACCTGCTGCTCCTGCACGACGGGAACGCCGGCCCCGCGGCCGTCGCCGCCCTCGCCGACCGCGTCTGGTACCCCGTCTGGGACCTCGGTCTCGCCCTCGACCACTCCGTACGCACCCCCGCCGAGGCGCGCGGGGCCGCGGCCGAGGACCTCAAGGTCCAGCTCGGACTGCTCGACGCCCGGCCCGTCGCCGGGGACCTCGGGCTCGTCGCCGCGATGCGCACCGCGGTCCTCGCCGACTGGCGCAACCAGGCCCCCAAACGCCTGCCCGCACTCCACGAACTCTGCCGCGAACGCGCCGAACGCCAGGGCGAGCTGCAATTCCTCCTCGAACCCGACCTCAAGGAGGCCCGCGGCGGACTGCGGGACGCCACCGCGCTGCGCGCCGTCGCCGCGTCCTGGGTCGCCGACGCCCCCCGCGAAGGTCTCGCCGAAGCCCGTCGCGTCCTGCTCGACGCCCGTGACGCCCTCCACCTCACCACCGGCCGCGCCACCGACCGCCTCGCCCTCCAGGAACAGGACCAGGTCGCGCAAGCCCTCGGACTCCTCGACGCGGACGCCCTGCTCCGCCAGGTCTACGAGGCCGCCCGCACCATCGCGTACGCCACTGACGTCACCTGGCGCGAGGTCGACCGGGTCCTGCGCGCCCGGTCCGTGCGCCCCCGGCTGCGCGCGATCCTCGGCGGCGGCAGGGCGGCCGCCCCGGAACGCACCCCGCTCGCCGAGGGCGTCGTCGAGGCCGACGGCGAAGTGGTCCTCGCCCGCGCCGCCCGCCCCGAACGCGACCCCGTCCTCGTGCTGCGCGCCGCCGCCGCGGCCGCCCAGTCCGAACTCCCGCTCTCCCGCCACTTCGTACGCCGGCTCGCCACCGCCGCACCCCCGCTGCCGGTGCCCTGGCCCGCCGAGGCTCGCGAGGAACTCGTCACCCTCCTCGGTGCCGGCGAGGCCACCGTCCCCGTCTGGGAGGCGCTCGAAGCCGAAGGGCTCATCACCCGGCTGCTCCCGGACTGGGAACGCGTCCACTGCCGACCCCAGCGCAACCCCGTCCACACCTGGACCGTCGACCGCCACCTCGTCGAGACCGCCGTCCGGGCCTCCGACCTGACCCGCCGCGTCCACCGCCCCGACCTGCTCCTGGTCGCCGCGCTGCTGCACGACATCGGCAAGGGCTGGCCCGGCGACCACTCCGTCGCCGGTGAGGTGATCGCCCGGGACACGGCTGCCCGGATCGGCTTCGACCAGCACGACGTGGGCGTCATCGCCACCCTCGTACGCCACCACCTGCTGCTCGTCGAGACCGCCACCCGGCGTGACCTCGACGACCCGGCGACCGTCCGCTCCGTCGCCACCGCCGTCGGCACCGCCACCACTCTGGAGCTCCTGCACGCGCTCACCGAGGCCGACGCGCGCGCCACCGGGCCCGCCGCCTGGTCCTCCTGGCGGGCCTCCCTCGTCGCCGACCTGGTGGGACGCGTCGCCGCCGTGCTCGCCGGCCAGGCCCCACCGGAGCCGGAACCGGCCGCGCCCGGCGCCGAACAGGAACGCCTCGCCATCGAGGCCCTGCGCACCGGCGGACCCGTCCTGGCGCTGCGTGCCCAGGCCGGGGCCCCGGACGAGGACGGTGAACCGGAACCCGTAGGTGTGGAGCTTCACATCGCCCTGCCCGACCGGCCAGGCGTGCTGCCCGCGGCGGCGGGCGTCCTCGCCCTGCACCGCCTCACCGTGCGCGCCGCCGACCTGCGCGCCGTGGAACTCCCCACCGAACTGGGCGGCTCGGCGGACGTGCTGCTGCTCAGCTGGCGGGTCGCGGCCGAGTACGGCTCGCTGCCGCAGGCCGTCCGGCTCCGCGCCGACCTCGTACGCGCCCTGGACGGCTCCTTGGACATCCGGGCCCGGCTCGCCGAGCGCGAGGCCGCCTATCCGCGCCGCCGCGGGGTGAAGGCCCCGCCGCCGAGGGTGACCGTCGCGGCGGCCGGCTCCCGGCTGGCGACGGTGATCGAGGTGCGGGCCCAGGACGCCCCGGGGCTGCTGCACCGGATCGGCCGGGCGCTGGAGCAGAGCGGGGTACGGGTGCGCAGCGCCCATGTGTCGACCCTGGGGGCGAACGCGGTGGACGCCTTCTACGTCACGGACACCGAGGGGAAGCCGCTGCCGGGTGAGCGGGCGCTCGCGGTGGCGGACGCGGTGGAGGCGGCGCTCCGGGCGTGACGCGGGAACCACGCGGCGTGGCCCGCCCCCGGATTTCCCGGGCAGGGGGTCATCGTTTCTTCCGAGCCGGATACCCTGGGGTACCGAATCCACTTTGCCCCCGACCCTGAGGACCGACGAGCGCCGTGTTCGATACTCTCTCCGACCGCCTTGCCGCGACTTTCAAGAACCTCAGGGGCAAGGGCCGCTTGTCCGAGGCGGACATCGACGCCACGGCTCGCGAGATCCGTATCGCCCTGCTCGAAGCGGACGTCGCGCTGCCGGTCGTCCGCGCCTTCATCGCCAACGTCAAGGAGCGGGCGCGCGGCGCCGAGGTCTCCCAGGCGCTGAACCCGGCCCAGCAGGTCGTCAAGATCGTCAACGAGGAGCTCGTCGGCATCCTCGGCGGCGAGACGCGTCGGCTGCGGTTCGCCAAGACCGCGCCCACCGTGATCATGCTCGCCGGTCTCCAGGGTGCCGGTAAGACCACCCTCGCCGGAAAGCTCGGCCTCTGGCTCAAGGGCCAGGGCCACTCCCCGCTCCTCGTCGCCTGCGACCTCCAGCGCCCCAACGCCGTCAACCAGCTCAGCGTCGTCGCCGACCGCGCCGGTGTCGCGGTGTACGCGCCCGAGCCGGGCAACGGCGTCGGTGACCCGGTCCAGGTCGCCAAGGACTCGATCGAGTACGCGCGGTCCAAGCAGTACGACGTCGTCGTCGTCGACACCGCGGGCCGACTCGGTATCGACCAGGAGCTGATGCAGCAGGCCGCGGACATCCGCGACGCCGTCGGCCCCGACGAGATCCTCTTCGTCGTCGACGCGATGATCGGCCAGGACGCGGTCAACACCGCCGAGGCCTTCCGTGACGGCGTCGGCTTCGACGGCGTGGTGCTCTCCAAGCTCGACGGTGACGCCCGCGGTGGTGCGGCCCTGTCGATCGCCCATGTCACGGGCAAGCAGATCATGTTCGCGTCGAACGGTGAGAAGCTCGAGGACTTCGACGCCTTCCACCCCGACCGCATGGCGTCCCGCATCCTCGACATGGGTGACCTGCTCACCCTGATCGAGCAGGCGGAGAAGACCTTCAGCCAGGAAGAGGCCGCCAAAATGGCCTCCAAGCTGGCGTCCAGCAAGGGCAAGGACTTCACGCTCGACGACTTCCTGTCCCAGATGGAGCAGGTCCGGAAGATGGGCTCCATCTCCAAGCTGCTCGGCATGCTGCCCGGCATGGGGCAGATCAAGGACCAGATCAACAACATCGACGAGCGGGACGTGGACCGCGCCGCCGCGATCATCAAGTCGATGACCCCGAAGGAGCGCGCCGAACCGACGATCATCAACGGCTCGCGCCGGGCCCGTATCGCCAAGGGTTCCGGTGTCGAGGTCAGCGCGGTGAAGAACCTGGTGGAGCGGTTCTTCGACGCCCGCAAGATGATGTCGAAGATGGCTCAGGGCGGCGGCATGCCGGGGATGCCCGGGATGCCGGGCATGGGCGGTGGCCCCGGTCGGCAGAAGAAGCAGGTCAAGCAGGCCAAGGGCAAGCGCAAGAGCGGCAACCCGATGAAGCGCAAGGCCGAGGAGCAGGCCGCGGCGGCCCGTCGCGAGCAGGCGGCGCAGGGCGGCGCGTTCGGCCTGCCGGCGCAGGAGGACAAGAACTTCGAGCTGCCGGACGAGTTCAAGAAGTTCATGGGCTGACCCGGACCGAATGAACCCGGGCCGGGCCGGCCCGGGTTCGCCACGGCTGTCGTACGCCGTCCCCCCAAGGGCCCATCGGACAGGCTCTGGGAGGGCTTTGTCCGCGTTCCTCCCTTACTGTCGCCTCAACGGCAGTCGGCAGAGGAGCACGCGTGACCAACCCCGTACCTCCCCGTGACCGGACCGATCAGCCGTGGCGCTCCGAGGGCGCCCCACCGCCCCCGCCGCCCGGCCGGAAGATGCCGGGAGGCTGGGGCGGACTGCTGCTGACCGCGCTCGCCGTCTATCTGATCGCCAATCTGGTGCTGTCCTTCTTCAACGGGGAGGAGCAGCGGACGATCGCGTACACGGAGTTCAGCAAGCAGGTCACCTCGGGCAATGTCTCCAAGATCTACTCCAAGGGCGACTCCATCCAGGGGCAGCTCAAGAAGGAGGCGAAGGTCCCGGGGAGCGACAAGAAGTACACGAAGTTCGAAACCCAGCGGCCGGCCTTCGCGGACGACAACCTCTGGGCCGAACTGGTCAAGGACGACGTCACGGTCACCGCCGAGCCGGTCGTCCAGCAGCGCAGCTTCCTCGCCAACCTGCTGATCTCGCTCGCACCCATGCTGCTGCTCGTAGTGCTCTGGGTGTTCATCGCCCGGCGGATGTCCCGGGGCATGGGCGGCGGGATGGGCGGATTCGGCCGCAAGGCCCCGCCCAAGCCCGTCGAACTGGAGGGTTCCAAGCGCACCACCTTCAAGGACGTGGCCGGGATCGACGAGGTCGAGGGCGAACTCAACGATGTCGTGGACTTCCTGAAGAACCCGCAGGCGTACCGGAAGATGGGTGCCCGGATGCCCGGCGGGGTGCTCCTCGCGGGACCGCCCGGCACCGGCAAGACCCTGCTGGCCCGTGCCGTCGCCGGTGAGGCAGGGGTGCCGTTCTTCTCGGCGTCGGCCTCCGAGTTCATCGAGATGATCGTCGGTGTCGGCGCGAGCCGGGTGCGGGAACTCTTCGCGGAGGCGCGCAAGGTCGCCCCCGCCATCGTCTTCATCGACGAGATCGACACCATCGGCCGGGCCCGCGGCGGCGGCTCCGGCATGGGCGGCCACGACGAGCGCGAGCAGACGCTCAACCAGATCCTCACCGAGATGGACGGCTTCTCCGGTTCGGAGGGCGTCGTCGTGCTCGCCGCCACCAACCGCGCCGACGTGCTCGACCCCGCGCTCACCCGGCCCGGCCGCTTCGACCGGATCGTCCAGGTCAGCCCGCCGGACCGGAGCGGCCGGGAGGCGATCCTGGAGATCCACACCCGGCAGATCCCGCTCGCCCCCGATGTGAACCTGGCCCAGGTGGCCGGCACGACACCCGGCATGACCGGCGCGGATCTGGCCAACCTGGCCAACGAGGCCGCACTCCTGGCGGTCAAGCGCCGCCAGTCCGAGGTCACCCAGCCCGACTTCTCGGACGCCCTGGAGAAGGTCCAGCTCGGCGCGGAACGCTCACTGGTCATGTCCGACGAGGAACGCCGCAGGACCGCGTACCACGAGAGCGGCCACGCCCTGCTCGGCATGGTGCAGCCGGGCGCCGACCCGGTCCGCAAGGTCACCATCGTGCCGCGCGGCAGGGCGCTGGGCGTCACGCTCTCGACGCCGGACGCCGACAAGTACGCGTACACCGAGGAGTACCTGCGCGGCCGCATCGTCGGGGCGCTCGGCGGCATGGCGGCCGAACAGGTGGTCTTCGGGGTGATCACCACCGGCGCGGAGAGCGACCTGGAACAGGTCACCAACCTGGCCCGCGGCATGGTCGGCCGCTGGGGCATGAGCCACAAGGTGGGCAGGCTGACGGCGATCCCGAGCGACGCCCAGCAGGCGTACGGACTGTCGGCGGCCCCCGCCACGCTCGACGCGGTGGACGGCGAGATGCGGCGGATCGTGGACGAGTGCTACGAGGTGGCCTGCCGGCTGCTGCGCGAGAACCGGGAGCGGCTGGACTCGCTCTCCGCCGCGCTCCTGGCGAACGAGACGCTGGACGAGGCCGAGGCGTACCGGGCGGCCGGCATCACCCGACTGGGGAAGTGACGGCCGCCGCGGCCGTTCGGGTGGTGCGCGGGGGACGGCCCGTTCAGGTCGTGCACACGGGATGGCCGCTCAGGTCGTGCACACGAGATAGCGGAAGACGTTCGGCATCCAGACCGTGCCGTCCCGGCGGCGGTGCGGATGGAGGGCCTGTGCGACCTCCTTCTCCACCTGGGCACGGTCCGTCGCCCGTACCGCCGCGTCGAAGACCCGGGTGGAGAGCAGCCCCCGCACCGCGCTGTCCAGGTCCGCGTACCCGAACGGGCACGCCACCCGGCCCGAGCCGTCGGGATTCAGGCCCGCCCGGAACGCCAGCTCCTCCAGGTCGTCCCGGCCCGACGGCCGCCAGCCGCCCTCGCGGGAGGCCCGGTCCCGGTCGGACAGCCGCCCGGCCACCCGCAGCACGGGCGCCGTCGCGCAGCGCTCCGGCGGACCCCAGCCGGTGAGCACCACGGTGCTGCCCCGCCCGGCCAGCGGCACCGCGGACCGCAGCGCGGCCACCAGCCCCTCGCCGTCGTCGGACGAGCAGCCGATCGGCGTGAACGCGGTGATCAGGTCGTACGGCATCCCGTCGCGGGGCCGGGCCCCGGACGGATCACCCTCCAGGAGCCGGGGCCGGCCGGCCCCGGAACCGGCGTCGCTTCCCGGATCGGGCAGCAACCGGGTCCGGGCGAGCGCCAGACGTTCGAGGTCGGTGTCCACGCCGGTGACGCGCGCGCCCCGGGCGGCCGCGATCAGCAGCGCGAGACCGGAGCCGCAGCCCAGGGAGAGCAGCCGGGTACCGGATCCCACTTCGAGCCGCTCGTACACCGCTTCGTACAGCGGTGCCAGCATCCGCTCCTGGATCTCGGCCCAGTCCCGGGCACGGTTGCCGGGGTCCACCGGGGTGGACGATTCCGCGTGGCTGTGGTGCCGGACGAGCGTGCGTGTCATGAAAGCGCCCCAATCCGCCGAGAGGTCGGCCGTGTCCGATCGGTAGTGCCCGAGTGGATGCTCCCCCGTATGCAAGCCCCCCGCTTCCGTGCGCCCCCCCGCTTCCCCCGTATGTCAGAGAACTGCGCATCCGCGTCCGCGTCCAGGGGTCCGATGGCAATGGCCGCGTGGAGCGGTGACGCGTCCGTGGGTAAGGCCCGTGGCCCCGGGGCCCGTCGCCCCGTGCGGTGGGCCGTGTCGCCGTACGATGCGCGCCATGGCAAAGGCACCCGTTCTCACGCCCCAGGCCGAGGACTTTCCCCGCTGGTACCAGGATCTGATCAACAAGGCCGAACTCGCGGACAACGGCCCGGTGCGCGGCACCATGGTCATCCGGCCGTACGGATACAGCCTGTGGGAGCGGATGCAGCAGGAGATGGATGCCCGCATCAAACAGGCGGGCGCCCGCAACGCCTACTTCCCGCTCTTCATCCCCCAGTCTTACCTGACACGCGAGGCCGAGCACGTCGAGGGCTTCGCGCCGGAGCTCGCGGTGGTCACCCGAGGCGGCGGGAAAGAGCTCGAAGAGCCCGTGGTGGTGCGGCCGACCTCCGAGACGATCATCAACGAGTACTTCTCGAAGTGGGTGCAGAGCTACCGAGATCTGCCGTTGCTGATCAACCAGTGGGCCAACGTGGTGCGCTGGGAGATGCGCCCGCGGGTCTTCCTCCGTACGACGGAATTCCTCTGGCAGGAGGGCCACACCGCCCATGCCACCGACGAGGAGGCCCGGGACTTCGCCGCGTACATCCACCGCGAGGTGTACGCGGACTTCATGACCAATGTGCTGGCCATCGATGTGGTCCTCGGCCGCAAGACCCCGGCCGAGCGGTTCGCCGGGGCCGTCAACACGCTCACCATCGAAGCGATGATGCGGGACGGCAAGGCCCTTCAGATGGGTACGAGCCACGAGCTCGGCACCAATTTCGCCAAGGCCTTCCACACCCGCTACCTGTCGAAGGAGGGCCGGCAGGAGCTCGTCCGGCAGACCTCGTGGGGCTCCTCGACCCGGATGGTCGGCGGCCTGATCATGGCGCACGGCGACGACCACGGGCTCCGGGTGCCGCCGCGGCTCGCACCCGTCCAGGCGGTCGTCCTCGCGGTCAAGGAGGACGAGGCCGTGCTGGGCGCGGTCCGCTCCGTCGCACAGCGGCTGCGCGCGGCGGGGATCAGGACCGAGACCGACGACCGCACCGACACCCCGTTCGGCCGCCGCGCGGTCGACTGGGAGCTGAAGGGGGTGCCGGTACGGATCGAGATCGGCCCGCGCGATCTGGCGGACGGCACCGCGATGCTGGTCCGGCGCATCCCCGGCGGGAAGGAGCCGGTCGCCGTCGATGCCCTGCCCGCACTGCTCCCGGCGGTCCTGGAGGAGGACCAGGCCGCGCTGCTGCGGGAGTCCCGGAGCCGGCGCGAGTCGGCCACCAGCGACGTCACGACCGAGGCGGAGGCCGTGGAGGCGGCGGTCGCGGGCGGCTGGGCCCGCATCACCTGGTCGGCGCTCGGCCCGGCGGGGGAGGCCCGGCTCGCGGAGCACGGGGTGTCCGTACGGTGTCTGGTCGCCGGGGACGGGTCGGTGCCCGGCTCGGACGACGAGCCCGGTACTGTCGCCCTGGTGGCACGCGCTTACTGACGCCCCACCCGCCGCCCCGGCCGCCCGGGGCCCCGGCGTACGGTGCTTGCCTGGGTGTCCGGGCGTACACGTCGCTACGTACCACCTTGGTGCGAGCTGTGAGGCTTCTCCACAGATCTGCGCACCCGCCCTCGTCGGGACGCATGCAAGGGCAACTGACTGGTACGTGCAAATTATTTGGGATGGCCCGGAATCGGAACACCGGGGCACTCGCGCTCGTTGTCACGACGTGAGCACGACACCACCTGTACTTGCCGCAGAGCTGGCACAGGCGTGGGCCGACATTCAGCGGTACCACCCCGAGCTGCCGGATCTAGCCGCGCCCGAGTCCCTGATCGGAGAGTCCTCGTCCGCCTGTGGCGCCGAACTCTCCTTCGAGCGACTGCTCCACGAGGCAGTCCACGGCATCGCCGCCGCGAGAGGCGTCCGCGACACTTCGCGCGCCGGCCGCTACCACAACCGCAGATTCCTCGCGATCGCCGAGGAGCTGGGCCTCGACCACGCCGAGGAGCCCCACCCCAGCAGCGGCTTCTCGCTGGTCGCCCTCAACCCCGAGGCCAAGCGCCGCTACCGCCCGACGATCGAGCGGCTGCAGCGCGCCCTCAAGGCGCACACGGTTGCCACCGCCGCCGACACCAAGCGTTCCTTCCGCGGGCCGGCCGCCCGGCACGGCTCCTCCGGCGGGGGCGTCCGTGTCAAGGCCGTCTGCGACTGCGGACGCAATGTGCGCGTCGTCCCGTCGGTCCTGGCGCAGGCGCCGATCGTCTGCGGAGGATGCGGGAAGCCCTTCCGCATCCCGGAAGCCGCAGTCGCGGTGGGGTGACCCGGCGCGGTGTGGCACAATGGCTAGCTGTACTCGACAGTCGCACAGGACCCCTCTCTCCTCCGGCTGACGCGTCCATCGGGCACCCGAGTACCGCAACCCCACGTGGCATCTTCGTTGTGCCCACCCACGTCATAGACCAGGAGACACCACTTCCGTGGCAGTCAAGATCAAGCTGAAGCGTCTGGGCAAGATCCGTTCGCCTCACTACCGCATCGTCGTCGCCGACTCCCGTACCCGCCGTGACGGCCGGGCCATCGAGGAGATCGGTCTGTACCACCCGGTGCAGAACCCCTCGCGCATCGAGGTCAACTCGGAGCGTGCGCAGTACTGGCTGTCCGTCGGCGCCCAGCCGACCGAGCCGGTTCTCGCGATCCTGAAGCTCACCGGTGACTGGCAGGCCCACAAGGGTCTCCCGGCCCCCGCGCCGCTGCTGCAGCCGGAGCCCAAGGCTGACAAGCGCGCCCTGTTCGAGGCTCTGACCAAGGACGGCGGCGACGAGTCCAAGGGCGAGGCCATCACGCAGAAGGCGAAGAAGTCCGACAAGAAGGCGGACGAGGCTGCTGACGCGGCTGCGCCCGCCGAGTCGACCGAGGCCTGAGCATGCTCGAGGAGGCTCTCGAGCACCTCGTGAAGGGCATCGTCGACAACCCTGACGATGTGCAGGTCGCCTCGCGCAACCTGCGCCGTGGTCGCGTGCTGGAGGTCCGGGTCCACCCCGACGACCTCGGCAAGGTGATCGGCCGCAATGGCCGCACCGCCCGCGCGCTGCGTACCGTCGTGGGCGCCATCGGCGGCCGTGGTATCCGTGTCGACCTCGTCGATGTGGATCAGGTTCGCTGACAGAGTTGAACACCGGCACGGGCCGGGGAGGGCCATGAGCCCGCCCCGGCCCGTCGTCGTATGACAGGAGAGACACAAGGTGCAGTTGGTAGTCGCGCGGATCGGCCGGGCCCATGGCATCAAGGGCGAGGTCACCGTCGAGGTCCGTACGGACGAGCCGGAGCTGCGGCTCGGGCCCGGGGCCGTGCTCGCCACCGAACCGGCCGGTGCCGGACCGCTGACGATCGAGACCGGCCGGGTGCACAGCGGACGGCTGCTGCTGCGCTTCGAGGGCGTGCGCGACCGTACGGCTGCCGAGGCGCTGCGCAACACGCTCCTGATCGCCGACGTCGACCCGGCTGAACTCCCCGAGGACCCCGAGGAGTTCTACGACCATCAGCTGATGGACCTCGACGTGGTCCTCGCCGACGGCACCGAGATCGGCCGGATCACCGAGATCACGCACCTGCCGTCCCAGGACCTCTTCATCGTCGAGCGGCCGGACGGCAGCGAGGTGATGATCCCGTTCGTCGAGGAGATCGTCGCCGAGATCGACCTGGCGGAGCAGCGCGCGGTGATCACCCCGCCGCCCGGCCTGATCGACGCCGACCAGGCCGTGATCGCCTCCGCCCGGGACGAAGAAGACGAAGAAGGCGACGGAGCGGGCGGCGACGCGGCTTCCGCCGATGGGACTTCCGCCGATGGGAAGGACGCCTGATGCGCCTCGACGTCGTCACGATCTTCCCGGAGTATCTGGAACCGCTGAACGTCTCCCTCGTCGGCAAGGCCCGAGCCCGGGGTCGCCTCGACGTCCACGTGCACGACCTGCGCGACTGGACGTACGACCGGCACAACACGGTCGACGACACCCCGTACGGCGGTGGCCCCGGCATGGTCATGAAGACCGAGCCGTGGGGCGAGGCACTGGACGACGCCCTGGCGGGCGGGTACGAGGCCGGGGCGCACTCCCCGGTGCTCGTGGTACCCACGCCCAGCGGGCGCCCGTTCACCCAGGAGCTCGCCGTCGAACTCTCCGAGCGGCCCTGGCTGATCTTCACGCCGGCTCGCTACGAGGGCATCGACCGGCGGGTGATGGACGAGTACGCCACCCGGATGCCGGTCGTCGAGGTGTCCATCGGGGACTACGTGCTGGCCGGCGGGGAAGCCGCGGTACTGGTGATCACCGAGGCGGTCGCCCGGCTGCTGCCCGGAGTGCTGGGCAACGCCGAATCGCACCGGGACGACTCCTTCGCCCCCGGCGCGATGGCCAATCTGCTGGAGGGGCCCGTCTACACCAAGCCGCCCGAGTGGCGCGGCCGGGGCATTCCGGAAGTGCTGCTCAGCGGTCACCACGGGCGGATCGCCCGTTGGCGCCGGGACGAGGCGTTCCGCCGTACCGCCCTCAACCGGCCCGATCTGATCGAGCGCTGCGAAGCCGCGGGGTTCGACAAGAAGGACCGCGAGATGCTCTCCATCCTCGGCTGGGCACCAGAGCCCGGTGGCCGATTTTGGCGCAGGCCCGAGGCCGTGGAAGAATAGGCCGCTGCTGTACGTCCGGCGTACGCCCCTGCCACAGGGGGAACGACGTCCGCCCGACGCGATCAGCACCCCATTTCTCCCTATCTCCCGTCGATGACCTGTGGCATCGGCGAAGAAAGCAGACAACATGGCTTCCCTGCTCGATGGCGTCAACGCCGCATCGCTGCGTACCGACATCCCGTCGTTCCGCCCCGGTGACACCGTCAACGTCCACGTCCGAGTGATCGAGGGCAACCGCTCCCGTATCCAGCAGTTCAAGGGCGTAGTCATCCGTCGCCAGGGCGCGGGCGTCAGCGAGACCTTCACGGTCCGCAAGGTCTCCTTCAGCGTCGGCGTCGAGCGCACCTTCCCGGTGCACAGCCCGATCTTCGAGAAGATCGAGCTCGTCACCCGCGGTGACGTCCGTCGCGCCAAGCTGTACTACCTCCGTGAGCTCCGCGGCAAGGCCGCGAAGATCAAGGAGAAGCGCGACAACTGAGCTGACTCCCAGGTCCACAGGTCGGCCGGATAGGCTCTGGCCCCGATGGACACGGAAGCAAAGCCCTCGGAGCGCGACCGCTCCTCCGCACCCGCAAAGGCGCTGGAGGAGGGGTCGCGCTCCTCGCGTATCCCGGACCTGCCCGCCGCGATCTCCTGGCGGCGGACCGTCGCGCTCGGAGCCGTCTGCGCGGTCTTCGTACTGCTCCTGAGCAACTACGTGGTCCAGCCCTTCCTGATCCCCAGTGGCTCGATGGAGCCCACGCTGCGGGTGGGGGACCGGGTGCTGGTGAACAAGCTGGCCTACAGCTCCGGATCCGCGCCGCAGCGGGGCGACGTGGTGGTCTTCGACGGCACCGGATCCTTTGTGCAGGAGCCCCCGGAACAGAACCCCGTCACCGGTCTGATGCACTCGGTGGCCGCGTCCCTGGGCCTGGCCGAGCCGGCCGCGACCGACTACGTGAAGCGGGTGGTCGGCGTGGGTGGCGACCGGGTGGTCTGCTGCGACAAGGAGGGGCGGATCGAGGTGAACGGCCGGCCGGTCGTCGAGGACTATCTGCATCCAGGGGACGCGCCCTCCCAGGTCCGCTTCGACATCGTCGTGCCCGACGGCACGCTGTGGATGTTGGGCGACCACCGCAGCAACTCCCGCGACTCGCGTGACCACCTGGGAGAGCCGGGCGGTGGCATGGTCCCGGTCGACATGGTGATCGGCAGGGTGGACTGGATCGGCTGGCCGCCGAGCCGGCTGGGCTCGCTGCCGGACAGCGCCGCGTTCGCCACCGAACGGTCGCAGGGCGGGGGCCATGGGTAACCGCGGCCGCGGGCGGCGCCGGGCCGAACCCGGAACTGCGCCGACGGCCGGGAGCCGGCCGCCCACCAGGGTGGAGCGGCGGAGACTGGCCCGCAAGGTCAAGCGGCGGCGGCGCGGCGCCGCGGTGGGTGAGATCCCGCTGCTCATCGTCGTGGCGCTGGTGATCGCGCTCGTGCTCAAGACGTTCCTCGTGCAGGCCTTCGTGATCCCTTCGGGGTCGATGGAGCAGACCATCCGGATCGGTGACCGGGTGCTCGTGGACAAGCTGACGCCCTGGTTCGGATCCCGGCCGCAGCGCGGCGACGTCGTCGTCTTCAAGGACCCGGGGGGCTGGCTCCAGCAGGAGAAGGTCGGCAAGAAGGAATCGCCCGTCGTCGTCAAGCAGGTGAAGGAGGTGCTGACCTTCATCGGACTGCTGCCCTCCGACGACGAGCAGGACCTGATCAAACGGGTGATCGCGGTCGGCGGGGACACGGTGAAGTGCTGCGGCAAGGACGGCCGGGTCACCGTCAACGGCGTACCGCTCGACGAGCCGTACCTGTATCCCGGGAACCCTCCCTCCCTCATCAAATTCGAGGTAAAGGTTCCGCAGGGCCGGATCTTCGTCATGGGTGACCACCGGTCGGATTCGGCCGACTCGCGCTATCACCTGGACGAGCCGGGACACGGCACGGTGTCCGAGGAGGAGGTCGTGGGCCGGGCCGTGGTGATCGCCTGGCCCGTCGGCCACTGGCGGAAGCTGGAGGAGCCGGAGACTTTCGGCTCGGTCCCTGACGCGCGCGCCGGGGCGGCCGGTGCGTCGGGTCCGTCGAATAGTGTGGCGTCCGAGGATCTCAACGGAATGATCCCTCTCCCGACCCCTGCAGAACTCCCGCTCGTTATGGGAGTGGTGGGCCTGCACCGGCTGGGGCGCAGGCGTGGCACGGAATAAGGAGTGGATGTGGGGGATTTGGCCGTCGGCGCACGATCCGGACACGAGGAACCCGAGGACCGGCCGGACCGTTCGGGCCATGCCGAGTCCGCCGGGAACGCGAGCCACGCCGGGAGTGACGGCGACACTCCGGACGGCGGCGGCAAGGCCATGAAGAAGCCGCGCTCCTTCTGGAAGGAGCTGCCCCTGCTGATCGTCATCGCCCTGGTTCTCGCGCTGCTGATCAAGACGTTCCTGGTGCAGGCGTTCTCGATCCCGTCGGACTCGATGCAGAACACGCTCCAGCGGGGCGACCGGGTGCTGGTGGACAAGCTGACCCCCTGGTTCGGCTCGGAGCCCGAGCGCGGCGAGGTCGTGGTCTTCCACGACCCGGGCGGCTGGCTGGACGACACCCAGGAGGTCCATCCGAACGTGGTCCAGAAGTTCCTCAGCTTCATCGGGCTGATGCCGTCCGCCGAGGAGAAGGACCTGATCAAGCGCGTCATCGCCATCGGCGGCGACACGGTGGAGTGCAGGGAGAACGGCCCCGTCGTGGTCAACGGCAGGCCCCTGGACGAGCAGTCGTTCATCTTCCCGGGCAACACCGCCTGCAATGACGAGCCGTTCGGCCCGATCAAGGTGCCCGAGGGCCGGATCTGGGTGATGGGCGACCACCGTCAGGACTCCCGCGACTCCCGTTACCACCAGGAACTGCCGGGCAACGGCACGGTCTCCAACGACGAGGTCGTCGGCCGGGCCTTCGTCGTGGCGTGGCCGATCAGCCGCTGGTCGACGCTGCCGATCCCGAAGACCTTCGACCAGCCGGGCCTGAACGCCGCGATGGCCGCGGCGCCCGGTGCGATCGGGATCGCCGGGGCCGTGCCGATCGTGCTCTGGCGCAGGCGGGTCCGCCTGTCCTGACCAAGGGAACGGCAAGATCGAGTAAATACGGGACGCTCGCCAGGTCTTCTTCGTAGGATCCTGGCGGCCGATCAGTGCATCCGCACGGGGCGGCCCGGGTGCGGCAGGGCGGTGCCCGGCGGTCCGGGGGCGGCACGGCGGTCGGCGAAGCGGTGGTCCTCAGGAACTCCCGCTCGTTGTTCAGGGCAGAGGGCCCTCGAACGGGCAGTGGGCCCTTGAACGTACAGGGTCCTGGAGCAGGCGGGGCGCATAGTGAGGACTGGATGTGAGTGACGTGGCTGCCGGTGCACGACCTGGACACGGAGACCCCGCGAAGGGGCCCGACCAGTCCGCCGAACCTGCCGTCGATCCGGCGGTGGGCCAGGTGGCTGATCAGGCGGCCGATCAGGGAGGGGCGCCGGACCCGGACGTGTCCGCGGACGAGCAGGCCCCGGACGGGGGTGGCAAGAAGGAGGCGAGGAAGCAGCGTCCCTTCTGGAAGGAGCTGCCCCTGCTGATCGTCGTCGCCCTGGTTCTCGCGCTGCTGATCAAGACGTTCCTGGTGCAGGCGTTCTCGATCCCGTCGGACTCGATGCAGAACACGCTCCAGCGGGGCGACCGGGTGCTGGTGGACAAGCTGACCCCCTGGTTCGGCTCGGAGCCCGAGCGTGGCGAGGTGGTCGTCTTCCACGACCCGGACAACTGGCTCGCCGGGGAGCCGACCCCCGAGTCGAACGCGGTGCAGGACTTCCTGAGTTTCATCGGTCTGATGCCGTCGTCCAAGGAGAAGGACCTGATCAAGCGGACGATCGCGGTCGGTGGTGACACCGTGGAGTGCGCGAAGGGCGGTCCGGTCAAGGTCAACGGGAAGGCGCTCGACGAGCCGTACATCTTCCCCGGCAACACGGCGTGCGACGACAAGCCCTTCGGCCCGGTCAAGGTGCCCGAGGGCAAGATCTGGGTGATGGGCGACCACCGGCAGAACTCCCTGGATTCGCGCTATCACATGGACGAGGCGACCAAGGGCTTCGTGCCCGTCGAGGACGTCGTGGGACGGGCCGTGGTGGTGGCGTGGCCGATAAACCGCTGGGCGACGCTGCCGGTCCCGGACACCTTCGATCAGCCGGGGATCAACACGGCGGCCGCCCTGGCCCCGGGAGCACTCGGCATCGCGGGCGCGCTGCCCCTCGTGCTTTGGCGCCGCAGGAGGCTGACCAGCGGGCGTACCGCCGGGTAGGGTGCCCACTCGGATCAGCGATTGTCGATCTCCGGAGTGGGGGACGCTGGGATGAGTGGACAAGGACGTACGGGTGACGGCCACGGCCGGCTCGGCAGCATGCTGTCGGGGCTGGCCGTGGCCGTCGGCTGTGTGCTCTTCCTCGGCGGGTTCGCCTGGGGGGCGGTGGTGTACAAGCCGTACACGGTGCCGACCCAGTCGATGACTCCGACGGTGAACTCCGGCGACCGGGTGCTCGCGCAGCGCATCGACGGCAGCGAGGTGCGCCGCGGCGACGTGGTGGTCTTCACTGATCCTGCGTGGGGCGACATGCCGATGGTGAAGCGGGTCGTCGGGGTCGGCGGCGACAAGATCGCCTGCTGCGACAAGGGCGGCCGGCTCTCGGTCAACGGCAAGCCCATTGACGAACCGTATCTGCGCACCAAGGGCCTCGCCTCCGCCGAGAACTTCACGGCGGAGGTGCCCAAGGGGAAGCTCTTCCTGCTGGGCGACGAGCGCACCGCGTCCCTGGACTCCCGGGTCCACCTGGACGACGCGGGGCAGGGCTCCGTCCCGCGCGACGCGGTACAGGCCCGGGTGGACGCCATCGCCTGGCCGATGAACGGCATGGTCGAGCGTCCGGAGGCCTTCGCCTCGCTCCCGGGCGGGGTGTCGTCGCCCGGACCGCTGCGGTTGCAGCTCGCGGCCGTGCTCGTGGGCGTGGTGCTCATCCTGGGCGGTGCGGCATACGGGCCGATCGCGGCACGGTCCGCGCGCTCGCGACGCGGCAAGGGCGAAAAGGTGCCCGCCGGTGCGCACTGAGAAGCGGAAGGTCGCCCGCGTGGTGCTCCTGGACCCCGACGACCGGATCCTGCTGATGCACGGCTTCGAACCGGAGGATCCGGCGAGCACCTGGTGGTTCACCCCCGGCGGCGGTGTGGAGGGCGACGAGACCCGGGAGGAGGCCGCGCTGCGCGAGCTGACCGAGGAGACCGGGATCACCGACGTCGAGCTGGGGCCGCTGCTCTGGCAGCGGATGTGCTCGTTCCCGTTCGACGGACGCCGCTGGGACCAGGACGAGTGGTATTTCCTGGCACGTACGAGGCAGACCGCCACCGACACCAGTGGGCAGACCGGGCTGGAGCAGCGCAGCGTCGCGGGGCTGAGGTGGTGGACCTCCGCCGAACTGTCGGCGGCGCGTGAGACGGTGTACCCGACCAGGCTCGCCGAGTTGCTGCGCACGCTGCTCGACGAGGGTCCTCCGCGTACGCCACTGGTTCTCGACCCCGAAATCGCCTAAGCGCCCAGGGGGACCGGGGCCTGGCGCACAATGGGGGGACGCACGGCTGAAGGGGAACATGCCAATGAGCGCCGAGGACCTCGAAAAGTACGAGACCGAGATGGAGCTGAAGCTCTACCGGGAGTACCGAGATGTCGTCGGTCTGTTCAAATATGTGATCGAGACCGAACGGCGCTTCTACCTCACCAACGACTACGAGATGCAGGTGCACTCGGTCCAGGGCGAGGTGTTTTTCGAAGTATCGATGGCGGATGCCTGGGTCTGGGACATGTACCGGCCCGCGCGGTTCGTCAAGCAGGTACGGGTGCTGACGTTCAAGGACGTCAACATCGAGGAGCTCAACAAGAGCGACCTCGAACTTCCGGGCGGCTGAGCCCGACCCCGAGGGCGTTGCCCCGGGCGTTGATACCCCGGCGGTTCGCCAGCGATTTTCGGCGGCTGCCAAGGGATTCCCCGCTGATTCCCACTTCCGGGTGGCCGGGTTATCCACAATCCCGGGGTTGTCCACCAAGATCCACCAATCGGGACCGGACGCGTCAGAGTCGGTCCCGGAGGTGGTGCCGAAATGAACGCACGGGGGGCACTCGGGCGGTACGGCGAGGATCTGGCGGCGCGGCTGCTGGCCGAGGCCGGCATGTCCGTACTGGAACGGAACTGGCGCTGTCGCGCCGGTGAGATCGACATCGTCGCGATGGACGGCGACGCACTCGTGGTCTGCGAGGTGAAGACCCGCAGGGCTGGCGCGTTCGAGCATCCGATGGCGGCCGTCACACCGGTCAAGGCGGAGCGGCTGCGGCGGCTGGCCGGTATCTGGACCCACCGGCACGGCGGCCCGCCGCCCGGCGGGGTCCGGATCGACCTGGTCGGCGTGGTGCTGCCCAGGCGCGGGGCGCCCGTTGCCGAGCATGCGCGGGGGGTGGCCTGATGGGGTTCGCGCGGGCGTGCTCGGTGGCGCTCGTCGGCGTCGAGGGCGTGGTGGTGGAGGTCCAGGCGGACCTGGAGGCGGGGGTGGCCGCGTTCACCCTGGTGGGGCTGCCGGACAAGAGCCTGGTGGAGAGCCGGGACCGGGTCAGGGCCGCGGTGGTGAACTCGGGGGCCGAGTGGCCGCAGAAGAAACTCACGGTTGGCCTGTCACCGGCCTCGGTACCGAAGGGCGGATCCGGGTTCGATCTCGCCGTCGCCTGTGCGGTGCTGGGCGCGGCGGAGCGGATCGATCCCGCTTCCATCGCCGATGTGGTGATGATCGGCGAGCTGGGGCTCGACGGCCGGGTGCGGCCGGTGCGCGGTGTGCTGCCGGCCGTGCTCGCCGCGGCGGAGGCAGGGTACCGGCAGGTCGTCGTGCCCGAACAGACCGCAGGGGAGGCGGCGCTGGTTCCGGGGGTCTCCGTCCTCGGGGTACGGAGCCTGCGGCAGCTGGTCGCCGTGCTCTGCGACGAACCGGTGCCCGACGAGCGGCAGGCGCACGACGAGGGGCGCCCCGACACCATGCTGGCCGGGCTGATGGTGCCCGGCGCGGGCATCGGCACCGGGCTCGCCCGCGGGGCCGGGCAGGGCGACGGGAACGCACCGGATCTCGCGGACGTGGCGGGGCAGGAGCTGCCCCGCAAGGCTCTGGAGGTCGCCGCGGCGGGTATTGGTAACCCCGGATAACGGAACATGCGGAATGCCCTGGCTCCGGAATCTGCCGAAAGTCACCACGACGGCAGCGCAAGCGTGCTAGCCATGACCGTGTGGATGAGTTGCTTGTTGCCCTAGTTGCGGCTGGTGCGGCCTTGGCCGGCAGCGCAGTCACAGGGTTCTTCGCGGTGAGGGCGGCCGAACGCCAGGCAGGTGCGACGCGTGATGCGGCGCAGCGGCAAGCTGATGCCGCCTGGGCCTCTGCGCAGCGGCAAGCTGATGCCGCCTGGGCCTCTGCGCAGCGGCAAGCCGATGCTCAGCTTGAGGTCCTGCGCGAGGGACACCAGGCCCAAGAGATCAGCAAGAGGCGAGAACTGCGGCGCCAGGCGTATGTCGAGTTCTTGAACCGCGTGGACCAGTTGGTCGCAGCCCCGACGACTGATCAGCGTGCAGCTTCTGGCATTGCGACTGAGTTCCACGATCGAGTCGAGCAGGCACTCAACATCGTGCGGCTGGAGGGACCCGCATATGTAATTCCCTCTGCCGAGGAAGTCGCGCGCCGTCCTGGCGACGCTGCAAAGCGTGACAGCTTCCTGGAAGCGGCGAGGGAGGCTCTCAACGAGCCGCTGCGTCCCCCTGCTCCCCCTCTCCTTATTGCAGATCCTGAGTGATCGCTGACCCCTGCGAAGCATGGGGGCGGTTCTGGAGCTCTGCGGCGTATCGAGCCCAGTTGCCTCCTTCCTGGGTCCAGGCGGTGGCGGTCTCGGGGCTGATTCCCAGGAGTTCGGTGAGGATCGCCGCTGGCAACTGGGTGGAGAGTCCCATCAGGGCGGAAGTCCGGCCCGGACGTGAGTAGATGCCCAGCCGCTTCAACCGTGTTCCGAGATGGTGGCTGCTGAGCGGCTGGCCGGCGAAGGCGCCGGGGAAGAGCCAGGGCGAGTCCGCCGAGGAGCCGATCGTGATGTGTCCGCGTCGCCGGGCGACGAGCCGCCGGGCGAGTTTGTCGACGGGATCAGGCAGCAGCAGGGGAGTGTCGCCCAGCATCAGCGACGTCTGCGGGCCTTCTGTGATCACCGCTGTGACCGGCAGCTGTGAGACCGCCGTGAGGGGCTGGGCATAGAGCAGGACGAGGAGCCCGGCGAATCGGTCCTCGATGGCAAGGCCGTCGTCGTGCATCAGGCGACGACTGACAGCCCAGCGTTCGTCTTCGTCTGTCGGCCGGACATGGCTCAGCTTCTCGCGGGCTGGGATCTCCAGGTCCTTGCTGATGTGCCGGTTCTTGCGGCACCACTCGATGAAACCGCGGGCGTCGTATCGGGGCGTGGCCCCGCTGTCGATCCACTCGTCCAGGTGAGCCTTGGTGCAGAGCCCGAGTTCAGCGCCCTGTTCGCGCAGCCAGACCAGCAGGGCGACCGCGGCGCGGATACTGGCTCGGACCGCGTGCGCCTGGGTCGAGGTGACCGGGTGTTTCGCAGCCTCGCGTCGAAGGCGCCGCAGGTGGTGCCAGGTCGCGAAGCGCCGGACGAGCTTGCGTTCACCGTCGTCCGTGACCGCCTCGGTCGCCGTGGTGATCCACTGTTCCAGGGCGGCGAATCGCTCGTCGCGTGCGGGCAGAACGCCGGCCGTGACCAGGGCGGCACGCAGGAAGGCCACGGACTTGTTCGGCAGGAGGGCGTCCAGGCCCTCGTGGGTGAGTGGGCAGGTGCCGTCCGCGAGGGCGTCGAGGATCGTGCGGGCGCTGGGGTGGGTCAGCCATTTCAGTCCGGCCTTCGCCCCGCTGGCGGCGAGGACGTCATGGACCGGCTGGAGACCGGGGCGCAGGACGCCGTCTCGGGAAAGCGCGTCGCGGACCTGCTGGTCGCGGACGCAGCTGTGGCAGCGGCCGTAGCTGTGCAGATACTCGACCGTCCCGCAGAGTCGGCAGGGGTTGAAGGAGATCGGATTCTTCTGCCAGCAGGTCTCGCAGAGGTGGCCGTCCTCGGTCCGGGCCGCGGCGTACTTTTCCTTGCCGCAGCCCACACAGGTTCGGCGGGTGCGGGAACAGACGTCGCAACGGGGCATCCCGGTCGCCGCCCGGAAACAGCGTCGCGGCCCCTTGCCACAGAACGAGCAGATCAACGGGACCGGCCGGTAGCAGGCGCCGCAGAGCGGCCCGTCCTTAGTGCGTCGCCCGACGGGACGGACCCGGTCGCAGAGGACGCAGGTGATCAACTGGTCGGCCTCGTGGCGCATGCAGGGCGAACACAGCGGGGCTCCTCCCAGGCGACGGGTGGCGACAGGCCGGTCTCGGCCGCAGCGGTCGCAGGGAGTGGCGGTGGCTCTGCGGTAGCAGGGCTCGCAACAGCGGAGACTGGTGAGCACATGGGTCAGTGGTCGGACCTCGCCGCAGCGGTGGCAGGCCGGGGCGGTGACGGTGACGCCGGCGGCGGAGAGCGCGGTGATCAGTCGGGCGGCCCGAGCGGACGCCTTGGCGCCCTCGCCGGTCAGCAGGCCCGGAGTGTCCTCGATCTCCCAGAGCAGCCGAAACATCAAGTAGACGTTGCCGACCGGGGCGACCGACTCGACGGCTCGCCGGACGGCCGCAGGCTCGGCGCCCGGGGCGACGGCGGTGACGGCCGCGCTGATCAGAGCGGCCGGGTCGCCGTCGGGCAGCCTCCAGCAGCCGCGGCAGATCGCCTCGCCGGTGCGAGTGCGGCGATAGACCCGAGCTGGCCGGGCGCACTCAATACAACTCAGCGACGCAGCGCGGACCTTGTGATCGCAAGGCTGGCAGACGCGTTTGCCGTCGGCCCGCAGGCTTGTCAGCTTCTTCGTGCTGGAGCAGTCGGCGCACTTCGGCAGGACGGCCCGGCGGGAGCCGTGCGCGAGCAGGGCCCGGATGAAGTCTCCGATCACGGCTGGCCCCTCGGGGCGGCCAGAGGTCAGCAAGCCCGATTCGTCGGCGAGAGAACGGGCCAGACGGCGGCGCTTGGCCCGGGAAGCCGCCGCGTCGGCGACCGCCTGCCGTACGACTTCCTCGGTCAGGCCCGGCTCGACGCCTGCCATGATGGAGACGACGATGTCGTCGGGTTCGGGCGTCGGAACGAGAGGTGCAGTGGTCATTTCTCCGGGCCGGTGATGCGTGCCCTCTTCGGGCGGAAGCTGCCGATGCCCGCCTCGGTGCCATCGGCCGTGCGCTTGGAGCGGGTGGCCTTGGCAGCGGTGGTCGGCTTGATCAGGTCGTCCATGGGGCAGCCGAAAATGTCGATCAGGGCCATCAGGACCTTCAGACTGAGCCGTTCCGGCTTCTCCGTCACCAGCCGATAAACCTGGCTGGTCGACAGGCTCACCCCTCGCTCGGCCAGCATCGGCTGCAGGGCAGCCGTGGTGAACATGCCCTGCTCAGCCATGATTTCGCGCAGCCGCCAGGTGTAGTCCAGCTTGGCCGTCATCCGGTGTCTCCCATGTCCGCGTCCCGCTTGAAGGCCCGGTCCAGGGCCTTGCGCATCATTGTGTTCATGAAGTCGCCGCTGACCGCCGTGTAGATGGCAGTCGTGCTCGCATAGCGATGTCCGACCTGGTCCTGTACGAACTTCGGGTCGACACCGTCCTCGATCTGGTGCGTGACGTGGCTGTGGCGAAGTGAGTGTGGTGTCAGTTCCGGTGGCAGGCCGATCGCGTCGCGGTAGGCGGTGAAGCGGTCGTTGACCTCGCGTGGCTGCAGACGGCCCCCGCGCTCGGTCAACCAGAGAGCCGGGTGGTCCGGGGCCCCGAACCGCGGGCGGATGTTGACCACGTAGTCCTCGACGGCCTCCACCGCCCACGGCATCACGGTGGCGACGTTCCGCCGCCGCGGCGGCGAGCCCTTCGTCGCCTTGCCCCAGCGGACCTGCAGCATCCCGTACCGGCCCAGCTCAGGCGCGGCGGCGTTGCGGTGGAAGTCCACCAGGTCGAGCTTGCAGCCCTCGGTGCGGCGCAGGCCCCAGCCGTAGAGCGTCTTGAACAGCGTCGCGTCGCGGTAGGCCGCCAGGGCGCCCTTGCGGCGGGAGCGGGCCGCGACGTCGATCCGGTCGTCGCAGTAGTCGAAGAACTTCTGCAGTTCTTCCCGGGTGAACGGCCGCCTCTCGGCCTGGCCCTCGTAGTCGGTCAGGTGCTGGGCGGTGTTCCACTCGTGGCAGATCTGCACCGGGTGTGTGCCGAACCGCTTCTCGCACTCGGCCGCCCACTCGTAGGCGGGGCTGATCAGGAAGTCGCAGAACAGCCGCACCGTCAGCTGATAGGCCCGTAGCGTCGAGTGGGCCAGCCCCTTTTCGCTGATCAGGGACACCATCCACTCGTCCATGTGTGAGGCAGACCAGTTCCACGGGTACTCATTCGTGAACGTGGCGAACCGGCGCAGCTGCCCGTCACGGCCCTTGACTGTCTTCTTGTCGAGCCGCCGGCCGCCCCGCTGCTGCTTGGCAAACCCGCTGAGCATCGCCTCGAAGACCGCGTCCTCGGGATGCAGCAGAGCGACCCCGTCCACCAGCTCCATCCGGGCCGCACCCGTTATAGGCGGTCTTGCACCATTCGACACCCTCACGTGCCCTTCCCGTTGACTGCACGAATCTTGCAATAAACGGGAAGTTTCTAGCAAACTGCCAGGTCACAGGCTTGGTGTACGGTGACGGAGAGGCTGGGCATTGTCCGAGATGAGCGGCTTGGAGCCCCTTCGGATCGTGCATCAGATGCAATACCGCGCAGTTCGGTCACCACCTCCTGCTCTCGGGACCGCCAGGCGCCGGCAAGACCATGCTGGCCGAGCGGCTGCCGGCCATCCTGCCGGAGCTGACCCGGAAGGAATCCCTGGAGGTGACCGCGGTGCACTCGGTGGCCGGCATCCTGCCACCGGGAGAACCACTGGTCAGCCGGCCGCCCTACTGCGCACCCCACCACTCGGCGACGATGCAGTCGCTGGTCGGCGGGGGCAACGGACTGCCGAGGCCCGGTGCGGTCTCGCTGGCTCACCGGGGAATTCTCTTTCTGGACGAGGCGCCCGAGTTCTCCGTACGGGCGCTGGACGCGCTGCGACAGCCGCTGGAGTCGGGACATGTGGTGGTGGCGCGCAGCGCCGGGGTGGTGCGGCTGCCCGCCAGATTTCTGATGATGCTGGCCGCCAACCCCTGCCCGTGCGGCCGGTACGGCCTCAGCGGCGCCGGCTGCGAGTGCCCGTCCGCCACGGTCAGGCGCTATCAGGCGAGACTCTCCGGGCCGCTGCTCGACCGGGTGGACCTGCAGGTGTTCGTCGACCCGGTCAGGCGCGAGGACCTGATGGGGCAGGGCGGCAGGGGCGAGTCGACGGCCTCCGTGGCGGCCCGGGTCCGGCGGGCCAGGGCGCGGGCAGCGGAACGGCTGACGGGCACCGGGTGGTCCACCAACAGCGAGGTGCCCGGCCATGAACTGCGGACCAGGCTGGTCGCGGCACCGGGTGCGCTTCTCGCGGCCGAGCGGGACATGGAACGGGGCATGCTCACCGCGCGGGGCCTGGACCGGGTGCTCAGAGTGGCGTGGACGGTCGCCGATCTGCGCGGCGCCGACCGTCCGGACGCCTCCGACATCGCGGTGGCGCTGGAACTGCGGACCGGGATTCCACGGGGCGCCCTGACGAACGCCGGGACGCCGTCATGACGCGGCGGACGGAGGACGGGCCGGGGAACGGGCCGGACCTGTCGGGGGAGGTACGGGGACCGGGTGCGGCACACGCCACGGGGGAGGAGCCCGGGGCCGGGCCAGGGCTGACGGTGAGCGGTCAGGAGCGGCTGGCGCGAGCCGCCCTGACCCGCATCATCGAGCCCGGGGACGAGCACGGCGGCCGCTGGCTGCGCGAGTGCGGTGCCGTCGAACTGGTACGGCGGATCACCAGCGGGGACGGCACCGCGGAGCAGCTGAGCGGGATGACCCCGAAGCGGCTCGCCGGATACCGGTTGCGGGCCGAGAGCGCCGACCCCGGGCGGGACCTCTCGGTGATCGCCGCGCTCGGCGGGCGGTTCGTCTGTCCCGGAGACAGGGAATGGCCCAGCCAGCTCGACGACCTCGCGGACGCCAGGCCGACCGGCCTGTGGGTGCGGGGGCCCCGCGATCTGCGGCTCTGGGCGCTGCGTTCGGTCGCCGTGGTCGGCGCCCGAGCCTGCACCCCCTACGGATCGCACATGGCGGCCGGACTCGGCGCGGGACTCGCGGAGCTGGGGTGGGTGGTCGTGTCGGGAGCCGCGTTCGGGGTCGACGGGGCGGCGCACCGCGGCGCGCTCGCCGTCGGCGGGGCGACGACGGCGGTCCTGGCCTGCGGGGTGGACGTCCCCTACCCCCGGGGACACGCCGAGCTGATCGGACGGATCGCGCAACAGGGGCTCGTCATCGGTGAATTACCACCGTCCGATCATCCCACCCGCAGCAGGTTCATTCTCCGGAACCGGGTCATCGCCGCGTTGACGCGCGGGACGGTCGTCGTCGAGGCCGAATACCGCAGTGGTTCGCTCGTCACCGCGCGCTGCGCACAGCGGCTCGGCCGCTTCACGATGGGCGTGCCAGGACCCGCCACCAGCGGGCTGTCGGCAGGGGTGCATGAACTCCTGCGCGGAGAGGCCGTCCTGGTCACCGATGCCGCCGAAGTCGCCGAACTGGTGGGGGACATCGGCGAACTGGCCCCGGCCAGACGCGGTCCCGTGTACCCCCGGGATCTGCTGGACGCGACCTCCGACAGAGTCCTCGACGCCCTGCCCCGCCGGGGTGCCGTCAGCGGGCGCGATGTGGCCCGCACCGCCGGAACCAGCGCCGACGAAGCACTCGGCAGGCTGTACGAACTGCACTCACTGGGGTTCGTCGAACGGGATGGCGAGGGATGGCGGTTGACGCCGGGGCCGACTTGCAATGGCGACGCGCGGCGAGGCGGTACTTGACCTGGAGCATTCGGGTGAAAAGGTGATGCCGATGACCTCGGCGGATCCTTCAGCGACGCCTCCGGGGCCGACGCGCACGGCGACGGCCCCGGGCCTCAGCCGTGTTGAATCGGCCGGATTCGCACAGCGCTGATCCTCTATCCTGCGCGGACCGCGACATCGTCGTCACGCTACGCTCACAAGGGTTTCGACTCAGACATACGTCCACAGCACTTCACGGCAGAACGGCTCAAGGCACCACATGCCCCAGCACACCTCCGGGCCTGACCGCGCGGCAGCGCCACCGGCTGCGCGTGGCACTGTGCGTCCCCCCGCCCCCTCCTCGCTCGACGAGTTGTGGCGTTCGTACAAGTCCACCGGCGACGAGCGGCTGCGGGAGCAGCTGATCCTCCACTACTCGCCGCTGGTGAAGTACGTCGCGGGCCGGGTGAGTGTGGGCCTGCCTTCCAACGTCGAGCAGGCGGACTTCGTCTCCTCGGGGGTCTTCGGACTGATCGACGCGATCGAGAAGTTCGACATCGAGCGCGCGATCAAGTTCGAGACCTACGCGATCACCCGGATCCGGGGCGCGATGATCGACGAACTCCGGGCGCTGGACTGGATCCCGCGCTCGGTGCGCCAGAAGGCGAGGGCGGTCGAACGCGCCTACGCCACGCTGGAGGCGCAGCTGCGGCGTACCCCGTCCGAGGCGGAGGTCGCCGCGGAGATGGGCATCGCGCTTGAGGAACTCCATACGGTTTTCAGCCAGTTGTCGCTGGCCAACGTGGTCGCGCTGGAGGAACTGCTGCACGTCGGCGGCGAGGGCGGCGACCGGCTCAGCCTGATGGACACGCTGGAGGACACCGCCGCCGACAATCCGGTTGAGGTCGCCGAGGACCGCGAGCTCAGACGGTTGCTCGCGCGGGCGATCAACACGCTTCCGGAGCGCGAGAAGACGGTCGTCACCCTCTACTACTACGAGGGCCTTACCCTCGCCGAGATCGGCAACGTCCTCGGGGTCACCGAGAGCCGGGTCAGCCAGATCCACACCAAATCGGTGCTGCAACTGCGCGCGAAGCTGGCCGACGCCGGACGCTGAGCCCCGCTCGCAACCGGCGCCGGCCATGCTTGCTTCGGCCATCGATCAGGGCCGCACTCGCCCTCTCGGACACCGGTCGCCGTAGAGTGGGCACGTGCCCAGGATTCGAGCGGCCTCGGTGGCCGAGCACCGGACCATGCAGCGCGGCGCCCTCCTGGACGCCGCACGCTCCCTGCTGTCCGAGGGTGGTACGGAGGCGCTGACCTTCCCCGCTCTCGCCGAACGGACGGGCCTCGCCCGGTCCTCCGTGTACGAGTACTTCCGATCCCGCGCGGCCGTCGTGGAGGAGCTCTGCGCCGTCGACTTCCCCGTCTGGGCGGCCGAGGTCGAGAACGCGATGGAGCAGGCCACGACGCCCGAGGGCAAGATCGAGGCATATGTGCGCCGGCAGCTCGACCTCGTCGGGGACCGCCGCCACCGGGCCGTCGTCGCCATTTCGGCCAGCGAGCTGGACGCCGGGGCGCGCGAGAAGATCAGGGCCGCGCACGGCGGGCTGATCGCCATGATCGTCGAGGCGCTCGGCGACCTCGGCCACGCGCAGCCGAGGCTGGCGGCGATGCTGCTCCAGGGTTCGGTGGACGCCGCGGTGCGACGTATCGAGCTGGCCGTCGCCGAGGAGCCGGCCGTGATCGCGGACACCGCCGTCGGCATGATCCTCCGAGGCGTACAGGGCGCACGGAGCTGACGCGGCCGCCGCGTCGCGGCGACCGCGAGCAGAACGCCGGGGGCGGCGAGCCCGTCCCCGGTCCTCCCGTCGGCGCGTGCGGCCCCGGGCACGCCGAACACCGGAAGCAGCCGGGACGGGCCCCGCCGCAGCAGTGACGGCGGCAGCAACGACAGCGGATCCAGATAGGTGTCACCGCGCCGCAGGCCCCAGTGGAGACAGCCCGCCGCGCAGTGGAAGGGCCCTGCCTCCACGATCGCCACCTCCTGCCCCGCCGTCACCTCCTCGCCCTTCGCGACGAGCGCCCGCACCGGTTCGTACGTGGTCCGCAGCGGCGGATCACCGCTGCCGGCCACCTCGATCGCCAGCACCCCGCGTCCCGCCACCCGCCCCGCGAACGAGACCTTTCCCGAGGCGGCGGCGAGCACCGCCGCACCCGGCTCCGCGGCGAGGTCGACGCCCCGGTGGCCCCGCCCGTAGGTGCCGGCCGGGGGCTCCCAGCCCCGTACGACCGCGGGCCGCCCGGCGAGCGGCCAACTCCGGCCGCCGTCCGGCACCGGCCCGGATTCAGACGCGGGCGCGGGCGTGGATGTGGACGTCGGCCTGACGGCTGCGGGCGCGGGCCTCGGCGTCTGTCTCCCGGCTGCGGGAACGGGCGTGGGCTTCGGCCCGCCGGCCGCGGCGACAGGTAAGCCGCACACCACCGCCAGCAGGACCGCCACCGCCACCACGAGCGCCTCCCGCAGGCGCGCGGGAGCGGGCTCCGCAGGAGCGGCCGGACCGGTCGGATCAGTTGTGGATCGCATGGCAGAACCGTCCCGCAGCCCCGCGATCCGCGGGGATCATGAACCGGATCTGTGGACAACCTGCCGGTTGTGGACAGCGCCGTCACCCGGCACTCGGGCCGTCCCGTACACTTCCTATGGCGATCCGGGTCACCGGGTCGACTTCGCACGCCCCGCCACCTCCCTCTCTGCGGACGGTGGCCGCGCTCCTCGGTCCCCAGTGGCACGGCGCGTCGGGGCGTCAGGCGCGACAGCAATCCTGCGGTCGCGACAACCGAGCACCTCAAGGAGTACGGCCATGGCCGTCGTCACGATGCGGGAGCTGCTGGAAAGCGGCGTCCACTTCGGTCACCAGACCCGTCGCTGGAACCCGAAGATGAAGCGCTTCATCTTCACCGAGCGCAACGGCATCTACATCATCGACCTGCTCCAGTCGCTGTCGTACATCGACCGCGCCTACGAGTTCGTCAAGGAGACCGTCGCCCACGGCGGCTCCATCATGTTCGTGGGTACGAAGAAGCAGGCCCAGGAGGCCATCGCCGAGCAGGCGACGCGCGTCGGCATGCCGTACGTCAACCAGCGTTGGCTCGGTGGCATGCTCACCAACTTCTCCACCGTCTACAAGCGCCTTCAGCGTCTGAAGGAGCTCGAGCTCATCGACTTCGAGGACGTGGCCGCCTCCGGCCTCACCAAGAAGGAGCTCCTGGTTCTCTCCCGCGAGAAGGCCAAGCTGGAGAAGACCCTCGGTGGTATCCGCGAGATGCAGAAGGTGCCGAGCGCCGTCTGGATCGTCGACACTAAGAAGGAGCACATCGCCGTCGGTGAGGCGCGCAAGCTCCACATCCCGGTCGTCGCGATCCTCGACACCAACTGCGACCCCGACGAGGTCGACTACAAGATTCCGGGCAACGACGACGCGATCCGCTCCGTCACCCTGCTCACCCGCGTGATCGCCGACGCCGTCGCCGAGGGCCTCATCGCCCGTTCCGGTGCCGCCACCGGTGACTCGAAGCCGGGCGAGAAGGCCGCCGGCGAGCCGCTCGCCGAGTGGGAGCGCGACCTGCTCGAGGGCGACAAGAAGGCCGACGCCGAGGTCCAGACCTCCGCCGAGACCGAGAAGGTCGCGGACGCCGAGGCCGCCGAGGCCCCCGCTGCCGAGGCCCCCGCTGCCGAGGCCCCGGCCGCGGACGCCGAGCAGGCCTGACACCCGTCACGGCTGATGACAGCGGGGGCCGGTGCCACAAGCACCGCCCCCGCCGTTCACCCGTAGATCTTTCAGACTTCGAGAGAGAAACCCAGACTCATGGCGAACTACACCGCCGCTGACGTCAAGAAGCTCCGCGAGCTCACCGGCGCTGGCATGATGGACTGCAAGAAGGCGCTCGACGAGGCCGACGGCAACGTCGACAAGGCCGTCGAGGCGCTCCGTATCAAGGGTCAGAAGGGCGTCGCCAAGCGCGAGGGCCGCTCTGCCGAGAACGGTGCCGTCGTCTCCCTCATCTCCGAGGACCAGACGTCCGGTGTTCTGCTGGAGCTGAAGTGCGAGACGGACTTCGTCGCCAAGGGCGAGAAGTTCCAGAACGTCGCGAACACCCTCGCCGCGCACGTCGCCGCCACCTCCCCGGCCGACATCCAGGCGCTGCTCGCCTCCGAGATCGAGGCCGGCAAGACCGTCCAGGCGTACGTCGACGAGGCCAACGCCAACCTCGGCGAGAAGATCGTCCTGGACCGCTTCGCGCAGTTCTCCGGCGCGTACGTCTCCGCGTACATGCACCGCACCATGCCCGACCTGCCGCCGCAGATCGGTGTTCTGGTCGAGCTGGACAAGGCCGACGCCGAGCTGGCCAAGGGCATCGCGCAGCACATCGCCGCGTTCGCCCCGAAGTACCTGTCCCGCGAGGACGTCCCGGCCGAGGTCGTCGAGGCCGAGCGCCGCGTCGCCGAGGAGACCACGCGCGCCGAGGGCAAGCCCGAGGCCGCGCTCCCGAAGATCGTCGAGGGTCGCGTCAACGGCTTCTTCAAGGAGGCCACCCTCCTCGGCCAGCCGTACGCGCTGGACAACAAGAAGTCCGTCCAGAAGGTCCTGGACGAGGCCGGTGTCACCCTGAAGCGCTTCTCGCGCATCAAGGTCGGCATCTGAGTCCGTCCGCGAAACACGGTGGACCCCGATAGGGTCTAGTGCAGTCGTCGGCCGCACTCACGCCGTACGACCGCAGATCTGACGAGGAGGCCATTGCCGCTGAGGGACACCAGACCCACCGGCAATGGCCTTCTTCGTATGTGCACGAGGAGAATCTCCATGAACAAGGGCGCGGACGCCGCAAAAGGTGACCACAAGCGCGACGACGGCAAGGTGGCCGGACGCTTCATGCTGAAGCTGTCCGGAGAGGCGTTCGCCGGCGGCGGGGGTCTCGGTGTCGACCCCGACGTCGTACACGCCATCGCCCGGGAAATCGCGGCGGTCGTCCGCGATGGCGCGGAAATCGCTGTCGTCATCGGCGGCGGCAACTTCTTCCGTGGCGCCGAGCTCCAGCAGCGCGGCATGGACCGGGCCCGGTCCGACTACATGGGCATGCTCGGCACGGTCATGAACTGCCTGGCACTCCAGGACTTCCTGGAGAAGGAAGGCATCGACTCCCGCGTCCAGACCGCCATCACCATGGGGCAGGTCGCGGAGCCGTACATTCCGCTGCGCGCCGTGCGCCATCTGGAGAAGGGCCGCGTCGTCATCTTCGGCGCCGGCATGGGGATGCCGTACTTCTCCACCGACACCACTGCCGCCCAGCGCGCCCTGGAGATCGACGCGGAGGGTCTCCTGATGGGCAAGAACGGGGTGGACGGGGTCTACGACTCCGACCCGAAGAGCAACCCCGACGCGGTGAAGTTCGACGCGCTCGAGTACAGCGAGGTTCTCGCCCGCGATCTCAAGGTCGCCGACGCCACCGCCATCACGCTCTGCCGCGACAACGACCTGCCGATCCTCGTCTTCGAGCTGACCGCCACCGGCAATATCGCCCGCGCGGTCAATGGTGAGAAGATCGGCACGCTCGTGAGTGACCGGAGCACCCGGGTCTGACGACCGGGGGACCTTCCCGGAGTACGACGGGGAGGTCCGGGCCCCCGGGGGTAGCACCCCCGGGACCGGCCCCGAAGGATGGACAACGGCCTGCCGGTCGGACACCGTGCAGGTGAGGACGCGACGCAGGACCCGCCGGGCCCGAGCACGACGGGCCCACTCAAGACACGCAGGAGCACGTGGTGATCGAAGAAACCCTCCTCGAGGCCGAGGAGAAGATGGAGAAGGCCGTCGTCGTGGCGAAAGAGGACTTCGCCGCGATCCGTACCGGCCGTGCGCACCCGGCGATGTTCAACAAGATCGTCGCCGACTACTACGGCGCGCTGACCCCGATCAACCAGCTCGCCTCGTTCTCGGTGCCCGAGCCGCGCATGGCCGTCGTGACGCCGTTCGACAAGACCGCGCTGCGCAACATCGAGCAGGCCATCCGCGACTCGGACCTCGGCGTCAACCCGAGCAACGACGGCAATATCATCCGGGTGACCTTCCCGGAGCTCACCGAGGAGCGCCGCCGCGACTACATCAAGGTCGCCAAGGGCAAGGCCGAGGACTCCAAGATCTCCATCCGCGCGGTGCGCCGCAAGGCCAAGGAGACCCTGGACAAGCTGGTCAAGGACAAGGAGTCGGGCGAGGACGAGGTGCGTCGCGCCGAGAAGGAGCTCGACGACACCACCGCGAAGTACGTCGCGCAGGTCGACGAGCTGCTCAAGCACAAGGAAGCCGAGCTGCTCGAAGTCTGATGAACGACTCTTCCTGGGGCGCCCCGCAGGGAGCCGGCCACTGGGGTGCGCCCGAGATGCAGGCTGCTCCGGCGGGTCCTGCATACGATGTGCATGACGCCCAGCAGACTCGGCCCATGCCCATAGTGCCGGACGTTCCCGACGCAGGTAGAGACGCTGACGACCGTGATGACCGGGACCAGGGGGCCGGACGCCTGAGCGGCGGCCCCCTGTTCCGTGACGAGAAGCCGCAGGAGCCCATGTCCACCGCGCCGCCGCCCCCGCAGAAGAAACGTGCGGGCCGTGATCTGCGAGCCGCCATAGGGGTCGGTGTGGGGCTCGGCGCCGTCATCGTCGCCTCGCTGTTCATCGTGAAGGCCGTCTTCGTCGGTGTGATCGTGGTCGCCGTCGTCGTGGGCCTCTGGGAGCTCACCTCACGGCTCCAGGAGCGCAAGGGCATCAAGGCGCCGCTCGTCCCGCTGGCGGTGGGCGGCGCGGCGATGGTGGTGGCCGGCTACGCGCAGGGCGCCGAAGGCGCCTGGGTGGCGATGGCGCTGACCGCGCTGGCGGTGCTCGTCTGGCGGATGACCGAACCGCCCGAGGGCTACCTCAAGGACGTCACGGCCGGTGTGTTCGCGGCGTTCTACGTACCGTTCCTCGCCACGTTCGTCGCCATGCTCCTGACCGCCGACGACGGGCCGCAGCGGGTGCTCACCTTCCTGCTGCTGACCGTGGTCAGCGACACGGGTGCGTACGCCGTCGGCTGGCGCTTCGGGAAGCACAAGCTGGCTCCGCGCATCAGCCCCGGAAAGACCCGGGAGGGTCTGTTCGGCGCCATCGCCTTCGCGATGGTCGCCGGTGCGCTGTGCATGCAGTTCCTGATCGACGGCGGTTCCTGGTGGCAGGGGCTGCTGCTCGGGCTCGCAGTCGCGGCCAGCGCCACCCTCGGTGACCTGGGCGAGTCGATGATCAAGCGGGATCTCGGCATCAAGGACATGGGCACGCTGCTGCCGGGGCACGGCGGCATCATGGACCGGCTGGATTCGCTGCTGCCGACCGCCCCGGTGGTCTGGCTGCTGCTGGTGCTGTTCGTCGGATCCAGCTGAGAAAGCGTTCCTGACCTGCGATTTTACGAGTGAGGGCCCGTTGTCCACAGGACGGCGGGCCCTCACTGTTCTGTCTGCGACACTGGATGAACCATGCCTAAGCCCGGAGAACTCACTTTCGTCGCGCCCCGCGGAGCCAAGAAGCCGCCGCGGCATCTCGCCGACCTCACGCCCGCCGAGCGCAAGGAAGCCGTCGCCGCGATCGGCGAGAAGCCGTTCCGCGCCCAGCAGCTCTCGCAGCACTACTTCGCGCGGTACGCGCACGACCCGGCGGAGTGGACCAACATCCCGGCCGCGTCGCGGGACAAGCTCGCCGAGGCGATGTTCCCCGACCTGATGTCCGTGGTCCGCCACATCAGCTGCGACGACGACACCACCCGCAAGACGCTGTGGAAGCTGCACGACGGGACGCTCGTCGAGTCCGTCCTGATGCGCTACCCGGAGCGCGTGACGATGTGTATCTCCTCGCAGGCCGGATGCGGGATGAACTGCCCGTTCTGCGCCACCGGGCAGGCCGGCCTCGACCGCAATCTGTCGACCGCCGAGATCGTCCACCAGATCGTGGACGGCATGCGGGCCCTGCGCGACGGCGAGGTCCCCGGCGGCCCGGCGCGGCTCTCCAACATCGTCTTCATGGGCATGGGCGAGCCGCTCGCCAACTACAACCGGGTGGTCGGCGCGATCCGCCGGCTCACCGACCCGGAGCCGGACGGGCTGGGGCTCTCGCAGCGCGGGATCACCGTCTCCACGGTGGGCCTGGTGCCCGCGATGCTCCGCTTCGCCGACGAGGGCTTCAAGTGCCGTCTCGCCGTCTCGCTGCACGCGCCCGACGACGAGTTGCGCGACACCCTCGTTCCCGTGAACACGCGCTGGAAGGTCGGCGAGGTGCTGGACGCCGCGTGGGAGTACGCGGAGAAGTCCGGCCGCCGCATCTCCATCGAGTACGCGCTGATCCGCGACATCAACGACCAGGCATGGCGCGGTGACCGGCTGGGCCGGCTCCTCAAGGGCAAGCGGGTCCACGTCAATCTGATCCCGCTGAACCCCACGCCCGGTTCCAAGTGGACCGCCTCGCGGCCCGAGGACGAGAAGGCGTTCGTCGAGGCGATCGCCGCCCACGGGGTGCCGGTCACCGTGCGGGACACCCGCGGCCAGGAGATCGACGGGGCCTGCGGTCAGCTGGCGGCGGCCGAGCGCTGAGGCCGATAAGGCCCGTGTAATCTGGGCCCGAAATCAACTTCATATTCCGACAGGGGAGCGCCACAGCGCTGAGAGTGCGGCACCGAGGACAGGTCGGCCGCAGACCCTCTGAACCTCGCCCGGGTCATTCCGGGTAGGAAGTTCGGTCATCAACTCATGCTGTTGCGCCCTGCCCGCTTCCTGCGGGCAGGGCCGCGTCTCTTCCTGGCCAAAACCCAGGAGGAATACACAAATGATCACCACGCGCAGGACCAGGCAGCTCGCGGCTTCGGCCGTCGCCGCCGCGCTCGGCGTCACCGCACTCGCCGGGTGCGGTAGCTCCGACGACACGTCCTCCGGTTCCGGCGGCACGAAGGGCTCGAGCTCCAAGACCGTGACCCTCGTCAGCCACGACTCCTTCAACGCCTCCAAGGACGTGCTGAAGCAGTTCACCGAGGAGACCGGATACACCGTCAAGGTGCTGAAGAGCGGCGACGCGGGGGTCGCGCTCAACCAGGAGATCCTGACCAAGGGCTCCCCGCGCGGCGACGTGTTCTTCGGCGTCGACAACACGCTGCTCTCCCGCGCCCTCGACAGCGGGCTCTTCACGCCGTACGAGGCGAAGGGCATCGACCGGGTCGCGGCGGACACCCGGCTCGACGCCGGCCAGCACCGGGTCACTCCGATCGATACTGGTGACATCTGCGTCAACTACGACAAGAAGTACTTCGCCGACAAGAAGCTCGCGCCGCCGCGGTCCTTCGACGACCTGGCGAAGCCCGCGTACAAGGACCTGCTCGTCACCGAGAACGCCGGGACCTCCTCGCCCGGTCTCGGCTTCCTCCTCGGCACCGTCGCCACCTACGGCGAGAAGGGCTACCAGGACTACTGGAAGAAGCTGGAGCGCAACGGCGTCAAGGTCGTCGACGGCTGGGAGCAGGCGTACAACGAGGAGTTCTCCGGCTCCGCGGGCGGAAAGAAGGCCAAGGCGGACCGGCCGCTCGTCGTCTCGTACGCCTCCAGCCCGCCCGTCGAGGTGCTGTACGCGAAGCCGCAGCCGGCCGAGGCCCCGACCGGTGTCGCCACCGGGACCTGCTTCCGCCAGATCGAGTTCGCCGGCCTGCTGAACGGGGCGAAGAACGAGGAGGGCGGCAAGGCCCTGCTGGACTTCCTGATCAGCAAGAAGTTCCAGGAGGACATGCCGCTCAACATGTTCGTCAACCCGGTCGTCAAGGACGCGACGCTGCCGGAGCTCTTCACCAAGTTCGGTGCGACGGTGGACAGCCCGACGACCGTGGCCCCGGACCGGATCGCCAAGAACCGTGAGCAGTGGGTCCAGTCGTGGTCCTCGCTCGTAGTGAAGTAACGAAGAGTCCCGTACGCGGAACGGACGCGGGCGGGAAGACTCCCCGCCCGCAGCCCGCGCACGCGGCTGCCGCTCGCGCGAAGGCCCGGCGCGGGAGCGCGGTGCGGCTCGGCCTGATGGCCGTGCCCGTCGCGTTCTTCGCGCTGTTCTTCGCCTACCCGGTCGCGGCGATCGTCGGCCGGGGCCTGAAGGTGGACGGCGTCTGGCAGTTCGGCCGGATCGGCGAGGTGCTGACCCGGCCGGAGATCCGCGACGTCCTCTGGTTCACCACCTGGCAGGCGCTCGCCTCGACGGCGCTGACCCTGCTGATCGCGCTGCCCGGCGCCTATGTCTTCGCCCGCTTCGACTTCCCCGGCAAACAACTGCTGCGGGCGGTCGTCACGGTGCCGTTCGTCCTGCCGACCGTGGTCGTCGGGACGGCCTTCCTGGCGCTGCTGGGACGCGGCGGATTCCTCGACCAACTCTGGGGCGTACGGCTCGACACCACCGTCTGGGCGATTCTGCTCGCCCATGTCTTCTTCAACTACGCGGTGGTCGTAAGGACGGTGGGCGGGCTGTGGTCCCAGCTCGACCCCCGGCAGGAGGAGGCCGCCAGGGTGCTCGGCGCGGGACGGTTCGCCGCCTGGCGACGGGTCACCCTGCCGGCCCTGGCGCCCGCCGTGGCCGCCGCCGCGCTGATGGTCTTCCTCTTCACCTTCACCTCCTTCGGGGTCGTGCAGATCCTCGGCGGCCCCGGTTACGCCACCCTCGAAGTGGAGATCTACCGGCAGACCGCGCAGTTGCTCGCCCTGCCGACGGCCGCCGTGCTGACGCTGGTGCAGTTCGCCGCGGTCGGCGCGATCCTCGCCGTGCACGCCTGGACCGTACGGCGCCGGGAGACCGCGCTGAAGCTGGTCGACCCCGCGCAGACCGCCCGCAGGCCGCGCGGCGCCGGGCAGTGGGCGCTGCTCGGCGGGGTGCTGCTGACCGTGCTGCTGCTGATCCTGCTGCCGCTCGGAGTGCTGGTCGAGCGCTCCTTGGACACCACCGGCGGGCATGGCTTCGACTTCTACCGTGCCCTGTCCTCCGTGGACGCGGGCGGCGGTACGTTCCTGGTCGCGCCGCTCGAAGCGATCTGGAACTCCCTGCAGTACGCGCTGGTCGCGACGGTCATCGCGCTGGTCATCGGCGGGCTGGCCGCCGCGGCGCTGACCCGGCGGGCCGGCCGGCTGGTGCGCGGTCTCGATGCGCTGCTGATGCTGCCGCTCGGAGTGTCCGCGGTCACCGTCGGCTTCGGCTTCCTGATCACCCTGGACAAACCGCCGCTGGATCTGCGGACCTCCTGGATCCTGGTGCCGCTCGCGCAGGCGCTGGTCGGTGTGCCCTTCGTCGTACGGACCATGCTCCCCGTGCTGCGCGCGGTGGACGGGCGGCTGAGGGAGGCGGCCGCGGTGCTCGGGGCGTCGCCGCTGCGGGCCTGGCGGGAGGTCGATCTGCCGCTGGTGCGGCGGGCGTTGCTGGTCGCGGCCGGTTTCGCGTTCGCCGTCTCGCTCGGTGAGTTCGGTGCGACGGTGTTCATCGCCCGGCCCGACCGCCCGACGCTGCCGGTCGCCGTGGCCCGGCTGCTGGGGCGGGCCGGGGAGCTCAACTACGGCCAGGCGATGGCGCTGAGCACCATCCTGATGGTGGTCTGCGCCGTCTCGCTGCTGCTGCTCGAACGTATCCGCACGGACCGGTCCGGGGAGTTCTAGGAATGCTGACACTGGAATCGGCCACGGTTCGCTTCGGCGAGCGGGCGGCGCTCGACGCGGTGGACCTGGAGGTCGCCGAGCACGAGATCGTCTGTGTGCTCGGGCCGAGCGGAAGCGGCAAGTCCACCCTGCTGCGGGTGGTCGCCGGACTGCACCCGCCGGACGGCGGCCGGGTGCTGCTGGACGGTGCGGACCAGGCCGGGGTGCCGGTGCACCGGCGCGGGCTCGGCCTGATGTTCCAGGACCACCAGCTCTTCCCGCACCGGGACGTCGGCGCCAACGTCGCCTTCGGGCTGCGGATGCGCGGGGTCTCGCGCCGCGACCAGGAGCACAGGGTCGGCGAACTCCTCGACCTGGTGGGCCTGCCCGGTGCCCAGCGGCGCGCCGTCGCCGCCCTGTCCGGCGGTGAGCAGCAGCGCGTGGCCCTGGCCCGGGCCCTCGCCCCGAGCCCCAAGCTGCTGATGCTGGACGAGCCGCTCGGCCAGCTCGACCGCGGTCTGCGGGAACGGCTCGTCGTCGAGCTGCGCACGCTCTTCGGCCGCTTGGGCACCACGGTGCTCGCCGTCACCCACGACCAGGGCGAGGCGTTCGCCCTGGCGGACCGGGTGGTGGTGATGCGTGACGGGCGGATCGCCCAGGCGGGAACCCCGCTGGAGGTATGGCAGCGGCCCGCCTCCGCCTTCGTCGCCCGGTTCCTCGGCTTCGACAACGTGGTCGGAGCGACGGTGACCGGTGCCGTCGCCGACACGGTGTGGGGCAGGGTGCCGGTGCCGAAGGGCTCGCCGCAGGGGGCGTGCGATCTGCTGGTGCGTCCGGCCGGGGTCAAGATCGGCGCCCCGGACGAGGGGCTGCGCTGTGTGGTCGGGACGCGCACGTTCCGGGGCAATCATGTCGCGGTGCGGCTGAAGCCCGAGAGCGGTCCGGAGCTGGAGGCGGAGTGCGCGCTGCGGGACGCCCCCGAGGAGGGTGCGACGGTCGGGGCGGGCTTCGACGCGGCGGAGACCGTGGTCCTGCCCGCCCGGCTCTGACCGTCCGGCCAAGGGCTGCCCGGGGACGGCGCGCACCGGTCGCGGGAGCCGCCCATCGGCCGGAGGATTGCCCGGATGCGCCGGAATGCGGCGCCGGCCGCCCCGGGGACCCGGTGGAACGCCCTCGCGGGCGGCCCCGGGACCGTGCGGCAGATCCGGAAGGACAGGGACATGACCGAGTCAGCACGCGAGGGCATCGACATCACCCGCATCCTCGACGCCCCGCCGGAGAAGGTCTTCACGGCCTGGACGACGCCGGAGCACTTCGCGGCCTGGTACGGCGGCGACGCCGAGGTGCCGCTCGACCGGGTGTCGATGGACGTCAGGCCGGGCGGCGCCTGGAGCCTGGTCATGGTGGTGCCGGGCACCGAGATGCCGTTCCACGGCGTCTACCGGGAGGTGGTGGCCCCGGAGCGGCTGGTCTTCACCCTGAAGGACGCCTCCGCGCCCGCCGACGTCGAGGGCGAGACCGTCACCGCCACCTTCACCGACCGCGGCCACGGGACCACCGAGATGGTCTTCCGACAGCGCGGCGGCAACCTCACGGCCGAGCAGTACGCGGCGGCCGAGGACGGCTGGGAGGCCTTCTTCGACGCGCTCGTGACCCGGCTCGCTTCCTTCTGAGCCCGGACAGGACCTACGCGTACAACCGGGCGAGTGCCTCGGGGGCCTCGTCCACCGTGTCCACGAGCGCGATCCGGTACTCCATCGCCCGGCCGGCGGCCAGCGCGCGCAGCAGCGGCCACGCGGGCAGGGCGCGCGTCCAGTGGGCGCGGCCCACCAGCACCATCGGGGTCGGCCCGCCGAGCGAGCCGTAGTAGTTCGGCGTCGCGTTGTCGAAGATCTCCTGTACGGTGCCGGCCGCGCCGGGCAGGAAGATCACGCCCGCCGTGGAGCGGGTGAGCAGTCCGTCCTCGCGCAGCGCGTTGGCGAAGTACTTGGCGATGCGGTCCGCGAACGGGTTCGGCGGCTCGTGCCCGTAGAACCAGGTCGGGATCGAGACGGAACCGCCGCCGCCCGGCCAGCGCCGCCGTACGTCGAAGGCGGCCAGCGCCCAGTCGGTGACCGACGGGGTGAACGAGGGGGCCGTGGCCAGCAGCGCGCAGGCCTCGTCCAGTACGGGTTCGGGGTGCGGCGCCGTGTACGCCCCGAGGTTCGCGGCCTCCATCGCGCCGGGCCCGCCGCCGGTGGCCACTGTCAGACCGCCTCGGGCCAGGGCCCGGCCCAGCCGGGCGGCGGCCGCGTACGGGGCGCTGCCGCGGGCCGTCGCGTGGCCGCCCATCACCCCGACCACGCGGGCGCCGGTGAGGAACTCGTCCAGCGCGTCGGAGACCGCGTCGTCGTGCAGTGCCCGCAGCATCGACGCGAGGGTGTCGCCGTTCGCCCGGGTCTGCTGGAACCAGCGGTACGCGCGGGCGTCGGGCGTGGCCGCGTAACCGCCGTCCGACAGCCCCTCGTAGAGCGCGTCGGGGGTGTAGAGCAGGCCGCGGTACGGATCGAAGGGGAGTCCGGGCACCGGCGGGAAGACGAACGCGCCGTCGGCCCGTACCTTCGCCGTCACCCCGGGCTCCATCCTGCAGCCGAGGAAGACGGCGCCCGCCGTGTCGGCGGCCAGCAGGGCGGCGCCGCGGTCCGTCAGGTCGACCGACTGCACCCGGTGCCCGGCCAGCGACCCCGAGGCGACCGCCTCGTCGAATTCGGCGAGCGACTCGATCTCGGGGCCGGGCGGGGGAGTGACATCGTCCGGATTGTCCACGTTGTCATGCTACGTAGCGGCCGGGTGCGGGGCGTGGTCCGCGGCGCGCGTGCTCAGGCCGTCAGCGGCAGTGCGGCCAGCTCGGCGATCAGCCAGGTCAGCGGGGCGAAGACGATCAGCAGGACGGTGGCGCGCAGGGCCGTCGCGGCCCGCAGCGCCGATACCGGGGCGCCGAGCCGCAGCAGCGCCCGCGCCGTGTGTGCGCGCGCCTGCCGCGCCTCCAGTGCCGAGGTCATCAGCGTCGCCGTCGTGCAGCCGAGCACGAGCACCGCGCCCAGGACCGTCAGCGGGCCGAGGGGGTGGGTCTTCGTCCCGTAGAGCGCGTAGGCGGCGACCGCCGCGGCGAGCACCGCGCAGACCACACCGAGCGGCCGGCCGATCCGGCGCGACTCGTCCATCAGCACCCGGCCGGCCAGCAGCCGGACGGCACCGGGTCGCGCCGCCTGCAGCAGCCGCCCGCACAGATACGCCAGCCCCGGGCCCGCCATGGCCAGACCGGCCGCCGCCAGCGTCCACCCCACCAGCACCCCGGTCGGGGTGGCGTCGAGCCTGCCGGGCAGCGGGAGCAGGCTGCGGACGTCGCCCCGGCTCATGTACGCCTCGACGGCGAGGCCCGTCGCGGTGAGCGCCACGCCCCACGGCAGCCCCGTGGGAGGCGCCGCCGGACCGGGGGCCTCCGGCTCCGTCAGGATCTCCGAGTCGTCCGGGGCCGCCGTGGCCACCGGCTCGGCGCGCAGCGCGAGCGCGCTCGCCGTCGCCGCGGCCACCGGGACCAGGGCCAGCAGCACCAGCGCGGCAGCCGGCGGCAGCGGGGTCTCGGCGTCGAGCAGTCCGGCCGCGGCGCCGTCGAACGGCAGCCCGGACAGATCACCGCGCAGATGCAGGTAGAACAGCAGCGCCACCATCGACCCGAGGGTGCAGGAGACGGCGGTGGAGACCGCGGCGAGCACCGCGAGCCGGACCGGCCCGAGGCCCACGGCGGACAGCCCGGAGCGCGGCCGGGTGCTGGGGTCGGTACGTGCCACCGCGACCGCGAACTGCACGGTGGCGGCGAGCGGCACGAAGCACCACAGCAGGTGCAGCACGGCGCCGGTGGAGTGCGCCGGGTGCGCCGAGGCGTAGCCCAGGGCGCACAGCAGCAGGAAGCCGACACCGGCCGAGGCGGCGGCGACCAGTAGCCGCCTCAGCAGGACCAGCGGATGGGAACCCCGGGCTAGACGGAGAGCGAGCACGCCGCGCGGCCTTCCGTATCGGACCCGGCGGGCAGGGCGACGGTGGCGACGCGACGGCCGTCCAGCAGCGGGACCGTACGGTCGGCGAGGGCGGCGATCTCCGCGTCATGGGTGGCGAGCACGATCGTGATGCCGTGCGAACGGGCCGCGCTGGTGAGGGTGCGCAGCACATGCGTCCGGTCGCTGCGGTGCAGGGTCGCGGTCGGTTCGTCGGCGAAGATCACCGTGGGGGCGGCCGCCAGGGCGCGGGCCACGGCGATCCGCTGGCGCTGTCCCTGGAGCAGGGTGTGCGGCCGCTGCCTGGCGCAGGCGCCGATGTCGAGCCGCTCCAGCCACTCCAGGGCGGCCTTCTTCGCCTCCCGGTGCGAGGTGCCGCGCAGCAGCAGCGGGAGAGCGGTGTTCTCCCAGGTGTTCAGCTCGGGCACCAGCTGAGGCTCGGGGGCGATCCAGCCGAACCGGTCCCGGCGCAGCCGCTCGCGCAGCCGGGGGCCCATGGTGTGGATGGGGACGCTGTTGAACCACACCTCGCCCTGCTCGGGCACCAGCTGACCGGACAGGCAGTGCAGCAGGGTCGTCTTGCCGCAGCCCCGGGGGCCGGTCACGGCGAGGATCTCGCCGTCACGGACGCCCAGGGATACGCCGCCGAGCGCGGGTGAGCCGTTGTGGGAATGTTGCAGGGAGCGCGCCCAGATCACGTCGTTGTCCGGCGGGGCCACCATGGCGTACACCTCGGTTCAGATCGTAATTCCCGTCCCCCGTACGGGGGAACGAAATCGGGGCCGATCGGTCACTCGGCACCGTAAGGATTCGAACCGCGGTGAGCGCACAGCACACGGCCCGGGTGCGCCCCTTCCCACTCGAATGGGCGCATCCGGGCCGTGTGGACCGTGTGAGGATGACGGCTGGAAGCCGGTCAAACAGTGGTCAAGCGATGGTCAAGCGACGGGGCGGTCCGACCGGCGGCCGATCCGTGGTCGGGCCGCCGGTCGTCGTGCCGGTCAGAGCTTGGTCCATGCCTCCGTGAGGACGGTGCGCAGGATGCCCTCGATCTCGTCGAACGTCGACTGGTCGGAGACCAGCGGCGGAGCGAGCTGGACGACCGGGTCGCCGCGGTCGTCGGCCCGGCAGTACAGGCCGTTGTCGTACAGCGCCTTGGAGAGGAAGCCGTACAGGACGCGCTCGGTCTCCTCGTCGGTGAAGGTCTCCTTGGTGGCCTTGTCCTTCACCAGCTCGATGCCGTAGAAGAAGCCGTTGCCGCGGACGTCGCCGACGATCGGCAGGTCGAGCAGCTTCTGCAGCGTCGTGAAGAAGGCGTTCTCGTTGTCCAGGACGTGCTGGTTGAGGCCCTCACGCTCGAAGATGTCGAGGTTGGCGAGGCCGACCGCCGCGGAGACCGGGTGGCCACCGAAGGTGTAGCCGTGCAGGAAGGTGTTGTCACCCTCGTAGAACGGCGCGGCGACGCGGTCCGAGACGATGCAGGCACCGATCGGGGAGTAGCCCGAGGTCATGCCCTTGGCGCAGGTGATCATGTCCGGCACGTAGCCGAACTTGTCGCAGGCGAACATCGTGCCGAGACGGCCGAAGGCGCAGATGACCTCGTCGGAGACGAGCAGCACGTCGTACTTGTCGCAGATCTCGCGGACGCGCTGGAAGTATCCGGGCGGCGGCGGGAAGCAGCCACCGGCGTTCTGCACCGGCTCCAGGAAGACCGCGGCGACGGTGTCCGGGCCCTCGAAGAGGATCTCCTGCTCGATCTGGTCGGCGGCCCAGCGGCCGAAGGCCTCGGGGTCGTCGCCGTGGATCGGGGCGCGGTAGATGTTGGTGTTCGGCACCTTGTGCGCGCCGGGGACCAGCGGCTCGAAGGGGGCCTTCAGGGCCGGCAGGCCGGTGATGGACAGGGCGCCCTGCGGGGTGCCGTGGTAGGCGACCGCACGCGAGATGACCTTGTACTTGGTCGGCTTGCCCTGGAGCTTGAAGTACTGCTTGGCCAGCTTCCAGGCGGTCTCGACGGCCTCGCCGCCACCGGTGGTGAAGAAGACCTTGTTGAGATCGCCCGGGGCGTAGTCGGCGAGGCGCTCGGCCAGCTCGACTGCCTTCGGGTGGGCGTAGGACCACACCGGGAAGAAGGCCAGCTCCTGGGCCTGCTTGTACGCGGCCTCGGCGAGCTCGTGACGGCCGTGACCGGCGTTGACCACGAACAGGCCGGACAGGCCGTCCAGGTAACGCTTGCCCTGGTCGTCGAAGATGTAGGTGCCCTCGCCACGCACGATGGTGGGAACGGGCGCGTTCTCGTAGTCCGACATGCGGGTGAAATGCATCCACAGGTGGTCGTACGCGGTTTGGCTGAGGTCCTTGCTCACGGCTATCGGGTTCCCCACATATAGGTCTGCTTCTTGAGCTTCAGGTACACGAAGCTCTCGGTGGAGCGCACACCGGGGAGGGCCCGGATGCGTTTGTTGATCGTTTCCAGCAGGTGGTCGTCGTCCTCGCAGACGATCTCCACCATCAGGTCGAAGGAGCCCGCGGTCATCACCACGTACTCGCACTCGGCCATGGCCGACAGCGCTTCGGCGACGGGATCGAGGTCTCCCTCGACATTGATGCCGACCATCGCCTGCCGCCGGAACCCCACGGTGAGGGGATCGGTGACGGCGACGATCTGCATCACGCCCTGATCGAGCAGCTTCTGGACCCGCTGTCGCACGGCCGCCTCGGAGAGGCCGACGGCCTTGCCGATCGCGGCGTACGGACGGCGTCCGTCCTCCTGGAGCTGCTCGATGATTGCGAGGGAGACGGCATCGACCGCTGGTGACGATCCGTTCCCGGTCCTGGAGTCTGCGCTGCGACTGGCCACGCATCCACTGTGCACCGGGACTCGTCGGTCTGGCAAGCCCAGATCGATGAAATTCGTTGTTTGAGGGTCCAGATCTAACTGAATCCGAAGTTCGCGGCGGTTGGGCATGTCGAAAGCGACACCCGAGCGACTACCCTGGGCATCTCACCCATTGGACGTGTCGACAGGAGGGGTGGTTGTGACCACCGAGGTGCGCCGTCTGCGCAACTACATCAACGGAGAATTCCGGGACGCCGCTGACGGGCGGACCATCGATGTGATCAACCCGGTGACGGAAGAGGTCTACGCGACCTCGCCGCTCTCCGGGCAGGCCGATGTCGATGCCGCGATGGACGCCGCCGCGGCCGCTTTCCCCGCCTGGCGCGACGCCACGCCCGCCGAGCGCCAGAAGGCCCTGCTGAAGATCGCGGACGCCTTCGAGGAGCGCGCCGAGGACCTCATCGCCGCCGAGTCGGAGAACACGGGCAAGCCGCTCGAACTGACCCGTACCGAAGAGGTCCCGCCGATGGTGGACCAGATCCGCTTCTTCGCGGGTGCGGCCCGGCTGCTCGAAGGCCGCTCGGCCGGCGAGTACATGGAGGGTCTGACCTCCATCATCCGGCGTGAGCCGGTCGGCGTCTGCGCGCAGGTCGCGCCGTGGAACTACCCGATGATGATGGCCGTCTGGAAGTTCGCCCCGGCGCTCGCCGCGGGCAACACCGTCGTCATCAAGCCGTCCGACACCACCCCGGCGTCGACCGTGCTGATCGCCGAGATCATCGGCCAGATCCTGCCCAAGGGCGTCTTCAACGTCATCTGCGGCGACCGGGACACCGGCCGCGCGATGGTCGAGCACCAGACCCCGGCGATGGCCTCCATCACCGGCTCGGTACGGGCCGGCATGCAGGTCGCCGAGTCCGCCTCCAAGGACGTCAAGCGGGTCCACCTGGAGCTCGGCGGCAAGGCCCCGGTCGTCGTGTTCGAGGACACCGACATCGCCAAGGCCGTCGAGGGCATCTCCGTCGCGGGTTACTTCAACGCCGGTCAGGACTGCACGGCCGCGACCCGCGTCCTGGTCCACGAGTCCATCCACGACGAGTTCGTCACCGCGCTCGCCAAGGCCGCCGCCGACACCAAGACGGGGCAGCCGGACGACGAGGACGTGCTCTACGGCCCGCTCAACAACGCCAACCAGCTGAAGCAGGTCAGTGGCTTCATCGAGCGGCTCCCCGCCCACGCCAAGGTCGAGGCGGGCGGCCACCGGGTCGGCGACAAGGGCTACTTCTACGCCCCGACCGTCGTCTCCGGCCTCAAGCAGGACGACGAGATCATCCAGAACGAGGTTTTCGGCCCGGTCATCACCGTCCAGAAGTTCACCGACGAGGCCCAGGCCGTGGAGTACGCCAATGGCGTCGAGTACGCCCTCGCCTCCTCGGTGTGGACCAAGGACCACGCCCGCGCCATGCGGATGTCCAAGAACCTCGACTTCGGCTGCGTGTGGATCAACACCCACATCCCGCTCGTCGCCGAGATGCCGCACGGCGGCTTCAAGAAGTCCGGCTACGGCAAGGACCTCTCCGCGTACGGCTTCGAGGACTACACCCGCATCAAGCACGTCATGACCTCGCTCGACGACTGATATCCCGTCAGCAGGCAGGTAACGGCCCCGGGCACCCGCCCGGGGCCGTTCCCGTTCCCTCGGGGCCGTACCGTCGCGCCCGCATCGACAGGGTGTGCGGACGGAGCGGGTGGCGCTGGACGGTTGGTCCATTGCCCGCGCCGCCGGCCGACCGGCATCCTGCGCAGGTGCGAGCAACCCCGAAGAACCCCATGTCCCGCCGGTCCCTGCTGCGCGCCTTCGGAGCCACGGCCGCCGGTGTCACGCTGGCCGGCTGCGGAGTGCCCGCCGCCTATGTGGAACCCGGTGACCGCGCCGGACGCGACACCTCGGCGAGCGACCACAGCCTGCAGTTCGCGAACTGGCCCCTCTACATCGACACCGACGACGAGGACCAGTCGAAGCGGCCCACCCTCGACGCGTTCGGCAGGCGGACCGGGATCTCCGTCACGTACACCGAGGAGATCAACGACAACGACGAGTTCTTCGGGAAGATCAGCCCGGCGCTGATGAATCACCAGGAGACCGGCCGGGACCTGATCGTCGTCAGCGACTGGATGTCCGCCCGGTTCGTACGGCTGGGCTGGGTGCAGGAGATGGACCGGGCGAAGCAGCCGAACGTCGCCAAGTATCTGGACCCGCAGCTGCGTTCGCCCGCCTTCGACAAGGGCCGGATGCACAGCGTCCCCTGGCAGTCCGGGATCACCGGCATCGCGTACAACCGCAAGAAGCTCGGCCGCGAGATCAAGCACCTGAGTGATCTGTGGGCGGACGACCTGCGCGGCAAGGTGACGCTGTTGTCCGGGTTCGACGAGTCCTTCGGCCTGCTGATGCTGGGCAACGGAGTCGACGTCACCCACTGGCAGCGGGACGACTTCTACCAGGTGTGCGAACAGGTCGAGAAGCTGGTGAAGAAGCGGCACATCCGCCGCTTCACCGGCAACGACTACATCAAGGACCTGTCGACCGGCGATGTGCTCGCCTGCCAGGCCTACTCCGGCGACGTCATCCAGCTCCAGGCCGACAACCCGGAGATCGAGTTCGTGGTCCCCGAGGAGGGGGGCGAGCTCTGGTCGGAATCGCTCATGATCCCCAACCTCGCGCGCCACAAGCGCAACGCGGAGCGGCTCGTCGACTACTACTACGAGCCGGAGGTCGCCGCCGAGCTGGCGGCCTGGGTCAACTACGTCTGCCCCGTCCCGGCCGCCCGCGAGGTGCTGGCCTCCGCCAAGGACAAGGAGACCGCCGAGCTCGCCGAGGACCCGCTGATCTTCCCCGACGACGCGATGCGCAAGCGGCTCGCGACCGCCCGCGACGTCACGTCCGAGGAACGTACCGAGTTCGCGAAGAAGTGGAACGCCATAGTCGGGCTGTGAGCCGTACCAGGGGTGGCGAAAGAGGCCGGTAAACGCGGGCGTACGCTGCGGACATGAGCGAGCGAAGAGCCCTGCTGAGGCGCATACGCGTGTGGTTGGCCGTCTTTATCGTCTGTCTGGTGCTGAGCGGGCTGACAGCCTTTCCGCTCGTCCATGAACTCCACTGGGCCGAGGACCTGCTGAGGTCCTCGGCCTCTCCCGTTCCGGAGCACTTCCCGGCACTGATGGAGTGGATCACCAAGGTCCGCGCCGGCCTCGACGAGGCCGACGCGAAGTACCCCTTCGTGCTGTACGGCACCGACTGGCTGGCCTTCGCGCACCTGGTCATCGCGGTCGCCTTCTACGGCCCCTACCGCGACCCGGTCCGCAACATCTGGGTCATAGAGTTCGGCATGATCGCCTGCGCCGGGATCATCCCGCTCGCGCTGATCTGCGGACCCATCCGAGGTATCCCCTTCTGGTGGTCGGTCATCGACATGTCGTTCGGCGTCTTCGGGGTGATCCCGCTGCTCGTGGTGCGCCGCATGATCAAGCGGCTGGAGGCCCTGGAGGGGGCACCGCGGCCGGAGCCCGCCGCGGCGACCGCTCAGGCTCTCTGAGTCACCCGGCCGACGGGGCGCCGAAGGCGGCCACGACTATGTTCATCGCCGTGGGGTTCATGCCGTCCCCCTTCGCGTCCGTCGAGTTGACGCTGTAGACGAGGGTCCGGGAGAGATCACGGGTGGCCGCGACGACGGTGTTGTAGCCCCAGCGGCCACCTGTCTTGCCCCAGACCTCGCGTCCGCCCAGCCGCATCACCGAGAGACCCGCGCTGTACGCGGCGGGCTTGCCCGTGCCGTACTCACGCACCGAGGCGTCGGGCAGCGTGAACATCTCCTGGAGCAGCGGACCGCGCACCACCCGCCCGCCGAACAGCGCCCGGGTGAAACGCTCCAGGTCAGCGGTGGTCGAGATCAGGTCGCCTGCCGCCCAGGCGTCCGTCGCCCCCCACACCGTCACATCGCGCAGCTCGCCCGTGCCGAAGAGCTGGTAGCCGTGGTTGTGCGGTCCGCGGATCGCCGGGTCGGTGCCGGGGAAGTACGTGTCCTTCAGGTGCAGGGGCTCCAGGACGCGGCGGGAGACCTGCGAGGCGTAGGTGTCGCCCGTGACCCGCTCGATCAGCAGGCCCGCCACGGTGTAGCCGATGTTGGCGTAGTGCTGCTGGGTGCCGGGCACGAAGTCCGGCTCCAGGGAGGTGGCTTCGCGCACGGTCCGCTCCGGGTCGTGCAGGTCGAAGCGGTGCGCGTACCAGTCGTCCAGGTCGCCGCCGGAGCCGACGGACGGGATGCCGCTCGTGTGGTTCAGCAGCTGGCGCACTGTGACGTCCTTGTACGCCGCCGGGATCAGATCCGGCAGATAGCGCCGGACCGGGCGGTCCAGACCGAGCCTGCCCTCCTCGGCCAGCTGAAGCACGACGGCCGCCGTGAAGACCTTGGTCACCGAACCGGCCCGGAAGCGGCCGTCCGGGTCCGCCGGCTGCCCGGAGGCCAGGTCGTGGACGCCGGAGCTGCCCCGCCAGTTGCCCCCGGAGCCCGAGACCCGCACCAGCGCGGCCGTGGCATCGTCCTTCGGGAGGCCGGCGATGGCGGACCGCAGCGCCTCGGCGTCCGGAGCATTTGTGACGGGAGCCCTCTGCGCCCAGTGCCCTGCGGCCGCCGAGGCGCCGGTACCGGCTGCCAGGGCCGGTGAGGCGGGGCCCGCGGCGATGCCGAGGACGAGCGCGGCTGCGAGGGCGGTGCTGGACATGCGGACGTTCATGACGGGTGCCTCCTGGGCGTGGAATCCTCAACTGCTCACGGACTCCATCCTGTTGATCAGCACCCCCGGGCGGATCCCCCGCCCGGGGGTTTGCCCGGGGGAGGCGGGCTCCCCTGCGCGGGGGAGCCGGATGCCGGACCTCCCCCCGGAGAGGGAGACACGGCTGGAGACAGCGTCACGACCGGAGCCGGAGAGGGGGTCACGATTCCGGAGAGGGAGTCACGACACCGCACTCGTATGCGCAGATCACCGCCTGGATCCGGTCACGCAGCCCCAGCTTGGACAGCACATTGCCGACATGGGTCTTCACCGTGTGCTCGCTGACGACCAGCGCCGCCGCGATCTCCGCGTTCGACAGCCCACGGGCCAGGTGCAGCAGCGTCTCGCGCTCCCGGGCGGTCAGTACGTCCAGGCGCGCCGACGGTGCCACGGCCGCGGCCGGCGGGCGCGAGGTGTACTCGGCGATCAGCCGGCGCGCCACCGAAGGAGCCAGCAACGAGTCCCCGGCCGCCACCACCCGTACCGCGTGCACCAGGTCGTCGCGGCGGACGTCCTTGAGCAGGAAACCGCTCGCGCCCGCGTGCAGGGCCTCGTAGACGTACTCGTCGGAGTCGAAGGTGGTCAGCATGACCGTCCGGCAGCCGGTCCCGGCGCTGATGGTGCGGCAGGCCTCGATGCCGTCCGTGCCGGGCATCCGGATGTCGAGCAGCGCCACGTCGGGCGCCAGCCGCCGTACCGCTTCGACCGCCGCCCGGCCGTCGCCCGCCTCGGCCACCACCTCGATGTCCGGCTGCGCGTCCAGGATCATCGCGAAGCCGCTGCGTACCAGCTCCTGGTCGTCGGCCACCACCACACGGATCGTCAACTTCCCACCTCTGTCCCCTGTTTCTTCTCCATCTTCGTCTCCACCCCTGTCTCCGCCTCTGCCCCTGTCCCTGTCCCTGCTTCTGCCCCTGCCTCTGTCGCCGGCCGGGCCCGCGGGATCGTCACCCGGACCCGGAACCCCCGCCCGTCCGGACCGGGGCCGGTACCGGCCGTGCCGCCGTGCGCGGCGGCCCGCTCCCGGATGCCGATCAGCCCCAGCCCCGCGCCTCCCCCGGGGCCCCGTCCGTCGTCGGTGACGGTGAGCGTCAGCGCGTCGCTTCCGTGCTCCAGCCGGACGCCGACCGTGCTCGCGTCCGCGTGCCTGACCACGTTCGTCAGCGCCTCCTGCACGATCCGGTAGACGGTCGCCTCGACCGCCAGGTCCAGTGAGCCGGGGCTGCCCGTGACCTCGTACGAGACTGCCGGACCGCTGCCGCGCACCCGCTCCACGAGCCCCGGCAGTCCGGCCAGCGAGGGCTGCGGCTCCCGCGGCGCGTCCGGCGCGCCCTCGTTCTCGCGCAGTACGCCGAGCATCCGGCGCAGCTGCGCCATCGCGTCCCGGCCCGCCTCCGAGATCGCGTCGAAGGCCGCCTCGGCACGCTCCGGCGCCGTGCGGACCGCCACCGGTCCCGCCTCCGCCTGCACGATCATCAGGCTCACCGCATGGGACAGGATGTCGTGCATCTCCCGGGCGATCCGGGCCCGTTCGCGGGCCGCCGCCTGTTCGGCCTCGATCCGGTGCGTCAGTTCCAGCTGACGGGCCCGGTCCTCCACCGCGCGCAGATAGGCCCTGCGCGTCACCGTGAACCGGCCGAAGGCGTAGGCCGCCGCGAACACGAACAGGGAGAAGAGCAGCTCCCGCATGTCCTCGCCGTCGAGTCCGACCGAGAACAGCACCGCCGCCACCGTGAGCGCCGCGATCCCGATCCGCTTCGGCGGCGAGGAGAGCTCGGCCACCGTGTAGAACGCCACGAGACCGGTGTACGGGAGCGGCTGACCCGGCCCGTCGACGGTGAACGTGTACAGGGCGCCGGCGGCCAGCACCGCGATGAGGACCGCCACCGGCGCCCGGCGGCGGGCCACCAGCGGCAGCACCATCAGGGTGGTCAGCCCGTACGACGTCCACGTCGCCTCCGGCAGCTCCGGGGCGCGCGGCACGACGAACGGCATGGTCATGGCGGCCTGGACCAGAAGAACGATGAGCAGGTCCATGCCGAGGCGGCCGGCCCCCGGGGCGAGTCCCGGCACTCTCGCGGTGATGTCCCGTATGCGCATCGGACCGGCGCCCTCAGGGCTTCCGCGCAACCACGCCGAACTGCGCGACCTGTGCCGCACCGGGCTCGCCGCGCCAGTGCGCGCACGACACGACGCCCGGGTCCACGAGGTCGAGCCCGGTCAGGAACGCGGCGAACTCGGCGCGGGTGCGGGCGGTGATCGGCGGGGTGGCGTTCTCGTTCCAGAACCGCATCGCTGCCTCGTTGCCCTCGCCGCCCAGCTCCAGCGTGGGATGGGTGAGCACCAGATGGCTGCCCGAGGGCAGCGCGTCCATCAGTGTGCGGACGATGCGCCGTGCCTCGTCCGTGTCGAGCACGAAGTTCAGAATGCCCAGGAGCATGACCGCGACCGGCCGCCCCAGGTCGAGCGTCGGCTGCGCCGCCCGCAGGATCCGCTCCGGGTCGCGGGCGTCCGCGTCGACGTACTCGGTCGCGCCCTGCGGCGATCCGGCGAGCAGCGTCCGGGCGAGCGCCAGCACCGTCGGATCGTTGTCGACATACACGACGCGACAGTCGGGCGCGGTGCGCCGGGCGACCTCGTGGGTGTTGCCGGCGCTCGGCAGGCCGGTGCCGATGTCCAGGAACTGCCTGATCCCCGCCTCACCGGCCAGATAGCGGACCGCCCGATCCAGGAACGCCCGGTCGGCGCGCGCCACTTCGCCGATGTTCGGGTACATGGCCGTGACCCGGTCGCCGACCGCGCGGTCCACGGGGTGGTTGTCCGTGCCGCCCAGCCAGTGGTTCCAGACCCGCGCGTTGTGGGCGACGTCGGTACGGATGCGGTCGGGGACGGGGGTGGTGCGGGGATCGGTCATGTCGCTCTCCTCCTGCGCCGGGCCCGCATCACGGACGACGGGGCGGGCCCATGATGCCGGACCGGTCGACGGGAGTGGTTGGGTGCGGCCATGATGCCGGACCGGTCGACGGGAGTGGTTTGGTGCGGCCATGATGCCGGACCGGTCGACGGGAGTGGTTTGGTGCGGCCATGATGCCGGACCGGTCGACAGGCGCGGATCGGCGCGGCCATGAGCCGGACTCCGGCGGGAGCGGCCCGGCGGGCCCGTGCTGCCGGACCGTCAACGAGGGTGTTCCGCAGGGGAGTTGGCGAGGACATCGTGCAGGACGTCGACCCGGTTGGTGGTGATCGAGTCGACGCCGTGCCGGACGAGGCGGCGCATGGTCCGCCTGGTGTCGGCCGTCCAGGCGGAGACCAGCAGCCCGTCCCGGTGCAGCCGCCGGGTCAGTTCCGGGTCCACCAGGCCGAACCGGTAGTTCAGCCAGCGCGGCCGCACCGCGTCGAGCAGCGCGGCGCGCGGCGGCGCGAGACTCGTCCAGGTCAGGGCGATCTCGGCGCTCGGGTCGGCGGCCCGGACCCGGAGCATCGCCCCGGCCCCCGCGCAGTAGTACGCCCGCTCACCGGCACCGCACTCGCGCACGACACCGACGATCCTCGGCACGGAGCCGTCCGTCGAGCCCGGCAGATCGACCATGACGCGATGCGCCCCGGCGGCGAGCAGCGCCTCGCGCAGGGTGGGCACGCCGCCCCGGGTCAGCTCGGTGAGCTCCGCGTGGGTCAGCCGGTCGAGCCGCACATCGTGACCCCACAGCCGCTTCAGTGTGGCGTCGTGCAGCAGGACCGGCACGCCGTCCCGGGTGAGCCGTACATCGATCTCGACCGCGTCCGCCCCTCGTCCGAGCGCTGAGCGGATCGAGGGCACCGTGTTCTCGCGGACACGGTAGGGATCGCCGCGGTGGGCCACGGCGGTGACTGAGGTGACCATGGGGCCATTGTGGCCACCGGGATCACCGGCCCGCGCGCCCCAGCCAGTTGGCCGTGTACGTGTCGATCTCGGCGGCCAGCCTCCGCTTGCCGGCCGCGTCGAGGTACGACGCCTCGACGGCGTTCTTCGCCAGCGACGCGAGACCCCGCTCGTCCAGAGCGAGGAGGCGGGCGGCCACCGCGTACTCGTTGTTGAGGTCGGTGCCGAACATCGGCGGGTCGTCGCTGTTGATGGTGACCAGGACGCCCGCGTCCACCATCTCCCTGACCGGGTGCTGCTCGATGTCCGCCACCGCACGGGTCGCGATGTTCGAGGTCGGGCAGACCTCCAGCGGGATGCGGTGCTCGGCGAGGTGGGCCAGCAGCTTCGGGTCCTGGACGGAGCTGGTGCCGTGGCCGATGCGCTCGGCGCGCAGGTGGATCAGGGCGTCCCAGACGGTCTGCGGGCCGGTGGTCTCCCCGGCATGCGGCACCGAGTGCAGGCCCGCGGCGATCGCCCGGTCGAAGTAGGGCTTGAACTGCGGGCGCTCCACACCGATCTCCGGACCGCCGAGACCGAACGAGACCAGCCCCTCGGGCCGCAGGTCCACGGCGAGCCGGGCGGTCTCCTCGGCCGATTCGAGCCCGGCCTCGCCGGGAATGTCGAAGCACCAGCGCAGCACGACACCCAGCTCGGCCTCGGCGGCCTTGCGGGCGTCCTCTATCGCCTCCATGAACGCCTGCTCCGGAATGCCGCGCCGGGTCGAGGAGAACGGGGTCACCGTGAGTTCCGCGTAACGGATGTTCTGCCGCGCCATGTCGCGGGCGACCTCGAAGGTCAGCAGGCGGACGTCCTCCGGGGTGCGGATCAGGTCCACGACGGAGAGGTACACCTCGATGAAGTGCCCGAAGTCCGTGAAGGTGAAGTAGTCGGCGAGCGCCTCCGGGTCGGTGGGGACCTTGGAGTCGGGGTGGTGCGCGGCCAGCTCGGCGACGATACGCGGAGAGGCGGACCCGACGTGGTGGACATGCAGCTCGGCCTTGGGCAGCCCCGCGATGAAGGGGTGCAGATCGGTCATCGGACTCTCCGGGGCGTGGAACGGTTCGGGTGCCGGGCATGGTTGGCCGGGCAGGGGACGGGGATCATCGTAGGCCGGGCCCATCGGTGCGCGGCGGGGCCGTAGCATGACGGGACCACGATGGGGGAGGCCCATGTCAGACAACACAGAGCAGCCAGAGGGTGGGGCCGCGCCGCGCGATCCGTGGGCTCCGCCGGACAGCAAGGTGCCGCTGGAGAAGCCGGCCGGCGATCCCCGCCCGCCCGCTGTGCACAACCAGCCCACGGTCGCCTCGATGCCGGGCGCCGGGGACGGCCCCGCACCCGCTGATTCGACACCGCCGGGATTCGGTTCGCCGGCGCAGACCGGGCCGGTGCCCGGATTCGGCCCCGGCCCCGGCGAGGTTCCGCCGCCGCCGGTCGGACCGAACGGACCGGGCCAGCCGGTCCCGCCGGTCGCGGGCCAGTACGGCTACCCGGCCGCACCGCCCGTCCCGCAGTACGGCGGCTACCCGGGGTACCCCGGCTACAACCAGGCGCCCTGGGGCGGTCCGCCGCCCTCCAACGGCATGGGTACCGCGGCCATGGTGCTCGGCATCCTGGCCGTCTGCTTGTTCTGCATCTACGGGATACCCAGCCTGGTCCTGGGCGCACTGGCCCTGATCTTCGGCATCCTCGGCCGCAAGCGGGTGCAGCGCGGTGAGGCGACCAACAGCGGTCAGGCGCTCGCCGGGATCATCATGGGGGCCATCGGCATCGTCTTCGGCGTCGCGATCATCAGCTTCTTCATCTGGGTGTTCGTCGCCCACGGTGAAGAATTCGAAGAGAGCACCTACAACGACGACCCGTACTCCACGTCGCTGGTCCTCGAGGTCACCCGCTAGCCGGGCCCGCAGTCAGTCCCGCTCCCGATGGCCCGGCTCCCGCAGCCGGGCCATCGGGCTTTCGGCCGCCGGGCCGCCAGGTGTCCGGCGCGCCTCATGACGCGCGCAGCTCCGCCCGCGCGTCCATCAGCGCGAACCCCAGCAGATTCAGCCCCCGCCAGCTCGCCGGATCCGCCGCCCGCGGGTCGTCCGCCGCCAGGCCTATGCCCCAGATCCGGTCCATCGGGCTCGCCTCGACCAGCACCCGGTCCCCGGTGTTCAGCAGGAACTCCCGCAGCTCCGGATCGCCGCCGAACTTGTGCACACTGCCGGCCACCACCAATCCGTACCGCTCGCGCTCCCATACCGCGTCGTCGAATCCGCGGACCAGCCGGCCCACCTTCTTCGCCATCGCCGGGCTCTTCGCCGCCACCGCCGCGGCCTCCGACTCCGCATCGCCGAACAGCCGCGCCTTGCCGGCCATCATCCAGTGCTCGGCCGACGCGTAGGTCACGCCGTCGACCGTGAAACGCGACGGCCACCACTGACTGAGGCAGCTCGTACCGATCCGGCCGTCGGGCCGGGGGCGGTGCCCCCAGAAGTGCAGGTACTTCACCTTCTCGCCGCGTGCGGCCCGCGAGAGGAGATCGTCCATGTGTTCCATGACATGCGATTCTGGCATTCGCCACTGACACTCCGTACGGGGATTTCTGCACCGACGCGACACATGGTCGACAGATTCCGTCGCGTAACCAAAAGGCAACAACGGAATCACTTGTTGGGGTAGATCCCCTCTGCCAGGATCGGCACTCAAATCGAGCAGAGGCTACGCCGCCCCCGCACTCCGGGGTACGCGGCGGAGGAGATCGTCATGGGCAACGGCATCCAGGTGCGGGACCGCTTCGCGGACGGCGCACAGTACATCGGCGGAAAGCTGCGGTCCGGAACATCGGGACGTCACCACGACGTGGTGAACCCGGCGACGGGCGAGACCGTCTACCGCTACGAGCTGGCGGGCACCGCCGACGTGGACGCCGCCGTGGCGGCCGCACGCGAGGCGTTCCCCGGCTGGTCGGGCGCGACGCCCGCCGAGCGGGCCGAGGCGATGCACCGTTTCGCCGCCGTCCTCGCCGAGCAGGCCGACGACTTCGCGTACGTGGAGTCCCTCCAGTGCGGCAAGCCGATCAAGCTCTCCACCGAGTTCGACGTGCCCGGCACCGTGGACAACACCTCCTTCTTCGCCGGGGCCGCCCGCCACCTGGAGGGCAAGTCGGCCGCCGAGTACGACGGCGACCACACCTCGTACGTACGCCGCGAGGCGATCGGCGTCGTCGGCTCCATCGCGCCCTGGAACTACCCGCTCCAGATGGCCGCCTGGAAGATCCTCCCGGCCATCGCCGCGGGCAACACGATCGTGCTGAAGCCCGCCGAGATCACCCCGCTGACCTCGCTGATGTTCGCCCAGGCGGCCACCGGGGCCGGGATCCCCGACGGTGTGATCAACATCGTCACCGGCGCGGGCAAGGATGCCGGCGAGCACCTCGTCGGCCACCCGGACGTCGTGATGACCTCCTTCACCGGCTCCACCGCCGTCGGCAAGCGGGTCGCGGAGATCGCCACCTCCACCGTCAAGCGCCTCCACCTCGAACTCGGCGGCAAGGCCCCCTTCGTGGTCTTCGACGACGCCGACCTCGAAGCCGCGGTGAACGGCGCGGTCGCCGGAGCGCTCATCAACACCGGCCAGGACTGCACCGCCGCCACCCGCGCCTACGTCCAGCGCCCGCTGTACGACGCCTTCGTGCAGGGCGTGGCCGAGCTCATGGAGACCGTCCGGCTCGGCGACCCCTTCGACCCGTCGACCGACCTCGGCCCGCTGATCAGCCACGCCCAGCGCGACCGGGTCGCCGGATTCGTCGAGCGGGCCCGCGCGTACGCCACCGTCGTCACCGGCGGCGAGGCCCCCGGTGGCGAACTGGCGGCCGGCGCCTACTACCGGCCGACGCTGGTCGCCGGAGCGGCCCAGGACAGCGAGATCGTCCAGTCGGAGATCTTCGGCCCGGTCCTGGTCGTGCTGCCCTTCGACAGCGACGACGAGGGCATCCGCCTCGCCAACGACACCCCGTACGGACTCGCCGCCTCCGCCTGGAGCCGCGACCTGTACCGCGCCAACCGCGCCACCCGCGAGATCAAGGCGGGCTGCGTCTGGGTCAACGACCACATCCCGATCATCAGCGAGATGCCGCACGGCGGATACAAGGCCAGCGGCTTCGGCAAGGACATGTCCTCGTACTCCTTCGAGGAGTACACACAGGTCAAGCACGTCATGTACGACAACACCGCGGTCGCCCGCAAGGACTGGCACCGCACGATCTTCGGGGACCGATAAGCCGGCCGACCCCGGCCACACACACCCGAAAGGGCAACGCGCATGGAGCAGTACGAGCCCGAGCGCCTCTCCGCGGCCCAGATCGCCGCGATGCGACGCAGCCTCACCAACGGCCGGGGCGCTCTGACCCGCCGATCGCTGATCCGCGCCTCCGGCATGGGGGCGCTGGCGATCGGCGGACTGGGCACGCTGAGCGCGTGCGGCATCCCGCCCGCCAAGCGGGAGGGGGATGCCGCCGCGGCGTCCGACGACCACTCGGCCGAGGAGAAGCAGATCAACTTCTCCAACTGGACCGAGTACATGGACGTCACCGACGACGGCAAGCACCGGCCCACCCTGGAGGCGTTCACCGAGCGCACCGGGATCAAGGTCAAGTACACCGAGGACATCAACGACAACGTCGAGTTCTTCGGCAAGATCAAGCCGCAGCTCGCGGCCGGCCAGGACACCGGCCGCGACATCATCTGCGTCACCGACTGGCTGGCCGCCCGCATCGTCCGGCTCGGCTGGGCGCAGAAGCTCGACGCGTCGAACCTGCCACACGCCTATGCCAACCTCTCGGCCCAGTTCCGGTCCCCGGACTGGGACCCGGGCCGTGCCCACTCCTACCCCTGGGCGGGCATCCCCACCGTCATCGCCTACAACTCCAAGGCGACCGGCGGCCGCAAGGTCGACTCCGTCAGCCAGCTGCTGGACGACCCGAAGCTCAAGGGCCGGGTCAGCTTCCTCTCGGAGATGCGCGACACCATCGGCATGACCCTGCTCGACATGGGCAAGGACCCCGGCAACTTCACCGACGCCGACTACGACGCCGCGATCGGCCGCCTCCAGAAGGGCGTGGACAAGAACCAGATCCGCCGCTTCACCGGCAACGACTACACCGCGGACCTCGACAAGGGCGACATCGCCGCCTGCGTCGGATGGGCCGGCGACGTCATACAGCTCCAGGCCGGGAACCCGGACATCAAGTACGCGATACCCGCCGCGGGTTACGTCATATCCAGCGACAACCTGCTGGTCCCGGTGAACGCCCGGCACAAGACCAACGCCGAGAAGCTCATCGACTACTACTACGAGCCGTCGGTCGCCGCGAAACTCGCCGCGTACATCAACTTCGTCTGCCCGGTCGACGGGGTCCGTGACGAGCTGGCGAAGATCGACCGGGCGATGGCCGACAACGTCCTGATCCTCCCGGACAGGGAGATGGCGTCCCGGTCGCACGCCTTCCGCTCTCTGACCAGCAAGGAAGAGACGGCGTACGAAGAGAAGTTCGCCAAGCTCATCGGCGCCTGACCGCCGCTCCGCACCCCCTCCTGATCTCCCTCTGACACCACTGGGACCGCGATCCATGACACAGCAGCAGACCGGCGGCGACGTCCGCCTCACCGGGATCAGCAAGACGTACGGCTCCTTCGAAGCCGTCAAGCCGCTCGATCTCACCGTCCCGCAGGGATCCTTCTTCGCGCTGCTCGGCGCGTCCGGCTGCGGCAAGACCACCACCCTGCGGATGATCGCGGGCCTGGAGGAGGCGACCACCGGCACGGTCTCGCTCGGTGGCCGCGACATCACCGGGCTTCCCCCGTACAAACGGCCCGTCAACACGGTCTTCCAGAGCTACGCGCTCTTCCCGCACCTCGACATCACGGAGAACGTCGCCTTCGGCCTGCGCCGGCGCGGCATCAAGTCGGTGAAGAAGCAGGTCGACGAGATGCTGGAGCTCGTCCAGCTCGGCGACTTCGCCAAGCGCAAGCCGCACCAGCTCTCCGGCGGCCAGCAGCAGCGCGTCGCCGTCGCCCGCGCCCTGATCAACCACCCGCAGGTGCTCCTGCTCGACGAGCCGCTCGGCGCCCTCGACCTCAAGCTGCGTCGCCAGATGCAGCTGGAGCTCAAGCGCATCCAGACCGAGGTCGGCATCACCTTCATCCACGTCACCCACGACCAGGAGGAGGCCATGACCATGGCCGACACCGTCGCGGTGATGAACGGGGGCCGCGTCGAGCAGCTCGGCGCGCCCGCCGATCTGTACGAGAACCCCAGGACGACCTTCGTCGCCAACTTCCTCGGCACCTCCAACCTCATCGAGGGCGAGACCGTCTCCGCGGGCACCGACATCGTGGTGGCGGCGGGCGGCGGGAAGCTGCGGCTGCCCGCCGACCGGTGCACGGCCCCGACCACGAGCGGCGGCAAGCTGCTCCTCGGCGTCCGCCCGGAGAAGATCTCGCTCGCGCACGCCGACGACGCGGACGCGATCGCCGACGGCCGCAACCGGGTCACCGGCCGGATCGTCGACTCCAGCTTCATCGGGGTGTCCACGCAGTACGTGGTGGAGAGCCCGGCGGGGAAGGCGCTTCATGTGTACGAGCAAAACGTCGAGAGGCGCGCGGGACTCGTGGTCGGCGCCGAGGTCGTTCTGCACTGGAACCCCGCGCACACCTTCGGACTGGACGCCGCCCAGTCCATGCTTGCAGGGACGATGGGCGACGCCGGCGTGGAGACGGTGGAGGACGCGGCGTGACCGTCACCAAGGAGGCACCACCGGCGCCCGTCACGGCGGAGCTCGTGCTGCGCAAGCCCTCCACCCGCAAGCGCCTCGTCCCGTACTGGCTGCTGCTCCCCGGCATCCTGTGGCTGCTGGTCTTCTTCGCGCTGCCGCTGGTCTACCAGGCGTCGACCTCCGTGCAGACCGGATCCCTGGAGAAGGGATTCGAGGTCACCTGGCACTTCCAGACCTACTGGGACGCGCTGACCGACTACTACCCGCAGTTCGTCCGGTCCCTGCTGTACGCCGGCACCGCCACCATCCTGTGCCTGCTGCTCGGCTACCCGCTCGCCTACCTCATCGCGTTCAAGGCGGGCCGCTGGCGCAACGTCGTCCTGGTGCTGGTCATCGCGCCGTTCTTCACCAGCTTCCTGATCCGCACGCTCGCCTGGAAGACGATCCTCGCGGACGGCGGCGCGGTCGTCGACGTGCTGAACACCCTGCACGTCCTGGACGTCACCAGCTGGCTCGGCTGGACCGAGTCCAACCGGGTGCTGGCCACCCCGATGGCGGTGGTCTGCGGTCTCACGTACAACTTCCTGCCGTTCATGATCCTGCCGCTCTACACCTCGCTGGAGCGGATCGACGGCAGGCTGCACGAGGCGGCCGGCGACCTGTACGCCACCCCCGCCACCACCTTCCGCAAGGTGACCTTCCCGCTCTCCATGCCGGGTGTCGTCTCCGGAACGCTGCTCACCTTCATCCCGGCCAGCGGTGACTACGTCAACGCGGAACTGCTGGGCTCCACCGACACGAAGATGGTCGGCAGCGTCATCCAGACCCAGTTCCTGCGGGTCCTGGACTATCCGACGGCGGCCGCGCTCTCCTTCATCCTCATGGCGGTCGTCCTGATCATGGTCACCGTCTACATCCGCCGCTCCGGGACGGAGGACCTGGTCTGATGCCCGTACTGCGCTGGATACGCCGGAATCTGATCGTCATCGCGGGTCTGCTGACCCTCGCGTACATGATCCTTCCGAACATCGTCGTCATGGTGTTCTCGTTCAACAAGCCGAACGGACGCTTCAACTACTCCTGGCAGCGCTTCTCGCTCGACGCCTGGAAAGACCCCTGCGGCGTCGCCGACATGTGCGGCTCGCTCTCGCTGTCCCTGCAGATCGCCGTCTGGGCCACCGTCGGCGCGACCGTCCTCGGCACGATGATCTCCTTCGCGCTGGTCCGCTACCGCTTCCGGGCGCGCGGCGCGATCAACTCGCTGATCTTCCTGCCGATGGCGATGCCCGAGGTCGTCATGGCCGCCTCGCTGCTCACCCTCTTCCTCAACATGGGCGCGCAGCTGGGCTTCTGGACGGTCCTCATCGCGCACATCATGTTCTGCCTGAGCTTCGTCGTGACGGCCGTCAAGGCGCGCGTGATGTCGATGGACCCGAGGCTGGAGGAGGCGGCCCGCGATCTGTACGCCGGACCCGTGCAGACCTTCCTGCGGGTGACGCTGCCGATCGCCGCCCCCGGAATCGCCGCGGGAGCGCTGCTCGCCTTCGCGCTCTCCTTCGACGATTTCATCATCACCAATTTCAACGCGGGCTCCACCGTGACCTTCCCCATGTTCGTCTGGGGATCGGCACAGCGCGGCACGCCCGTGCAGATCAACGTCATCGGAACGGCGATGTTCATCATTGCCGTGATGGTGGTCGTCGTCGGCCAGCTCATCGCGAACCGGCGCAAGAACAGCGCACGATAGAAAGCCCTGAAGGAGTTGGAAACCATGGCCCCAGCTGCCATGCGTACTGCTGCACAATCACTCTCCGACGCGAAGCCCGTCTCGTTCTGGCTGGACGACCCGGGCAAGCCCGGCGCGTTGCCCGCACTCACCGGTGACGAGCACTGCGACCTGCTCGTCATCGGCGGCGGCTACAGCGGACTGTGGACCGCGCTGATCGCCAAGGAACGCGACCCGGAACGGGACGTCGTACTGATCGAGGGGCACGAGGTGGGCTGGGCCGCCTCGGGCCGCAACGGCGGATTCTGCGCCGCCTCCCTCACCCACGGCCTGCCCAACGGGCTGGAGCGCTGGCCCGAGGAGATCCACAAGCTGGAGGAACTCGGGGAACGCAACCTCGACGCCATCGAGGCCGCCGTCGCCCGGTACTCGATCGACTGCGAATTCGAGCGCACCGGCGAGATCGACGTCGCCACCGAACCGCACCAGCTCGAAGAGCTCCGGGAATGGCACCAGGAAACCGAGAAACTCGGCTTCACCGGCACGGAATTCCTGGACCGGGACGCGCTGCGCGCCGAGGTCGACTCACCGACCTTCCTGGGCGGACTCTGGGACCGCAGGGGCGTCGCCATGCTGCACCCCGCCAAGCTGGCCTGGGGCCTGAAGCAGGCCTGCGTCGACCTGGGCGTGCGGGTGTACGAGCACACCCGGGGCCTCGAACTGGCCAGGTCCACCACGGGAATGGCGGTCCGCACCCCGTACGGAAGGGTCTTCGCGCGCCGGGTGGCGCTCGGTACGAACATCTTCCCGTCGCTGGTCAAGCGGGTGCGCCCGTACACCGTGCCGGTCTACGACTACGCGCTGATGACCGAGCCGCTCACCGCGGACCAGCTCGCCTCCATCGGCTGGAAGAACCGGCAGGGGCTGGGTGACAGCGCCAATCAGTTCCACTATTTCCGGCTGTCGTCCGACAACCGGATCCTGTGGGGCGGCTATGACGCGATCTATCCGTACGGCGGCCGGCTGAGCGCCGATCTCGATCAGCGTCCGGAGACCTTCCTCAAGCTCGCGGGCCAGTTCTTCGACTGTTTCCCGCAATTGGCGGGGGTGCGTTTCAGCCATGCCTGGGGCGGGGCGATCGACACCTGTTCGCGCTTTTCCGCGTTCTTCGGCACGGCCCATCAGGGCCGGGTCGCCTATGCCGCCGGATTCACCGGACTCGGCGTCGGCGCCACCCGTTTCGGGGCCGATGTGATGCTCGATCTGCTGGCGGGCGAACAGAACGAACGGACTGCGCTGGAAATGGTCCGCAGCAAGCCGATGCCCTTCCCGCCGGAGCCCTTCGCCTGGGCCGGGATCGAGCTCACCAAGCGGTCCCTGGCCAGGGCGGACAGCAACGGCGGGCACCGCAATCTCTGGCTGCGGACGATGGACCGGCTGGGACTCGGCTTCGACAGCTGAGCAAGGCAGCTGAGTACGAGAACTGAGTAGGAAAGCGGAGTACGACGGGCAGGTCACCCCCCGCGGGGGTGACCTGCCCGCTTGTCGTGAATTCGTTGCCCGAACCCGCGTAATCGATCGGCGTCACCTCTCTCTCCCGTGTGAAGCACCGCCACCGTATGGCCGGTGCACACGGAATGGAGGCAGGTCATGGCTGGCGCGGGGGTCAAGGCAGCGGTCGAATGGCTGGCATCGGTGGCGTCGGATCCGGATGCCTGCCGGTGGGAATGGGAGCGCAATCCCCGAGGGGTCGCGCTCCTTCCCGCCGGCCGGCGCTGGGACGTGCTGGTTCTTCCGGGGGCGCTGGGCCATCCCACCCTCGACGTACTGACCCGCCTCATCGACAGGCCCGGTCCTGTTCTCTCCGACTTCGGCGACGCCCGCATGGGTTTCTTCGTGGCGCCGGGCACCGTCTCCCGCTGGGTCGGCACCGGAGTACGGGGCGTGGGGCAGGGAACCTGGATCGTCGTGCCGCATCCGGGCCGGGCGTCCAGCGGCGGGGTGCGCTGGCTGATCCCGCCCGACGGCTCGGGAACCCTCACCGATGCGACGCTTCTGGAGCTCGCGATGCACGAAGCGGCGGCCGGACAGGCCGAACGCGGCAGGGGCTGACAGGGGCCGGGCGGAGGAAAGGAGCAGGCCGCCGGGCCGGGGAGAACGGTGTACGCGGCCGGGCCGGGCTGATGCCCCGGGACTGCCGGGACTGTCAGAGGTCTTGACAACCTGATTGGTCTGGACCATGTTGTGGCGGCCGCACTCAATTCCCCCATGCACGGAGGCCGTTGTGGAACGCACGGGACCCCCCGCCCGATTTACCGGAGCCGTGGCCGCCTTCGCGGCGGCCCTGCTCGCCGCCGGCGGCCTGACCGCCATCGCTCCGCCCGCCGCCGCTGCCGACACCGACCAGGCGCGCAACGGCGGCTTCGAGTCCGGCCTGGACGGCTGGACCTGTACCGGCGGCAGCGGAGCCGCCGTCAGCACCCTGGCCCACAGCGGCACTTCGGCGCTGAAGGCGACCCCGGCCGGCTCCGACAACGCCAAGTGCTCCCAGCAGGTGGCGGTCCAGCCGGACTCCACCTACACGCTGAGCGCCTGGGTGCAGGGCTCCTACGTCTACCTCGGCGCGGAGGGCACCGGCACCACCGACGTCTCCACCTGGACCCAGTCCTCCGCCGACTGGAAGCAGCTCACCACCACGTTCAGGACCGGCCCGTCCACCACCGAGGTGACCGTCTACACCCACGGCTGGTTCGGCACCCCCGCCTACTACGCCGACGACCTCACCCTCGTCGGTCCGGGCGGCGTCCCGGCCGAACTCCCGGCCGCCCCCACCGGACTCAAGGCCGGCACGGCCACCGCCTCCTCCGTCGACCTCTCGTGGACCGGTTCCTCCGGGGCCACCGGCTACAACGTCTACCGGGGCGGCACGAAGGTCCTCTCGGTCACCGGCACCTCCACCACCGTGACCGGCCTCGCCGCGTCGACCGCGTACAGCTTCCAGGTCGCCGCGACCAACTCCGCCGGGGAGTCCGCCAAGTCCGCGGCCGTCTCCGCCACCACCACGGCGGGCGGCGGAGGGGGCGGGGGAGGCGGCCTGCCCGCCCACGCGCTCGTCGGCTATCTGCACTCCAGCTTCGCCAACGGCTCCGGCTACACGCGGATGGCGGACGTGCCCGATTCCTGGGACGTCATCGACCTGGCTTTCGGTGAACCGACCTCGGTCACCTCGGGCGACATCCGCTTCTCGCTCTGCCCGGTCACCGAGTGCCCGAACGTCGAGTCCGAGGCCGAGTTCAAGGCGGCCATCAAGGCCAAGCAGGCCGCGGGCAAGAAGGTGCTGATCTCCATCGGCGGCCAGAACGGCCAGGTGCAGCTAGCCACCACCGCCGCCCGCGACACCTTCGTCTCCTCGGTCGGCAAGATCATCGACGAGTACGGTCTGGACGGCCTCGACATCGACTTCGAGGGCCACTCGCTCTCGCTGAACACCGGGGACAACGACTTCCGCAACCCCACCACCCCGGTCGTGGTCAACCTGATCTCCGCGGTGAAGTCCCTCAAGGCCGAGTACGGCGACAAGTTCGTCCTGACGATGGCCCCCGAGACCTTCTTCGTCCAGCTCGGCTACCAGTACTACGGCTCGGGCCCCTGGGGCGGCCAGGACCCCCGGGCCGGCGCCTACCTCCCGGTCATCCACGCGCTGCGCGACGACCTGACCCTGCTCCACGTCCAGGACTACAACTCGGGCTCCATCATGGGCCTGGACAACCAGTACCACTCGATGGGCGGCGCGGACTTCCACATCGCCATGACCGACATGCTGCTCACCGGCTTCCCGGTGGCGGGCGACCAGACCAAGGTCTTCCCGGCGCTCCGCCCCGACCAGGTCGCCATCGGCCTGCCCGCCTCCACCCAGGCGGGCAACGGCCACACCTCGCCCGCCGAGGTCACCAAGGCGCTGAACTGCCTGACGAAGAAGACCGACTGCGGCTCCTACGCCACCCATGGAACATGGCCCGCGCTGCGCGGACTGATGACGTGGTCGATCAACTGGGACCGGTTCAACAACGGGGAGTTCTCGAAGAACTTCGACGCCTACTTCGGTGGCTGACGCCTACTTCGGCCGCTGAGGGGGCTACGGGACAGCCCCCTCAGCGGCAGCAGCACCGCCCAGAACAGGAACCAGCTGCCCAGCACATCCAGCGGCCAGTGGTAGCCGCGCAGCACCAGACCGATGCCCGTCGCCGTGGTCACCAGGACAGCGGCGACGGGCATCATCCATGACCACGACCGCCGCACGTACGGCGCGACCAGCAGCGCCGCCGCCCCGTACGCCACCGCAGCCGTCGCCGCATGACCGGACGGGAAGTAGCCGGTGGCGTCCGTCAGCGGCCCCGGACGGGCGATCCACGCCTTCAGCGGCACGACCAGCGCGGGCACCGCGCCCATGGCGATCGCCGCGTACAGCGGGGCACGGCGCGCGCCGCGCACCAGGGCGAGGACGATCGCGCAGCCCAGCACCGGGAGCGCGACCTGCGTATTGCCCAGATCGGCGAGGAATTCGGTCAGCCGGGCGGGTCCGTGGCCGACGACGGCCCGGCCGGTCCGCTCGTCCAGCGCGCGCAGCGGGCCGTCGGCCACGATCTGCCAGGTGGTGAGCGCGAAGAGCACCAGGAGGAGTGGTGCCAGGAAGAGGAAAGCGGCCGGCCGCCCGGGAACAGGGGGGGTGGTTCCGGGGCGGCCGGTCGGACCGGTTTGCCGCACGCCCCGGGGGGTTTGGGGCGAGCGGCCATCCGATCGGTGAGGAGTTCCGGAGCCAGAGGCTCCAGCGGTGCGCCCGAAGGCACGGCCAGGACGGCGCTGGGGAAGCTCCGGCCCGGCATCGCCCGCAGTCCCCTGCGGGCGGGGTGTTTCTCTCATCTGCAGGAACCGTACGGCAGCCGACGGGGGACCGACAGCGGGAAACAGATCCCGCCATCGGCCCCCCACACGTTCTTCACAGGCCCACACGCGGGCCCCTCGGAACCCCTGCCGGAACGCGTTCCGGAGCCGTCGGGGCTCGCACAGGTCAGATCCGGCCGAAAGCCTGCTCGATGACGTCGAGCGCCTCGTTCAGCAGGTCCTCGCCGATCACCAGCGGCGGGAGGAAGCGCAGGACGTTGCCGTACGTGCCGCAGGTGAGGACCAGGACGCCCTCCGCGTGGCAGGCCTTGGCGAGCTTCGCGGCGGCCTCCGGGTTCGGGTCCTTCGTGCCGGACTTCACCAGCTCGATCGCGATCATCGCGCCGCGACCGCGGATGTCACCGATGATGTCGCCGTTGTCGAGCTTCGACTGCATCTCGGCGAGGCGGCCCTTCATGACCTCCTCGATGCGCTTGGCCTTCCCGTTCAGGTCCAGCTCGCGCATCGTCTCGATGGCGCCGAGCGCACCCGCGCAGGCGACCGGGTTGCCGCCGTAGGTGCCGCCGAGGCCGCCGGAGTGGGCGGAGTCCATGATCTCGGCGCGGCCGGTCACGGCGGAGAGCGGCAGACCGCCCGCGATGCCCTTGGCGGTGGTGATCAGGTCCGGGACGATGCCCTCGTCCTCGCAGGCGAACCACTGGCCGGTGCGGCAGAAGCCGGACTGGATCTCGTCGGCGACGAAGACGATGCCGTTGTCCTTGGCGAACTGGGCGATCGCCGGGAGGAAGCCCTTGGCCGGCTCGATGAAGCCGCCCTCGCCGAGCACCGGCTCGATGATGATCGCGGCGACGTTCTCCGCGCCGATCTGCTTGTTGATCTGGTCGATGGCCTGGGCGGACGCCTCGGCACCGGCGTTCTCGGCACCGGTCGGCCAGCGGTAGCCGTACGCCACCGGCACCCGGTAGACCTCGGGCGCGAACGGGCCGAAGCCCTGCTTGTACGGCATGTTCTTGGCGGTCAGCGCCATCGTGAGGTTGGTGCGGCCGTGGTAGCCGTGGTCGAAGACGACGACCGCGGTGCGCTTGGTGTGGATGCGGGCGATCTTCACCGCGTTCTCGACGGCCTCGGCGCCCGAGTTGAACAGCGCGGACTTCTTCGGGTGGTCGCCCGGCGTCAGCTCGGCGAGCTGCTCACAGACCTCGACGTACCCCTCGTACGGCGTGACCATGAAACAGGTGTGGGTGAAGTCGGCGAGCTGCGCGGAGGCGCGGCGCACGACGGCCTCGGCGGAGGCGCCGACCGACGTCACGGCGATACCGGAGCCGAGGTCGATCAGACGGTTGCCGTCCACGTCCTCGATGATCCCGCCACCGGCGCGGGCGGTGAACACCGGCAGGGTGGAGCCCACACCTGCGGCAACCGTCTCCAGACGGCGGGCCTGCAGCTCCACCGACTTCGGGCCGGGAATGGCAGTGACGACGCGGCGCTCCTGCGGGATTTCGGTCATGAGGGGCTCCTGGGGGATGTTTCGGACGCTTCCTGGCCAGGCTATGGGCGAGGCCGGGGGTACGGCATGTTCCGTTCGGGAGTGGTGTTCGCGCGTCGTTGTCCGTCACGGACATAGCGAGGGGGTGCGGCGGGCCGGGAAACCGTGCACCCCGGTGCGGGAGCCTTGCTGAACTCGCCCTGCGGGCGCACTAGATTGACCGGGGCAGACGGACGGACCCGGCCGGTCAGGGGGCAACGGTTCATGAAGAGCGACGACGCGCGCGGTGCGCGGGGCACGAGCGGTACCGAGGGGGAGGGCGGCCGGCCCGATGTGCCCCGCCCTCAGGTGCCACGCCCGGCCGGGCCGCCGCCCGCCGCGCCGCCTATGCCCATCGGCGCCCCCCGGAGCGGTCCGCCCGCGGCTCCGCCGGTGCCCGCCGGCCTGCCCGGGGCCGGGCCGTCGGTCGTGGAGTGGCTGAACACCGTCCGCCCCGCCGCCGGGCCCGGTGTCTGGCGCTACGGACATGTGCCGCGCTCCGCCGAGCGGCTGCCGCGCCCCTCCCTGCTCGGGCCGCTGATCGCCCTGGCGCTCTGGCTGGTGATCTGGGCGCTGCTGGCGGACTTCCGGATCCCGTACGTGAAGGTGCCCCTGGAGGCGGTCACGCCGGGGAGCTGGTGGGTCTTCGACACGCTGCGGGCAGGCTCCGTACCGGCCGCCGCGTACAGCATCGAGACGCTCTACAACCAGCTGCTGGTGCTGATCGCGGGGCTGTGGGCAGCCCGCGTCGGACACTGGGCGGGGCTCTTCCGGTACTGGGCCGGCCCCCGCCCGGAGCGTGCCCGGCTGGCTCTCTCGGGCTTCGGCGCGCTACTGGCCCTGTGGCTGATCTGGACCCAGAAGGTGCCGCTGCTCGACGTCCTCTTCTACTGGACGAGGGGCTGGCTGTTCAGCGGGGACCAGCTGCTGGCCACCCTGGCCGCCTACGGCTCCTACGCGGTAGCCATTGCCGTCGTCGTCGTGCCGATCGGCCGGGCCGGGCAATGGCCCGCCGCTCTCCGCGCTCTCCGGGCACGGCGCGCGGCCCCCCGCCCGCAGGACGCGGGAACCCCGCCGCCCGTGGCCGTGACGGACGCGGCGACCTGGCCGAAGCTGCGCGCCGCAGGTCGCGTGGAGGCGGCGGAGGCGCTCACCGCGGCCGTCCGGGCCGGGCGCCTGAACGACGTGGACTGCGTACGCGTGAACCGTGCCTGGGAGCGGGCGCGGACCCGTCACGACGGACCGGCGTCCTTCGACGAGGCGGTCGTGCGCCGGGGGGCCGATGCCTTCCTGCATCCCTCGGGCAGCCGGGACCTTCCCCTGCGGAGCGCGCGTCACGATCTGCTGGCCGGCCAGGTCCGGATCGGTGGCTGCGCGGACGACGAACGCAACCCGTACGCCCGCAGGGGTTCGGGCATGGCCCTGGACCCCGCCCTCCTCGGCACGTCCCTGCTGGCGGTCGGCCCGCCCGGCGCGGGCAAGACGGCGCGGGTGGTGCGTCCGGTCGTCGAGACGCTGTCCCTCCAGGCCCTGACGGGCGGGGCGGCGGTGCTCGCGGTGGGCGCCGCGGGGGCGTCCCTGGGTCCCGACGAGGCGTACGACGTCGTGGTGAAGATCGGCGACCCCTCGTCCGTCCACGACTTCGACCTGTACGGCGGGTCGGCCGACCCGGACGAGGCCGCGGCCACCCTCGCGGAAGGACTCGCCGGGGATGTGCCGCACCTGGACGGACGGCGCGCGGCCCTGGCCCTCGGCCAGCTGCTCGGTCCCTACCGGGCGGTCCACGGCTGCTTCCCGGCGGTGCCGGCGCTGCGGGAGCTGCTGGCCGGGGACGAGTCGGCCGTCGGTGAGCTGCGACGCGCCCTGGAGGCGGGCGGCCACTCGGCCATGCTCCGTGAGCTGGACGCCCGGATCCGGCAGACCGGCGGAGCGGGCGACCCGGCGGCGGTACTGGCCGATCGCGTCGCCCTCCTCGACCGGCCTGCGTTCGCCGGTTTCTTCGCCACGGGGGAGGAGGCGCGGCCCTTCTCGCTCCGCTCGCTGGGACAGCATCCGCTCAGGGTCCGGATCGACCTGCCGGAGCGTGCCCATGCCGGGGCCTGCCGGGTGCTGACCCGCCTCGTCCTCGCACAGTTCAACGCGATCGCCGCGGCCCGCCCCGACCGGTCGGTCTTCACCTGTCTGGTGCTGGACGACGCGACGCACACGGTCACCGCCGAGACCGTCCAGGGGATCAGGCGGCTCAGGTCGGTGAACGCCGGCGCGGTACTGGCGCTGCGCACCCTCGACGACGTCCCCGAGGCGCTGCACTCGGCGCTGCTGGGCGCGGTGGGATGCGGCATGATCTTCCCGGGCGTCACCACCTGGGACGGGAAGCGGTTCTCGGAGGCCTGGGGCAAGGAATGGGTCTCCGTCCGCGAGGTCGCCCAGCACGGGGTCTTCGCCGACCAGCCGTTCACCCGCGCCATGCACGCGCTGCGCAAGCTCGCCACCGGCAAGGCGGTCACCGTCGACGCGGTCACCGTGCGGCAGGTGGAGCGCGAACGCTGGTCCGCCTCCGCGCTGGCCTACGAGCTGCCCGCCGGGCACGCGGTTCTCTCCGTGACGACGGTCGACGGCGAACACGCGCCGCCGCTGCTGGTGAATCTGAACGGCTGAGCGGTGCGGGGTGCTCCCGGCACCCCGCACCACTGGTCGTGGTCATGCCGGACCCTGCCGCTCTGGCAGAATTGAGAACAGCCGTTCATACGGGACGGCAAAATCGACTCTCCGAGGTCCCGCGGTCCCCATGCCCCTCACTCTCGCCTCGCTCGTCCAGCATTCGGCGCTCAAACTCACCGTGCGCGCGGGGGCGGACCGGCTCGACGCGCCCGTGCGCTGGGCGCACGCCAGCGAACTCGCCGACCCCGTGCCGTACATGGAGGGCGGCGAGTTCCTGCTCGTCACCGCCACCAACCTCGACGCCGAGAACCCCGAGGCGATGCGGCGCTACGTGCGGCGGCTGGCCGGGGCCGGGGTCGTCGGCCTGGGCTTCGCCGTCGGCGTCAACTACGACGAGGTGCCGAAGGCGCTGATCGACGCGGCCGAGGAAGCGGGGCTGCCGCTCCTCGAAGTGCCCCGCCGCACCCCGTTCATCGCGATCGCCAAGGCCGTCTCCTCCGCGATCGCCGAGGAGCAGTACCGGGCCGTGACCGCCGGGTTCGAGGTCCAGCGGGAACTGACCAGGGCCGCCCTCGCGGGCGACGGGCCCGGCGAACTCCTCACCCGGCTCGCCGCGCACCTCGACGGCTGGGCGGCGCTGTACGACGCCGCCGGCCAGGTCGTCGCCGCCGCCCCCGAGTGGGCCGCCCGCCGCGCCGCCCGGCTCACCCCCGACGTGGAGCGGCTGCGGGACCGCCCGGCCCCGGCCAGCGTCGTCGTCGGCGACACCGACGACCGGGTGGAGCTCCAGTCCCTGGGCACCGGCCGCCGGGTCAGGGGAGCGCTCGCCGTGGGCACCGGCGCGGCACTCGGCACCGCCGAGCGGTACGCGGTGCACTCCGCCGTCGCCCTGCTGACCCTGACCACCGCACGCTCCCGGTCCCTCCAGGGCGCCGAGCAGCGCCTCGGCGCGGCGGTGCTGCGGATGCTGCTCGCCGGCCAGCCGGACCACGCCAGGGCCGTCGCCGGGGACCTGTACGGGGGGCTGCTCGACGCCCCGTTCCGGCTGCTCATCGCGGAGGCGTCCGACCCGGCCACCCCGCTGTCGCTCGGCGAGGCGATGGAGGCGGCGGCGCTGCGGACCGGCGAGACCCTGCTGACCGTCCCCGAGGGCGACCGGCTCGTCGTGCTGGCCGCGGACGGCGGAGCGGCGGTCGCCGCCTGCGCGGCGTACGCGGAGGCCCAGGAGGCGCGGGCGCCCGCCGAAGGGACCAAGCCGGAGGAGGACCAGGTGGTCGTGGGCCTCTCCGCACCGGCGGGCCCGATCGCTGTCTCCGCCGCGTACAAGCAGGCCGAACAGGCCCTGTCGGTGGCCCGCCGCCGGGGCAGGGCACTGGTCGAGCACGAGGAGCTGGCGGCGGGCTCGGTGCTCCCGCTGCTAGCGGACGACGCGGTGCGGGCCTTCGCCGACGGAATGCTCCGGGCCCTGCACGAGCACGACGCCAAGGGCCGTGGCGACCTCGTCGCCTCGCTGCGGGCCTGGCTCGCCCACCACGGCCAGTGGGACGCCGCCGCCGCGGACCTGGGCGTGCACCGCCACACCCTGCGCTACCGGATGCGCCGGGTCGAGGAGATCCTGGGCCGCTCGCTGGACGATCCGGACGTCCGGATGGAGCTGTGGCTGGCGCTCAAGGCGACGAGCGCCCCGTCGGCGCCGGAGGCGTGACCGCCGAACCGGAGTCATGCATTCCGGTTGCATCCGACAAACCGGCGCGTCCCCGTGGCGCACTGCTCCACCCCGGACAAACGCCACGGCGCCCGCGCGGCCCTACGGTGGGGGCAAGACACCCCCACCGCTCCGAAGGGCCGGAACCTCCATGACTTCCACCCACGCCTTCTGGCTCGCCGGCCGCCAGGCCACCGGCGAGGACAGCTTCGACGTCACCAACCCCTACGACGGCCGTCTCGTCGGCACCGTCAGCGTGCCGACCGACGCCCAGATCGAGGAGGCCGTCGCGGCCGCGCACGCCGTGCGTGAGGAGTTCGCAGCGACCCCGGCCCACGTCCGGGCCGCCGCACTCGACCACGTCGTACGCCGTCTGGTGGAGCGCACCGAGGAGATCGCCCAGCTGATCTCCGCCGAGAACGGCAAGCCCATCAAGTGGGCCCGCGGCGAGGTCGGCCGCGCCGTCTCCGTGTTCCGGTTCGCCTCGGAGGAGGCCCGCCGCTTCAACGGCGGCGACGCCCAGCGCCTGGACACCGACGCCGGCGGCACCGGCCGGCTCGGCCTGACCCGCCGCTTCCCGCGCGGCACGGTCCTCGGCATCGCGCCCTTCAACTTCCCGCTGAACCTGAGCGCCCACAAGGTGGCCCCGGCCATCGCCGTCGGTGCGCCGATCATCCTGAAGCCCGCCCCGGCCACGCCGATCTCCTCGCTGATCCTGGGCGAGCTGCTGGCCGAGACCGACCTGCCGGCCGGTTCCTGGTCCGTGCTGACCGTCCCCAACGACCGGATGCCCGCCCTGGTCCAGGACGAGCGCCTGCCGGTCATCTCCTTCACCGGGTCCGGCCCGGTCGGCTACTCGATCCTGGAGTCGGTGCCCCGCAAGCACTGCACCCTGGAGCTCGGCGGCAACGCCGCGGCGGTCGTCCTCGGCGACTACGCCTCGGACCAGGACCTGGACTGGGCCGCGACCCGTATCGCGACCTTCTCCAACTACCAGGGCGGCCAGTCCTGCATCTCGGTGCAGCGCGTCATCGCGGACGCCGCCGTCTACGACCGGCTGCTCCCGAAGATCGTCGCGGCCGTCGAGGCCCAGGTCACCGGCGACCCGTCGGACGCCACCACCGACGTCGGCCCGCTGGTCAGCGAGGACGCCGCCAAGCGCGTCGAGTCCTGGGTCGACGAGGCCGTCCAGGCCGGCGCCCAGCTGCTCGCCGGCGGCAAGCGGGACGGCGCCACCTACGCGCCGACCGTGCTCGCCGAGCTCCCGGACAACGTCACCCTCTCCTGCGAGGAGGTCTTCGGACCGGTGCTGACCGTGCAGAAGGTGGACGGCGAGGCCGAGGCGTTCGAGGCCGTCAACTCCTCCAGGTACGGCCTGCAGGCGGGCGTGTTCACGCACGACCTGCAGACCGCCTTCCGCGCCCACCGCGCCCTCGAGGTCGGTGGCGTGATCATCGGCGACGTCCCCTCCTACCGCGCCGACCAGATGCCGTACGGCGGCGTCAAGGAGTCCGGTGTCGGCCGCGAGGGCGTCCGCTACGCCATGGACGACTACACCTACGAGCGCGTGCTGGTCCTCACCGGCCTCGCCCTGTAGTCCGCGAACAGGATCGAAGAGATCCACCCGAAGTCGCCTGTGTTCCGCCTGGACAGCACGACAGCAGGCGACAGCGAGACGGCCGGAGCCCACTGTGCGGGGGCTCCGGCCGTCTCTGCGTTCCTGTCGTGCGCCGTGCGCGCCACCGCAGGCGGGTCAGTGGAGTGGCTCGCGACCCGATCGGCGTCCGGGGGATGGTGGACGTGTCGGGATTCGGGTACATACGGACGAGCAGGGCCTGTCCGGCCCGAGCCGGCTGGTACCCGTGGGCGCTGTCCCCACCCGGACCGGCCGCGTCCACCCACTCACACCGCGGCGAGGTGAGCTCCTCATGTCCGCACCATCCGCACCGAAGAACACGCCCCGGGTCACCGAGCGTGAAGCGCGCCAAGTGGCCGAGGCCGCACGCGAACAGGACTGGCACAAGCCGAGCTTCGCCAAGGAACTCTTCCTCGGACGCTTCCGGCTCGACCTGATCCACCCGCATCCCCTGCCGCCCGCGGACGACGTCCGGCGGGGCGAGGCCTTCCTCGCCCGGCTGCGCGAGTTCTGCGAGACGAGGATCGACGGTGCCCTGATCGAGCGCGAGGCGAGAATCCCCGACGAGGTGATCAACGGCCTCAAGGAACTCGGCGCGCTCGGCATGAAGATCGACCCCAAGTACGGCGGCCTCGGCCTGACCCAGGTCTACTACAACAAGGCCCTGGCCCTGGTCGGTTCGGTGAGCCCGGCCATCGGCGCACTGCTCTCCGCCCACCAGTCCATCGGTGTGCCGCAGCCGTTGAAGATCTTCGGCAGCCAGGAGCAGAAGGACACCTTCCTGCCCCGGCTGGCCCGTACCGACATCTCGGCGTTCCTGCTCACCGAACCGGACGTCGGCTCCGACCCGGCCCGGCTCGCGACTTCGGCCGTCCCGGACGGGCCCGACTACGTCCTTGACGGGGTGAAGCTCTGGACGACCAACGGCGTCGTCGCCGACCTGCTCGTCGTGATGGCCCGGGTACCGAAGTCGGAGGGCCACAAGGGCGGCATCACGGCCTTCGTCGTCGAGGCGGACTCCCCGGGCATCACCGTCGAGAACCGCAACGCCTTCATGGGCCTGCGCGGCCTGGAGAACGGCGTCACCCGCTTCCACCGGGTCCGGGTCCCCGCCGCGAACCGCATCGGCCCCGAGGGCGCCGGGCTCAAGATCGCCCTCACCACGCTCAACACGGGACGGCTCTCGCTGCCCGCCATGTGCGTCGGCGCCGGGAAGTGGTGCCTGAAGATCGCCCGCGAATGGTCCGCGGTACGTGAGCAGTGGGGCAGGCCGGTCGCCCGGCACGAGGCCGTCGGCGCCAAGATCTCCTTCATCGCCGCGACCACCTTCGCCCTCGAAGCGGTGGTCGACCTCTCCTCCCAGATGGCCGACGAGAACCGCAACGACATCCGCATCGAGGCCGCCCTCGCCAAGCTGTACGGCTCCGAGATGGGCTGTCTGATGGCCGACGAACTCGTCCAGATCCGGGGCGGACGCGGCTTCGAGACCGCCGAATCCCTCGCCGCCCGCGGCGAGCGGGCAGTCCCCGCCGAACAGTTGCTGCGCGATCTGCGGATCAACCGGATCTTCGAGGGCTCCACCGAGATCATGCACCTGCTGATCGCCCGCGAGGCCGTCGACGCCCATCTCAAGGTCGCCGGGGACATCATCGACCCCGACAAACCCCTCTCCGCCAAGGCGAAGGCGGGCGCCAACGCGGCCGGCTTCTACGCCCGCTGGCTGCCCAGGCTCGTCACGGGTCCGGGACAACTCCCGCGTACGTACGGCGAGTTCAGCCATCCCGGCCACCCCGACCTGGCCGCCCATCTGCGCTACGTCGAACGGGCCTCGCGCAAACTGGCGCGCTCCACCTTCTACGCCATGTCGCGCTGGCAGGGCCGGATGGAGACCAAGCAGGGCTTCCTCGGCCGGATCGTCGACATCGGCGCGGAGCTCTTCGCGATGAGCGCCGCCTGCGTCCGTGCCGAACTGCTGCGCTCCTCGGGCGAGCACGGACGCGAGGCCTACCGGCTCGCCGACGTGTTCTGCCACCAGTCCCGCGTCCGCGTCGAGGAACTCTTCACCCGGCTGTGGACCAACACCGACGACCTGGACCGGCGCCTCGTCGACGGCGTCCTGTCCGGGGCGTACACCTGGCTGGAAGAGGGCGTCGTCGACCCGAGCGGCGAAGGCCCCTGGATCGCCGACGCCACCCCGGGACCGTCCACCCGGGAGAACGTCCACCGGACCATCCGCTGAACCACCGGCCGGGCGGGGCGCGTCCACGTACCGGACGCGTCCCGTCCGCCCCGTGTCCGGGACGCACTGTCCACGCCCACAGGTGATGCGGCAACAATGGGGGGCATGAGCGACAGCCCTGCCCCCCTCGCCGACCCGCACCTCGTCTTCGACGCAGCGGAAGGCCGCCGGGATCTCGTCATCCTCGGCTCCACCGGATCCATCGGCACCCAGGCCATCGACCTGGTGCTGCGCAACCCCGACCGCTTCCGCGTCACCGCGCTCTCCGCCGCCGGCGGACGGGTCGCCCTCCTCGCCGAGCAGGCGAGGCGGCTGCGGGTGGCCACCGTCGCCGTAGCCGCACCGGACGCCGTACCGGCCCTGCGCGAGGCGCTGCGCGAGCAGTACGGGACGGGCGAGCCGCTCCCCGAGATCCTGGCAGGGCCCGACGCCGCCGCGCAGCTGGCCGCGAGCGACTGCCACACGGTGCTCAACGGAATCACCGGCTCGATCGGACTCGCCCCCACGCTCGCCGCGCTGGAGGCGGGCCGCACGCTCGCCCTGGCCAACAAGGAATCGCTGATCGTCGGCGGCCCGCTGGTCAAGGCGCTGGCGAAGCCCGCCCAGATCATCCCGGTCGACTCCGAGCACGCCGCACTCTTCCAGGCCCTGGGCGCCGGCACCCGCGCCGACGTGCGCAAGCTCGTCGTCACCGCCTCCGGCGGCCCCTTCCGGGGTCGGACCAGGAGCGAACTGGCGGAGGTCACCCGCGAGCAGGCCCTCGCCCACCCGACCTGGGCCATGGGACCGGTCATCACGATCAACTCCGCCACCCTGGTCAACAAGGGCCTTGAGGTAATCGAGGCGCATCTCCTCTACGACATCCCCTTCGACCGGATCGAGGTCGTCGTCCACCCCCAGTCGTACGTTCACTCCATGGTGGAGTTCACCGACGGCTCCACCCTCGCCCAGGCCACGCCCCCGGACATGGGCGGCCCGATCGCCATCGGCCTCGGCTGGCCCCGGCGCGTCCCGGACGCCGCCCCCGCCTTCGACTGGTCGAAGGCGTCCAGCTGGGAGTTCTTCCCGCTCGACGACGAGGCCTTCCCGTCCGTGGGTCTGGCCAGGCACGTCGGCACGCTCGGGGCCACCGCACCGGCCGTCTTCAACGCCGCCAACGAGGAATGTGTCGACGCATTCCTCGCAGGACGGCTGCCGTTCAACGGAATCATGGATACGGTCACGGCGGTGGTGGCCGAACACGGCACCCCCGCCACGGGAACTTCGCTCACGGTCGCAGACGTCCTGGAAGCGGAGACCTGGGCACGAGCCCGGGCTCGTGAACTCTCGGCGAAAGCGACAGCGGAGGCGCGCGCATGAGTATTTCGACGGTCCTGCTGACGATTCTGGGCATCGCCGTCTTCGTCTTCGGCCTGCTGTTCTCGATCGCCTGGCACGAGCTGGGGCACCTGTCGACCGCGAAGCTCTTCGGCATCCGCGTACCTCAGTACATGGTCGGCTTCGGGCCGACGATCTGGTCCCGTAAGAAGGGCGACACCGAGTACGGGATCAAGGCCATCCCGGCCGGCGGCTACATCCGCATGATCGGCATGTTCCCGCCGGGAGAGGACGGGCGCCTGGAGGCGCGGTCCACCTCGCCCTGGCGCGGCATGATCGAGGACGCCAGGTCCGCCGCCTTCGAGGAACTCGAACCGGGCGACGAGAAGCGCCTCTTCTACACGCGCAAGCCGTGGAAGCGCGTCATCGTGATGTTCGCCGGACCGTTCATGAACCTGGTCCTGGCCGTCGCGATCTTCCTCGGCGTGGCGATGACCTTCGGCTTCCAGACCCAGACCACCGAGGTGGCCGGTGTCCAGAAGTGCGTGATCGCCCAGAGCGAGAACCGCGACACCTGCAAGAAGTCCGACCCGGTCTCGCCCGCCCAGGCGGCGGGACTCAAGAAGGGCGACAAGATCGTCGCCTTCAACGGCCAGAAGGTCGACGACTGGGCCACGCTCTCCGACAAGATCCGCGACACCATCGGCCCCGCCACCGTCACCGTCCTGCGCGACGGCCAGGAGAAGACCCTCCACGCCGTGCTCAAGGAGAACGCGGTGGCGAAGAAGGACTCCAAGGGCGAGGTCATCGCCGACGAGTACGTGAAGGCCGGCTACCTCGGCTTCGCCGCCCAGACCGAGATCGTCCCGCTCTCCTTCGGCGACTCGGTCGTCCGCATGGGAGACATGATCGAGAACGGCGTCGACTCGATCATCGCCCTCCCGTCCAAGATCCCCGGCCTGTGGGACGCCGCCTTCGGTGACGGCGAGCGGGCGGCCGACTCCCCGGTGGGTGTCGTCGGCGCGGCCAGGATCGGCGGCGAGGTGATGACGCTCGACGTCCCCGCGACCAACCAGATCGCGATGATGCTGTTCCTGCTGGCGGGCTTCAACCTCTCGCTGTTCCTCTTCAACATGCTGCCCCTGCTGCCGCTCGACGGCGGGCACATCGCCGGAGCGCTCTGGGAGGCCCTGCGCCGCAATGTGGCCCGGGTCTTCCGGCGCCCCGACCCCGGCCCCTTCGACGTGGCCAAGCTGATGCCGGTCGCCTATGTCGTCGCCGGAGTCTTCATCTGTTTCACGCTGCTGGTGCTCGTCGCCGACATCGTGAATCCGGTCAAGATCTCCTGACCCACCGAGCACCTCGTAGCACCTCGTACACCAAGAGTGACGGCCCGGCGCACAGTGTGTGTCCGGGCCGTCGCATTTGTGTAGCACTCCCGTACGCGGTGTGCTTCGGGCCGCCTCCGGTGCCGTAACCTCGAAGGCCGGAGCCCGCCGATCTCGGGACCTTGATCCACACCTTGGGGATGCTCAGCGCATGACTGCGATTTCTCTCGGAATTCCGTCCGTTCCGACCAAGCTCGCCGACCGGAGGGTCAGCCGCAAGATCCAGGTCGGGTCGGTTGCGGTGGGCGGGGACGCGCCGGTGTCGGTGCAGTCGATGACGACGACGCGTACGTCGGACATCGGTGCGACGTTGCAGCAGA
>NZ_JBIASS010000019.1:0-208160 GCF_042890955.1 Streptomyces sp. NPDC001933 | reverse complement strand
GACTTGCGCCCGCCGTCCAGCAGCAGGCCCCGCAGATAGACCCCGCCCCACCGCCGCTGATCCGCCCGCGCGAACGGCTCGAACATCTCCGCCGCAAAGTCCTCCAGATCACACCGGACCGCAGCCAACTCCTCACTCAGCACACACGGTCAACGAAACGACCGATCAAGAAGACACGCCATCACGGACCGCACATGACCAAGCACTACTAGGGACAGTTGCTGAGGAACTGGCTGCGCGTTGAGGACGAGACGTTGGTGACCTTCAAGATGCGGGTGGACGATCTCCTGAGGCGGCTGGAGGGATCGAGGGCCGCTCCGCACAGGATCACGGCTCGTGCTCTGCCCACACCGCAACCCGGTGGATTCTCGAGGGGTATTGCCTCTGCCGCAATCACGGATGCGATCTCTGTCGTCGGGGTGCCGCGCAGACATCGATGCGTCTCCGCACCGGGCTCCGCACAACCGGACGCACCACTGGGACCGAGGCATACGGCGTGGCCGCACGGATACAGCAACTACGGGGGGAGTCCCTGAGATGGCGTGGGACGAGTGGGAGCAACTGAAGGTCGATGCGCGGGCCCGTCGGCAGGAGGGCATGAGTCTGAACAGCGCTCCCGCCGCGGGTGGTGGAGGCGGCAGCGGGGACGCGGCCGACCTGAAGACGAACCAGCCGGGCAAGAAGATCGCGGTCAAGGCCTTGCGAGAATCCATACGGCCGGGGACGGACAAAGCCGGCCGCCACGCCGATGAGTCCTCGTCCTCCGCGGTGCGAGAGTTCTCGGGCTGGGACACCGGTACCGGCCTCAAGGACGCGCACGCGGAATGGGAGTTGCAGGTCAGGGACCTCAAGGCGCGTTTGGCGAAGGACCAGGAGGATCTGGAGGGGGCCCACAGGGACCTCCAGTACGTCGACTACGACGTCAGGAACGGGGTAGCGGGGATCGATGCCGGGCCCGCCCCCCGGCGCGAAGTCTAGGAACGGGGAACAGGCATGCTCGGCTATCAGGACGTGGTCACCATCAGGATCGATGCGCTGACCGCGGCGGCCAAGGACTGGGACGGCATGGCCGGCGGTTTCGAGGAACTCGAGACCCTTTACGCCGCGAAGGTGGAGTCGTTTCCCAAAGACGGCACGTGGGTGGGCGAAAGCGCCGACGCAGCAGCAGGGCAGTTCTCGAATACGCGCAAGCAGTTCAAGAACGGGCAGACGGAGGCCCGCGCCATCGCGTCGCTCCTACGGGACGCACATCAGCAGTTTTCCACACTGATCGGTCACGTCAAAAAGGTGGTGGAGGAGGCGAAGGCGGACGAAATGTCTGTCAACAGCAAGGGGGAGGCTGTCTATGACTTCAGCAAGCTCACTCCGATGCGGCACGACGACGACTACCCCAAGTACGTGTCGCAGGCCAAGGCTTCCGAGGCCGCCTGGACGAAGGCGATCAAGGAGGCCGTGCGGGCGGTCGACGACGCCGACCAAGGCGTCAAACTGGCCCTCCACGAGGCGGCCGGTATCAAGAGTTGGATCGAGCGCGCGCTCGACCCTCTGGGGGGCCACACGTTCAATGGCACGGCGTTGGGCGACATCGAGGTGTACGAGGCTCGCGAGGCCAAGTACTACGCGGACAGGTTGCTCGACGATGAGAAGCTGACAGCTGAAGAGCGGGCCGAAATGGACCGGTTCTTCCGGGACAACGCGCACGACAAGGTATTCAGCCAGACGCTCCTCGACTCTCTGGGCCCTGAGAAAACCCTTGAGTTGTCCAACCGGTTCAACGATCTCGCATACCACGACGACACCAAGAACAAGACGCAGTACCTCGGTCTGGAGCAGGGGCTGGCCAACACGGTGTCCGGTGCGACTCGCGTTCCTGATTTCAAGGGACCGGACGGTAAGCAGCTCACATACGGATCCAAGGCATACCAGGAAGCCTTCTCGGAATGGAAGAAGACTTCGGATGCGTCGTTCTACAACGAATGGCGTGACGGGCTGAAGACGGCTGGGATGGAGAAGTACGACCTGGACGCAGCGGCGAACAACACCAACACCGTCGCCAAGGGGCATGGGCAGCAAGTACGGGGCTACCAGAGCTTCATGACCTTGATGGATCAGGGCAGCGACCAGCCGTCCGCACAGTTCATGGCGGACATCACGGACGACATGATCTCCGCAGAGAAGCACGACAAGGACGTCTGGGACCTGTACGGCAACTTCGACGACTCCGGCGGAAAGTCCTGGTTCGCGAACGACCCGGTGGACGCCGCCCTCGGCATCATGGGCCGCGACCCCGAGACATCCACCGGTTATCTCGACCCCCACTCCGGCGACGGCAGTGACGACCGCCTCGACTACCTCCTCAAGGATCGAGACTGGAACGTCACCAACACCACTGTGTGGCGCGGTGAGATAGAGATGGACGCTTCTGATGTCACTGACGGCGACAACCGCATCGGGCTCGGTGCCGCAATCGAGGCAGGAGCCACCGGCCATCCCGCTGGCGACACATCCCAGCCGAGCGACGGCAAGCACAGCGCGGCCGAAGCACGCATCATGCAGTCGACCGTGAACCTCCTCGACCAGGACACAAAGGGTGACAGCATCGACGCCAACCTGCGCGACCCCATCGCCCGAGCCCTGGTGGATTACGCTCCGGACACCCACAGGACCCTGACCCACGACCCCAGCTACGACTTCATACATGGTGGCTCTGTCATCGAGGACGGTACGGAAGGCCACCTCAATGTGTCGCAGAGCTCCCTGACCAGGGTGTTGCGCGGTGTTTCTGACGACCCGCAGAACTTCGCCAACCTCTACGACGCCGAACGAGCCCAGGCCGCCCGCACGCTGGCCGGGGCCGACGCGACGTACAGCGACAGCAAGGACTGGGAGAACCGGGTCGCCGACGTGGGCATGGGGGCCGGTGTCTTCAACGCCATCGGTGCAGACGTGATCCTCGATGACCGCGACACCCGCAAGGCATGGGTGGACGACGCGGCTCGGTACGCCTACCACGCAGGGGGTGCGCCCCTGACGGTCATCCCCCACGTCGGAGACGTCGCGCAACGCATGGTGGACGCCGCCACCTACGAATGGTCCAAGGACGTGAAGGCCGAAGCCGACCAGGTGGCCAACGTCAAAGTTGGCGACGAGATGCAGGCCAAGTCCCAAGGCGCGCACGACCTCCTCAACCAGTGGTACCTGGACAGGGGGCTGGACAAAACAGCGTCCAGACCGAACTATCTTTCGGACCAAATGGATCTGCACTACAGCAATTCCCGCAACCAAGCCCTAGCTGACCTGCACAGGGGACTGTCCTGATGAAGAAATCCGTCGCCGCCATGACCGTGGCCGCCGCCATCGTGGCCGCCGGCGGCGTTGTCTACGTATCCGGGGCCTATGACTCCTGGCGTGATGGGCGGGCGCTGGACGACGCGTGCAAGGGGCTGGTCAGCGCTGCGGAGGCACGGAAGACCCTGGGCATGGACCGGGTCAGCGGCAAGGCGATCGGCCGTCCGAGCTGCAGGGTGTATGACCCAGGGGACACGAACACCGAACTGGCCATCATGGTGCGGCGTGGTGAGGACGCTGCTGAGTCGATTCGCACGCACCCTGCCGTGATCCTCACCACGGACCGGGAACAGGCCCTCGTACCCGTGGGCAACGGCTGGCCGGCCCTGGTCTCGTCCGGGACGACGACCGAGCCGTACGCCACCGCATACCTGCCCTGCGGCAAGAACGCGAACGACGACCTCGTCCTGAGCATGTCCGTAGCCAATGCCAATGCATCGGCCGACCCGCAGAAGCGACGCAACGGTATGGCCGTCATGGTCACCCGGGCCCTCAAGCAGGCGGCCAAGGACCAGGGGTGTGCTCTGCCCGGCGCCAAGAAGGTGACTGCTGCGCCCTCTGCCAGCGTCTTCGGCAACTTGAAGAAGGCCGGTGCTGCAACCGGAACCTGTCAGGGCGTGAACTCTGCCTCGTATGAAACTCAGCCGGATCCGGCGGCCCCGGTCGAGCAGTGCTTCTTGGCCGCGAACAACGGCGAACCAACCTTCCGCATAGCCTCCTACTACGGCCCATACACGAACGCCCCCCGTCGTAATCCCTTCCGCAGCCCCGACGACTACGTCGGCACGTCAGGCAGCAACGAAGGCAAGTCCTGGACCACCGCGTCATGCCCCACCGGCACGGCCCTGTACACGCTGGAACCCCTCGACTCCCACGCCACAGCCGGCGCCGGGGAGCGTCGGGCGCTCCTCTCCTTCGCCGCGCGGTCAGCCGAGCGGCACGACTGCGGCACCCCCGCCCAAGCGATCAGCGAGTAGTCGGCCCGCGGCAGGGCGCAGGTGCTGTCGGTACCCGGAAGCGGGTGAGGTCAGCCCCTGCTCCACCGCAAGCGGACGAGGAGTTGTGGGAGCACCGCGGCGCCGCCCTTCGTCCGGCAGGCGCAGAACACGCGGCTGCCTGCGCGAGGGGCTCGCCTGCACAGACGCACAGGGGCGATCAACACACGCTGATGCGGTGGCGTCAGCAGCTTGCGCTGCCGACCACCGCCGTGGGAAGGACAAGCATGGTGACCACTGCCCCTCCCGAAGCCTCGCGAACAAAAGAAATCCACCCGACGGCCCGAAATCCATAGGGTTGCGCCATGCCCGAACTCCAGCGCCTCCGCCCCGACCACGCGCCCGCCCTGCTCGCCTTCGAGCAGGAGAACCGCACGTACTTCGCCGCATCCGTACCGGACCGGGGCGACGCCTACTTCACCGACTTCGCCGCCCGCCTCACCGCCCTGCTCACCGAACAGGCCGCCGGCCTCTGCCACTTCCACCTGCTGGTCGCCCCGGACGGCGAGGTGCTGGGCCGCTTCAACCTGGTCGACGTCGCGGACGGCTCTGCCGACCTGGGCTTCCGCATGGCCGAGAAGGCCACCCGCCGAGGCCTGGCCACGGCCACCGTCCTCCACCTCTGCACCCTGGCCGCCACGGAATACGACCTGACCACCCTCCGCGCAGCAGCCGCCCTCGACAACACGGCCTCCCGCACGGTCCTGACCCGCGCGGGCTTCGTCCCCACGGGAGAGAAGGTCCAGCTGAGCGAGCGGCCGGGACTCCGTTACGTACGCAGCACGGCGCCCCGGGCCTGACACGGGGCAACGACCCCGCCGACCACCGGCAGCGCCTTTGTCAACCGGATTCCACCCTGTCCCATCTTTGCAATATCATCACATCTCAACTACCCATCTCAGGGCCGCACCTCCACACGCAGGTTCTCAGCCCCGTGCGCGCGAGGAAGTGTTCATGCCGCCCTACCAGCCGTCGGCCGACTGGCAGTTCGAGATCCCGACCTCCGGCAGCAAGCGGCTTCCGCCCGCCGCCCGCTATGTCGAGTCGCTGACGCACCAGGGCTACGGCTTCGAGGCGGCCATCGCGGACCTCGTCGACAACTCCATCGACGCCGGCGCCCGCAACGTCGTCGTGAGCTTCCTCCGTGACGAGGACCGGCTCGTCAGCCTCCTCGTCATCGACGACGGATCCGGCATGGACGACGACTCCCTGGACACGGCCATGACGGTCGGCGGCCGCGAGGGATACTCCGACACGGCCCTCGGCCACTTCGGCGCGGGCCTCAAGGCCGCCTCGCTCTCCCACGCCGACTCCCTCACCGTCATCAGCCGGACCAAGCGCAGCCCGTCGACCGGCCGCCGCTGGCTGACCGCCCGCGCCCAGGCCGACTTCACGTGCGACATCGTCGACCCGGGCTACTGCCAGGACCTGGTCGACCGTTACGACGGCCTGATCCAGTGGCACGGCACGATCGTCCGCTGGGACCGGGTCCGCGCCTTCGACACCGTCACCACCGGCCAGGCCGACCGTTTCCTCAACGACGCGATCGAGAAGCTGGAGACCCATCTCGGGCTCCATCTCCACCGCTTCCTCGCCCGCGACGGCTTCAACATCGACATCGTCGTCGAGGACGTACGGACCAAGGAGGAGCTGGACCACCGGGGCGTCGAGCCCATCGACCCCTTCGGCTACCGCGTGCCCGGCCGGGCCGGCTACCCCCGTACATACACCGCGCCGGTCGAGGGCGTCGGCGAAGTGGCACTGACCGCCCACATCTGGCCGCCGAAGTCGCCCCTGGTCAGCTTCCGGGGCATCGGCCCGCTCGCCGAGCGCCAGGGCTTCTACATCTACCGCAACGACCGCCTCGTCCAGGCGGGCGGCTGGAACAGCACGCGCAGCGCGGAGGGCCACCTCGCCCTCGCCCGGATCGCCGTCGACCTGCCGAACGAGCCGAACGACGTCTTCAGCCTCACGGTGAAGAAGGACGGTGTGACCGTCACCCCGGCCTTCGCACGCGGACTGGAACAGGCCACGGACGAGGCCGGACACACCTTCGGTACGTACCTCCAGGAGGCGGAGACCACGTACCGGGAGGCCGCCCGGCGCGCCACCGAGCCGCAGCGCAAGGCCGTCCTCCCGGCCGGCAAGGGCATCGACCCCAAGCTCAGGCGCACGCTGCGCGACGAGCTGCCGGAGCTCGACGGCGAGGACCCGATCACCTTCCGCTGGGACACCCTGCCGTCGGACGTGTTCTTCGAACTCGACCGTGAGGAACGGGAGGTGAAGCTGAACAAGGAGTACCGGCAGGTCTTCAACGGCGGCCGCCGCGGCGGGCTGAACGACGCGCCGGTGGTGAAGAGCATGCTCTACCTCATGGTCAACGAGATCTTCCAGAAGGAACGGGTCAGGGCCGTCCACACCGACAACGTCGCGCTGTGGAACAGCGTCCTGGTGACGGCGGCACGCTGCGAGCTCGCACGCTGACCACCGCCCCATCGCCCTCCGCCTCCGCCCGCCCTCCCAAGGAAGCCGTTCCCGCCATGACCGACCACCTGTTCAACCTGCACGGCGACGTCCTGGCCGCGATGCGGCGCGGTCCCAAGCACTTCACCAAGCTGGCCTTCGTCCTCTCCGAGGCCGACGAACCCGCCGACACGGAGCTGAGCCACTTCCGGGACCGGATCGCCGCCGCCGGTCCCGGCGACGAGCTCACCGCGCTCTGGCACCGCACCCTGACCTCCTGGGACCTGGCGGAGCAGGCCGACTGGTCCGACGCCCCGCCCCGCACGGACGCCCGCCGCTCGGACACGTACAACCGCCTCGGCTTCGGCGCCGATCTGCGCAAGGCACTCGACGGGGCGGTCCCGGTCTTCAAGGAGCCGGGCCCCACCGTCATCAGCAAGGAGTTCGCCTCCTGGTACTCCCGTGACTCCGCCGCCGCCCGCTCCTTCTACTGGAACTCCTACGAACAGCTCCTGCGCCGCAAGGGCTGGTCGGACGCCGCGGTGGCCGGCCTGGACGAGGCCAGCCACGCCGTGCTGGAACGCCTCTCCGACCCCACCCGCACCGAGGCGTACGGCGCCCGGGGCCTGGTCGTGGGCTACGTCCAGTCCGGCAAGACCGCCAACTTCACCGGTGTCACGGCGAAAGCCATCGACGCGGGCTACCGCCTGGTCATCGTCCTCGGCGGCACCCTGAACCTCCTCCGGGACCAGACCCAGCGCCGCCTGGACATGGAGCTGATAGGCCAGGAGAACATCCTGCGCGGAGCCGACCCCTCGGACCCGGACGCCCTGGTCGGCATCGACTACCAGGACGACGAGGACTGGCCGGCGAAGTTCGTCAGCCACGGCCACCGCCCGTTCAACATCGAGCGCCTCACCACCCGGGACGACGACTACCGCAGCCTCCGGCAGGGCATCGGGGCCCTGGAGATCGAGAAGCGCGAGAAGCACCTGCCGCTGTACGTCCCCGACAACCTGCACCGCGCGGCCGCCCGCGTCATGGTCGTCAAGAAGAACAAGTCCGTACTGACGAACCTGGTGAAGGACCTCAGGAAGATCGGCCCGATCCTCCGCGAGATCCCGACCCTGATCATCGACGACGAGTCCGACCAGGCTTCCGTGAACACGTCCGACCCGAAGAAATGGGAGTCGGGCCAGACGAAGCGCACGGCGATCAACGGCCTGATCTCCGAGCTCCTGGGCCTGCTCCCGCGCGCACAGTACGTCGGCTACACCGCCACCCCGTTCGCGAACGTCTTCATCGACCCGAGCGACGGCGAGGACATCTTCCCGCGCGACTTCCTCATCTCCCTGCCGCGCCCCGTCGGTTACATGGGCGTGCAGGACTTCCACGACCTGGACGGCGAGGGGACGGCCGAGGAGACCCATGTACGCGGCATCCACGACGACACGGGCGACCGCCTCCAGGAGGCGATGGACGCCTTCGTCCTCACCGGCGCCCTGAAGCTCTACCGCGCCGACCGCGGAGTCCCCGAGGGCCCGTTCCGCCACCACACGATGCTGGTGCACGAGTCGGTGAAGATGGACGACCACGCGGACCTGGCGCTGCGCATCAACACCCAGTGGCACAAGGCGGGTTATACCTCCCACGAGGGCCACGCCCGCCTGGAGAAGCTGCTCGTCGACGACTTCGCCCACCACGCGGACGACGGCCTCCCGATCCCGTCCGCCTACGCGGACCTGCGCCCGTACGTCTCCCGCGCCCGCCAGCTCATCAACGCGGGCGGCACCCCGGTCGTGGTCGTCAACGGCGACACGGACCGCTACTTCTCCCAGATCGACCTGGACTTCGACCGGACCCCGAACGTCTGGAAGATCCTGGTCGGCGGCACGAAGCTCTCCCGCGGCTTCACGGTCGAGGGCCTCACCGTCACCTACTACCGCCGCACCACCCGCCAGGCCGACACCCTGATGCAGATGGGCCGCTGGTTCGGCTTCCGCCCCGGCTACCGCGACCTGGTCCGCCTCTACATAGGCCGCGAGGAACCCCTGACCAAGACGCAGACGGTCGACCTCTACGAGGCCTTCGAGGCGATCTGCCGCGACGAGGAGACCTTCCGCTCCCAGCTCTCCCGCTACGCGGAGCTGGTCGACGGCAAGCCCCAGGTGACCCCCGCTCAGATCCCGCCCCTGGTCTCCCAGCACCTGCCGTGGATCAGGCCGAGCGGCCGCAACAAGATGTTCAACGCCGAGCTGGTCGAGATCCGGTCACCGGGCCAGTGGGTCGAGCCGACCGCGTACCCGACGGACGCGGCGGACCTGCGGCACAACGCGGAGGCGTGGCTGCCCGTCCTGAACTCGTTGGGGTCCGCCCCCGTCACGTTGACGTGCTCCTCCCCCGACCAGGGGCGCAGCGACAGCTACGAGGCCCTGCTCGGCACCGTCGATCACGACGTGCTGTTGAAGATCCTGTGCGACCTCCGTTGGTCCGCGCCCTCGCAGTTCTCGCCCCATCTGGAGTCCCTGATCACAGCCGGGGAGTCCAGCGCCGGCATCGACGACTGGTTGGTGATCGCCCCGCAGCAGACCTCGGCCCGCCGTACGGAAGGGACGATCCTCGGTTCCCGTCCGCTGTCCCTGGCGCACCGCACCCGTCGCCGCGGCGACCTCTTCGGCGCGATCAGCGAGCCGAAGCACCGCGGGGTCGCCCTCCGGGTGGCAGGCGCCATCGAGGACTTGGGAGACCCGCTCGTCGAGTCCCTCGTCCGGGAGCGTCGCGGCGTGCTGGTCCTGTATCCCGTGGTCGAGAGCGAACCGCGGCCGGCCGCCGACGGCTCGATCGACCCCCGGCACCTGGTGATTGCCTTCTCCCTGGTCGCCCCGAAGTCGTCGGCCGACAACAGGGCGAGCCTGGTGCGCTTCCGCACCATAGATTCACGGAAGCGCGATTTCGCGATCATTGATCGCGAGGATGGCGAGGCGTAGGAGACTTGGCAGTGATGAGCACCGCGAAGGCTTCTTCCCCTGGCGTCTCCGCCCGGATGAGCCGCCAAGCGAGCCGCGACACAGCACCCGAGGTGGCGGTCCGGACATTGCTCCACGCCTCCGGTTACCGCTACCGAGTCAATGTTCGGGTGCCGGGGATGTCTCGTCGGACCATCGACATCGCTTTCACCAGGGCCAAGGTGGCGGTGATGATCGACGGGTGCTTCTGGCACGGATGCCCCGAGCACGCTACGCAGCCGAAGTCGAACGCCGAGTGGTGGCGCGCGAAGCTCGAACGCAACATGGCGCGGGACCGGGAGACGAACGAGCATCTGGCCGAAGAGGGATGGACGGTGCTGCGGTTCTGGGAGCACGAGGCCCCGGGCGGGGTGGCCGAGCAGGTGGCGAAGGCGGTCGACGGAGCGGGGCTTCGGACGGGGGCACGCCCCAGAATCGAAGACCTGTGAGCAGTGCCGCACGATGTGACAACGAGAGCTGACACCGACAGATCTCTCCCATGGTCACTGTCGGCGACAGAAAAGTAGCCGAACGGGATGGCCCCGGGAGCGCTTCGGTCCCGACAGCGCGCTGATCGGAGGAGCCCTCGTCGCCGGCTACACTTCAACCCCATGACCAACACATCCCAGAAGCCGCTCCGCCCTGCGGATGTGCATGTCATCGATCTTTTCGCCGGCCCGGGTGGGCTGGATGTGGCAGCTCACGCCCTGGGGGTTACGTCCCTGGGAATCGAGTGGGACACGAACGCGTGCCAGACGCGGCAAGCGGCTGGCCTGCCCACCGAGCAGGGGGATGTCCGCGCGTTCGACTCGGCGAAGTTCCCGCAGGCCAACGTCCTGGCTGGCGGTCCGCCGTGCCAGACATACACGGTGGCCGGGAAGGGCGCTGGTCGGCGGGCTCTGGATGAAGTTCTGGCATTCGTCAAACGGCTGGCGGATGGCGAGTCGTGGCCACGCATAGAAACGGATCTCGCCGTATTGGAGGACGAGCGCACCGGACTCGTCCTCCAACCGCTCCACTGGGCCCTGGACGCACTCCAGAACGGCGCGCCATACCAGGCCATCGTGCTGGAACAGGTTCCCGCAGTCCTACCTGTATGGACGGCGTTCCGGGACGTACTCCGGCAGAACGGCTACTCGGCCGAGTGCGGCATCCTCCGGACCGAAGAGTTCGGCGTTCCTCAGACTCGGCGGCGCGCCGTTCTGATCGCTCGATACGGCGAACATAGCCGAGTCGCACTGCCGAGCCCGACCCATCAGTCCTACCGCAAGGGCGTATGGCCGATGCCCGCACCTGCCCCGATCGAACCGGCCTTGTGGACGGAGAACGGCGGCGCGGACGGCGCTCTGCTGCCCTGGATATCGATGGGCGAGGCCCTCGCGAACTACCGCAGCGGGCCGTTCACCGTCATCTCCAACTACGGCACGGGAGGCGACCCCAAGGCGCGTGGCCGCCGGAGCTCCCGCGCCCCCTCCGCGACGGTCACAGGAAAGGTGTCCCGGAACAGAATCGTCGCTGGTGAGAGTGGCATCGACCTGCCACGCTTCAGCTTCCGCGAAGCAGGCATGCTCCAGTCCTTCCCAGAGAAGTACCCCTGGTCCGGGAAGGACGTGTCCCAGCAGATCGGCAACGCCGTTCCCCCGCGGCTCGGCCTGCACATCCTAAGTGCGGCTATGGGCCTGGGCAGGCCCCCCGAAGAGGCGATCAAGCGTCTCGAACAGTGGCAGCCTCAGACGTCCTCCGGCGCTATTTCCGCACGCCCCCGGACCCGCGCGTCCTCGAAGAGTTCCGAAAAGTAGTCTACGAGTCGATCTACGGATTCCTCCGGCGCGGGCGCATCATCCGGGCCCTCCGGAAGAATGTCGCGCGTCACGGGGCCAGCCCACTCCGAGGCCTCGATCCACTGTCGCAGCGGCTCACCGTCCCGCTCCACGTCAGGAGCGATGACGTCATACATCAATGTTGCAGCGGAGGTGTTGATCGCACTTGCCAAGGCGTTGATTTCACGACCGGTCCTGACCGTCCCGCGCTCGATGAGGCGCAGCATCGCCTGAGCCGTCGGCCTATGGTCAATGGCGTCGAGACGCAGCACGGTGTTGAGCATGTCCTGGTGGGTACAGGCCGTGACCACGGGCCCGTAGTCGGGGCCGTTCCGAAAGAGTTCAGCCGCCCACCACAGCCGGGCGAAGGCCTGTGTGTAGTGGGCGCCACGAAACCGGTTGGCCGTAACCATCTGAGCCCTCCTGTCCTGCTTGGGCTCAGGCATGTGGCGCCAGGTTACGTAGTCGGGAGCGACTCCGAGGGCAAGGTAGTTCCATCTCCTACGGTCGGCGGCCTCTCGGCGATCGAGCCGCACGGTGGCATGGAGCCGCGGAGCGAGCCAGGCATCGGCCTTCGTGGGCTTTTCATCGCGGCACCGGTACATCGCCTCGTCAAAGAGGTCGCGTACCGGCCCGAGCGCCGCACGTGCCTGGTCGCCGGCGAACGGCTCGGCGACTTTGCTAAGTGCGATGGCCGGTACGTTCTCCTTGCCCGCAAGCAGCCCTTCGGTTAGGTAGGAGGCGGCATTGAGGTCGGAGAGCAGTGCCAGTCGTTCAGGCAGATGGGCAGGCTTGTCGGTCATGCGTCGACCCCCTGATGAAGTCTGTCCAGGCCACGAATTGCGGTGGCCAGAGCCCTGGGCACCTCGGCCCTGCGGGTGGCAGCGAATTGGATACGGGGTTGGAGGTCAATCCATCCGAAAGCTCCGGTGCGTCGGCGGTGAACCTCTCGCAGAGCCTCCTCGATCGGGCGCCCGGGAACGACGTCCGGGAGCATCTCGCGGAGCACCTCGCCCCGCCAGTCGTGAGGGAACAGCGGCATGCCGTCGTCCTCGACCTCGAGATCTCCGATAGCGGTGTGGAACACAGCGGTCCACACATCCGTGCACATCTGAGCGAGTAGCAGATCACGAACCAAGCTCTCGGCCGCAGAACCATCACCGCCCACGAGATCGGTGACGCCCTCGAAGTCGGTGTTCACGTGTACTGCCGGCAGTTCACCGGAGGTGTCGACGATCCAGGGCACGTCCCGGAAGGAACGCAACCATTCCGGTCCCTCACGGAAGCCGACCTCGATGACGTCGAGTTCACGCTGTCGCAGTGGAGCCTCGGCGGTCAGATCAACAACCCATTCCTTATCCGACGTGGCGATGACTCGCCCCGGCACCCCGTCAACGGTCGCCACCACATGAACGGACAGAGTGGCACGGTCGAGGTGGTCGGCACGCCAGAGTTCGAGGGAGCCGACCCAATCCCGGCCGCTCTCCGTCTCGGGCTCCAGATGAACCATGGCCCGTGTATTGGTCGCCTTCTCGGTCAACACGGCGACAACGGACACCTCGGACCAGTAGCCGTTGGGCTCGGTCGCCTTGGCCGGAACTGTCGCCGACAGCTTGATCCGGGCGCTCTCCCAGTCGTCCCGCTCCGCCCGCCCGAGGGCCACCACCTGCTCAACGACGGAGTACGCCTTGGTGTCGAGAGACTCCCTGCTGTCGCCAGGCCCTTTCAGCCCCACTGCCGTCACGCGCAGCGATACAACCCCGGGAAGTCGCTTGTACGGATAGGCCCTCATCGCTTCACTTCCTTGTCCAAGCGAAGTTCAACGACCAAGCCGGTGAGCGATGCGCGTACCGGGTGTGTGGACACGTCGGTGACCCCTCGAAAAGTCGCGTTCCGCGCTCCGGGCTCAAACCGCAGTACACCATCCTTCAGTTCACAATTCCGTACGGCAACAAGTTCGGACCAGGCGACCGTCGGCCGGGGGCCGGATCGCACATCCAGTTTGGCCACTGGGGTCACGTGCATGACGTCACTGCTGACGGGCACCTTGACCTCTGCAGTGACGCACCACGAACCATCCGCGTCGATCCGTGCATCGAGCTCGTCGAGAATCGGCATCGCCGCGGCAGCGGATTTTCGGGATGCGCCCTTTCCCGATACGGCCAGGCGCTTGCGCAAGCGGTCGGTCGCACCGCGCCGCTTCGACTTTGGCAGCGTGACGAGCTCGCGAACAGCCCTGTTCGTATCGCGAGTCAATGTGGCGATACGCCGGTAGGCGGAGGGCGAGTACCGCATTCGCAGTTCCTCGGTCTGCCCCCACTTGTTGTGCTCCGGTGGCTCCGAGGTCCGCAGAAACGCCTCCGCCTCGTCGGCGCAGGGCGCTTCGCCGCCCGCAGCATGCCCGACAAGAAGCACTGCCTGGAACGGATTCGTGCCCAGTGCCAGATCAGGGACACGACTGGTCCGAACCGTCATGCGGTTGCCCCGCATCGCCACCACGGTGTTCGGCCGCCCGTCTGCGTCATCGGCCTCGGTCACCAGAAGAACCGCCTTGTGCTCGCCGCCGCTCTTCTGCCCTGCGAGGCCCGGCACGCTCAGAGGTACGGTCGACATGGCGACCTGGCCTGACTCGGTCAAACGCTCCACGGTCGTACCGTTCAGGAATGCCTGGAGCGCGCGGGTACGGGAAGGTTGGGTCACGGAGGGATCGACCCGCTCCTCCTCGATGATCTCGACACCGTTGCGCAGCGTACGAACAGACGCTTCGAGAAGCGGTTGCGCACCATCGCCTGCGACCATTGCAGCCCAAAAGTTCCGCCCGAGCGCTTGGCGGAGTCGCTTGTGCATGCGATGCACACTTTCCTCGTCCTCGCCCACGTCGCTCTCGGTCGCAGAATCGGCATCTGCGAGGCTGGCCACGTCGTGCGCGCCGACAATGAGGAACGAGGTTCCTGGTTCGGTGCTCTCCCGTGCGAGGTGCAGCCGTTCAACGCTCTCCTCGTCAGCCCACCACGAGCGCGCGACATCCGCCCGGTTCGCGTGAGGATCCGGACGACCGAACCAGGCCGGACCGGCCCAGGGCGTGCCCTTGACCTCGCGCCACGGCAGATCGAGACGCCCGATCAGCCGCCTTTCCGTCTGGCCCTCGTGCGGCTCGGACAACGTGGAATTCATGAGCACCAGGCCCAGACGACTGGTCGCCCAGAGTGTCGCCTTGCCCAACCCGTACGAACCACCGGCGCCGTCAACGGATTTGTGACTGTCCAACTGACGCCGGACAACAGCAGCGAACCGGCCGGTCTCGTAGTCGTCACCGGTCAGGCCCGAAGCGTTGAAGTCGTCCACGCGCAGCAGAACGAGCCGGTCACGTTCTCGCATCTCGCGCAGTCCCGCGTCGATGATCCGACCGACCTTCTGGTCCTGGGCAGCCGCAGCCTCGTAGTGCGGCGCAAGGCGATCCCACTGAATCGCCTCGCGAAACCGGGCCAGAGCATCTCCAGTGAGCTCGTGCAGCGTGTACCGAACGCGGACCGGTCGCGTGCGATCGAGTCGCTCGTCGAGACTATTCTGCGTGGCTTCACGAGCCAGCACCTCGACGTCCGCCTCGAAGGCGAAGGCTGCCGCGTTGCCGAAGTCCCGGCCACCGTCGGTGTATGCGGGACGGTGGTACCAGGTGGGGAGACCTGTCAGCTCGGCCAAGTCCTCTTCACTCTCTTCAAACGCTCCAGGCTCGTCGCACAGCTCCGGAAGGGACTGGATCTTTTCCCGCATCGCCTCTTCGGGGGCCGATCGACCGTTCATCCATTCCACGACAAGTCCGGCCGGCACCTCCAGGAGGCCAGCAATTTCGGTATACTTGATCCCACTTTCATGCATTCGATCAACCAGCCAACGACTGAATGAACTCTCGATCGAATTCAACGCTCCCTCTTCCGTTTCCGAACGACTACCGGCAGCGGTGCCGAACACTCCTGGGGTCGGGGCCAGCCCAACCGTCGCAACAGCTCTCCGGCGAAGTCGGCTCACCTTTTCGCGGCTCCGCGTCAGTCTCTCCATCACATCTCGCCGCCGTCGCTCGGTCGCAACTGCGGGGTCCGATTCCAGATCGAGAGCGATACGGAGGTCCTGCATACCTCGGCGCTCGATTTGACGAATGCGCTCGCGCGTCACCCCAAGCCGGTCCCCCAGTGCTTCCAGCGTCCAGGTCTCCCCGTCCACGAGCCCGTGACGGTACAAGATCACGAGGAGCGTTCGTTCCGGCAGGATGCCCAGCAGGGGGCGGAGCTCCTCCAGAGCGAAGTACGACCGCAGGGCTTCATGGGGATCCGGCACGCCGCTACTTGCTCCGCTGAGCGCTCCCGCCGTTCCGGATGCCTCGAAGAGTCCGTCGAGCGACAGCACTCCGCGCATCAGCTTCAGGTACTCAACGACCTTTCTGTAATCCATATCGCACTCTGCCGCGAGATCCACCTCGTCCGGCACTTGGCCCAGGTTCTGGAACTTGCGTTGCGCCTTCCCTATCTTTCTCATTGACTCGCGCACATAGACGGGATATCGAATCACGGAACCGCAGTCCGCCACCCCACGGTCAGCTGATTGCCTGATCCACCACGTGGCATAGGTGGAGAACTTCAGCCCTCTTGTGACGTCGAATTTCTCCACGGCACGCATTAGACCAAATTCTCCGAACTGCACAACTTCCTGGCGCTCCAGCCCCTCCCCGTCAAAGAATCTGTCCTTCACAATCGAATAAATTAGCCCTTGATTATGTATCACCAACGCTTCGTAGGCGCGACGCGCTTCGCTCCTGTCCGGCAAACTGCGCACGTACCCCGTCGGCAAATCTCCGATCAGCGGCAGTCCTGACCGCAGGAGCAGGAAGAGACCTGCCTCCTCAACAGCGGTCAGGATCCGTTTCTGCGGCCTGCTGTTCCATCTGTCGCTGTCCAGGACCCGCCTCGCCGCCGAAATGGCCAAGTCGAGGTCCTGCAACGGTCGAGCCCCTTCGGCGACGCCAGAAGCGCTGTGCCGCCCGGCCAGCTCGTCGAGAGTGCCCTCCGTGCCGGCGACCTGGGCCTCGGGGTCCTCCCTTGACGCGCCGAGGTCTGCCGGGGTCACCGTCCACCCTTCGGCCTCCATCACGGAAGCCAGCGCATCTCGGGCATCGGCACCGAGGCACGCAGCGACAGCCACCTGCGAGACAGCGAAGTCGCGATCGACCCCCTCGGCCCTGAACCGACGCAGCAGCCGCTCGATCAGGTCCGAATCGACCGGATGCATACCCTTAATGGCTGCAAATCGATGCTCCGCCGTCATAGCTCCTCCCTGCGCACTTGCTCCGTGACTGTTCCCGAGTCATATCGCTATCTTGACCCTGTTGCTGCAACTGCGGGGAGAGTTGATGAGGATCGTTCCGAGCGAGATCTCGAGCAAGACCAGGAGCGCTGCGGAGCGAAGTGTCTTCGCTGCCCTCAAGGCCATACCCGACAAGGAGAGCGTGGCCCTGCACTCCGTGCATCTCCCGGCACACCGCTACAAGCGTGTCGGCGAGATCGACTTCGTAGTGATCACGCACCAGCTGATCCTGTTCATCGAGGTGAAGGGCGGAGGGGTCGCCTTCCGGGACGGCAAGTGGCACTACGGCGGGGGCAGTGGTCACGTGGACACGCGCGACGAAGGCCCATTCGAGCAGGCCAGCAGCGGCATGCACGAATTGGAACGAGAGTTCCGAAACACAGTCGACGGTCTCCGCGCCCGCGACGCGGTGGGGGGCTACCTGGTCATCACTCCAGACGTCGATCTCCCACCGATGACCACGTACGAACCCGAACAGTATCTTGGACGCACGGCCTACGCCGGTGGGCAGGGACTCGAAGCGGCAATTCGACGTGCTGGCCGCTACTGGCCCAGCAAGGGCAAGAACAGGTCTGCCATCTCCCCCATCTCCGCGCAGCTGCGCGGAGACATCGTGAAGGCCGTACGTCCCGACTTCGACCTGGTCCCCAACCTCCAGTCAAGGATCACTGACCTCGAGGTGACCTTCGAGCGCCTGACCACCGAGCAGTTGGTGCGCATCGACGAGTTGGAGGAGAACCCCCGGCTCATCTGGACGGGAGGCGCGGGAACCGGCAAGACGTTCCTCGCGGCCGAGGCCGCCCGCCGCAAGTCGGCGAGCGGAACCGTCCTCTTCACCTGCGCGAGTCGCACTCTGGCAGCACATGTCTCCGACATCTTGTCGGACGAGTCCATCGTCGTGCTCCCCTTCGATCGTCTCGACGAGATCCGAGGGCGCTCCTTCGACCACTTGATCGTTGACGAGGCACAGGACTTGATGAGATTCGAGCATCTGGGAAGGCTCGAGGAAGTCGTCGAAGGTGGGCTCGACAGAGGCCGATGGATCTTCATGCTCGATCGAAACAACCAGATCCTCTCTCCCGAGGGCTATGACCCCGAGGCATGGCAGTACCTTCGCGAACTGGGCACAACCTCGGCTTCGTTGACGCGAAACTGTCGCAACACCAAGCAGATCGTGAGACAGGTACAGCGCTACACGGGTGCCGATCTGGGAGTCGCGATGGCGGGACAGGGAGAGCAGGTGACCTTCGCCAAGGTCTTCTCCAGAGAAGACGAAGCGTCATCTCTGGACGAGCACCTGGATCGCCTTCTGGGCGACGGCGTTGCTCCCCGGGACATCACTCTCGTGTCGTCATCCGGCGATTGGGCCAGCACTTCTGCCCGGCTCTCCCGCCGCTTCTCCAAGATCGATCGCTACGCAGAAACAATCGGGTCCGGTCGGTCGAGGAATCGCATTACCTGGTCCTCCGTGGTGGACTTCAAAGGCCTCGAGAACCAGGTGGTATGCCTCATTGACCTCGATCCCGAAGCCCTCGAAGGTCGTCTCGACTCCGTCTACGTCGCATGGACCCGGGCTCGCGCACACTTGTGGATCGCCACCCTGCCCGGCGTCAGCCGCGTACTGAGAGACATGGGCACTGCCGCGCTCGAGAGAGAAGGTGCGACGGGATGACTGCCTCGGAGCTGGAACTCGCCACGTATCGCGAGGAATTCGTCAAGTACCTGCGCAGACAGCTCGTCGGCCCGGGACCTGACGCGGAGGAAGTGCTCGTCGACCCCCCGGACCGGCGCTATCTCATGGGCACTCTCTATCCACGCGGCACAGAATTCCACGATCGCACGTCGGCCGCCGGCGAACAGGAGCTGTCCGAGGATGCCGCAGGCGTCGGTGAAGAGGACGGCTTCGCTGACGATCCCGTGGCCGAGGCGAATGCCTGGATGCCCTCATCACTCGGATTCTCGTTCTTCACCAACGCTGCTGCCATCACGGTGACTTGCTCCGCTGCCCGCTACGAGACACAGCGCAAGGGTGGACGCAGGATCTGGGTCAGGCTTCCCGCCCGTGCCCAAACGGTCCGGATCGACCAGGGATCGATGAGCGGAGAGCGAGTGCTGGAAGGCCACGCGCGCCTCCACGTCCGCTGGCGACACCACGGCGTGGGCCACCTCGTCACCTGTGTACTCGCGAACGCTCACCACGAGGACGAGGACCCCCGGAATTCCTGGAACCTCATGCTCTTCCAGGCAGGACTCGAGGTGACGACCGTCGACGGAAGAGTCCTCGAGTACCCGAGTACGCGACTCAACAGTCGGGATCCCGAAGAGGAGGAGCTCCGGGTTCAGTACCGACACATCGTGACGCGGGCCATCGGGCACGGCTGCGCTGTCGAGTGGAAGGAGTCGGACGAGGAAGTCACTTCCCTCCGCGCGGAAGTCATGCCGCGCCAAGTTGTCGACCACGTCCGCCCCGATGGCCCGGCAAACCTGCCAGTGCTCAATCTCTCGCGCCTGTACCGGCGGGACCTTCCTGTCGAGACGTTGCGCGCCGATCTCGAATTGTTCGTCGCAGGCTATCGCGCCTGGTACGAAGCACGTGTGGCCGAGGCGTCGACGAACCTCCCACAATGGGCTCAGGAGCCCGCCCGACGCATCCTTGCGCGTGTCGAAGCCGCAGTCCAGCGCATGGAGTCCGGGATCGAGGTCCTCGCCAAGGCGAACGCTGCCGGAGAGCACGCCCGAGAGGCGTTCCGGTTGGCGAACCGAGCCATGGCGCTGCAGATGCTGCACAGCCGAAGTGAGTTGGCGGGATCGCGACGCCGCAGGAACGACAACGTCGTCGAAATTTCCGAACCGGATACCGAAGCGGCTTGGCACCCCTTCCAGCTCGCCTTCTTCCTGCTCGTCATCGAAGGGCTCGTGAACCCCAACCACGATGACCGCGACACAGTCGACCTCATCTGGTTCCCCACAGGCGGTGGCAAGACCGAGGCGTATCTACTCACGGCATGCTTCGAGATCGCCTGGCGTCGGTTGCGCTACGAGTCCAAGGGCGGTGGTACCGCTGTCATCAGCCGATACACGCTCAGCCTCCTCACCACCCAGCAGTTCCAGCGAACGGCGACGGCCATCTGCGCTCTGGAGTACATGCGCCTTGGGCATGACGGTCCCGAGGCGGAAGCGCTGGGAGGCGAACCGATCACCGTGGGCCTCTGGGTCGGCAGGGACACGACACCGAACAAATACGTCGAGGCAGAGGCAGCCTTCCGCGAACTCAAGCAAATGAACGAGCCCGACGACAGATTCCTCCTGGAACGCTGCCCCTGGTGCGGAACCGAGATCGTCCCGCAGCGCCACACCCGCGACAGTGACTTCGGAATCTCGGCAGACTCCGTCAGCTTCGCCTTCTTCTGTCCTCGGGAAACTTGTGTATTCCACGATCGGCTACCGGTCTCCGTGGTCGACCAGCACATCTACGAGCAACCGCCCACCTTCCTACTCGGCACCGTGGACAAGTTCGCGCGACTGGCCTGGGAACCGGAGGCCGGTCACATCTTCGGCGGGCAGGGCATGCGCAGACCGTCGCTGGTCATCCAGGACGAACTCCATCTGTTGGCCGGCCCGCTGGGCACGACCGTCGGTCTTTACGAGGCAGCGGTCCTGGAGCTATGCGCGTGGGACGGCATCAGGCCTAAAGTTATCGCGTCGACGGCAACGATCCGCCGATCGCAAGAACAGATCCAGAGCCTCTACGGTCGCCGGACACAGCTCTTCCCGCCAGCGGGAACCGATGCCCGCTACTCATATTTCGCCTCCCCCGACCACAAACGTCCGGGGCGACTCTACGTCGGCGTCATGGCTCAGGGACATACGGCCTCCACCGGAACTGTCCATGTCGGTGCGGCGGCCCTCCAAGCCCCCAACGACATACGCGACACTGACGAGCTGCGCGACGCCTACTGGACTCTGGTCGCCTATCACAACAGTCTTCGCGAACTCGGACGCACCGTCACGATCGCAAGGGACGACATCCCGGCCAGGCTGGAGCATCTGACACACGACGAATCCACCCGCCGCGAACTTCCTGACCACTCGGTTGTCGAACTGACGAGCAACATCCCCCGTGCGTCGCAGCCCAGACTGCTCGATCGTCTCGGCCGGGCGTTCACGGACAATGAGAGCGTCTCCTTTCTTGCGACGACCAACATGTTGTCCGTCGGGGTTGACGTACCGCGCCTGGGTCTGATGCTCATGAACGGTCAGCCAAAGACAACCTCCGAATACATTCAGGCAACCAGCCGAGTCGGCCGCCGTACGGTTCCGGGATTGATCGTCACCCTTTTCCGATCGAGCAAGCCTCGCGACCGTTCTCACTACGAGTCCTTCGGGGTCTATCACTCCTCGCTCTATCGACACGTGGAGCCCACGAGTGTCACACCGTGGTCGCCGCCGTCCCGGCTTCGAGCGCTCCACGCGGCACTTGCCATCCTCGTACGTCACGGCATAGGGCTGAGCTCCGAGGACAGTGCCGGGGACGTGCTCGACCACAAGGGAGAGGTGCAGCGGGTGCGGGATCGCATCGTGGCTCACGTGCAGAGCTCCGATCCCGGCGAGAGCGAGGCGGCACGAAAACAACTGGACGAGCTGATCGAGGAGTGGTTGCAGGAGGCTGCCATCGCCCGCGGAGGGGGAAGCCGCCTCTACTACCGGCCGCAGGGGCTCGGGCACATGTCGCTGTTGACCGATTTCGGGAAGCAGCAAGGACTTTGGGAGACCGCTCAGTCCATGAGAAATGTCGACCGGGAATGTCTGGTCGCGGTCAGGGGGGCGTGACGAGATGAAGGACATTAGGCGGAAGGTCCGAAGGACACAGACAATCACTCCGTTCGGTGTCGGTGGCATCATCGACCTGCAAGGAGAGTCATTCGTCGCCGCTGATATACGCAGTTGGGGAAACCAGGGTGATCCGGTGGACTCTCCCCGGCTGGCCCGGAAATTGGGAGTGAGGGGGTTTCGCTCAGCGGCAGTAATCCCTTCGGGGAAGGCCCAGTACGTGTCTCGCCGCGGTCCGGGGTATGTGCGCTTTCCTCGTTGGCTGTTCTGCCCGAAGTGCAGGGTCATGACCCTGTGGCGTCACGAAGCGGAGCAGAGGGACAAGCCCCCCAGATGCGGCCGGTGCCCAAACTCGCCTCAGCTGGCCCCCATGCGTTTCATCCAGGTTTGCAGAGACGGGCACATGGGCGATGTCGATTGGCAGCGATGGGCGCATTCACGCGCCGAAGGCCACGATCAACGTCAATGCCGGGTAAAGAGCCTCAAGTTTGTCGCAACGCCGGATTCCTCCGGCCTCGACGCCCTGAAGGTAATGTGCTTCGTTTGTGGCGCGTATCGGACTCTCGAGGGAATCAGCCAGAAGCACGTACTGAAGCAGATCGGCGTGCGCTGCTCAGGGAGCCAGCCCTGGCAAAACCCCGACGAGGGCAGCGATTGCGAGGAGACGCCTCGCGCAGCCCAGCGCGGCGCTTCCAACGTTTACTTCCCGCTGGTCCATTCCGCCATCGAGATCCCTCCTCCGTCAGATCTCGACACGGATGACGAGGCAGCTCGAAGGGTCATGGCCCACAGCATGTGGGAAGAACTCATCGAAACCGGTGACGCACCCGCCACAGATGTGATCGTCAAGCACATCGCGAAGAGGTGTGACGTCTCTGCAGAGTTCGTCGAAAATTTGTGGCGAGCCCACACGGCCGATACGTCAGCAAGGCCAGAGGTCAATTCTGCGATTGAGGACCTCAGCATCGCCGAATGGGCAGCGTTCACTTCCTCCGAATCCGAGAAGGACTCCACGGCCGACTTCGCCGTCAGGCAGGTGGGCCTGGGTACGCACGTGGACGATCCTGTCTCCCTCCAATTGCTCCACCACCGCGTCGGGCTGGTTGTGGTGGCAGACCGAATCCGCGAGGTCAGGGCGCTCGAAGGGTTTTCCCGATACGAGTCGGAGGGCCGCGAACGCCTCGTATCTGTCAATCCCGTGGCCCGCGCCCAGTGGTTGCCCGCCGTGGAGTCGTACGGGGAAGGCATCTTCATCTCGTTCAACGAGTATGCGCTCAGGGAGTGGGAATCCTCGGCAGCCGTTTTGCGCTGGGTCGAGGGGATCGAGGGTAACCTCGAGGCCTCCTTCCAGATCGAAAGACTCCGAGAAAAGACAGGCCCCCGGCTGCTGCCAAGATTCGTCATGCTGCACACACTGGCGCATCAGTTCATCCGCCAACTCTCCTACGACAGTGGGTACAACGCGGCGTCTCTGCGCGAACGCGTCTACGCCAGAAGCCATCCAATTGGGAGCCAGAACCCCCAGCAGGCCGGCATTTTCATCTACACGGCGGCCGGAGATTCGGAGGGGACGCTTGGTGGTTTGGTCCGCCAAGGCATGCCTCCTCACCTGACGGACACGATGATTCGCCTCCTCGAGTCGGCCCAGTGGTGCTCTCAGGACCCACTGTGCGCCGACCCTACGGGGCGTTCTCTGGCGAATCTCAACAGAGCGGCTTGCCATGCGTGCACGCTGCTCCCCGAAACGTGTTGCGAGATCGGAAACACACTACTGGACCGCATCCTTCTTATTGGCGATGGGCAGGTGGAAGGTTTCTTTCGGCCAGTCATCCAGGCCGCTTTCGAAGAGTCCGCCGTTGCCGTCGATGCGCCATGAGACTCCCCAATCTCCTCGATTTGACGCCAGATCAGCACGCGGTAATCGATCTCCCTTTCGGGGGTCGGCATCTGGTCACAGGCCCCCAAGGTTCCGGCAAGACCGTCATGGCCGTCTACAGGGCCTGGATGCAGGCCACAGCAGGCCGCCCCGTCACCCTGATCACTCGTTCCAATCTCCTCAGCCAATACACCGCACATTCCTCCCACCGCCTATCCGAAGGATTTCGCGTCGCCACATTTCATCGCTGGCTGCGCGAATTCTGGAACAGAAATTTCCAAAACGAACCGCCGACAGACGGAACGGACGAATGGAGTTACAACTGGCCTCGAATGCAAATCGAGTGCCTGCGACACCGACCAGAACTTCCGGGCGACCTGGTCATCGATGAGGGACAGAACCTGCCGCAACAGTTCTACGAACTCTGCAGCATCCTCGAAAGTCATGTCACTGTTTTCGCGGACGGATTCCGAAGCCTCGAAGGGGATCAAGTGACTCTTGCTGACATCAGCAAGGGACTCGAAGTCGATGCAGATGCTATTTCGTTGCGGAAGAATCACCGCACTACACGCGAGATCGCCCTCCTGGCGGACCATTTCCGAGTAAACGATGACCTCGTGGACGCCAGCCCTCCCGACCGAGCCGGCGGTATCCCACACCTGATGCACTGTTCCTCGGGACGGCCATTTATAGTGCAGCTCGCCCAATACATTTCTAGTCGCCCCGAGTGCACTGTGGGAATCGTCTGCAAAACCGTTGAACTTCAGCGTGAAATCCATCGCCAGCTCGCGGGCCAGGGCCTCGAATCCTCGGTCCAGTCCTACATATCGGGCGACAGGAATCGATCGACAGTTGATTTCGCTTCGCGCAGGATCCACATCGTAAACGCCGTGAGCATGAAAGGGCTCGAATTCGATATTGTCTTCGTTCCGGATCTGGACAGCTACGTTGACGACCACACGGGCGCAGCGGCGCGTGAGCGATTCCATGTCCTGTGCATGCGTGCACGGCAGGAATTGAACCTTGTCCATTACGGCGCTCGAGAACCTGAGATCGTCGCGGACGTACCCACGTACCTGCTGGGACGGCGAACCATCTGATCCCGTCACCCACGCATTGATCCGCAACACCGACCACGCATTTCATCTTTCTTCCGCCGTCCAGGAGGCGTGAACCGGTTTGATCAATGCGTTTCCGCGCATCGCAGCCTCGACAACGCTTCGGAGCAGGCACGCCCGCCTTGCGCAAGGAGGCGCCAACAGCAGCCCGTCACGGTCGCCGAACGATGCGCCCACCGAGGTCTTCACGAGGCCCTGCCGATCTGATTGCCCGGTCATCCGGACGACCTGAGCTCGGCCTCGAAGTGTGTCTGGGCGCGGTCCAGCGCCTCGTCGGGGTCGCGCCCGTGCGCGCGCAGCCAGTGGAGGAGGTCGGAGATCAGATCGATCGCCGCCTCCTCGTGGGCCGCGACGCCCGCTCGCCCCGGTCCAGGAAGCTCGCCCTCCCGGCCGCCCGCGTAGAGCGTCAAGCACGCCTCGCTCTTGGCGACCTTCGGGTTGTCGACATGACCACCGGCCGAAGTGAGGGGCGTGGCCAGGTCGCACCAGACCAGCTTGGACTCCGCGCCAAGAATCACGCCCCACCCTTCCGACAAGGCGTCCAGCATCGCCAGGCCACGCCCCGACTCGTCGTCGGGGCCGGCGAGCAAGAGTGTGGGAAGGGCTCGGGTGTCCGGGTCACGCAGTGCGACACGCAGGTGCGTGTCGTTCATCTCAACCGTGAGCGTGCTCGGTGTCCCGGCACCAACATGCCTGATCACATTCGCCACCAGTTCGCTCACACAGATCTCCGCGACATCGGCCACGTCCGACAGCCCCCACAATCGCAGGTGCAGTCGCACGACTCGTCTCAGCCCAGCGACCTCTTCGGGCTCCGCCAGGAAGGGCAGCTCCCAGGGCTGTCGCGTCATGCAGCCGTCGATCCCGTTCACCACGAGCGCACGCCTTTCGCCGGAGCGAGAACCCGCGCCTCACCCTTCGTGAAGTGCGGTGACTCACAGTCGTACCGCAACAGAGAATGCCAAGCTCCGATCCCTTCATGCAATGTGCACGGTGAGATTCGCTCCTTCGGGTGATTGGCCGACGCCGCCAATTCCGATGGGATGGAACCCTCGTTACGCAAAGGGGAGTTGAAGTGGCCGGTTCACCCACAGCACGTCGTCGCCGACTGGCGATCGAGCTCAAGAAGCTCCGCGACGAGAGCGGCCTGACCTGCAACCAGGTTGGCAATGAACTCGACTGGAGCGGCTCCAAGGTCAATCGTCTGGAGACGGGCCAGGGCCGGGTGCAGCCCTCGGACGTGGATGCTCTCTGCCGCTTCTACGGAACGGCCGACGCGCTGCGCGAGCTGCTGAAGTCCCTGGCCAAGGAATCGAAGACCAAGGGCTGGTGGCACGCCCACGGAGACGCGGTGCCGTCGTGGTTCTCGGTGTATGTGGGCCTGGAGCAGGCCGCCTCCGATCTCCGCAGCTACCAGGGGGAGTTCATCCCCGGCCTGCTCCAGACCTCGGAGTACGCAACCGAGCTGAGCCGCGCCTCGGCCGACCTTTCGGACGACGAGATCCAGCGCCTGGTCGACGTACGCATGCGTCGGCAGCAGCTTCTGACCACCGAAACCCCTCCGGATCTCTGGGCAGTGATCCACGAGAGCACCCTCAGACATGTCGTGGGAGATCGATCCGTCATGGCGGGGCAGCTCGGACGAATCCTGGAGATCGCGAGGCTCAGGAACGTGACCGTGCAGGTCCTGCCGTACGACGCCGGGGCCTACCCCGTCACCGGCCCGTTCACGGTCCTCGGGTTTCCGGAGCAGGAAGATCCGGACGTCGTGTATCGCGAAGGCCTGACCGACTCGGTCTACCTCGAAGGCGCTGCGGATGTCAGCCTGTACGTGAAGGCATTCGACCACCTCAGGGCACTGGCTCTCAGCCCCGAGCGTTCGAGCTCACTGATCCGCAGAACCCTGAAGGAGCACTCTCCGTGAACCAACCTGCCATCACCCCGAAGTGGCGGAAGAGCAGCTACAGCAACGGCACGGGCGGCGAGTGCGTCGAGGTCGCCGACCTGCAATCGGCAGTCGGCGTGAGGGATTCCAAGCAACCCTGCCGGCCCCACATATCCGTACGTCACAGCGCATGGACACGGTTCGTCGCTTCTCTACGCACTCCGTAGTCCGGCGTCCGACGCGGCATCGCGCAGGAGCCGAAGACGCGAGACGCTGAGGCTCTCGGCCAATAGGGCTGCCTGTGTTGCGTTGATCCGAGCGAAGCGTCCTCGCCGCGGCAGGCGATCGGGTCCAGCGAGGGGCGGCGTCGCTCCGCGCACCCCGCAGCACACTCCACGCTCCCTCGGTACGAGGATGATCACCGTCCGCCCGTAGATGCGGCGGCAGAGGGGTGGGGTTGGCATGGGCGCAGGGTTTGGCATGGGTGGTGTCGGCAGTGGTCGTCGTGATGCGTTGGGCAGGCTGGGTTTCGTGCTGCTTGCTCTGCTGTCGCTGTTCGGGTGTGTGCCTGGGCAGTACGCGGATGTACCGGCCGTCACCAGGGTCTCGGCTGCGGAGATCGTCGGGACCTGGCAGTGCGTCGACGGCACGGAAATCACCATGCGGGCCGACGGCACCGCCGTCGTGAAACAACTCGACGGGCAGGAATTCGACTTCGACGAGCAATGGCGGATGTCCGGCACCGGGACGTGGGAGCTGACCGACCGGCCCATGGGCTGGAGCGACGGCCAGCATGTGTCCTTGAGCGTCACCCGGCGCACGTCGTCGACATGGCGCGAGGCAACAGGTGCAGCGGACGAGACGGTCAGCGGCGATGGCTCCAGGGAGCCCGCTCCGGGATCGTACAGATGGACCCTGGAGCTGGAGCGACGAGAAGGAGGGTTGGCTCTGTACTTCTTCTTCAGCGACCCCGACAGCCGCAACACGTACGTCCTGGAGAAGGCGCGGTAGCCGTCAGGCTTCGCCTGGCAGGGCCGGTGGTGTTGCGTTGATGCGTGCGAAGCGTTCTCGCCATGGGAGGTGGTCGGGCTCCGGTGAGGGGGCTTCGGAGTACATGGCGTTTGCTGCAGCCAGGCGGCACGGGGTGCATTCCGTCTCGTCCAGCAGGGGGCGGAAGGTGTGTTTCTCGCCCGGGGCCTGGCATTCGATCAGATCGCGGGGGCGGGCGGGTTCGTAGGACTGGATGGGCGTGCGGGGCTCGGGGAGTTTTTGGGCGAGGCGGTAGCGGAGGAAGCCGACGGCCGAGCGCACACCTTCTGCCGGGCGTTCGGCGAGCAGGGCGTGGCGCAGGTCGGATTCGCTCAGGCCGCGCTCCAGCCACTTGACCGCCTCGACGGCCAGCTTCGCGGCCTCGCGTACGCCCAGGTGCAGTTCGCGGCGGGAGTGGCGCAGGGAGAGCAGGACGCGTTCGGCGCGGGCCAGTTGGGCGGCGTCGGCTGTGGAGGCCGGGCGCCTCGGTTCGGGGATTTCGGAGGGCTCGGAAGGCTCGGGGGTTTCGGAGCGCTCCGAGGGGTCGGGGAGTTCGGAGGGCTCGGAAGGCTCGGAAGGCTCGGAAGGCTCGGGGGCTTTGGAGGGTGGGTGGGGAGTGGTTTTATCACTGTGGTCTTCTACCGGTTCATAGCCACCGGCCGTCCGAGGAGCCGGTGCACCGACCGTCGGAGAGTGCGTACTCGGTGGCCGGGGAGCGGGCAGCGGGAGTGGTGGGGTGCCTCCGCGTAAGCGGCACGCCTGGTCGGTCGTCAGGGGGTTGTTCGCTACCAGTTGCTCGGTGATCCAGCGGCCACCGTCGCTCTGGCTGCGCCACTCGTGTACGTAACCGTTCTCGACCAGCTGTTGCTTCGCCTTCTGGTACGCGCGGCCCTTGATGCCCATCTTCTGGGCCAGTTCGCTCAAGGGCCTGAAGGTGGTGTTGTCGGGGAGGCTCTGCACGTACAGGAGCAGGAGCTTCGCGTCGCTGTTCAGACGCGGGTGGCGGATGACATCGTTCGATGCCTTCGTATAGCGCGCGGAGGGCGCGATAGCATGGCGCAGCATTTCCGGTGGCTCCTGTCCACTGGTGGTGTAGGCCCTCGGAAATGGTGTTGGCGCACCGCCGGGGGCCGCTCCATGTGCGCTTGAGCACACGGAGTGTGATTGCCTCGTCACCGTACAGCACTTTCTTCATGTCCCGCCACGTGTACGGGACTTCGCTCCGGCCTACGTCGTGGAGCTCCTCGCACGTACCGCTGCCCCCGCACTCGTCGCGGAGTGCGGGGGCAGCGGGGTAGCCGGGCAGCGGTGCGTATCAGTGCTGCTGCTGCGCCTTACGGCGGCGGATTGCCAGGAAGGCGCCTGCGGCGACGAGTGCGGCGGCGGCTGCGGACAGCAGGCCGACCGGTGCTCCCGTGCCGGTCTCGGCGAGGTTGCCTTCGTCGTGCGCGGACGGCGACGACGACGCGGCGGACGGGGCAGCCGAAGCCGGCGGGGTGGAGTCGGCGCCCGCGGGGGTGGATGCGGTGGGCGCCTCGGTCGGCTGCGCCGGGCCGGACGGGGAAGAGGGCGAGGAGGACGGCTTGGCGGGGGTCGACTCGGAGGCGGAGGGCGTCGGCTTACCGCCGCCCGGCTTGCCGCCACCGGGCTTCTCGTTGCCGGGCTTCCCCTCGCCGCAGTCGGTCCAGAAGACCTTGTGCTTGGCCTGGCCGTGTTCGCCGTCGAAGTTCCAGAACAGCTTGTAGTGGCCGTCGGGCAGGGACTGGTCCGGCGTACGGCCATGGCCCTCGGCGTCGAGCGTCAGCGAACCGGACTTCACGGTTTCGCCCTTGACGTGGGCGGTGGGGGCCCACGCCTCGATGTGCCAGTCGACCTTCTGGGTGCCGTCGAACCCGAAGGCGTCGAGGTAGAAGGTGCACACGTGCGGCTCGTTCTTGCGGAGCTCTTCGCCGGTCTTGGCATCGTGAATCTTCACGGTGCCGTTGTCCCCGGGAGCAGTGGCATGGGCGGCAGGGGCGAGCAGTATCGCCGCTGCGACGGCAGCTGTGAGCGTGCCTGCGGAAGCAAGTGTGCGCATAGTTATCCAACGGTGAGAGATGGGCTTCCGTGGGGGGCACCTCAGCCTCCTGCGACCTCATGAGTCCGTCAAGGCACATTGATACATCTATGTCGGCTAACACATCATTCGCCCCACTGTTCTCACATAACAATCGAGGACGAGGGGGGCGAGACGTCCAGTCGATATGTTTGATTTGACTTGGCTCTATATATCTAGAAAGCTAGATGCGTATCGTAGAGAGGTTCGTGGAGAGGTGGAGCGGTGGACCCGCTGGCCGTACACAAGGCGCTCGCCAATCCGGCGCGCCTGCAGTTCATGCAGTGGCTGAGGGAGCCGGAGAAGTACTTCGACGAGGACTCCTACCGGCAGCAGGGGCTCGGCTTCCACATCGGGGTGTGCGTCGGTGACATCCAGAAGCGGGCCGGGCTGGCGCAGTCGGTGGTCTCCGGGTACCTCCAGACCCTGAAGGACGCAGGGCTGCTCGTCTCGGAGCGCATCGGCAAGTGGACGTACTACCGGCGCAACGAGCCGGTGATCGCCGAGTTCGCCGCGTACGTGCGTGACGAGTTGTAGGTCGCCCCGCCCCGCCGCGCGTGCAGCGAGAGGGCACGAAGAGTGCCCCCGGGTCTTCCCTCCCGGGTCTCTCGCCGTGACCGGGCGGGCTGACATTCTGGGCGGGCGGTGTTGTGCCGTGCCCGCACCGACGCCTCCACCACTGCGTCTGCCCCTGCTTCCGCCCCTGACCCGTAACGCTGTCGACGAGTACTGCCGGAAGGAGCGAGCTTGCGAGCCCGTGTCTCGGCCTCGGACCTTGAGAGCCGGAAGAGCCAGAAGAGTGAGAGCCGGAAGTCCGACTCAGCGGCGTCGACGCATGTCGACGGCGCCGGAGTCCCCGAACTCTCGCCACTGCAGCGCGCCGTCGGCAACTCGGTCGTCCTGCGCATGCTTCAGCAGGAGAAGGAACAGGGGCAGGGGGGCGAGGCGTCCGTTCAGCGTTCCTCGGTCCACGATGTTCTACGGAGGCCCGGCAGGCCCCTGGACGGGTCGATGCGGCGGGAGATGGAGAGCCGGCTCGGCGCCGACTTCGGCGACGTACGTGTGCACACCGACAGCGCCGCCCGCGCATCCGCCGCGGAGGTGGGCGCCCACGCGTACACCTCGGGCAGCCACATCGTGCTCGGGGACGGCGGCGGCGACCGGCACACCCTGGCGCACGAGTTGACGCACGTGATCCAGCAGCGCCAGGGGCCGGTCTCGGGTACCGACAACGGGGCCGGACTCCGGATCTCCGACCCCGGTGACCGCTTCGAACGCGAGGCCGAGGCCAACGCCACCCGCGCGCTCGCGGGGCCGGTGCCGTCCGTCGAGCACGCTTCGGAACAGCCGGCGGGCAGGGCGCACGTCGGCGGTGAAACCGAGTTGCAGCGTCGCATCGTGGAGATCAAGAAGGGCACCCCGGGCACAGCCGAAACGGCCCTGTTCGAGGGCTTCTTCGGGGCCGTCGACAGGGCGGTGGAGTGGGCCTACAACTACGTGACCACCGCCCCGCAACTGGGCCCGCTCAGTGACTACGACGGCTACACGAAGCGTTGGGTCGAGGTCTGGCAGGACTTCCATGCCAACGGCCGGAGCGGCGGCATCTCCAAGGAGTTCGGTTACGCGATCGAATCCGTCGCCCAGGCCCGCCTGGAAGGCGCCGGACAGCCCACGCTCCCCGCGGGGACGTACTTCGCCACGCAGGTGACGTTCGGCTCCACCCGGCCGGACTACGTTCTGTACTCGCAGGGGAATCCCATCGGGGCCGTGGACATCACCGCCACCGCCAGCGAGGGCCACGTCCTGAACAAGACCAGCTGGGACGCCCTGTTCCCGCAGTTCGGCGAGTCCGTCTACCTGTCGCTCGACCCCACCGTCATCGCCGGGATGAAACTGGCCAACGCCAATGCCGCGCCCCTCACGCAGCAGCAGGCCGACCAGCTGAAGCAGCAGGCCGCGGCGAACCGCGCCATGTGGGAGGGGAACTGGCAGCAGATGGGCGTCTCCTTCAAGGAGGACATGCAGCGCGCGGGAATCGTGAACGCCGCGGGCCGGGTGAAAGGCGGCGGCGATGCGGTCGTCCGCGAGGAGCAGCGTCGCAACGCCGTCTTCGCCTGGATGATGGAGAAGCTGGGCGTCGACGCCGCCACCGCGCAGAGCAACGCCACGGTCATGCTGCTCAAGTTCAACCCGAGTTGGCCCGACTCATTCTCCTGCAACTACTCCACGGGAAGTGTGTCCCGCGGCGAGGCGTTCCTGACCTCGGTGTTCCCGAAGTGGCAACAGAGCCAAGAGAATTGACGGCGCACCGACCGACCGACCACCCATTGACCACGGCCTCCGCCTCAGCCCCTGTGTTGCGTCAGGCGTTCATCGATATATGACGCTCGACCGAGGGGCGGGCCGGCCGGGCATCCCATCCCCACGATGCAACCCACCCCCATGATGCAATGCATCTACTTTTCTAGATTTATGAAAGGTTCAGATCCTTCCGATGAGAAAGACCTCCCTCACCGTCCTCGTACTCGCCCTCGGCGTGTTCGGGATCATCACCACCGAGATGGGCATGGTCGGCGTGCTCCCCCAGGTGTCGACCGAGCTCGGCGTCACACCGTCCACCGCCGGCTGGCTCGTCGGGGTGTTCGCCCTGGTCATCGCGGTGTCCGGGCCGTTCACCACGCTGCTCGCCTCCGGCATCGACCGCAAGAAGGTGCTCGCCGCCGCGATCGCGGTGTTCGCCGTCTCCAACGCCGTCTACGCGCTCACCACTCAGTACGAGGTGATGCTCGCCTTCCGCATCGTCCCCGCCCTGTTCCATCCCGTGTTCTTCGCGGTCGCACTCGCCACCGCCGCTCGGCTGGTACCGGCGAAGGACGCGACCCGGGCCACGACGACCGTGTTCGCCGGTGTCACCGTCGGCTTCGCGTTCGGCGTGCCGTTGACGTCGTACCTCGCCGAGCACCTGTCCCTGGCGTCGGCCTTCTGGTTCGGGGCGCTCGTCAACCTGATCGCCTTCCTGGGCATCCTGCGATTCGTACCGCCGATGCCGGTCGGGCGAGGACAACGCGTCTCCTACGGTGCGCAGTTGAGCGTCCTCAAGCGGCCCCGGATGTGGCTGACCATCACGTCGGTCGTCCTCGTCTTCGCCGCGATGTTCTCGGTGTACGGCTACTTCGCCGAGTACCTGGGCCAGGTCACGCACATGGACGGAACGTGGGTCAGCGCCATGCTGATGGCGTTCGGCATCGTGATGATCCTCGGGAACTTCGCCTTCGGCAGCCTGCTGCGTCGCGGCCTCGTCCGCACCGTCGTCGCGTACCCGGTGCTGTGCCTGCTGGTCTATGTCCTTCTGTACGCCGCCGGGCCGATGTTCGCCGCGATGGTTCCGGCGGTCCTGATCTGGGGTGCCGTGCATTCGGGCGGGCTCATCGTGAGCCAGAGCTGGCTCGGGCTCGACGCGAGCGATGCGCCCGAGTTCGGCAACAGCCTCTTCATCTCGTTCTCCAACCTCGGCATCACCGTCGGGACCGCGGTCGGCGGCTGGGTGCTGGCCGAGCACGGTGCGCGGCAACTTCCCTGGGCGGGAGCCGGGTTCGCGATCGCCGCGCTGGTCGTCATGGCCTTGCGGTTGAGGCTGGGGAAGGGGCTGGGGCGCGGCAGGGAGCGGCGGGTGGCCGAGGGCGAGGCCGAACCGTCGGAGCTCGCGAGCGCCAGGGAGGGGCGGGCCTGAGCCCGGGGAGGGGCGGACCTGAACGGATCGGTCAGCGGGGGCCAGCGGCCGTCAGCTGCCAGCTGCCAGCTGCCACAGCATTGCCGAACATGCCGCGAGCATGACAAGCTCCCGTTCCGCCCTCTCCCCCCACACACACGGAGGCGACGATGCGTCGAAGCATCCGGGCCGGACTGGCCCTCCTCTTCGCAGGACTCGCGGTCATGGTTCCGGCGGCGTCGGCACATGCCGACGCCGTGGTGACGGTGAGCGTTCCCAGCGGTCTTCCGCTCCAGGTACGGTCCGCGCCAAGCCTGGGCGCCCAGGTGCTCGGCAGCCTCGCCAACGGCAGCAGAGTGACCATCCGCTGCTACGGCCGGGGCGACACCGTGGACGGCATCGGCGGCGCCACCAACATCTGGAACAAGCTCCCGAACGGTGGCTGGGTCAGCGACGGCTTCCTGGAGACCGGGTCGAACGCGCCGGTGGTGCCCGCCTGCTCCGGCGGAGCCCCGTTCAAGCTGCCGTTCCGGGCCGGCAGCGCGTACACCGTGACCCAGACCCCGGGCGAGGGCTACTCGCACAACGACGACTACAACCGGCACGCGGTCGACTTCGCCACACCCACCGGTACCCCGATCGTGGCCTCGGCGGGCGGCACCATCTACTTCGAGGGCTGGAACGGCGCGGGCGGCATCATGGCACTGGTCAACCACGGCAACAACCGATGCACCCAGTACGCCCACCTGAGTTCGACAATCATCGACGTCGGCGACTCGGTGGCCCAGGGACAACAGATCGGCACCTCCGGCGCCACGGGCAACGTAACCGGGCCGCATCTGCACTGGAACGTCGTCAACTGCGACAGCCAGCTCAGCCGCGAAATCCCCAACACCGTGGAGACCGGCACCAGTTACCCCACCGGCTCCGCGCCGGTGAGCCGGAACGGCTGACCGGCCCGCCCCTCGCCCCTCGGTCCCCGTACCCGCACCCCGTTCCCCCGCACCTCGTCCCCCGCTCCCACTGGGAGTCGGGGGACGAGGGCGCTTCCGGACCCTGCAGCGGGTGCCGCCAAACGAGTGCCTCCCGCGCCATCTCCTGGGCGCGGGGCCAGGACTTTCGGGAGACTGACGGTCAGTGCGGTGGTGCCCCTTGAACAGTTCTTATCGAGAGGCGATTTCCGGCCACAACACAACACCCCTTACCCTGCGATACATCGGTCACCAACGGTCGGCCGGGACAGAAGGGCGACACCATGACCTCCGAGACCAGCACACTGGTCACCATCGATGCCACAACTACCTTGCTGGAGGCGGAACTTCCGCGTCTGGAGCAGCACCAGCAGAGTCTGGAGAAGGAACTCGCGACCGTCACCGAGCGCCTGGAGTCGGTGCGTACCGCGCTGACCGCGCTGCGTGCCCTGGCGGGCACCCCCGTCACCGCCCCCGCGCCCACCGCGGGTACCGACGCTTCCGAGGACGTCAAGGCCGCTGACGCCGCGACCGCCGACGCCGCAGAGGCCGCCGGCGCCGGGGTTGCGAGCGTACCCGTTGCCCGGATTCCGCAGCAGGCGCAGGATTCCGTGGACTCCGTCGTCCAGGCGGAAGCCCCGCAGGAGCAGGCGGCGACCACCCCCGCACGCCGCACCGCCCGCAAGGCGCCCGCCGCGCCCAAGGGCCGCAAGCAGGCCGCCGCCAAGCCGAGGGCTCAGCGCGGCCAGGCCAAGAAGGCTGCCGCCAAGCCCGTCGAGGAGGTCAAGGACGCCGAGGTCAGCAAGCCCGCCGAGGACACGGAGTCCGCCGCACCCGCCAAGGCGACCAAGGCCACCAGGTCGGTCAAGGGCACCAAGTCCGCCGCACCGGCCAAGGAAGCGAAGGCGACCAAGGCCGCCAAGCCCGCGAAGGCCCGTGCGCCGAAGAAGGCCGCGACCGCCGCACCGGCCGCCGACGACAGCGGCAGCCTCACCGAGCTGACCATGAAGGTGCTCGCCGAGTCCGGCGACACCCCCGTCCGCGCCCGCGACGTGACGGAGGCCCTGGGGCGTGAGCTCACCCCCAACGGCATCAACACCGTTCGCAGCACCCTGGACCGGCTCGTCGCCACCTCCCGGGCCCACCGCGCCGGCCGGGGCCTCTACCAGGCCCCCGCGAACTGACCCTGTCCCCAGGGAAGTTCGCTGGATGCCCGGTACCGCCACCTCGGCGGCACCGGGCATCCCGACGTTGTGAATCGCGAGGCGGCGGGAACGCGGCGAAGGCAGCGGGGCGGTTATTCGTTCGATGCGGCTGAACATCGGTCTATAAGTTGCCCGCATGTCTTCATCACTGCGGCTCGAAAGGGTCACGGCGGACAACGTCGAGGCCGCCTGCCAACTGAAAGTACGACCGGACCAGGACGGACTCGTGAAGCCGGTCGCCTGGTCGCTGGCTCAGGCCTACACCACCCCCGACATCGCCTGGCCCCGGTTGATCTTCGACGGCGAGCAGCTCGTCGGCTTCGTCATGGCCTTCTTCGACGTCCGGTTCTACCCGGACGATCCGAAGGACACCAGGCTGCGCTCCGGACTCTGGCGGCTGAACATCGCCGCCGATCAACAGGGCCGTGGGTACGGCCGTTTCGCCGTGGAAGCGGTGTGCGAGGAGATCCGGCGGCGCGGGCAGACGCGTGCGACCGTGACCTTTGTTCCCGGTGAGCACGGCCCCGAGCAGTTCTACTTCAGGCTCGGGTTCCGGCTGACCGGGGAGAAGGCCGAGGACGAGGTCGTCGGTGAGCTGGAGCTCGGCGACGCGTAGCGCCCGCCACACGGCAGTGCCCATCGTGACGGGCGGCGCTGTGACGGGCGGCGCTGTGACGTGTGGCGCTGTGCCGCGTGGTGCTGTGACATGTGGCGCTGTGGCCGGAAACGATCAGTGGAGGTGGTGGGCCGGGGCCCGTCACTTGGTGTGAGCTGCGATGATCCGCGCGCACTCCATCGCTCCGCTCCGCGTGGTGTCCACCTCCAGGTCGTAGGTCACGCCCTGGTGGACCACGTCCGCCTGTGAGGCCGCCATGCCGGGTACGCGGTCGCCCCGCGCGGCCTCGCGGGCAGCGGCGACGGCACTGTCGCACCGGACTCCGACCCACAGCACCCGGAGTCCACCGAGCGCCTTCTGCCACCGCTGCTGGGACGCCGGGCCGCCGAGGAACACCTCGTCCGCGATGACCGCGGCACCGGCCCTGGCCATCGCGGCGATCCCCTCGATCCAGGCCGCCTCCAGCGCACGGAACCCGTGGCCCACGACCACCTCGCCGTCCGGAGCGAAATCGATGCCCGTGTCCGACTCACTCATGGACGCGGGCATCGCCTCGATCAGTGTGTCGACCCCGAAGGTCAGCCACGGGTCCGGCAACACCCTCTGAAGGCACCTTGCAATGCTGGACTTCCCCGAGCTGGAGCCACCGTTGAGCACGATCATCTGTGTCTTCACCTGGCCACACTATGACCTGCCGGCGAGACGGATGGAGGCATCGCCGCCGAACGGACCGGCCCGTCCCGGGCCGACGACCGACGACCGACGACGGTCGGCCGACGGCCCACCCGGCCCGCCCGGCCCTCGGCGATCGGCATGGTGGTCAACACGGTACGACCGGCTCATGACCCGCATGGCCGTCGGCAGAACCGATTCAGCAGCTCACGTCCGGGTGACGGAACCCCTCGTTCGACCGTAATCGCAGGTCAACGGCAAAGACTTTGGCCGTCCTCGGCCGTATCTGATCACCGCACAAGGAGTTCCCCCCATGCGTCTTCGCTCCACCGTTGCCGCCGCCTTCGGCGCGCTCGCGCTCATCGTCGCCGTGCCGGCCTCGGCCGACGCGGCCACCGGAGACTTCTCGTACACGTACTCCGGTCTCGACGGATCACCGCAGATCGGCTTCCTCCTGGACCCGCCGAGCCGGGTGTGCATCACGCTTCCCGAGGTCGCCGACCCCAACTCGTCGAACCCCGCCCACACTCCGTGGAACTTCACCGACTCCAGCGCGACGGTCTTCAGCGGTCCCGGCTGCGAGGGCGACTACTTCACTCTCCGGCCCAACGGCGGTCACGCCAGCAGCCGGCTGAAGCTCCGCTCGGTCGTCTTCAGCTGATCCCACCGCACCGCAGGCCGCACCACCCGACCCCCACCCCGGTACGAGCCGCCCCGCGCCCGTGCCGGGGTGGTGTCATGTACGGGGGCGCGGGAATTAGGCGTGGGCTCCCGCGAGTTGAGCGAGCATGCCCACTCAACCTGCCATCCTCCTGCTGTCCGGAAGCCTGCGCAGCGGCTCGTCCAACGAGACCGTGCTGCGCACCGCGCAGGCCGTAGCGCCTGCGGGAGTACGGACCGTTCTCTACGACGGCCTCGCGGCGCTCCCGCACTTCAACCCCGACGACGACGTGGATCCGCTGCCGGCTCCGGTGGCGGAGCTGCGTGCGGCGATCGACGACGCGGACGCCGTCCTGGTCTGTACGCCGGAGTACGCGGGAACCCTGCCGGGGACGTTCAAGAACCTGCTCGACTGGACGGTCGGCGGCACCGAGATCTGCGACAAGCCGACGGCCTGGGTCAACGCCGCGGCACCCGGGCGCGGCCAGGGCGCGGAGGCCACACTGCGTACGGTGCTGGGCTACACCGGCGCGGACATCGTGGAGCCGGCCTGCGTACGGCTCTCCGTGGACCGCGACGCGGTCGGACCGGACGGGATCATCACCGATCCGGGCGCCCGTGAGCAGCTGGGGCAGGTGCTCGGGCTGCTGACGGGGCGGGCCGCGGAGGTCGAGCGGGAGAGGGCGGGGCAGGGGTAGGCGAGGCGGGGGCGGGCCCGATCGGGGCCCGCCCCTTCTCAGCTCGTCAGGCTCTTGCGCAGTGCCTCGGCGAAGCCCGTCGGGTCGCCCAGGAAACCGGCGTGGTCGCCGGGGAACTCGACCGGGCGGATACCGAGCAGTTCCGCCAGCACGACGGACGTCCGGTACGTGATCAGCCCCTGCGAGGCCGCGCCGATCCCGACGAGGACCCGGGTCGGCGCGGCCGTCAGTGCGGCGATGTCGGGTACGTAGCGGGCGGTGCCCCGCAGGTCGTGGCCGAAGAAGCGGGCGCTGTTGGCGAGGTCCTGCGCCGTGGGCTCACCGAACGGCCCGGCGGGGGCGCTCTCGCCGCCCTCGGCACGACCCCCGCCCTCCCCGCCCTCGTCGGCGAATCCGGCGCCGGCCATGAACTTCATCCAGGCCGCGCCCTGGCCCTCCTTGTGGAAGGTCTCGATGATGTCCTCGGTCATCGCGCGTTGTTCGGCCGCGTCGGGAAGGAGCTCCATGACGGGCGGCTCGTGCGCGACCAGCGTCCGTACCCGGTCGGGGTGCCGGGCGACGAGTGCCAGCCCGGTCACCGCGCCGCCACTGCTCCCGAACACATCGGCCGAATCGGCCCCGAGCGCGTCCAGGATCGCCGCCACGTCGTCCGCCCGCCGGTCGGGGACGGTGTCCTCGTCGGGGTCGTCGAGGGTGCTGCCAGAGATGCCCCTCGGGTCGTGCGTGACGACGGTGTGGTCGCCCGCGAGCGCGTCGGCCAGCGGTGCGAAGGCCTCGGCCTCCATGGGTGATCCCATGACCAGCAGGAGCGGTCCCGCGCCGCGCACCTCGTAGTGCAGGTGCGCGCCGGGGACTCGAAGGGTGTGGGTGGCGGTCATGCCGGTGGTCCTTCCTCGATCGGCGCCCCGCGGTCGCGGTGCCGTTGTGGTGACAGAGGTAGGACCCCGGCCGCTGCGAAAACTCATCGCCCGGCCGCCTGTCCGCTTGTGGCACAACGGTGGGACAGCTGCTGACAGAATGGGGTGAATGGCAACACTCTCCGCTCCTCCGCCCGATGCCCGGCCTCCCGAGCCCTGGCCGGACGGCGCGTTCCTCCACGCCGGTCTCCTCGCGGCGAAGGCACGCGTCTACGACCCGAGCGGGCTCGTGTGCACGCGGCCGGTGCCCGAGGCGGAGAGCGCCGAGTACGGGGCGCACGAGTTCACCGTGGACGGCTCCGCCGTCCGGTTCCGGGTGGCCCGGACCACCCCGGCCAAGGCCGGTCAGTTCGTGACGGTGTGGAAGCGGTCCGCCGGTGGCGGGCCGATCCGGCCCTACAACTCCGGGGACCCCGTCGACCTCTTCGTCATCAGCACCTGCGACACCGACGGCTTCGGACAGTTCGTGTTCCCGCGAGCCGTGCTCCGCGAGCGGGACATCGTGTCGACGGACGGGGTCGGCGGGAAGCGCGCGTTCCGCGTCTACCCGCCGTGGGTGGCGACGACCAGTCGCCAGGCCGGCCGTACGCAGGAGTGGCAGGCGGAGTACTTCCTGCCGGTCCCGGACGGCGGGGCCGCCGACCCGGACCGGTGCCGGGCGCTCTACCGGCCGTGACCGCGGCGGCCGGTCAGCGGTAGTCCTCCGGGTGGCCCTGCATCCAGGTGTTGATGCGGTCGCGGGTGCCGATCAGTTCGGAACGGTGCTTCTCCAGGTTGTCCGTGGAGGTGTCACCGTTCAACGTCTTGCGCAGGGCGGCGATCCGGGCGATCGGCTCCTTGAAGTGGCCGGGGCCCTGCGCGTCCGCCTTCATGGCCTTGTCCAGGCCGGCCAGTTCGTCGTGGACCCGGCCCAGGAAGTAGGCGCAGTTCGACGATCCCGGGGTGCAGTTGTCGTTCAGCGTGGCCTGGAGGCCCGCGAAGGCGTCGCGTACGGCCACCGGCCTGTTGCGCTCCGCCTCGGCCGCCTCCGCCGCCTCCGCGTTCTCTTCCGCCTCGTCCTTGGCGTCCTTCGCCGCCGCGGCGTCGTCGGCGGCCTTGGACGCGGCTGCGGCGTTCGCGGACGGCGCCACGTAGGGAACGTCACCGCCCGGCCCCTGCGAGGTCTCCGCGCCCGAGCAGCCCACCAGGAACGCTCCGAGAACCACCGCCGTGACCACGGCCGTTGCCGCGCCACGTGCATCGGTACGGACGGAACGGCTGGAACCGATCGAACGGATGGAGCGGATGGAACGGATGGACATGAGGCCCCCCTCGTCAGATGGCCCAGACCATACCTTCCCACCCGGTTCCACGGCCTGGTCCCCACCGGGAACCGCAGATCAGGAACCGCCGATCAGGGTCTGCGGATCGGGGTCTGCGGATCAGGTCTGCGGATCAACGACCGTCGATCAAGGACTGCAGCGCGGGGGCGTACAGGTCCGCGATGTGTTCGGCGGTGGCGTCCGCGCCGGCGCCTTCGCGGTGGAGGCTGAGGGTGGCGCCGAGGCCGAGGAGGTGGCCGGCGATCAGTTCGGCGCGCAGGGCGCGTTCGCGGCCGGGCAGGCGGGCGGTCAGGGCGTCGGTGACCTGTTCGTGGAAGCGGTCGCGGAGCAGGGAGCGTTCGTCGCGGTTGCCGAGCGAGAAGACGACGCGCAGCAGTGGGTCGGACTGCAGTTCGCGGCGGCGGTTCACCAGTGTCACGACCATGTGGCGGCCCAGGGCGGCGAGCGGCGCGTCGAAAAGTTCGGCGGCGGCGGGGCCGAAGTCGGCGACGGTGTTGAAGAGTTCTTCCTTGCGGCCGAAGTGCTTGACCACCAGGGACGGGCTCACTCCGGCATCGGCCGCGATCCCCCTGATGGTGACCTCGGCGTACGGGCGCTGCGTGAACGCCCGGCGGGCGGCGCGCAGGATCGCGTCCCGGCCGCTGCCCGAGTCGCCGGCGGGCCGGGCAGAAGAAGGGGCCGAAGACGGGGTCGGGGCCGGTGCGGTGGCCTGGCCGCTGGTCATGCGCCCTCCTGGATCGGCGTCGTCCGCGCACCGCCCTTCCGGTCGGCGGGGACGTCACGGTGCTCTTCGACCGTACCCGTCGCGGGCGTCCGGCCGCCCGGCAGGCACAGGGTGACCAGCAGCGCCGCCAGCGCCGCGCCCCCCGCGATCAGGAAGACCAGCTGGTACGCGTGGAGCGTCGGGGCCGTTCTGCCGCCCACCCGGAACGTGATGTTGGCGAGGACCGCCGCCACCGTCGCGCTGCAGAACGCCTGCCCGATCGACCGCATCAGTGTGTTGAGGCCGTTGGCCGCACCGGTCTCGCTCACCGGGACGCCCCGCATGACCAGCGCGGGAAGTGCCGAGTACGCGATGGCCGTGCCCGAGGCGACGACCGTCGCACCGGCGATGATCAGCCAGAGGTTGTGGCTGGTGAAGTACCGCACCACGTATCCGGTGCCGATCACCCCGGCCGCCAGCGCCAGGCTGACCTTCGGGCCGTACTTCGCGGAGATCCGCGCCGAGACCGGTGAGAGCACCACCATCATCACGCCGCCCGGCAGCAGGCAGAGGCCACTGACGACGAGCGAGGCGCCCAGCCCGTACCCCGTCTCCTTCGGCTCCTGCACCATCTGCGCGGTGACCAGGGAGTTCGCGTAGAAGGCGAAGCCGATCAGCAGGGCCGCGATGTTGGTGAGCAGGACCGCCGGGCGGGCCGAGACCCGCAGGTCGACCATGGGCGACGCCACCCGGAGCTCGTACGCGCCCCAGATCAGCGCCACGACGACGGCCGCCACCAGCAGGCCGACCGTCCGGGCCGAGGTCCAGCCCCAGCCGGCGCCCTGGGTGACCGCGAGCAGCAGACAGACCAGGGCCCCGGACAGCCCCAGCGCACCGAGGGCGTCGAAGCGGCCACGGGTGCGGAGCGGGGATTCCGGTACGCACCACAGCACCAGCGCGATGTCGATGACGCCGATCGCACCCGAGACCCAGAACATCGTGTGCCAGTCGAAGTTCTCGACGACGAGGGCGGCGACCGGCAGCCCGATCGCCGCGCCGATGCCGAGCGTCGAGCTCATCAGCGCCACGGCGGACAGCACCCGCTCGGGCGGGAGTTCGTCCCGCAGGATGCTGATGCCCAGCGGCAGGACGGCGAGCGCCGCACCCTGCAGGGCGCGGCCGGTGATCAGTACCCCGATGTGGGAACTGACCGCGCACAGGACCGAGCCCACCACCAGCACCAGGAGCGAGGCGACGAGCACCCGCCGCTTGCCGTACATGTCACCGACCCGGCCCAGGACCGGCGTGAAGACGGCGCCGGTGAGCAGGGTGACGGTGACCAGCCAGCTCGCGGCGGCCGGGGTCGCGCCGGTGAGGGCCGGGATGTGCGGGAGCAGCGGGACGACGATCGTCTGCATCACCGCGACCACGACACCGCAGAACGCCAGCACACCGACGGCGAAGCGGGGGTGCGGCGCCTCAGCGGTGGCGGTGGTCGGGGCGGGTATGTCCGCGGGCATGGCTCTCCGTACGGTGCTCGGCTGCGAGGGCGTCGTGCGGGGCGCGGGAGCGCGACGCGGGGGTGCACACACGTTCACCCCCAGGGTAAACGCTTGTGCACCCCCTCCGCGACCGGAAACCCGGGCGCCGCGTCGGTCCCGGAGCGGCGTCGCGTTAGCCTCGGAGACCCGGGCCACAACCCTCCTGGAGCCCGGATCACATGAATGAGAAGGCGAAGGTGGCAGCGATGGCGAAGGTTCCGGCAGCGGCGGTGGCGGCGAGCGGGCTGGTCGGCGGGTACGCCGTCGCGCGGTGGACCAGGAAGCGGCCGCTGGGCGGGGTCGCCCTCGCCGCCGCGGGCACGGTCGCCGCGTACGAGTGGAACCGGCAGGCCGGACCGCGCGCGGCCGCCGGGCTGACCGCGGCGTACGTCGCCGCGTTCGCCGGTTCGCACCCGCTGGCCAAGAAGGTCGGCGCCTGGCCGGCCGTCTTCGCCGTGGCGGGCAGCATGGCCGCCGCGTCGTGGGCGGTCACCCGCCGGGCCGCCTGAAGCACGAACGAGGGCGGGGGCTCCGGAGAGCCCCCGCCCCTGCTGCTGCCCGGACTCCGCTACGCGCCCAGCGCCCACGACACCGTGTAGATCAGCAGGCCCGCCAGCGCACCCACCACCGTGCCGTTGATCCGGATGAACTGGAGGTCGCGGCCGATGTGCGCCTCGATCTTCTTCGACGTCTGGTCCGCGTCCCAGCTCGCGACCGTGTCGCTGATCAGCGAGGTGATCTCCGCACGGTAGGTCGTGACGACATAGACCGCCGCGTCCTCCAGCCAGCCGTCCAGCTTCGCCTGCAGCCGGCCGTCCGTCGCCAGCCGCGCCCCCAGCGACATCAGTGAGGCCCGCGCCCGCAGCCGCAGCTCGCTCTGCTCGTCCTCCGCCGCCGCGATGATCATCGTGCGCACCGACGACCAGGCCGAGGCGATGACGTCCTGGACCTCACCGCGTCCCAGGATCTCCGACTTCAGCCGCTCCACCCGGGCCCGGGTGTCCGAGTCCGTCTGGAGGTCCGCCGCGAAGTCCGTCAGGAACGTGTCGATCGAGGCGCGCGCCGGATGCCCCGGCATGTCCCGCATCTCCGTGACAAACCGCAGCAGCTCCTTGTAGACCCGCTCCCCGACCCGCTTGTCGACGAACCGCGGCGTCCAGCCCGGGGCCCCGCCCTGCACCGCGTCCATCACCGAATCGCCGTGCAGCACCAGCCAGTCGTGGGCGCGCACGCAGATCAGGTCCACCACCCTGCGGTGGCCGCCGTCCGCGACGATCTTGTCCAGCATCTTGCCTAGGCCGGGACCGATCTCCGCCGCGTCGGCCCGCCGGGTGATCGCCTCCCCCACGACGGCCTGCACATCCGAATCCCGCAGCACCTTCAACGCCCCGCGCAACGCGGTCGACAGCTCGGCGGTGACCCGGTCCGCGTGCTCCGGCTCGGCCAGCCAGGCACCGACGCGGCGGCCGACACCGAGCGCGTGGATACGGCCCCGCACGACATCACCGGAGAGAAAATTCTCGCCGACGAAGGAACCCAGGGACGCCCCGAGCTGGTCCTTCTTGGTGGGGATAATGGCGGTGTGCGGGATCGGCAGGCCGAGCGGACGCTTGAACAGCGCCGTGACGGCGAACCAGTCGGCCAGCGCACCGACCATCCCCGCCTCGGCGGCCGCGGCGACGAAGCCCGGCCAGCCGCCCACACCCGCGTTCTTCGCCCAGGTGGCCAGTACGTACACGAGCGCGACCAGCAGAAGGAGGCCCGTGGCCGTGGTCTTCATCCGGCGTACACCGCGCCGCTTCTCCTCGTCGGCCGCGGTGTACGCGAACGAGGCCAGCGGGGCCGGACGGCCACCCGGCCGCGCCGCACCCGCCGCCCGTCCCCCGGCACGCTCCTGCTGCCGCGCGGCCTCTTCCCCGGCTCCGGTCCGGTCGATCCGTTCCATCCGCTCCACCCGTCCGCGTACGCCTCGCCCCCGGTGTCCCGTACGCATTGTCCCTACCTGACCTACTCCCGGGCCGCACGTCGAGTTCCCGACGCCCTGCCCCATCATGGGATCAGTCCGATTGATCATGAGGAGACACACCGCCCATGCCCAGGCGCCAGGGGTACGCCCTGCTCATCGCCCTCGTGGCGGGCACCGCCGCGCTCGCCGCCGCCGTGGCGTTCGCCGGCTCCCTGCTGTTCTCCGGCACCGGCACCGGCACCCGGCCGAAGCCGGGGGCCGTACCCGACCCGCGGTCCGTGGCCCGTACGCCCGCCGCACCCGCGCACTCCACCGGCCTCTGGGCCGCCACCTGGACCGCGGCCCCCGTCACCGGGGTGACCGACTCGTACAACAGCAGCGCCCTCAACCGCCGCACCGTCCGTAACGTCGTGCACACCAGCATCGGCGGCGACGCGGCCCGCATCACCCTCTCCAACGCCTTCGGCACCCGTCCGCTGGTCATGGACCGCGTCACCGTGAACACCCGCCCGGTGACCTTCGCCGGCGCCGCCACCGTGACCGTGGCGGCCGGCGGGCAGATCGTCAGCGACCCCGTCACCGTCCCGGTCCCCGCCGATTCCGACCTCGTCGTCACCCTGCGCACCCCCACCGCCCAGGGGCCCGTCACCGTCCACGAGCGCAGCCACCAGACCTCGTACGTGGACACCGCGTGGGGCACCCGGCGGACCGACGGCTGGCGCTACCTCACCGCCGTCGACGTGCACACCCGGACCGCCGCCGGAACGATCGCCGTGATCGGTGACTCCCTCACCGCGGGCACCGGCTCCTCCCTCGACACGAACAGCCGCTGGCCCGACGTGCTCGCCGACCGGCTCGGCGGCCGGTACGGGGTGGTCAACGCGGGCATCGCGGGCAACCGCATCCTGCGCGACGGGCGCGGCGTACGGGCGAGCGCCCGATTCGACCGCGACGTACTGGACGTCGCCGGAGTGAAGACCGTCGTCATCGCACTCGGCATCAACGACGTGCAGCAGTCCCCGCAGGAGACCGACCCGCAGCGCATCGCGGACGGCCTGCGCGCCATGACCCTGCGCGCCCACGCACGCGGACTCCAGGTCGTCGGGGCGACGCTGATGCCGTACGAGGGGTACGCCACCTGGACCCCCGGGAGCAACGACGTACGGGAACGGGTCAACGCGCTGATCCGGGCGGGCGGGATCTTCGACTCCGTCATCGACTTCGACGCGGCGGCCCGTGACCCCTACCGCCCGACGCGACTCCTGCCGGCCTACGACAGCGGCGACCACCTCCACCTGAACGACGCGGGGTACCGGCAACTGGGCTCGATGGTGGACCTGACGACGCTGGTGCACGAGCAGCCCACGTCCGACCAGCTCTGACGGGCAGTGTCGCGTCGACGAGCGGCACCCCGGGAACACCCCGGGCCCCGGGAACACCCGGAGCCCCACGGGCGCCCCGGGGCTCCGCCCCTCTCAGTCCGACGGACCCTTCTCCAGCCGGCCGCGTCCGCTCCCGCGCTCCCCGTCCAGCTCCCGCTGCCGGTCCCGCAGCCGCTCCAGCTCCGCGTCCCTCAGCCGCTGCCTCTCCGCCTTGCTCCGCTTACGCTCCACACCGACGCCGCCCAGCAGCGCGAGCCCGGTGATCCGCACCCGAGGGGAGTCCGGCGACGGGACCCCGTCGTCCTTCGAGCGCTCCCCGAAGCCGCCCATGATGCCGATCCCCCGGACCTCGACATTCAGCTCCGGCGGAACCGTCACCTGCATGCCGCCCATGAGCGCGAAACAGCGGATGACCACCTCGCGGTCCTCGAAGTTCGCCTCCCGCAGATCGATCTCACCGCCGCCCCACATCGCGAACGCGGTGAACTTCCGGCCCACCGTCCAGTTCCCCCGGCGACCGAACCCGCCCCAGATCGCGAACGCGCCGCTCGACGTGGCGGGCTTGCCGATCCGGTCCGCCCACCGCTTCTGCGACCCGGTCCGCGCCGGAGCCGCCCCCACCGGGGCCACCTCGACGCCCGGCGCGGGAAGATCCCGCACCAACGGCTCCAACTCCCCATGCGTACGGGCCTTGTAGGCCGCTTCGAGCCGCTGCTCGAACTCCTCCATCTCCAGCCGGCCCTCGGCAACCGCCTCGCGCAGGGTCTCGGCGACACGCTCACGCTCGGAATCGGAAGCACGCATTTCCGGAAGGTCACTTGTCATACCGCGAAGCCTATTGAACGTCCCCGCCCCCGTCCCAGCCCTACATGCCGCCGGCCGACTCATACATCTTCGCGATCACCGCCTCGATGTCCGGCTCCCGCACCGACAGGTCGACCAACGGGTAGTCCGCGGCGATCCGCGCGACCAGCGGAGCGGCCGACTCCGACGCCGGGAAGGCCAGCCACTGCCGCGGCCCCTCCACCTTCACCGTACGGACCGACGGCGCCGACTCCAGCCGGATCGGCGGCAGTTGACACTCCAGATCGACCACCAGCGTCCGCTCGCTCTCGCCCACCTCATGCAGACCGGCGAGGGCCCCGTCGTACATCAGACGGCCGTGGTCGATCACCATCACACGCTTGCAGAGCTGCTCGATGTCCGTCAGATCATGGGTCGTGAGCAGCACCGTCGTACCGCGTTCGGCATTCAGATCCCGCAGGAAGCCACGGACCCTGGACTTGGAGACCACATCCAGCCCGATCGTCGGCTCGTCCAGATACAACACCTCGGGATCGTGCAGCAACGCCGCCGCGATGTCACCGCGCATCCGCTGCCCCAACGACAACTGCCGCACCGGAGTGTCCAACAGCTCGCCCAGATCGAGGAGTTCGATACAGCGGTCCAGGTTCTCCCGGTACCGCGCGTCGGGAATCCGGTACATCCGGTGCATCAGCCGGTACGAGTCGCGCAGCGGCAGATCCCACCACAACGTGGTGCGCTGACCGAACACCACACCGATCCGGTGCGCCAGCCTCGTACGCTCCCGCGAAGGGTCGATGCCCGCCACCCGCAGCCGGCCACCGCTCGGGGTGAGGATGCCGGTCAGCATCTTGATCGTGGTCGACTTCCCGGCGCCGTTCGGACCGATGTAACCGACCATCTCGCCGCGCGCGACGCGGAAACTGATCGAATCGACCGCCCGTACCTGCCGGCGTTCACTGCGCATGAATCCGGTCTTGCGACGCACGTCGAAGACCTTCTCCACCTGGTCGAGCTCGATGAAGCCGGAGGGGGTTTCCGCGTCCATGTCCGATGCCCTGTCCCGTTCGTAGTTGTGGTTCAACTTCCTGTACTGCGGTACGCGCGCAGCCCCGAGCGCCAGCCCAGACCGGCCGGCAGCCAGCACAGAACCGCCACCACCGGCGGCAGGAACGCCACCCAGACCGGCAGATCCAGCGGGTAGTCCCGGCCCAGCACGTACAGCGCGGGCAGCCAGTTCACGAAGGCCAGCGGCACCACGAACGTCACCCCGCGCACCAGGTCCTTCGCGAAGACCGACGGCGGGTACTGGAGCAGTGTGTTCCCGCCGTACGTGAAGGCGTTCTGCACCTGCGAGGCGTCCTGCGCGACGAACTGGAACGCCGCCCCCGCCACGAACAGCGCCCCGAAGACCGCCGCCCCGCTCAGCACCATCATCGGCATCATGGCCACCTTCAGCGGCGTCCACTCGATGTCCAGCGTCACCAGCGCATACCCCAGCACCAGCACCCCCTGGATCACCCGCCCCAGCCTGCGCAGCGCGAACTGGTCCGCCGCCACCTGGGCGAGCACCGGGACCGGCCGCACCAGCAACGTGTCCAGCGTGCCGTCGCGCACCCGCGCGCCCAGCCGGTCCATCGAGCCCAGCAACAGATCGGCGAGACCGAACGCGGTGCCCGCCACCCCGTACAGCAGGGCGATCTCGGGCAGTGTGTAGCCGCCCAGCCGGTCCACGTGCGAGAACATCAAAAGGATCGAGACGAAGTCGAAGGCGGTCGCCGCGAAGTTCCCGAACGCCATCATGGCGAACGAGGCGCGGTACGCCATCGTCGAGCGCAGCCACATCATCGCGATCAGCCCGTACGCCCTGACCCCCTCGACGAACCGGGACCGCTCGGCGAACACCGCATCGGGCCAGTCCGCGGGACGGCCGCCCAGCCCGTCCGCGGAACGACCGCCGGGCCCGTCCGCCGCCCCGGCCACCTCCACCGCACCGGTCGTGTCAGCCACCCTGGACCACCACCCTCCTCGTCGCCACCGACTGCACCATCCGCCCCACCAGCAGCAGCGCCAGCGCCCAGCCGGCCTGGAAGGCGTACGCCCCCACCAGCTCCCGGCCCGGGTACTTGCCCAGGAACACATCGGCCGGCACCTGGAGCAGCGACGACCACGGCAGCGCCCGCGCTACGTCCCCCAGCACCCCGGGGAACAGCGTCAGCGGAAGCAGCATCCCGGAGAAGAACATCCCGGCCAGCCAGGACATCTGCGCCATCCCCGCCCCGTCCAGCAGCCAGAACGCGGAGAGCGCCACCAGATAGCGGATCGCGAAACTCACCACGACGCCGAGCCCCACCGAGACCAGGAAGGCCACCCAGACCCCCGGCGAGGCCGGCAGCGCCAGATCGAAGGCGAGCGACCCCACCAGCATCGGCACGATGCCCCGCCCCAGCAGATGGAACGCGGCCCGGCCCAGATCGCCCGCCAGCCACCACAGTTGGAGATCGACGGGCCGGTAGAGATCGACCGCCACGTCGCCGGTCCTGATCCGCTCGATCAGCTCGTTCTCGAAACCGCCGCCCATCATGGAACAGGTCATCAGCAGCGCCTGCCCCAGCCAGACATAGCTGAGCGCCTGGGACATGTCGTAACCACCGAGCTGCGGCCGCTCGTCCCACAACGCAACATAGGTGTACGCGAGGATGAACCCGAAGACGGTGTTGGTGAAGACTCCGGCCGCCGTGGCGGTCCGGTAGGTGGCAAAGCGCCGGAACTGTCCCGCTGCCACCACCGCGTAAAGCCGCACCGCACACACCCCCCATCGCCGGGTGCCCAACGGCTTTGGACACCAAAGCGCAAGACCCTAGTCCAGCGGGGACGGCCGCCGCGACCGCTTTTCGGGGGTCGATCCGGGGTCGATCCAGGGTCGATCCGGTGCTTATTCCCCAGAAAAGGGCACTATGAGGGAACTGACCGCGGCCGAGGAGTCTGCACGGACATGAGCGACGACCCACAGCAGCCGAGCGGGGAGAACGAACCCCGGGGCTGGGCTCCCAGGGACCCGGCCGCCCACAATCCCGAGACGCCCAGGCAACCCAAGCGGCCCAAGCAACCCAAACGCCCCAAGCGCACCGGATGGCGCCGCGCCATCCCCACCTGGCGCATGGTCCTCGGCGCCGTCCTCTTCGTCGCCCTGCTCCTGATCGGCGGCTTCATCGCCGGCTACCAACTCGTCGACATCCCGCCCGCCAACGCCAGCGCCACACTCCAGTCCAACGTCTACCTCTACAAGGACGGCAGCGTCATCGCCCGCTCCGGCGAGGTCAACCGGGAGAACATCCAGCTCGCCCAGGTCCCGCTCACCGTCCAGCGCGCCGTCCTCGCCGCCGAGGACCGCGACTTCTACTCCGAACGGGCCGTCGACCTCAAGGCCATGGCCCGCGCCGCCTTCAACACACTCACCGGCAAGGGCAAGCAGGGCGGCTCGACGATCACCCAGCAGTACGTCAAGAACTACTACCTGGGCCAGGAACAGACCCTCGTCCGCAAGGCCAAGGAGTTCTTCATCGCGGTCAAGCTCAACCGCGAGGAGTCCAAGGACCAGATCTTCGAGGGCTACCTCAACACCAGCTACTTCGGCCGCAACGCCTACGGCATCCAGGCCGCAGCCCAGGCCTACTACTCCAAGGACATCGGCGAGATCACCACCGCCGAGGGCGCCTACCTCGCCTCCCTGCTCAACGCCCCCAGCGCGTACGACGTCGTCGTCCACCCCCAGAACAAAGCCGCCGCCCTCGCCCGCTGGAACTACGTGCTCGACGGCATGGTCAAGGAGAAATGGCTCGGCCCGGCCGAACGCGCCGCCATGAAATTCCCCGTACCCGGCAAGGTCAAGCCCTCCACCGGCCTCTCCGGACAGCGCGGCTACATCGTCCAGGCCGTCGACGACTACCTCACCGGCAACGACGTCATCGACGAGGACACCCTCGCCGCCGGCGGCTACCGGATCACCACCACCCTGGAGAAGAAGAAACAGAACGCCCTCGTCAAAGCCGTCGACGACAACGTCATGTCCCAAACCAGCCCCGACCGCGAGGCCGACCGCAACGTCCGCGTCGGCGGCGCCTCCATCGACCCCGCCACCGGCCGCGTCGTCGCCATGTACGGCGGCGTCGACTACACCAAGCAGTACGTGAACAACGCGACCCGCCGCGACTACCAGGTCGGCTCCACCTTCAAACCCTTCGTCTTCACCTCCGCCGTCGCCAACCGCTCCACCACCCAGGACGGCCGGCGCATCACCCCCAACACCATCTACGACGGCACCAACAAACGCATGGTCCAGGGCCCCGACGGACCCACCGGCTACGCCCCCGCCAACGAGGACGACATCAGCTACGGGCCCATCACCGTCTCCGAGGCCACCGACAAGTCCGTCAACGCCGTCTACGCCCAGATGGCCGAGGACGTCGGCCCCGCCAAGGTCAAGCAGACCGCCATCGACCTCGGCCTCCCCGAGAACACCCCCGACCTCACCGCATACCCGTCCAACGCCCTCGGCGTCGCCACCGCCAGCGTCCTCGACATGACCGAGGCGTACGCCACCCTCGCCAACCACGGCCGGCACGGCGCGTACGTCCTCGTCGACCGGATCACCAAGGACGGCGAGAACCTCGACCTCCCCGACGGCAAACACACCGAGCAGGCGGTCAGCCGCGAAGCCGCCGACACCACCACCTCGATCCTCCGGAGCGTCGTCGAGAGCGGCACCGGCACCGCCGCCCAGGCCGCCGGCCGCCCCGCCGCCGGCAAGACCGGCACCGCAGAGGAGGACAAGGCGGCCTGGTTCGCCGGCTACACCCCCGACCTCACCACCGTCATCGCCGTCATGGGCCAGGACCCCGGGACCGGCGTACAGAAACCGCTGTACGGGGCACTCGGACTCGCCCGCATCAACGGCGGCGGCGCCCCCGCCCAGACCTGGGCCCAGTACACCGAGGCCGCCCTGCGGGGCACCACGGCCACGGACTTCGACCTCCAGCTGGAGAGCGGCGCCGAGGAACCCGCCCCGCCCACCGCCGAGGAAACCAACCCCGAGAGCACCGGAACACCCTCCGAGACCACCTCCAGCACCCCGCCCAACACCCCCGGCACCACCCCGCCCACCACCCCGTCGATCCCCGGCAGCAGCGAACCGGCCACCGGAGGCACCGACACCGGAGGCACCGACACCGGCAGCCCGACCGACGGCACCACGGGCAACGAAGGCGGCGACAACGGCGGCGGCGGTCCGGGCGGGTACAACGACGGCGGAGGTCCGGGCGGCTACGACGACGGCGAGGGGCCGGGCAGGTACGACGACGGCGAGGGGCCGGGCAGGTACGACGACGGCGAGGGGCCGGGCAGGTACGACGGTGCCAGGAGCGACAACGAACTCCTCCCCGGCACCCGGGGCACACCGGCCCCGCGTCAGTGACCCGAGGTCGCCTTCAGCCCCACGACGGCGACCAGCAGCAGACAGACGAAGAAGATCCGGGCCGCGGTCACCGGCTCGTTCAGCACCACCATGCCCAGCACCGCCGCACCGGCCGCCCCGATCCCGACCCACACGCCGTACGCCGTACCGATCGGCAGCGTCCTGGCCGCATGGGACAGCATCACCATGCTCGCCACGATCCCGAGACCCGTGAACACACTCGGCCAGAGCCGGGTGAACCCCTCGGTGTACTTCATCCCGATCGACCAGGCCACTTCCAGCAGACCGGCGACAACAAGCAGAACCCAGGCCATGACAGCACCTCCGACAAGGCAGAACACGCGAACAGAACGGGTGCGTCGTCTTTTCGAAACCCGGTACGGCGCGTCTCGTCGGGGGTCACCCCACCGTAGCAAAGAACATGCAAAAGGCCTGGTGACACCGGTCACCAGGCCAAGCACACAGCTACGGACAGGGGCTACAGATAGAGCCCGGTCGAATCCACCGACCCCTCGAACCGGTCCGCCGCCACCGCATGCAGATCCCGCTCACGCATCAGCACGTACGCCACCCCGCGCACCTCGACCTCCGCACGGTCCTCGGGGTCGTACAGCACCCGGTCCCCCGGCTCCACCGTCCGCACGTTCTGGCCCACCGCGACCACCACGGCCCAGGCCAGCCGACGGCCGACCGCCGCCGTCGCCGGAATCAGGATGCCGCCACCGGAACGCCGCTCGCCCTCGGGCGTATCGGACCGGACCAGCACACGGTCGTGCAGCATGCGAATGGGCAGCTTGTCGTCGGTGTTCTCGCTCACGCCCCGCAACCTACCTGCCCGCCGCGCCCGCACGCCCCTCCGGGGGTGCACGGACCGCGCGTCACCTCTTGCGACGCCGCTTCGACGCCACGACCAGACCCACGACACCCACCGCGAGCAGCGCCGCCGGAATCACCCGCTCCAGACGCGGGGCCCCGTCCTCGGACACGAACTGTGCCTTCACGTCCGACACCGCCCGGTTCACCGCGACGAACGCCCGCCCGGCCGTCCGGTCCACGGCCTCGGCGGCCTTCGCCTTCATGTCACCCATGATCGTATCCGGGTGCACCCGCACCCCGATCTCATCGAGCACCACCGCAAGCTGCTCACGCCTGCTGATGATGTCCGCCTCGATCTGCGCAGGGGTCCTGGCATCCGACACTGCGCCGCCTCCGTGGTCGTCGTCCGGTAAACCTTCATCGAAACCTTCATCGACAGTCTGTCAGCTCGACCGCCCGCGCACCCGGCGGCACCCCTATTACGCTCGGTCCCGTACACCCCACGTGCCACCCGAGGAGAACCATGAGCGAGCGACTCCAGCCCGGCGACACCGCCCCCGCCTTCACCCTGCCCGACGCCGACGGCAACGAGATCTCGCTCGCCGACCACAAGGGCCGTAAGGTCATCGTCTACTTCTACCCGGCCGCCCTCACCCCCGGCTGCACCAAGCAGGCGTGCGACTTCACCGACAACCTGGAGCTGCTCACCGGCGCCGGGTACGACGTCATCGGCGTCTCCCCCGACAAGCCCGAGAAGCTCGCCAAGTTCCGCGAGAAGGAGAACCTGGAAGTCACCCTGGTCGGCGACCCGTCCAAGGAGACCCTTGAGGCGTACGGCGCCTTCGGTGAGAAGAAGCTCTACGGCAAAACGGTGACGGGCGTCATCCGCTCCACGATCGTCGTGGACGAGGAGGGCAAGGTCGAACGCGCCCTCTACAACGTCAAGGCCACCGGCCACGTCGCCAAGATCATCAGGGACCTCGGGATCTGAGCCGGGTTCCCGCCTGTCCCCAAAATGGCCTGCGCCGCTTCAGTCCCGACCGAAGCGGCGTAGGCCATTCCACATCTTGTCGGATATCGGACGTGACTCTCCGATAAACGCCTCGTTGATCCGTGCGAGGCTGCGAACACGCGGCCGGATGCGGAGGGGAACGTGACGGCTCGATACACCCGCGAGTTACTCGAAGAGGCGGCGCGGGAGACCACGAACACGAACGATGCGGTCCGCTGGTGCGGGGGCGCACCGACACCGGGGAGCCGGAGCTATCTGCGCCGGAAGATGGCCGAGGCGGGGGTGGACATCTCACACTTCGTCGACACAAGCGTGCGCCACACCGAAGAGATACTGCGTGAACTCGTCGCCCGCTCCAAGAGCATGGCCGAAGTGGTGCGCAGGCTGGGCATCAGCCCTGTAGGCGGTAACCAGGCGCACATCAGCCGTCGCGTGGCCAAGCTTGGCATCGATACGTCACACTTCCCGCGTACGTCTCCACGCAGGCCCAAAGGGGCTCGGGGGAACCCGCTGACTCTCGGCTCGTCGTCCGACGGCAGGATTCCCGGCCAACGGCTGCGTCGCGAGCTGATCCGCAGCGGGGTTGAGGATTCCTGCGCCGACTGCGGCAACGGCGGGGAGTGGATGGGCCAACCTCTCCGGCTCGAAGTGGATCACATCAACGGTGACTGGTGGGACAACCGCCCGGAGAACCTCCGACTCCTCTGCCCCAACTGCCATGCCGCGACCGACACTTACCGCGGCCGCAAACGCAGGAGGGCAGCATGAGCGACCAGAACAACTACCCTCGCGACCTGCTCGAACGAACCGCGGCCACAGCGACCAGTCTCGTCGACGTCCTGCGCCGCCTCGGTGCGCCGCTGGGCAGCAGATCGCTGCGTTACGTGCGTGACCGGCTCAAGCACTACGGCATCGACACGTCCCACTTCGCCGAGGAAGCCCTGCCGAGCCGAGGGCGCCGCGCGTACCCGAAGGAACTGCTCACCGAAGCAGCCGCCCGCTCGCGCAGTATCCGAGAAATATTCGAGCACATGGGCCTGCCCCCGAGCGACAGCCCTTACGGCTACCTGCGCAGAAGAATTGACCGTCTCGGCATCGACACATCCCACTTCACGAGCGGACGGAGGTACGGGACACCTTCCCCCCCACGCCACGAACTGTCGGCTGCCGTCGCTGCGTCCCGCAGCCTGGCCGGCGTCCTCAGAGCCCTGGGACAGGTCGACAACGGCGGCGCCCGTGCCCGACTGAAACGGGACATCAAGGCATATGGCCTGTCGACCTCCCACTTCTCCGGGCAGGGCCATTGCCGCGGCACGCGCTCCCCATACCGCAAGACTTCAGCCGAGATCCTTCGGCTCCAGAAGGCCGGGGCATCCCGAACGAGAACAGCCCTCCTGCGAAGAGCACTCGACGACATCGAGGTTCCTCGCAGATGCGCAAGGTGCGGAACCGGTGAGACGTGGCGAGGGAATCGCCTCGTTCTGGAGATCGACCACATCAACGGCGACCGGCTCGACAACCGCCTGGAGAACCTCCAGTACTTGTGCCCGTCCTGCCACAGCCAGACCGGAACTTTCTCGAACCGGCACAGAATCGCACAGTAGAGTGGGGTCGATGGGTCCGTACCCCAGCTGGCCAGAGGGCGCCGGTTTAGGTCCGGTGTGTCGTGGGTTCGAGTCCCACCGGGCCCACAGACACAGAGTGGCCGTCACCTTCGTTTCGAAGGCGACGGCCACTCGTCGTCTCACCCCACCAACTCCCGCACAACCGGCACCAACGCCCGGAACGCCTTGCCCCGGTGGCTGATCGCGTTCTTCTCCGCCGGGGTCAGTTCCGCGCAGGTGCGGGTTTCGCCCTCGGGCTGGAGGATCGGGTCGTAGCCGAAGCCGTTGGTGCCGGACGGGGTGTGGCGCAGGGTGCCCAGCAGGCGGCCCTCGACCACGCGTTCCGTGCCGTCGGGGAGGGCGAGGGCGGCCGCGCAGGCGAAGTGGGCGGCGCGGTGGGGCTCGTCGATGTCGGAGAGCTGGGCCAGGAGCAGGTCCAGGTTGGCCTTGTCGTCGCCGTGGGTGCCGGCCCAGCGGGCGGAGAAGATGCCGGGGGCGCCGCCGAGGACGTCCACGCAGAGGCCGGAGTCGTCGGCGATGGCCGGGTGGCCGGTGGCCTTGGCCAGGGCGTGGGCCTTGAGCAGGGCGTTCTCGGCGAAGGTGACGCCGGTCTCCTTGACGTCGGGGACGTGCGGGTACGCGTCCGCGCCGACGAGCTCATGGGTGAGGCCGGCGTCGGCGAGGATCGCGTGGAGTTCGGTGATCTTCCCGGCGTTGCGGGTGGCGAGGATGAGGCGGGTCATGTCACCCAGTATCGGGGGTGGTCAGGGGGTGCAGACCTTGCCGATCTCCGTGGCCGCGTCGGTGACCGGGGTGATGTCGGGGGTGGCGTCGCCCTTGTCGATGGAGTCGCGGACGTTGCCGACGCCCGCCTGGAGGTCGTCGACGGCCTTGCTGAGGTCGGCGTTGTCGGTCTTGTCGCCGAGGTTGCCGAGTTCCTTCTCGATCTCGTCGAGGGCCTCGGATGCCTGGGTGGGGTCACTGGTGGCGTTGGAGACTGCCTGCTGGAGGTTGTCGACGCTGGTGGCGATGGCGTCGGCGGTGCGGACGCAGTCCAGTGCCTTGTCGACGGCGCCGCAGCCGGACGCGGCGGTGAGGGCGAGGGCGGTCAGGGTCAGCGCGACGGTGATGCGGCGGTGGCGGGTGGCCTTGGCCATGGTGCGGTTCCTCCCCGGTTGCGGATACGCGGACGGGCGCACGGTTCGACCCGTGCGCCCGTATTCGTAACGACGCTCTGTGGTGCGTATTTGGTTGCTTCTTTACTCGCCCAGGGTGCGGGCGAGCGCCTCGTGCTGGATGACGGTGAGGTCCGCGCAGCCGGCCGTGGCGAGGTCGAGGAGGGCGCCGAGCTCCTTACGGTCGAAGGGGGTGGCCTCGGCAGTGCCCTGGACCTCGACGAAGCGGCCGTCGCCGGTGCAGACGACGTTCATGTCGGTCTCGGCGCGGACGTCCTCCTCGTAGCAGAGGTCGAGGAGGGGGGTGCCGTCGACGATGCCGACGCTGATCGCGGAGACGGTGTCGGTCAGCGGCTTGCGGCCGTGCTTGACGATCTTCTTGTGCTGGGCCCAGGTGACGGCGTCGGCGAGGGCGACGTAGGCGCCGGTGATGGCGGCGGTGCGGGTGCCGCCGTCGGCCTGGAGGACGTCGCAGTCCAGGACGATGGTGTTCTCGCCGAGGGCCTTGTAGTCGATGACGGCGCGCAGGGAGCGGCCGATGAGGCGGCTGATCTCGTGGGTGCGGCCGCCGATCTTGCCGCGTACGGATTCGCGGTCGCCGCGGGTGTTGGTGGAGCGGGGCAGCATGGAGTATTCGGCGGTGACCCAGCCTTCGCCGCTGCCCTTGCGCCAGCGCGGGACGCCTTCGGTGACGGAGGCGGTGCAGAAGACCTTGGTGTCGCCGAAGGAGATGAGGACGGATCCTTCGGCGTGCTTGCTCCATCCGCGTTCGATGGTGACGGGGCGGAGCTGTTCGGGGGTGCGGCCGTCGATACGAGACATGGCGTCGACTTTATCGGGTGCGGCGGTGGCGTCCGTTCGAGTGCGTCGCAGGGCCCGTTCGGGTGCGCCACAGGCCCCGTCCGGGTGGGCGGGGCCTGTACGGTGCCGGGCGGCCGGGTCGGCGGGGGGCCGGAAACGGCCGGGCGGCGGGCTCAGCGGAGGGCTGGGCGGCCGGTCACATCATGTCTTCGATGTCGGCGGCGATGGGGTCGGCGTCGGTGCCGATGACGACCTGGATCGCGGTGCCCATCTTGACGACGCCGTGGGCTCCGGCGGCCTTGAGGGCGGCTTCGTCGACCTTGCTCGGGTCGTGGACCTCGGTGCGGAGGCGGGTGATGCAGCCTTCGATCTCGTCGATGTTCTCGATACCGCCGAGCCCGGCGACGATCTTCTCAGCCTTGCTGGCCATGGCCTTCTCCCTGGTTCTTCACATGCGTGCGACGGCCCACCCTGGGTCCGTTTCGTCACCGTAACGCACGTTTGGCCCAGCTTCGCGAGCGGGTGGCTGGACCGTCCCCAATGATGACGATCACCGGTGCCCTGTCTTCCAGGCGGGTTACGCACCGTACCTCAATTGGTCTACACCAGTCTGCAACGACCGCCGACCGCGCCCTGTTCCGGGAGGATGCCGATGAGTTCGAGCAGCGCCGCAGTGCCACAGAAGACGTGGTGGAACGGCTTCTTCCAGGGCCTCCAGAAGATGGGCCGCAGCCTCCAGCTGCCGATCGCCGTCCTGCCCGCGGCCGGCATTCTCAACCGGTTGGGCCAGCCGGACGTATTCGGCGACGAGGGTCTGGGCTGGACCAACATCGCCAAGGTGTTCGCGGCGGCGGGCGGCGCGCTGCTCGACTCGGGGCTCGGTCTTCCGCTGATGTTCTGCGTCGGTGTCGCGATCGGCATGGCGAAGAAGTCGGACGGTTCGACCGCGCTCGCCGCGGTGGCCGGCTTCCTCGTCTACTACGCGGTGCTGCACGCCTTCCCGGTGGACTGCGCCCCTGGTTCGACGTTCACCTCCGGCGGCACCTGGTTCGGCACCTGCGTGACCGGCGATGCCAAGGTCACGGCGGCCGCGTACCAGAACCCCGGGGTGTTCGGCGGCATCGTGATGGGGCTGCTGTCCGCCTGGTTCTGGCAGCGGTACCACCGGGTCAAGCTGGTGGACTGGCTGGGCTTCTTCAACGGCCGGCGGCTCGTCCCGATCATCATGGCGTTCGTCGGCCTGGTCTTCGCGGGCCTGTGCGCCTGGCTGTGGCAGCCGATCGGTGACAGTCTGACCAGCTTCTCCAAGTGGCTGGTGGACCTGGACTGGGTGGGTTCCGGCATCTTCGGTCTCGCCAACCGGGCATTGCTGGTCATCGGCCTCCACCAGTTCCTGAACACCTTCGTCTGGTTCCAGTTCGGCGACTTCACCAAGCCGGACGGCACGGTCGTGCACGGTGACATCAACCGGTTCCTGGCGGGCGACCCGACGGCCGGCCAGTTCACCTCGGGCTTCTTCCCGATCATGATGTTCGCCCTGCCCGCGGCGGCGCTGGCGATCTACCACTGCGCCAAGCCGCACCGCCGGAAGGCGGTCGGCGGCATGATGCTCTCGGTCGGCCTGACGTCGTTCGTGACGGGCATCACCGAGCCGATCGAGTACTCGTTCCTCTTCGTCGCACCGCTGCTGTACGGGATCCACGCGGTGCTCACCGGTGTCTCGATGGCGGTCACGTGGGCGCTCGGTGTGAAGGACGGCTTCAGCTTCTCGGCGGGTCTGATCGACTACGTCATCAACTGGAGCCTGGCGACGAAACCATGGCTGATCATTCCGATCGGGCTGGCATTCGCCGCCGTGTATTACGCGATCTTCCGGATCGCGATCACCAAGTTCAACCTCCAGACACCGGGCCGCGAGCCCGACGAACTGGAGGAGGAAATCGAGAGGAACCTCACGAAATAGCACGTCGGACGGGCTTTCGGCCCGATCGGAACAGGCCCTCGGACCCATGCGGTCCGGGGGCCTTCACCATGTCACCGAGCGTGGGTGATAGCTCATGCGAAGTAGTCGGAATTTGCAGGTTCCTTATCTCACGCTCACCGTGCTACAACTGGTCTACACCACTGAGTGGTCCAGACCACGTGGCGTTCTGCCGCGTTTCTCGAGTCGCCGCCTCCCCCCTCAACGACCTGGGCGGCGCCTTGTCCAATGGAGGAAGTTGATGTCCACGGCAGACACCGCACCCGCGGTCACCCGGAAGAAGGGTGCCGGCGTGATGTCGGTCATGCAGCGCATCGGCCGCAGCCTCATGCTGCCGGTCGCGGTGCTGCCCGCAGCCGCGCTGCTGGTGCGTCTCGGCAACGACGACATGCTCGGCAGGGCCTCGTTCCCGGACTTCGTCACCAAGATCGCGGGCTTCATGGCCGCGGGCGGCAACGCGATCCTCGACAACATGGCGCTGCTGTTCGCCGTCGGCATCGCGATCGGCTTCGCCAAGAAGTCGGACGGTTCGACCGCACTCGCCGCCGTCACCGGCTACCTGGTCTTCCAGAAGGTGCTCGCCACCTTCACCGACAGCAACCTTCCCCAGGTCGCGACGGTGGTCGACGGCAAGGTGGTCATGACGGACGCTCCCGTGGACGCCAAGGTCCTCGGCGGTGTGGTGATGGGCATCGTCGTCGCACTGCTCTACCAGAAGTTCTACCGGACGAAGCTGCCCGCCTGGGCCGGCTTCTTCGGCGGCCGCCGCCTGGTCCCGATCCTCTCCGCCTTCGCGGGTCTGGTCATCGGCATCGTCTTCGGTTACATCTGGCCGGTCCTGGGCACCGGGCTGCACAACTTCGGCGAGTGGCTGGTCGGTTCCGGCGCGGTCGGCGCGGGCATCTTCGGTGTCGCCAACCGTGCACTGATCCCGGTCGGCATGCACCACCTGCTGAACTCGTTCCCGTGGTTCCAGGCCGGTGAGTTCCACGGCAAGAGCGGCGACATCAACCGCTTCCTGGCCGGTGACCCGACTGCCGGACAGTTCATGACCGGCTTCTTCCCGATCATGATGTTCGCCCTCCCGGCCGCGTGCCTCGCCATCGTGCACTGCGCCCGCCCGGAGCGCCGCAAGGTCGTCGGCGGCATGATGTTCTCGCTCGCGCTCACCGCGTTCGTGACCGGTGTCACCGAGCCGATCGAGTTCACCTTCATGTTCATCGCCCCGGTGCTGTACGCGATCCACGCGGTGCTCACCGGTGTCTCCATGGCCCTCACCTGGGGGCTCGGCATGAAGGACGGCTTCGGCTTCTCCGCGGGCGCCGTCGACTTCTTCCTGAACCTCGGCATCGCGAGCAAGCCGTGGATGCTGGTGCTGGTCGGCCTCTGCTTCGCGGTGGTCTACTACGCGGTCTTCCGCTTCGCGATCACCAAGTTCAACCTGCCGACTCCGGGTCGTGAGTCGGACGAGGAGCTCGCCGAGCTCCTGAAGGCCGAGGCGAAGTAACCCTCGCCCGCCGCACGACGAAGCCCTCACCTCCCACGGCGGGAGGTGAGGGCTTCGTCGTGTCCACGGGCGCCGCACACGGGGCGGGGCCTAGTGTCTTTCGTTTGGATCAGGCCGAGCCCGGCATGATCCAAACGAGAGGCCCTAGATCTCGTACACCGCCCCCGGCACCGCGACCTCGGCCGGTCCGTCGAAGACCACGCGGGCGTCGGACAGGTTGCGGTCGGCGTCGGTCCACGGCGGGATGTGGGTCAGGACGAGGCGGCCCACGCCGGCGCGGGCCGCGATCTCGCCCGCCTCGCGGCCGTTGAGGTGGAGGTCCGGGATGTCCTCCTTGCCGTGGATGAACGATGCTTCGCACAGGAACAGGTCAACGCCCTCGGCGAGTTCGTCCAGGGCCTCGCAGGCCCCCGTGTCGCCGGAGTACGCCAGCGAGCTGCCGCCGTGCTCGATACGGATCCCGAAGGTTTCGACGGGGTGGCAGAGCTTCTCCGTACGGACCGAGAAGGGGCCGATCTCGAACGATCCCGGCTTCAGCGTGTGGAAGTCGAAGACCTCGCTCATCGCGTGCTCGGACGGGGTGTCGGCGTGCGCGGTGGTCAGCCGCTGTTCGGTGCCTTCGGGTCCGTAGACCGGGAGGGGGGCGGGGCGTCCGCCGTCGTGCCGGTAGTAGCGGACGACGAAGTACGCGCACATGTCGATGCAGTGGTCGGAATGGAGGTGACTGAGGAAAATGGCGTCGAGGTCGTAGAGACCGACATGGCGCTGCAGCTCGCCGAGGGCGCCGTTGCCCATGTCGAGGAGCAGCCTGAAGCCGTCGGCCTCTACGAGGTAGCTCGAACATGCTGATCCCGCGGACGGGAACGAGCCGGAGCAGCCGACGACGGTGAGCTTCATGGAGCGTGAACCTCCGAGACGTGGGAACGGGGAGGGTTCGTGCGGTCTGTTGAGCGGTTCGTCGAGCGTAAGGCGCGAAACAGTCGGTCGCTCCTCCACGGCCGTCCGTTGTGGGGGAACTCACCTGCTCTGTCACCGGTTCGATGGAAGCGGTGGTGACGCCGGTACGGTCGGGACATGGACATGTCCTGGTGGTGGATCGCGCTCGTTCTTGTCGTGCTGCTCGCGCTCGTCGCGGCGGTCGCCGATGGGCGGGGGCGGGGCGGGCGTCGGCCCCGTGGGAGTTCCCACAGGTCGGCGGGGGCGGGGACGCGGGCCGGTGGGCGTCCGGGTGGTCGGACGCGTCCGCCGGCGGGGCCCGGCCGTGGGCCGGGGCCGGAGCACCGGCCGCGGCCGGGTGAGATCTGGTGGGCCGAGGTGCCGTACGAGGACGGGCCGGGGGCGAAGGACCGGCCGTGTCTGGTGCTGTCGGTACGGGGTGACTCGGTGCTCGTCGCGAAGATCACCAGCAAGTACCACGAGGAGCGGCCCGGGGTGATCGCGCTGCCTGCGGGAGCGGTGGGTGACGCGCGGGGCCGGGCGAGCTTCCTGGAGACGGACGAGCTGCGGGAGGTCGCCGTGCGCGGGTTCCGGCGGCGGGTGGGTGTCGTGGACGCGGGGGTGTGGGAGCGGGTGCGGGGGCTGGGGTGAGGTGGGGTGCGCCCTGTTCCGGGCGCACCCCGACCGGGGCCGTCGGGGTCTATGCCCAGAGCTGGCCGTGGAGTGTCTCGATGGCCGCTTCCGTCGTCGGGGCCGTGTAGACGCCGGTCGACAGGTATTTCCAGCCGCCGTCCGCGACGACGAAGACGATGTCGGCCGGCTCCCCCGCCTTGACCGCCTTGTTTCCCACGCCGATCGCCGCGTGGAGTGCGGCGCCGGTGGAGACGCCCGCGAAGATGCCCTCCTGCTGGAGGAGTTCGCGGGTGCGGGTGACCGCGTCCGCCGAACCGACGGAGAAGCGGGTGGTGAGGACGGAGGCGTCGTAGAGCTCGGGGACGAAGCCCTCGTCGAGGTTGCGGAGCCCGTAGACCAGGTCGTCGTAGCGCGGCTCGGCGGCGACGATCTTGACGTCCGGCTTGTGTTCGCGCAGGTAGCGGCCGACGCCCATGAGCGTCCCGGTGGTGCCGAGGCCGGCCACGAAGTGGGTGACGGACGGGAGGTCGGTGAGGATCTCCGGGCCGGTGGTCGCGTAGTGGGCGCCCGCGTTGTCCGGGTTTCCGTACTGGTAGAGCATGACCCAGTCGGGGTGCTCGGCGGCCAGTTCCTTGGCGACGCGGACCGCGGTGTTGGAGCCGCCCGCCGCCGGGGAGGAGATGATCTCGGCGCCCCACATGGCGAGCAGGTCGCGCCGTTCCTGGGAGGTGTTCTCGGGCATGACGCACACGATGCGGTAGCCCTTGAGCTTGGCCGCCATGGCGAGCGAGATGCCGGTGTTGCCGCTGGTGGGTTCCAGGATGGTGCAGCCGGGGGTCAACCGGCCGTCCTTCTCCGCCTGTTCGACCATGTGGAGCGCGGGGCGGTCCTTGATCGAGCCGGTGGGGTTGCGGTCCTCCAGCTTGGCCCAGATGCGGACGTCGTCCGAGGGTGACAGCCGCGGCAGGCGGACGAGCGGGGTGTTGCCCACCGCGGCGAGCGGGCTGTCGTACCTCATCAGTTCATGCCGCCGGCGACGGCCGGGAGGATGGTGACGTTGTCGCCGTCGCTGAGCTTGGTGGAGATGCCGTCGAGGAAGCGGACGTCCTCGTCGTTGAGGTAGACGTTCACGAAGCGGCGGAGCTGGTCGCCGTCGACGATGCGCTCGCGGATGCCGTTGTGGCGGCTCTCCAGGTCCGTGAAGAGGTCGGCGAGGGTCGCTCCGTTGCCCTCGACGGCCTTGGCGCCGTCGGTGTAGGTGCGGAGGATGGTCGGGATGCGGACCTCGATGGCCATGGCGTGTGCTCCTGTCGGAAGCGGAGAGGTGGCTTGGGGCGCGCGGCTCTGCCCCCGCGCGGGGGTTGGTGCGTACGTGAGGTGTTCTCGGGCCGCGGGCCCTGCTCAGGCCTTGCGGCCGGCGGGCAGGCGGCACGTACAGATCGCGCTGGAGAGCCTGCACAGGTCGACGTGCAGCCGCGCGACGAGCAGCATGCCCGGCGTCTTGTCGCTCACGTCATGGGGAACCATGCGCTCATCGTATCGATTCCCGGTCCGTAATCCCGAGTGTGATCTCACCTGATGGATGCTCGGTGTTCGACAGGTGGACGGGACCGTGGTGAGCGCGGTCCCGTCCGGCCACCGGCCGGGGTCGGGGCGGGGTCAGGCGGGTTCGTACGCCTCGACGACCTCGACGTCCTCCTCGGTGATCTCGCCGTCCACGATGCGGTACGAGCGGAACTGGAAGGGGCCCGCGCCGTCGGTGTCCGCGGTGGAGACGAGGACGTAGTGGGCGCCGGGTTCGTTGGCGTAGGTGACATCGGTGCGGGAGGGATAGGCCTCGGTCGCGGTGTGGGAGTGGTAGACGATCACCGGCTCCTCGTCGCGGTCGTCCATCTCGCGGTAGAGCTTGAGGAGGTCGGCCGAGTCGAACTCGTAGAAGGTGGGCGAGCGGGCGGCGTTGAGCATCGGGATGAACCGCTCGGGGCGGCCGGTCCCGGCCGGGCCCGCGACCACGCCGCACGCCTCGTCGGGGTGGTCGGCTCGGGAGTGCGCGACGATCTGGTCGTGGAGCGCCTGGGTGATGGTCAGCATTTCGCCAGGATAGGCATGCGGGCCCCGTCGTACCGAGGCGTGGTACGAGAGGGCCCGCATCGTGGACATGACCGCTGAAGCCGCAGGTCGGCGGCTCAGGTCTTCGCGAAGGCCTTGTTCTCGGGATTGCGGGCCTTGAGGACCACGTACGAGATGCCGAGGAGCGCGGCCCAGAGCGGGGCGCAGTACAGCGAGATCCTGGTGTCCTTGTCGATGCCCATCATCACGATGACCATGGCGATGAAGGCCAGTGCGAAGAGGCTGGTGAACGGGGCGCCGGGGGCCCGGAAGGTGGACTGCGGGAGCACTCCGAGGCTGGCGAGGCGCCGGTAGCGGATCTGGCTGATCAGGATCATGATCCAGGCCCACATGCCGGAGATGGTGGCGAACGAGACGACGTAGGTGAAGGCGTCACCGGGCCACTGGTAGTTGATCCAGACGCCGACGAGCATCAGGGCGGCGGAGAAGGTGGTGCCGACGAGCGGGGTGCCGCTCCTGGTGAGCCGGGTGAAGAGTTTCGGGCCCTGTCCGTTTAGGGCGAGGTCGCGCAGCATGCGGCCGGTGGAGTACATGCCGGAGTTGCAGGAGGAGAGTGCCGCGGTCAGCACGACGAAGTTGACGATTCCGGCGCCGAGGCCGAGGCCCATCTTCTCGAAGGCGGCGACGAACGGTGAGACGTCGGGCTGGAACTCGGTCCACGGGACCACGGAGAGGATCATGACGAGGGCGCCGACGTAGAAGACGGCGATGCGCCACGGCACGGTGTTGATGGCCTTGGGCAGGACGGTCTTCGGGTCCTTGGACTCGCCCGCGGTGACGCCGACGAGTTCGACGGCGAGGAAGGCGAACATCACGATCTGCAGGGTCATCAGGGTGCCCGTGATGCCGTGCGGAAAGAATCCGCCGTCAGACCAGAGGTGGGTGACGGAGGCGGTGTCCCCGGCGTCGGAGAAGCCGAGGGTGAGGATTCCGGCGCAGATGAGGATCATGCCGACGATGGCGGTGACCTTGACCATCGAGAACCAGAATTCGAGTTCACCGAAGAGTTTCACGGAGATCAGGTTCACCCCGTACAGGATGACCGTGAAGATCAGTGCGGAGATCCATTGCGGAATTTCGAACCAGAACGTCATGTACTGGGCCGCTGCGGTGACTTCGGTGATTCCGGTGACGACCCAGAACAGCCAGTAGGTCCAGCCGGTGACGAATCCTGCGAAGGGGCCGATGAATTCGCGGGCGTACTCGGAGAAGGAGCCCGAGACCGGCCGGTACATGAGGAGTTCGCCCAGGGCCCGCATGATGAAGAAGATCACCAGGCCGGCGATGGCATAGGCCAGGATCAGACTGGGTCCGGCCTTGGATATCGCCTTGCCCGCACCGAGGAAGAGCCCGGTGCCGATGGCTCCGCCGATGGCGATCATCTGGATCTGACGGGCACCGAGGGCCCGCCGGTATCCCTCGCCGGCCACTTCGGCGTCCGCAACCTCTACGCCCTGCCCGCCGCTGTTCCCGTTGTCGACCTGCGCCGATTTCATGTGCTGCGCCTTTCTCCACGCCGATCCGCGCCGTTGAGGCTGCGAATCAGGTCCTGATCCCCCCGGATATGGATGGAGTGCCGCCGGTGGTGGCCGGCTCGTGGCGTCCTCGGGAACAGGTGTGGCGTCCCCCGAGTGGTCGTGAAGATTTATCACGGACACCGGGGCGCGCCACCGGACGTTATGTGGTGCACACCACAGTAAAAAGCGGACAAGGGTTTCGTGCCGCAGTAAAAAGGCCATTCAGGTGACGGGATCGTTATTCGGATTTGAGCGTCCGTTGAGCGAACACTCGACGTCCGTCCGGAGCACGCCGCCCCCGCCACCGGCCACGGACGGCCCTTACGGCATCAGCGTCTCCACGAGCGTCTCCTGGAGCCCGCCGAGCCAGAGATAGGCCATGACCATCGGCTTGCGCGGGTCGCTGTCCGGGAGCCGGTAGAGCGAGTCGGCCTCGCCCTCGTCCTGGTCGGAGACCTCCAGGCGGGTGCCGATGGTGAGCCGGAGGTCGTTGAGGGCGCCGAGCCAGTTGCGGCATTCGTCGCCGGTGAGTTCGAGCACGGCGCCGCCGTTCCCGGCGATCGTGAGCGCGTCCAGGGTGCGCACGACGGCGAGGGCGTCGGTGCGCTTGCGGGCGCGCAGGTCGTTCTCGGTGAAGCGGCGGAACTCGGCGGAGGCGGCGCGAAGTTCGCTGTCCTCGTCGCCGTACGCCTCGGGGAAGAGGCGGGCCAGGGCGGGATCGGCGGGCGGTTCGCTGGGCCCTTCCGCGAAGAGGGCGGCGAGCGGGTCCGCGCCCTCTTCGGGCTCGTCGCCGGGACCGATCAGTTCCAGCAGCTGGACGGCGAGGGAGCGCAGGATCGCGATCTCCACCTCGTCGAGCGCGACGGCCGCGCCGCCGCCGGGGGTGGCCTCGAAGTGGCCGGCCATGGGTTTTCTCCGATGGTGGGTCGGGCGGGGCAGGGTGGGATCGGGCGTGGCGGGGGGGCCGGTCTAGTTGCGGTCCTGCGTGAGGGTGGCCCACAGTCCGTAGCCGTGCATGGCCTGGACGTCGCGCTCCATCTCCTCACGGCTGCCGCTGGAGACGACCGCGCGCCCCTTCTGGTGGACGTCCAGCATCAGCTTGTGCGCCTTGTCCTTGGGGTAGCCGAAGTAGGCCTGGAAGACATAGGTCACGTAGCTCATGAGATTGACCGGGTCGTTGTGGACCAGCGTCACCCAGGGGACGTCCGGCTCGGGGACGACAACGCTCTCCTCGGCCGATTCGGGACGCTCGATCTCTGTGGGTGCGACGCTCACCCACCCCATGCTGCCACTCGGGAGGGTGCATCGCACAAACGACCCGAGATCTCGTCACTCTGACGAAATAGGGGTAGCATCCGCAGCATGAACTCTGCGGACCTTGGGCGTCGGGTCGGTGTGCCGTCGACCGCGCTCTTCACCGACCAGTACGAGCTCACGATGGTGCAGGCCGCGCTGAAAGCCGGCACGGCCGATCGGCGCTCGGTCTTCGAGGCGTTCACGCGCCGGCTGCCCGAGGGGCGGCGCTACGGCGTCGTCGCGGGCATCGGACGGGTGCTGGACGCGGTGGAGAACTTCTCCTTCGACGACGAGATGCTCACCTTCCTGCGCGAACAGCACGTCGTGGACGCGCCGACGCTCGACTGGCTGGCCGATTACCGCTTCAGCGGCGACATCTGGGGCTACCCGGAGGGCGAGGTGTACTTCCCCGGCTCCCCGATCCTGCGGGTCGAGGGCTCCTTCGCCGAGTGCGTGCTGCTGGAGACGGTGATCCTGTCGATCCTCAACCACGACTCGGCGATCGCCGCCGCGGCGTCGCGGATGTCCGCCGCGGCCGGCGGGCGTGGCCTGATCGAGATGGGTGCACGACGCACCCATGAACTGTCGGCGGTGGCCTCGGCGCGCGCCGCGTACATCGGCGGCTTCAACACCACGTCCGACCTGGCGGCGGGCTTCCGCTACAACATCCCCACCGTCGGGACGAGCGCCCACGCCTTCACGCTGCTCCACGACACCGAGCGCGACGCGTTCCGGGCCCAGGTCGACTCGCTGGGCCGGGGCACGACGCTGCTGGTCGACACGTACGACGTCGCCGAGGCGGTCCGTACGGCGGTCGAGATCGCCGGGACCGAGCTGGGCGCGGTACGGATCGACTCCGGGGACCTGCTGCTGGTCGCGCACCGGGTGCGGCAGCAGCTGGACGAGCTGGGCGCCACGAAGACGAAGATCGTGGTGACCTCGGACCTGGACGAGTACGCCATCGCCTCGCTGGCCGCGGCGCCGGTCGACGCGTACGGGGTGGGCACGCAGCTGGTGACCGGCAGCGGGCAGCCCACCTGCTCGATGGTCTACAAGCTCGTCGCCCGTGCCGGGTCCGCCGACCCCGCGGAGCCGCTGCGCCCGGTGGCCAAGAAGTCGCTCGGCGCGAAGTCGTCGGTGGGCGGTCGCAAGTGGGCCGCGCGCCGGCTGGACGAGCACGGGGTCGCCGAGGCCGAGGTGATCGGCACCGGTGCCGTACCGCCGGAGCTGGCCGACCGGCAGCTGCTGGTCGAGCTGGTCAGGGACGGCGAGGTGATCGCCCGCGAGCCGCTGGACGCGGCGCGCGAGCGGCACATAGCGGCACGGGCGGGGCTGCCGATGTCGGCGGTGCAGCTGTCGCGCGGAGAGCCGGTGATTCCCACCGAGTACCTGTGACGGGGGGCGGACGGTGCGGTGAGCGGCGCGCCCCGGTCACCCCCGCGGCCACGGGCGCCGCAAGGGCTCCGTTCCGTCCCCTCCCTATCCGGGGCCGGAGTCTCTAGGCTCGAATACGCCCCATGAGGCCAGAACCCGCCCCCACCCCCACGAACGCCGACCGTCCCCCACCGAAGGACACCCGTCATGCACCGCGCGTTGATCGTCGTCGATGTCCAGAACGACTTCTGCGAGGGCGGCAGCCTCGCCGTGACGGGCGGCGCCGATGTCGCCGCCGCCATCACCGACCTGATCGGCGAGGCCCAGGCCGGGTACGGCCATGTGGTGGCCACCCGTGACCACCACATCGATCCGGGCAGCCACTTCTCCGACCACCCGGACTTCGAGAACTCCTGGCCCCCGCACTGCGTGGCCGGCACGGAGGGCGTCGGCTTCCACCCCAATTTCGCGCCGGCGGTCGCCTCGGGGGCGATCGACGCGGTGTTCGACAAGGGCGACTACGCGGCGGCGTACAGCGGCTTCGAGGGCCTCGACGAGAACGGCATGGGGCTGGCCGACTGGCTGCGGGAGCACCGGATCACCGAGGTCGACGTGGTCGGTATCGCGACCGACCACTGTGTGCGGGCGACGGCGCTGGACGCGGTCCGGGCGGGCTTCACCACGCATGTGCTGCTCGACCTGACCGCCGGAGTCGCCGAGACGACCACGGAGCGGGCGCTGGAGGAGCTCCGCAGGGCGGGCGTGAAGCTGTCCGGCAAGCCGGTGGTGTAGGGCGCCGCCACGGCCCCGTGACGCGTGATCCGTGGTCCGCGCAGCCCCCGCGCGCCGCTCAGGCCGGCCGGCGGACGGGTATGGCCGGGCGGAGCAGGGCCCGGATCGGATGCCAGAGCTCCTGCGCCTGCTCCGGCCTCGCACGCCAGAGCACCCCGTCGGGATGGTGCAGCACGGCGGTGATCTCGTCGGGAGTGGGCGGCTCCGCGTTGCCGCGGAGGTAGACCGCGCGCAGGCCGGCGTTGCGCAGCCGGGTCAGGGCGCGGGCCCGGTTGGGCGCGTGCACCAGGACCCGGACCGGGGTGCCCGAACCGGCTCCGTCGGCCGGACTGGGCAGGGTGATCGCCACCACCACGCTTCCGTTCGGCAACTTGCAGAATCCTCCGCCTGCCATGCTCCGCGCTCCCCCGTGAGACGTCGTGTCAATAAGCATCTGAACAAGACGCACCTAAACACGATCGGCCGCCGCCCGCTAGAGGGCGACGGCCGATCATGCTTTGACCTGCGGTTATGCGGAACTACTTGTGCGAGGGACCGACCTTGACGGTGATCGTCTGGCCGCTGCGCGGCTCCTTGACGATCGAGATCCGGGTGTTCGTGTCAGTGACCTGAACACTTCCGGTCGGGTTCTCCTCGTACCAGTACGTGCCCTTGTGGTCGTCGAAGACCGGGATGCCGCGCTGCGACTTCACCCGGACCGGTACGTCCGCGTTGTGCAGCGTGAAGGCGTCGGTCGCGTACCAGCTGAAGGGCGCGTCGAACGGCTGGATCTTGTTGCGGATGACCGTGCCGTCGGCCCACTTCAGGGGCTTGGCGTGCGCGTCGACCGGCAGGATCAGACCCTGGCCGGGGTGCTGCGACACGTTGTTGTCCTTCTGGGACTTGTCCCAGAGCCAGACCATCAGACCGTTCTGGTACGGGTAGTGCTCGACCCAGTCCGGACGGGTCTTGGAGAAGCCGAAGTTGTACGGGCCGACCGCGAGGGTCTTGTCGTAGCTGACGTACTGACGGTTCTCCGCGATGTAGTACTGCGGGTAGTCCTTGGTGAACGACTCGCCGACGCGGGAGAAGCCCTTGGCGGTCCAGCCGTTGTCGTCGCCCTCGGCGTTGTCCGAGAAGAGCACGGCACCGTCAGCGGTGACCGAGATGGTGTCGGCCGCGAAGCCGATGCCGCCCGCGCCGCCGTCGGTGGCGTAGCGGAAGCGGACGTCGATCTTCTTGCCCGCGTAGGCGTCCAGCGGGAAGGAGAGCTGCTGGTACTTGCCGGAGACGTCGGTCAGGGCCGGCTTGTCACTGGCGTCGCGCGGGATCGCCTTGCCGTCGGCCGTGCCGTCGATCGCGGTCCAGCTGGTGCCGCCGTTGTCCGACACCTCGGTGTAGAGGTAGTCGTAGTCCTTCTCGATGTCCCACCAGCCCGAAAGGTCCAGGGAGGCCTTGGACTTGCCGGTGAGGTCGACCGAGCGGGTCAGGGTGTTGTTCAGGTTGTCGCCCATGTCGCTCCACCACTGCTTGGAGCCCTCCGCCGGCTTGGTGACGTCGGTGGTGACGGGCTTCTCGGGCAGCGTGACGACGAGCGCCTGCTTGTTCTTGGTGTTGTACTCCGAGACACCGAGCTTGTGGGTGGACTTCGTCGCGGCCTTGGCCTCGGCGTAGTCGAGCCAGCCCAGCTGGAGCTTGTCCCAGGCGGTCATGTCGCCGGGCAGGTCACCGATCGAGTTCTTGCCGGTGCCGAGCCAGGAACCGGCCGACATCAGGGACCAGAAACCGACCGAGTTCTCGGCGGTGTTGGTGGTGTCGTAGAGGTCCGGCAGGCCGAGGTCGTGGCCGTACTCGTGGGCGAAGACACCCAGGCCGCCGTTCTCGGGCTGCGCGGTGTAGTCGCCGACCCAGATGCCGGTGTCACCGATCTGGGTGCCGCCCGCCTTGTTGTCGGCCGGGCCGGACGCGCCGGCGTCCGTGCCGTAGGCGTACCAGCGGTGGGCCCAGATGGCGTTCTTGCCCTCGGCGCCGCCACCCGCGGACTCGTCCTCACCGGCGTGGACGATCTGGAAGTGGTCGATGTAGCCGTCGGGCTCGTTGAAGTTGCCGTCGGCGTCGAAGTCGTAACGGTCCCACTGGTCGTACTTGGCGAGGTCCGTCTTGATCTGCTCGGGCGTACGGCCCTGGGCCTTCTGATCGGCGGCCCAGGCGTTCACGCCGTCCCGGATCATGTCCCAGGCGTTGGCGCAGTTGGTCGAGCCGCAGTAGTTCGAGCCGTAACGGGCCTCGTTGTACGGCACCTTGACCCAGTCGGAGACCTCGCCGTCGACCGAGTAGCGCCCGGAGGACGTCTTCTCGTAGTACGTCTTCAGCGAGTCCTTGCCGGCACCCTCACCGAAGTAGAGGTCCTGGAAGTGCGCCTGGTTGTAATCGGCCTGCCAGGCGGTGCTGTTGTCCTTCTTGGGGTCCGGCTTGGCTATCTTGTTGTGCAGCGGGCCGGGCGTGCCCCCGTACTTCGGGACGGCCGGCTTCGGGCCGTCGCCGTCCGGGTCGAACATGGTGGTGTTGTCGACCTTGTCGCCGAACTCCACCAGGACCGTGAAGATCTTGTCGGTCTTCTCCCGGCCGAGCTCGACGTACTTCTTGTCGTCGAGCTTGACGACCTGGGAGCCGCCCCGCTTCGAGATCTTCTTGTCGCCCGATATGACCTGCTCGAGGGCGGCCTGACGCTGCGCGTCCTGCTGCTCGCTGAACGGGCCCTTCAGGTCGTGCTCATTGCCCTTGGCCGACCCCGGATCACGGCGGTCGACGCTGGTGCTCTTGGCGCCCGGCGCCTTGTCATCTGCCTGGGCCGTGGCGAAAGCTGACGCCGTGGCGGCAGTGGCGGCCATGGCCACGACAACCGCAGCAGCGCGAAGCGCCCGTCTGTTCTTGGTCACTTGATGCAGTCCTCCCCGGCACCCGCGGCTGCGGCCTTGAGTGGTGTGGAGGGGCCGCGCGCGAATACGCGTCACAAGTGACGACATTCGACCGGAGTTACGCGAGAAAAGACAGACCTTGACTTGAACAGGCCAAGTGCACTATGCAGGAGAACGCTTCCGTTATCCGGACGTTCAGCAAACGACCAACCGGCGCGTCATCGACCACGGTTGGAGCGGCAAATGACTCCGTGCGCCCCCTGTGCACCGGCACCGTGGGTTAGGCCACGCTTACCGATGTCCCCGCTCGGGCATCCACCGTCGTAGAGTCGCTTGACAGTGCGACCGTGTTGAGAGACTGCCCATCCGATGCCCCGAGGACGGATACCGCCATGCCGCATCCCACTGCCGCACAGCTCTCCTACGGTTCGGTCACCGTCATCTTCTCGACCCTTGCGATGCTGCTGCTCTCCCGTACGGAGTCGGGCCTCGGCATCGCCGTCATCGGGACCGCGGCGCTCGCGCTCGGTCTGCTGGTGGCCGTGACCGTACCCCAGCCGTCACGCGCGAAAACCGCGAACCGGGCCGGTGCCCGCTCCGCGGTCCGCGTGAACCAGGACGCGGTCTCCGCAGCCGTCGAGGCCGAGGGCCTCGCCCGCGACGGCGCCCAGGGCACGGTCGCGCCCCGCGAGGCCGCACCGCGACCCGCGACCCCCGCAACCCCTGCGGACGAGCGCGTGGGCCGGCACTCCGTACGCCACTAGGACTTGCCCGGGCCGGGTCGGTCGCGGTCGGCCCGGTCGGTGCGGCACAGCCGGCCCGGCACAGCTGGCCCGGCTCAGTTGGTCTGGACGACCACCGTCTTCGCCGCCTTGTCCTGCAGGCCCTGCCGGTACGGCTTGTCCGTGAACATGAGCACGATGTTGATCAGCCACCACAGGCACGGACAGCACAGCAGCGCGGGCAGCCAGAGCACCACGGCCCGCAGGAACGCGGCCCCGGTGTCCGGCACCCGGCCGTCGTTGAGCATCGCGACGCGCAGCTTCAGCAGCCGCTTGCCGATGGTCCGGCCGTCCTTGTGCGTGAAGTACGTGTCGTAGGCGACGTACACGACCAGACCGATCAGCGACCAGATCATCTGGTGCCCGCTGTACGTCTGGTTGAAGATGTCGCCGAAGTCGTCGCTGCTGCCGTTGTTGTTCGACACCTCGACCACGCCGCCCCACGGCAGCGAGATCAGATAGAGCGGGATCGAGACGATCAGGAAGTCGATCAGCCGCGCCAGGATGCGCTTGCCCGGCTCGCCGAGCGGCGGCATGCCGGCCAGTGGATCCGGACCGCCGTACGGCCCGCCGCCACCGTAGGGGCCCGGATCGTACGGCGGCTGGGGCGGGGGCGGGGGCGGCGGAGTGCTGTCGTACGGCGAGCCCGACGACGGTGGCGGCTCATTCGGCTTCTTGAGGAACGGGTCGTCCTCGGGCGGCTGACCGGACGTCGGCTGATCGTTGCTCATGGGGGCAGTGCACCCCGGGCCGGAGGGGCCCGCAACGGCTCAGAGCCTGTCGGGTGACCTCCGACCGCCCGATCAGAGGTCACCCGACAGGCTCCAGGTGCGTTCGGGGGAACGGCCGGGCCGACGGTCCGTCACTCGATGGGCCGTCGGCCGAGCGGGTGCGGTCAGCCCGCCACGAAGGTGTGCGCCGCCTTGTCGTGCCAGCACTGGCGCCACGGCCGGTCGATCAGGCACCACAGCACGTTGAACACCCCGATCACGAGGATGCCCAGCACACCGTAGACCAGCCACCGGCGCAGTGCGGCGCCGAAGGACGGGGCACCGTGGGACTCGATGTCCCGCACTTCGAGTCCACAGAGCTTCTTGCCGAGCGTGCGTCCCCACTTGGCCATCGGCAGCGCCTCCAGCAGGACACCGAGCACGAGGAACGCGCCGAGCACCGCGCCGAACAGGCCGGCCGTGGTGGAGTCCACCAGCCAGACGGTGACCGTCTCACCGGACAGCTTCGCCGCATCGATCTTCTCGTCGATGTGGTCCAGCGCCTTCGAGACCAGCGGGAAGCCGATCGCACCGACGAGCGCCATCAGCACGACGCTGTCGATCAGCCGGGCGGCGAAGCGCTTGCCGAGCCCGGCGGGCCTGGCAGCCGCCTGGGCCTGCGCGAGCTGCTGGAAGGGGTCGTCGACCGGGGGCTTCCAGGGCACGACGGGCTGATCCGGCTGAGCACCCTGAGCGCCCTGCGCACCGAACTGCGGGCGGGGCTGCTGGGGCTGGAGCGGTGGCTGCTGGAGCTGGGGCTGCTGAGGCTGGAGCTGTCGGGGCTGGGGCTGGGGCTGCTGGGCCGGCAGAGCCGCCTGAGCGGGCTGATTGGCCTGCTGCGCCCAGGGGGCGGGGCCCGGCGCCGGGGCGGGGTTCTGGGCCGGGGCGGAGGGCTGTGCGCCCGTGCCGGGGGCGATCGCGCGGATCGCCATCGTCCCTTCAGGTGCCGCCGGTTCGGTCGTCCGACGGGCCGGCGGGCTGCCGCCCTGGCCCACGGCCCGGATCGTCACCGTCCCATCGGTGGGCGGGCGCCCCGCGTCGCCCGCACCGGCATCCGTGCCGCCGCCGGGGCGGCCCTGTCGGCCGATCCGGATCGCGACGGTGTTCTCCGGCGCAGGCGCAGGCGTAGGCGCAGCGGGAGAAGGAGAGGGAGAGGGAGAAGAAGCGGCGGGCTGCCGCGGGTCCGGTGCGGGGGCGGGGGCACGGTCGGCGGGGGTACGGACCGCCGGGGCGCGATCGTCCGGCACCCGGCCGGCCGGGGCGCGGTCCGCAGACGTACGCGGATCGCCCTGTCCGCCGGGTTGTCCGCCCTGCTCGCCGGGCTGCCCGGTGCCGCCGCCCCAGGAGACCCGCCGGTCGAGTTCCCCGCCGAAGCCGGTCTGCCGGGAGGTGTCGGCCTGCCAGGCGGTGGCCGGTTCGGGGCGGTTGCCCGCGTTCGGCTCGTCGTCCAGGAAGACCGGGCCGGTCTCGTCCACCGGCGCGGGGGCCGACGGCTGCGGCCGGGACTGCGGTTGCGGCTGCGGTTGCGGCTCGGGCGCCGGTGCGGAGGGTGCTGTTCCGGAGGGGGTCGCAGGCGTCGACTCACCCTGCTCAGGGGCGGGGCGGCTCGTGCCTGGCACCCACGAAGCGCCGTTCCAGTACCGGACATATCCGGGAATGGAAGGGTCGGGGTAGTACCCCTCGCGGGGGCTTTCGTCACCGGGTGCCGGGGTTGGGGCGCTCATCACCGTGGTCCCGTATCTCTTCGAGGCCTGAATACAACGGGTCCACATCTACCAGACGCCCGCGTACCCCTGGGCCACTCCAGGGGTTTGGGCCACTTTCCCGTCGCTCGGAAATTTTTCTCGGAAGTCGCGTAATAGATGGCGTGGAGGTCGCTCTCTCCTTGTGCGGACCGGTCAGGAGGCCGGTCCACAGGCACCGGAAGGACGCACTCATGCACACCACCGTGGAACGCGATCTGGAACTCAAGCTGGTCCTGTCGCCCGAGCACAGCATCCCCGTCCCCGCCCGTCTGACGTACCGCACTCAGGACCCGTACGCCGTGCACGTGGCCTTCCACATCGGCTCCGACTTCCCGGTGCACTGGACGTTCGCCCGCGATCTGCTGGTCGAGGGCGTGTTCCGGCCGTGCGGTCACGGGGACGTCCGGATCTGGCCGACCAAGGTCGACCAGCGCAACGTCATCTTCGTCGCGCTGACCTCGCCCGACGGGAACGCGCTCCTGGAGGTGCCGTCCGCCGCGGTGGCCGCCTGGGTGGAGCGGACGCTGCGGGTGGTCCCGCCCGGCACGGAGGCCGAGCGGCTCGGGATCGACGAGGGCCTCGCCGAGCTGCTCGCGCCGCTGCCGGCCGACGACCTGTGGCTGCGCGACCCGTGGCCGTCGGACGAGTCGCAGGACGGCGAGGCGTGAGCGGGCACGGCTCCGCCCGACCGCCGGAGCACCGGCCGCCCGAGCACCGGCCGTCGTCGAAACACCGGACCCCGTCGCAGCACCGGCCCCCCTCGCGCCCGCCGTCAGAACACCTTGCCGGGGTTGAGGAGCCCCAGCGGGTCGAACGCCTGCTTGATGCCCTGGTGCAGTTCGACGCTGACCTCGCCGAGCTCGCGCGCGAGCCACTCCTTCTTCAGGAGGCCGACGCCGTGCTCGCCGGTGATCGTGCCGCCCAGCTCCAGGCCGAGCGCCATGATCTCGTCGAACGATTCGCGGGCCCGCCGGGACTCGTCGGCGTCGGTGTGGTCGAAGCAGACGACGGGGTGGGTGTTGCCGTCGCCCGCGTGCACGCATACGCCGATGGTGAGGCCGTACTTGTCGGCGACGGCCGCGGTGCCCTCCAGCATGGCGCCGAGCTTCGAGCGGGGTACGCAGACGTCGTCGATCATCGTGGCCGACTTGACGGTCTCCAGCGCGGTGAGCGACATCCGCCGGGCCTGGAGCAGCATCTCGGACTCGGCGGCGTCCTCGGCGGGGACCACCTCGGTGGCGCCCGCGGCGGTGCACAGCTCTGCGACGGCGGCCAGATCGGCCGACGGGTCCGGGGTGTCGAAGGCGGCGAGCAGGAGCGCCTCGGTGGTGTCGGGGAGGCCCATGTTGGCCATCTTGTTGACGGCCCGGACCGTAGTACGGTCCATCAGTTCGAGGAGTGACGGAGTGTGACCGCGCTCCATGATCCGGCAGATCGCGTCGCAGGCGCTCGCCGCGCTCGGGAACTCCGCGGCCAGGACCAGCTGCTGCGGCGGCCGGGGCTTCAGCGCGAGCACGGCCTTGACGACGATGCCGAGGCTGCCCTCGGAGCCGACGAAGAGCCGGGTGAGGTCGTACCCGGCGACGCCCTTCGCGGTGCGGCGGCCGGTGGTGAGCAGCCGCCCGTCGGCGAGGACGACCTCCAGGCCGAGTACGTATTCGGCGGTGACCCCGTACTTCACGCAGCACAGGCCGCCGGACGCGGTGCCGATGTTGCCGCCGATGGTGCACATCTCCCAGCTGGAGGGGTCCGGCGGGTAGTACAGACCGTGTTCGTCGACCGCACGGGACAGCACCGCGTTGATGACGCCGGGCTCGACGACGGCGATCCGGTCGACGGGACTGATCTCCAGGATCCGGTCCATCTTCACCAGGGACAGCACGATGCAGCCGTCGGAGGCGTTGGCCGCGCCCGACAGCCCGGTGCGGGCCCCCTGCGGGACGACCGGGACGCGCAGGGCGGTGGCGGTGCGCATGACGTGCTGGACCTGCTCGACCGTGCGCGGGAGCACGACGACCGCGGGTGTGCCCGCCTCGCAGAAGCTCGCCATGTCGTGGGCGTACGAGGCGGTGACGTCGGGATCCGTGATCAGCGCCTCGGCGGGCAGACCGGCACGCAGCTGTTCGAGAAGACCGTCCATGATCCAAGAGTGACACCCGGGCCCATTGGTGTGAACCCGTCTGCGACGGCCTTCGCAAGGCGCGGTGTGCTCTTATTACTGACGCAGAGTGATCGGCATGGATGTCACGCCGCAGCAGCCTCCGCAGGCCCCCGATCCGAGCAGCCGACCTCCCCTTGACGTCTCCGACTTCTCCGGCGCCTCCGCGCTCTCCGCGCTCGCCGATCCGGCGTCGCTGGCCGAGCCCCCGCCGCTCTCGCTGCGTGCGACGCTGCGCAGGGCGGCCCTGGGTGTGGTGGCGGGTGCGGTGCTGGTGACGGGTGCGGTGGTGGCCGTTCCGGAGGACGGGAAGAAGGCGTCGCGGCCGCCCGTACCCGGTCCGGTCTCGCGTGCGCTGGCGGCGACGGCGGCCGGATCGCCGGCCTCGCTCTCCGATCTGACGGCGCTGATCGGGGACCGGCAGCAGTGGGTGGGCACGCATCCGTCGGACGCGGGGTCCTGGGCGATGCTGGGGACGGCCTACGTGGAGTGGGGGCGGCGTTCCGCGGACACGGCGTACTACGGCCGGGCCGAGCAGGCGCTGAAGCGCTCGCTGGACATCCGGCCGGGTGAGAACGGGAACACGGCTGCCTGGGTGGGGCTCGCGGAGCTCGCCGATGCCCGGCACGACTTCGTCACGGCGAAGAAGTGGGGCGAGACGGTACGGGCGCGGCAGCCGAAGCAGTGGGCCGCGTATCCGGCGCTGATCGACGCGTACAGCGGTCTCGGGGACCGCAAGGGCGTGAGCATGGCAGTGGAGCGGTTCACGGCGCTGCGCGCGGGGGTTCCGGCGCTCATGCGGACGGCACGGATGCACCTGGACCGCGGCCGGCCCGAGGACGCGCTGGCCGACGCGCAGGACGCGGCGGACCGGGCGGCCACGCCCGCGCAGAAGGCGGAGTGCCTGGCCCTGCTGGGCGAACTGGCCTGGGAGCGGGGCGAGCCGGCCGAGGCGGTCGCGCAGTACGGCGCGGCGCTGCGGACCGACCGCGCCCACCACCCGTCGCTCGCGGGCCGGGCCAGGGCACTGGTGTCGCTCGGCCGCACGGACGAGGCCCGGCGCGACTACCGGGCGGCGCTGGTGCATCTCCCCCGGCCCGAATACATGCTGGAGCTGGGTGAGTTGTACGAGTCGCTGGGGCTGGACGAGGAGGCCGACGGCCAGTACTCGCGGCTGCGCGAGGCGCTCGCCCGGGACGAGGCCCAGGGCGTGGACGAGGCGCTGCTGCGCGGCCGTTTCGAGGCCGATCACGGGGACCCGGACGTGGCGGTCGAGCTGCTGGGCGCCGAGTGGGGGCGCTCGCACCGCAGCGCCGCGGTGGCGGACGCGCTGGGCTGGGCCCTGCACCGCTCCGGCCACCCGTCCGCCGCCCTGGAGTACGCGGCCCGCGCGGTCGATGCGGGTGGGCGGAACGCCTCGTACGCGTACCACCTGGGCGTGATCCAGAAGGCGTTGCGGGATTACGGTCCGGCGCGCCGGAATCTGGAGGCGGCGCTGCGCACCAACCCCCGGTTCTCGCCCCTGGCCGGACCCGCCGCCCAGGAGGCCCTGGACGATCTGACCCCTTCCTCGCCGGGCGGCCCGCAGCACCCGCGGCCCGCCCCGGCTCCGGCCCCGGTCGTTCCCCAGCGGAATCCGGCCGCGTGACAACCGGGTTCCGGACCACGGCAGCAGCCCGCGGCCGGCCACTGCGGATCACGCTCGCCAGGACCATGACCTGGCAGGAAGGGCGAACGTGACACCTGGGGCATGAAGTGTCACGTTCGCACGATGGGGTACCTCCCCGGCCGCCGGCATGCGGATGCCCCGTCGGACGGGCCGGCGCACCGGTCCGGCCGGCGGGCGGTCGGCCGCCCGCCGGGCCGGGCGGTCAGAGGTTGCCGCGCTTCTCCTGCTCGCGCTCGATCGCCTCGAACAGGGCCTTGAAGTTGCCCTTGCCGAAGCCCATCGAGCCATGGCGTTCGATCATCTCGAAGAAGACGGTCGGGCGGTCCTGGACCGGCTTGGTGAAGATCTGCAGCAGGTAGCCGTCCTCGTCCCGGTCGACGAGGATCTTCAGCTCTCGCAGGGTCTCCACCGGCACGCGGGTCTCGCCCGCCCACTCGCCGAGGGTGTCGTAGTAGGAGTCGGGGGTGTCCAGGAACTGGACGCCCGCCGCCCGCATCGCCCGTACCGAGGCGACGATGTCGTTCGTGGCGAGCGCGATGTGCTGGACGCCGGCGCCGCCGTAGAACTCCAGGTACTCGTCGATCTGGGACTTCTTCTTGGCGATCGCCGGTTCGTTGATCGGGAACTTGACCTTGAGGGTGCCGTCGGCGACGACCTTCGACATGAGCGCGGAGTACTCGGTGGCGATGTCGTCGCCCACGAACTCCTTCATGTTGGTGAAGCCCATGACCTTGTTGTAGAAGCCGACCCACTCGTTCATCCGGCCGAGCTCCACGTTGCCGACGCAGTGGTCGACGGCCTGGAAGGTGCGCTTGGCGGGCGGCTCGACGATCGGCGCGGCGGCGCCGTAGCCGGGCAGGTACGGGCCCTCGTAGCCGGTGCGCTCGACGAGGGTGTGGCGGGTCTTGCCGTACGTGGCGATCGCGGCGAGGACGACGGTGCCGTTCTCGTCCTTCACCTCGTGCGGCTCGGTGAGGCCGAGGGCGCCGTGCTCGACCGCGTACGCGTAGGCGGCGCGGGCGTCCGGGACCTCGATGGCCAGGTCGACGACACCGTCGCCGTGCTCGGCCACATGGGCGGCGAGGAAGCGGCCGTGGTCGGTGGCGGCTTTGATGACGGAGGTGAAGACGAAACGGGCCGATCCGTTGGTCAGTACGTAACTCGCCGTCTCGCGGCTGCCGTTCTCCGGTCCGGAGTAGGCGACCAGCTTCATGCCGAACGCCGTCGAGTAATAGTGCGCGGCCTGCTTGGCGTTGCCGACGGCGAAGACGACCGCGTCCATTCCCTTGACCGGGAAGGGGTCGGCCTGCCGGGCTGTTTCGGGGGTGGTGTGCAGAGTCTCAGTCATGTCCGAAGGCTCTCGCCGCTTCGCAAGGTGCGCAATAGTTCGCGAATCCACTGGGCAATCTGTACAGCTGATAGGGATGACAGGCAGGCTATCTGTACATGATGACCATCACGTCGACCTTGCGGAGCTGATCATGGCGATCGATCATCTGGACGGGCGGCTGATCGTGCTGCTGGCCCGCGAGCCCCGCATCGGCGTACTGGAGGCATCGCGCAGGCTCGGCGTGGCGCGCGGGACGGTGCAGGCGCGACTCGACCGGCTTCAGTCGAATGGCGTCATCCGCGGATTCGGTCCGGCGGTGGATCCGGCGGCGCTCGGCTACCCCGTCACCGCGTTCGCCACCCTGGAGATCAAGCAGGGCCAAGGAGCCGACGTGCGGGCCCACTTGGCCGGCGTGCCGGAGGTGCTGGAACTGCACACCACCACCGGCCACGGCGACATGCTCTGCCGTCTCGTCGCGCGTTCCAACGCCGATCTTCAGCGGGTGATCGACCGGGTTGTCGGTTTTGATGGCATTGTCCGGGCCTCCACGGCCATCGTCATGGAGAACCCGGTCCCGTTGCGGATCATCCCGCTCGTCGAGCAGGCCGCGAAGGACACCGACTGAGCCGAGGAGTGACGTGTGAGCTTCTGGGAGTACCTGGGCAACCGGCACCAACAGCTGCTCACCGACGCGTACCAGCACGTCAGTGCCGTGTTCCAGTGCATGGTCATCGCCACCGCGCTGGGCATCCTGATCGGGGTCGTCACCTACCGCAGCGGCTGGGCGGGGTCGCTGGCCATCACCTCGACGGCGACGATCCTCACCATCCCCTCGCTCGCCGCGATCGGTCTGCTCATCCCGCTCGTCGGCCTCGGGGTCGCGCCCACCGTGATCACCCTGACGCTGTACGGGCTGCTGCCCGTCGTACGCAACTCCATCGTGGGGCTGCGCGGTGTGGATCCGGCCCTGGTCGACGCGGCGAAGGGCATCGGGATGTCGCGGCTGGCCCGGCTGTGCCGGGTGGAACTGCCGCTCGCCTGGCCGCCGATCCTCACCGGCATCCGGGTCTCCACCCAGATGCTGATGGGCATCGCCGCCATCGCCGCGTACGCCTCGGGCCCCGGCCTGGGCAACGAGATCTTCCGCGGCATCGCCTCGCTGGGCAGCGCCAACGCGCTCAATCAGGTGCTCGCGGGCACGCTCGGCATCGTCATCCTCGCCCTGCTCTTCGACGCCGCGTACGTACTGCTGGGGCGGCTCACCATCCCGAGGGGGATCCGTGTCTGAGACCGCCGCCGGGAGCACCGCCGACGACAGCGCCGGGCCGGAGAGGACCACGTCCGGGGCCACCATCCAGCTGGAGGACCTGACCAAGCGCTATCCGGGCAATCCGAACCCGGCGGTGGACAGCGTCTCGATGGAGATCAAGGCCGGCGAGACGGTGATCTTCGTCGGCCCGTCCGGCTGCGGGAAGTCCACCACCCTGAAAATGATCAACCGGCTGATCGAGCCGTCGTCCGGGCGGATCAGGATCGACGACGAGGACGTCACCGACATCGACCCGGTGAAGCTGCGCCGCAAGATCGGCTACGCGATCCAGTCGTCCGGGCTCTTCCCCCACATGACGGTCGCCGAGAACATCGCCCTCGTACCGAAGATGGTCGGCTGGCCGAAGTCGAAGGTGAAGGACCGGGTCGAGGAGATGCTCGATCTGGTGGGGCTGGATCCGCGGGAGTTCCACGGGCGCTATCCCCGCGCGCTCTCCGGCGGTCAGCAGCAACGGGTGGGCGTGGCAAGGGCGTTGGCGGCCGATCCGCCGGTTCTGCTGATGGACGAGCCGTTCGGCGCGGTCGACCCGATCACCCGCGACCACCTCCAGGACGAACTGATCCGGCTCCAGCACGAACTGCACAAGACGATCGTCTTCGTCACCCACGACTTCGACGAGGCGATCAAGCTGGGCGACCGGATCGCGGTGCTGCGGGAGCGTTCGCACATCGCGCAGTTCGACACCCCGGAGGCCATCCTCACCAATCCGACGGACGACTTCGTCTCGGGCTTCGTCGGGGCCGGTGCGGCGCTGAAGCGGCTCAACCTCACCCGCGTACGGGATGTGGAGATGGCCGCGTTCCCGACGGTGACGGTCGACGACCCGCTCCAGTCGATCTTCAACAAGCTGCGCAGCGGCCCGCACAACGAGCTGCTGATGCTGGACCGCAGGAACCGCCCGTACAAGTGGCTGCGGCGCGGGGACCTGATGCGGGCCCGGGGTTCGCTGGCGCGGGCCGGGCAGCTGGTCCACGACACGGTGACGCGTGACGGGACGCTGCACGACGCGCTGGAGGCGGTACTGACCGACAGCGGTGGGCGGGTCGCGGTGACCGGGCGGCGCGGCGAGTTCATCGGGGTCGTCGACATGCAGACCCTGATGAACTCCGTCCATGAGCTGCTGGAGGCCGACCGGCTCGCCGCCATCGAGCACCAGCACGACCTGGAGGAGTCGCGCAGCCACCAGACCGAGACAGAGCTGGAGGGCGGTCCGGGCGCATGACTCGCAATCCACCGCTGAACCACGAACCCCGCCGGCCGCGCCCCGAGCCGCCCGTGCCCTCCTCCGACAAGGACCGCCCGCCCGGCGAGCACGACGTCAAGGGCCATGCCTTCCGGGACGAGGAGGAGGAGCCGGCTCCGCCGCCGGCCGGTCCGCCGCGCCGGTTCACCTGGCGCAAGCTGGTGATGATGCCGCTCGCGCTGTTGGTCGTGCTGGCCATCACGTACCTGTGGATCACCAATGTGCATCTCGACTCGATCGCGCGGAACTCGCTGACCGGCGGCAATGTGCGGTTGCGCTGGTGGCAGCATGTGCGGCTGACCGCGATCTCGACGTTCTGGGTGCTGATCATCGCCATTCCGCTGGGGATCGCGCTGACCCGGCGCCGGCTGCGCAAGGGTGCCCCGGTGGTCACGGCGGTCGCCAACATCGGGCAGGCGACACCGGCGATCGGTCTGCTGGCGCTGCTGGTGATCTGGCTGGGCATCGGCCCTTCGACGGCGATCATCGGCATGGTGATCTACGCGGTGCTGCCGGTCTTCTCCAACACGGTGGCCGGCCTCAGGGCGATCGAGCCGAACCTGATCGAGGCCTCGCGCGGCATCGGCATGTCGGCGACGGGGACGCTCACCAAGGTCGAACTGCCGCTCGCCGTCCCGCTGATCCTGGCGGGTGTGCGTACGGCGCTGGTGCTCAACGTGGGTACGGCGACGCTGGCCACCTTCGTCGGCGGCGGCGGCCTCGGGGACCTGATCACCTCGGGCATCCAGACCCAGCGGATGCCGGTGCTGGTGCTCGGTTCGGTGCTGACGGTGGTGCTGGCGCTGCTGGTGGACTGGCTGGCCTCGCTGGTCGAGGTGGCGCTGACGCCGCGCGGACTGGAGGTGGGGTGATGGGTCCGCGGAAGGTGCGTGCGGGTCTGGCGGGGGCGGCGGCGCTGGCGCTGCTGCTCTCCGGGTGCGGGCTGAAGAGCGGTTCGCCGATGGTGGACGAGGTGGAGCCGGGCTCGGTCGGCCAGGGGCAGCCGCTGGACGGTGCCTCGCTGACCGTCACCTCGAAGAACTTCAGCGAGAACATCATCCTGGGCCAGATGATCGGCCTGGTCTTCAAGGCCGCCGGAGCGGAGGTCCTGGACCGGACGAACCTGCCCGGCTCGATCAGTGCGCGCGAGGCGATCGTCAAGGGCGACGCGGACGCGATGTACGAGTACACGGGCACCGGCTGGATCACGTACCTCGGCCATGCGGAGCCGATCCCCGACCCGGTGAAGCAGTGGGAGGCGGTCCGGGACGAGGACCGCCGCACGGGGGTGACCTGGCTGACGCCGTCCACGCTCAACAACACCTACGCGCTCGCCATCAGCCGGCAGAACAACGCGAAGTACCACCTGAAGACGCTCTCCGACGTCGCGGCGCTGTCGAAGATGGACCCGTCGGCGGTGACGATCTGCGTGGAGAACGAGTTCGCCTCGCGCGACGACGGGCTGCTGGGCATGGAGAAGGCGTACGGGATGTCGCTGCCTGCCGCCAACATCAAGAAGATGGATGCCGGGATCATCTACACCCAGGTCTCCAAGTCCGACTCCTGCCTGCTGGGCGAGGTGTTCACCACGGACGGCCGGATCAAGGCGATGAACCTCGAAGTGCTCGTCGACAACAAGCACTTCTTCCCCAACTACAACGCGGCCCCGGTGATCCACACCAAGACCTTCGAGAAGTACCCGCAGATCGCCGGGCTGCTCGACCCGGTCAGCAAGAAGCTGACCACCGAGGTCGCCCAGGTGCTCAACGCCAAGGTGGACGTGGACGGGCAGGACCCGCACGAGGTGGCGAAGGACTGGCTGATCCAGGAGGGGTTCATCAAGCAGGGCTGAGCCGGGAGCCCCTCGCGAAGGTTTGTTGCAAAGAAACCGATGCAAAGAACCTGTTGCAAAGAGAGCTTTGCAACTCTACGGTTTACCCATGCCCGCACCAGAGGACGGCGCCGAGACCCCCGCCGAAGCCGAGAACATCCACAAGGTCGATGCCCGCACCCTGCGCGGGCTGGCCCACCCCCTGCGGCTGCGGCTGCTGGCCGCACTGCGGGAGTACGGCCCCGCCACCGCCTCCGGTCTCGCCGACCGGCTCGGCGAATCCAGCGGTGCCACCAGCTACCACCTGCGGCAACTGGCGGCGTACGGCTTCGTCGAGGACGACCCGGAGCGCGGCAAGGGCCGCGAGCGCTGGTGGCGTGCCGCGCACCGGGGCACCGTCTTCGACAGCGGCCGGTTCCTCAGCCACCCGGACCCCGAGGTGCGCGGCGCGGTCGACGTCGTGCTCCACGAGATCGCCACCACGCACTCCCAGGAGCTGAACACCTGGATCGGCACCATGCGCGAATGGCCCGACGCATGGCGCGAGGAAGGCTGGGACATCAGCGACTTCCAGGTGCGCCTCACCCCCGATCTCGCCGAGGAGCTGATCGGGAAGATCCACGAACTCATCGAGGGCTACCGGGGCCAGGTCCCGGAGGGCACCGAGGGATCGGCCAACGTCCGCAGCCATGTGCACCTCTTCCCGCGCCCCGCGGAGTAGCCGGCCCCGCCTGACCGGAAGGACACCGTCATGCACTCCGACACCCATCTGCTGCTGCACGACCTGCGCTCCGCCGAACTGCGGGGCCGCGCCGTGCGGTCCGGCCCCGCACCGGCCTCGCCGGGCACCGGTCTGCGCACCCGGCTGGGCTGGGCCCTCGTCGACCTGGGGCTGCGCGTCCTGCCCCGCCACCCCGGCCGCCCCTCCTCCGTCGCAGCCGGTCCGGCATGACCGGCCGGGGGGACCGCAGCCGTATTCCGCTCGCCGCCGTACTGTCCGCCAACTCCATATCCAGGGCAGGTAGTTCACTCACGCTGATCGGCGTTCCGTGGTTCGTGCTGGAGACCACGGGAAGCGCCGGCCGGGCCGGTGTCGTGGCCTTCTGCGCGACCCTGCCGATCGTCGTCTCCGCCCTGATCGGCGGACCCGTCATCGACCGGATCGGACGGCGCCGGGTCTCCGTCGTCTCCGACCTGGTGTGCGGCCTCTCCGTCGCCGCCATCCCGCTGCTGCACTTCGCGGACGCCCTGGACTTCTGGATGCTGTGCGCGCTGATGGCGGTCGGCGGGCTCATGCACACCCCGGGCGACACCGCACGCTACGTCCTGGTGCCGGACCTCGCCGAGCACGCCGGCACCACCCTCGCCCGCGCCGCCAGCCTCTTCGACGCCGTCTCGCGCGGCGCCCGGATGGTCGGGGCGGCGCTGGCCGGCCTGCTGATCGCGCTCGTCGGCGCGGAGACCGTACTGCTGCTGGACGCGGCGACCTTCCTGACGTCCGCGCTGCTGATCGCGGCAGGCGTACGGGGGGTGCGCGCGGCCGAGCCCCGCAAGGCCGAGGCGCCGGTCTCGCTGCGGGCGTACCGCACCGAGATGCGCGAGGGCTTCGCCTACTTGCTGGGCACCCCGCTGCTGCTGGCGGTCGTGGTGATGGTCCTGTTCATGAACGGCACCGACCAGGGCTGGTACGCCGTCCTGCTCCCGGTGCACGCCTCCGCCGAACTGGGCGGGGCCGGGGACATCGGGCTGCTCACCGCGCTGTTCGGCGCGGGCGGGCTGGCCGGGGCGCTGCTGTACGGGGCGGTCGGGCACCGCTTCTCGCGGTGGACCGTGTTCACGGTGTGCGTGCTGCTGTGCGGCGCGCCCAGGTACGTGGTCGCGGCGCTGACCGGGACGACGCTGCCGCTCGCCGTGACCATGGCACTGAGCGGCCTCGCGGGCGGGGTGCTGAACCCGATCCTGACGACGGTGATCTACGGAACGATCCCCGACGAGCTGCGCAGCCGGGTCTCCGGGGTCATCACGGCGGGCTGCGAGCTGGCCATGCCGGTGGGCGGTCTCGCGGCCGGCCTGCTGGTGGAGAGCGCGGGCGTGAAGGGGGCGCTGCTGGCGATGGGCGGGGTCTACCTGCTGGCGACGCTGAGCCCGCTGGTGTTCCCGGTGTGGCGCACGATGGACGGCACGGGCGCGGACGGCGCGGGGGCGGAGGCGGGCGGTGGCCCCGTACCGGCGCCTTCACCGGCCGGCGAGGTCAGCAGCTCGGAACCTTGCGCCCCTGCTCCAGTGCCTGGAGCGAGGACACCGCGCCCTTCAGAGTCGTGACCGGAATCAGCCGCAACCCTTTGGGCAGCTCGGCTCCCGCCTCCCGGCACTCCGCCTTCGGCACGAGGAAGACGGTCGCCCCGTCGCGGCGCGCGGCCTGAGTCTTCAGCGACACCCCGCCGACCGCCCCGACCTCGCCGTTCGCCTCGATCGTGCCGGTGCCCGCGATGTTGCGGCCACCGGTGAGATCGCCGCCGGCCCCGTCCCCGTCGAGCTTGTCGACGATGCCGAGGGCGAAGAACAGGCCGGCGCTGGGGCCGCCCACGTCGGCGAGATGCAGGGTCACGTCGACCGAGCCGGGCTTCTTCCCGAGGTAGTTCAGGGCGGCGTCGACCGCGGAGTCCTGCGACTTCCGCATGTCTTCGAGGTTGTGCTTCTCGATCTCCTTCTCGGAGCCACCACTCGGGTAGACGGAGTCGCGGGGCAGCACCGCCCGGTCCGTGCGGAACCAGCTGTCGATCACATCACCGATGCCGACCTCGGCGGTGGGCCCGGTCGCGACGATCGTCGTCATCCGCAGCTGGCCCTCGGTGGTCCGGGTCGGCGCGCCCTTGATGCTGATCACCGGTGTGCCGTGATCGTCCCCGAGCACGTTCGCGGTCGAGCCGGGCTGCGCCAGGGTGAACGGCAGCGGCGCGAAGGCGGCCACACCGAACAGGGCGAGGACGGGCAGGGCGCACAGGGCGAGGGCACGGGGACGCGAGAGACGAGGGAGCACCCGCCCAATCTAACCGCCGGGCCCCGGACGCCGGGGCCGGGAGCCCCGTACGCGGCCGGGGAAACAGCTCCTGGGGGCGTTCCCTACGGCGTCCGCCGGCTTCCCATCGACATGGCCAGGGCGACCACCCAGCCGATGAACGTCCAGCCGAGGAAGAGATTGATCACGAACACCGAGCCGGTGTTCACCCCGCGCCCCGCGGCGATGAAGAAGGGCAGGAAGTACACCGCGATACCCACGATGACGAGAAGCAGGAAAACGGAACCATCCATCAGAACCCCCCGGAACGGCCACGCGCTTCGGTCAAGGCGTGAGCCCCGAAACCATACGGCCCGACCGGGCACCCGCGGAGACCTGAACCGGCCAGAAATCCGCCCCGGGCAACCACCCCGGCATCGGCCCGGGATCGGCCCCGCCGGGCCCGTCCGGCCCACCGGCCCTCCGAGCCCGGCGCCCCGCATTCTCGGAGCACGCCCGCCACGTCCTGTCGGAGCGCGTCCTGCAGGAGCGCGCCCCGGAGCACGCCCTACCGGAGCGCGTCCGCCACTTCCCGGGCCGCGTCCACCACGCGGGGCCCCACGCGCTCGGGTACGGAGTCCGCGAGCATCACCACGCCCACGCTGCCCTCGACCCCGGTCACCCCCACCAGCGCCGCCGCCGCCCCGCTCGCCCCGGCCTCCAACTCGCCGTGGGTGAGGGTGAAGGCGGTCTCGCCGACCGGTTTCTGACGGGCGGCGAGGATCGCCCGGCCCGCGGCACCCCGGTCCAGCGGGTGGCGGAAGCCGGCCCGGTAGGCCACGTGGTAATCGGTCCAGGTCGGCTCGACGACCGCGACGGCCAGCGCGTCGCTGCCGTCGACCAGTGTGAGATGGGCGGTGGCCCCGATGTCCTCGGCGAGCGACCGCAGCGCGGGCAGTGCGGCCTCGCGCACGAGTGGATGCACCTGGCGGCCCAGGCGCAGCACGCCCAGGCCCACTCTGGCCCGGCCGCCCAAGTCGCGGCGTACCAGGGCGTGTTGCTCCAGGGTGGCGAGCAGACGGTAGACCACGGTCCGGTTGACCCCGAGTTTGTTGGACAACTCGGTGACGGTCAGACCGTGGTCGGTGTCGGCAAGCAGTTTGAGGACCCTCAGTCCCCTGTCGAGCGTCTGGGAGGTTTCCGCTGTCACGACGCCCTCTCCTCTTTGATGAGCGGCAGCGGCTGATTCCCACGGAATGTGCGCCGCCGGTCCCAGCGGCGACGCACGGAGAGGCCGCCGGCCTGGCCAGGCACCGGCTGCGCCCCGCTGCGGCTCTGCCACGGGGCGTTCATTTTTTTGGGACAGTAGCGAGCGAGTCCGCTCAGCGGAAGACCTCGTCCAGAATCCGGGCGTCGCCGGAACGGGAGTTGGCTTGAAGCAGCATAAGCGCCGGTCAGCGCGGCGTCGGCCGGGTCCTGGAGGTCTACGCGCGTCCAGGTCGGCCGACGCCTTCACGGCACTTCACGCACCAGAAGTGAACTGCCGTTAACTCACGGTGAATGACTGCTGCACAATTTTTCCGTTAACGAGTACCTCGCAGGCCCGGATCGACTTCGTCGCCGGGTCACGGACGGTGAAGTCGAGGGCGAAAGTGCCGTCGAGTCCGATGACCCGGGTGACGTACGGGTCGGCGGTCTGCTTCCCGTCCGCGGTGCGGCCGGTCACCGAGACCGTGGCGACGGGGGCGAATCCCCGTCCGGTCACCTGGACCACCGTGCCGACGGGCCCCTCGGGCGGCGAGAGCGCGAAGGACGGTCCGGCGGGCACGGTTCCGTCCTGGACGGTGAACGCCGCCGTCTCGGTGCGCGGGTTGACGAGGACCTCCCGTACCCGGATGGCGACGGTGTCGGCGGCGTTGACCTTGAAGGACTGCGAGAACGCCCCGTCCAGCCCCACCACCTTGGTCTTCGCCGGGTCGGACGTCTGTGAGCCGTCGGCCCGCAGCCCGACGATGGACACGGTCGCGACCTTCGCGAAGCCCTGCCCGATGACGGTGACGGTGGTGCCCTTCGGACCGGCCGAGGGGGTGAGGACCACGAAGGACGGGGAGACGGTCAGCGGGGTGAGGGCCTGCGCTCCCCCGGCGGTGACCTGGAGCGCGTACACGGCACGCGGGGTGGACCCGGCCACGGTGACCGTGCCGGCGAGGGTGCCGTCGGCGCCTGTCCGGAGAGTGGAGCCGCTGATCCGGGCGCTGTCGCAGGAGCTGCCGTCGGCGTTGCAGAGCGCGGCGGTGGGCGTGGTTCCGGACGGCCAGTCACCGCCGGAGAGGGCGATCGTTCCGCCCGGCTTGACCTTCGCCGCGCCCGCGGAGAGCGTCGCGGAGGCGTCGGTCACGGTGAACGGTGTGGTGAGCACAGTGGCCGGATCGTTGCCCTCGTCGACCTGGATGGCGGCGATGGCCGGGTCGGAGACGGTGAACTCGGCGCTGAACGTGCCGTCGGGGGTGCTCTTCACATAGACGGCGGTGTCGTCGAGCGTCGCCCCGCTCGCGTCCAGGCCGACGGTGTTGATCCACCGGTCCTGGAAGTAGTTGCTGCCGGTGACGGAGATGACGCTGCCGACCGGTGCGCCGGAGCGGGAGAGCGCGATGGCCCGCGGCCCGGTGGGGGTGAAGGCCTTGACCGTCAGGGGCGCGGTCGCCTCCTTCGTGCCGTCGCCGACCTTCACCAGGTACGAGCCGTCGGGCACGGCGCCCGCGGCGGCGAGCACCGCGCTTCCGCTCAGCTCCCCCGAGGCGCTGATCGCGAGGGTGCTGGAGGCGAACTTGCCGGTGTCGCAGCCGCCGCCGTCCGCCGAGCAGAGCGACGGTACGGGAGTGGCGCCCGCGGTCCAGAGGCTGCCGGACAGGGCGACGGCGGTGGACGGCCGGACGGCGGTGGTGGGCGCGGTCAGGGTGGGCGGGTGGCCCGCGGTGCCCTCGGCGGTCACCGTGCCGATGGAGCCGCCGCCGCTCACCACGTCGCACGGGGTCTCGTAGGTGGAGCCGAGCACCTTCGTACGCGTCAGATTGCGTATCGGGGTGAAGGTGATCGGGCCGCTCGCATTGGCGGGGATGAGGAAGTCCCCTTCGTACGGCGGGATTTCGATGGGCTTGCCGGACGGGATGTCGAGGTTGATCTGGGGGCCGGTGACGGTGACCGTGCCGGTGGCGCCGCCGGACATCGCGAAGTCGATGCTGGGGGTGGTGGGTACGTCGTTCAGGCTGAGGCCGCTGGTGGCGGGGGACGGGCCGAGGGTGACCTTGGCGTGGACCTTGCCGCCCGGGTCGACGATCGACGGCGACAGGTCGACGCTCATCTGCTGCGGCCCGGTCGCCTCGCCCTGCCCCGCGGGCAGGGAACAGTGCACGGTCGGGGTGACGGTGCCGGCCTCGGCGACGGGCGCTAGCGCGACGGTGCCACCGGTCCAGACGAGCACGGCCCCGGCGATGAGGGCCACGGCACGGCGTAACCCCGAACCCGGACCGTGGGCCCTTCCCGGCCGGTCTGTTCTTCTCGGTCTGACGGACACGGACATGCGTCTCCTCCATGGCTGAGGTGCTGGCTGAGGTATCGGCTACGGGAATTCCCCGGATCCGGACCGGATTCGAACCGGATTCGGAATGGAGGCGCCCGCCCGCTCCGATGCGATACGGAGCGGACGGGCGCCTCCGGAACTTCCCCTTACGGTTCCCGGAGAATTCAGAGAAGGGTGAGGGTGAGAGTGGCGCTGTAATCTCCCGGCCGGGTGAATCCGGGAACGGTGAGGACGAGATCGGCATCGGCGTCGAACCGGCCGCCGGTGAACGGACGGGAACCGTCCGGATCCATCCGGCAGAGGCTCGCCGCCTCGCTCCCGAGCGCGGCGGGCGAACCGGCCACCGGCACCCCCACGCTGCCGTTCTGCGCCGTGCACTTGGGCGTCCACCGGACGGCGTCGGCCGGGATGGTTCCGCCGCCGCTGCTGGTGAAGCCGGAGAGAGTGGCGGTCAGCGACCAGCCGCTGTCGACACCGCGGCCGTCCTCCACCTCGACCCGGTTGAGCCGGGAGCGCTGCACACCGCTGCCGGTGCCCAGGACCGTCGTGCCGAAGTCGACGGTGTCACCGTCCTGGACCATGGAGAGCGTCCCGGCCCTGACCGAGGTGCTCAGCCGCTGGTCGGCGCTGCCGCCGCCCCCTCCCCCGCCGTCGGAGACGGTGAACGGCGCGGTCCGTACGGTCGCCGGATCGTTGCCCTCGTCGGCCTGGACCGCGACGACGGCGTCGGAGGTCACGGTGAACTCGACTGCGAACGTGCCGTCCGAGCCGCTCTTGACGTACACCGCGCTGTCGTCGAGCCCGGTGCCCGAGGCGTCGAGCCCGATGACGTTGATCCAGCGGTCCGGGTTGTAGTTCTTGCCGCTGACCGTGATCACACTGCCGACCGGTCCGCTGCTCCGCGACAGCGAGATCTCGCGGTCACCGGCCGCGACGGCCTTGACGGTGAGGGGGGCCGTGGCCTCCTTCGTACCGTCGTTGACCTTCACCTCGTACGTGCCGTCCGGCACCGCACCGGCCTCGGCGAGGGTGGCCGTACCGGTCAGCGTCCCGTCACCGCCGATGGCGAGCGTGTTGCTCCTGAACTTCAGCGGATCACAGCCTCCACCGCCCACCGCGCAGAGCGAGGGCACGGGCGCCCCGCCCGGAGTCCACCCCGAACCACCCAGCGCCACCTCGGTGTTGGGACGTACGGGATCGGCGGGGGCGGTCAGCGTGGCGGGCTCGGAGCCGGTGCCCTCCACCGTGACACTGCCGACGCTGCCGCCGCCGTCGACGACATCGCAGGGCGTCTCGAAGACCGAGCCGAGCACCTTGGTCTGCGTCAGCGTACGGATCGGGGTGAACGAGACGTCCCCGGAGGCGTTCGCCGGCACCAGGAAGTCACCCTCGTAGGGCGGGAGTTCGATGGGCGTCCCGGACGGGATGTCCATCGTGAACTCGGCACCCCGCACCGTGACGGTGCCGGTGGCCCCGCCGGACATGGCGAGGTCGAGGCTGGGGATGGTCGGCACGTCCTCCAGCGGCAGCGCGCTGGTGGCGGGTGACGGCCCCAGCGTGACCTTGGCGTGCACCTTCCCGCCCGGGGCGACGACCGCGGGCGACAGTTCGACGGTCATCTGCTGCGGCCCCGTCGCCTCGCCCTGCCCCGCGGGCAGGGTGCAGTGCACGGTCGGGGTGACCGTACCGGCGGCCCGCGATCCGACTGCCGGCGCGTCCTGCGGCACGGCCTGGGCGGTGGCCCCGGCGCAGCTCAGGGACAGTACGAAGCAGGCAGCGAGCAGACCGGTCACGCCGGGTCTTCGTCGTCGTATCACCAGACACCCCTCCATGGCCCATTGATTGCGCACATTGAGGAGGTCGTGTGCCGAGAAGTCAAGAGAGAATTGATTGATCCTTATCTGAAATGCCCGAAAAGCATTTCCATGGGAATTTCAAGTGCCTCTGTGGACATCTATTGACTTCTCTGAAGATCACAGTTTCACTGCTGCCGACATGCCGGGCCCGGCACGCAGATCCACTTCTCGGCTCTTCGGTGAATCTGCGGAATTCAGAACCGGAAGGAGTTCCCCCCGTCATGTCGTCGAATCGAAGACACATCCCGCTGGTACTGGCCGCGGCCTGTACCGTGGCCGGCGCGCTCGCGCTGGCTCCGACGGCCCAGGCCGTGGCTCCGCTCACCGCGACGGCCACGTACAACTGCGGCGCCTGGGGCAGCGGTCTCGCCACCCTGACCGCCGCCGACTCGGGCACGTCCAAGACCATCAAGATCACGTCCACCGCGATCACGATGCCGGCCGGTACCAGTGCCGACCCGAACAGCATCACGACGACGCTCAAGCTCACCAAGACCTCGGGCGGCGTCACCAGTCAGGTGCAGTTCTCCGGAAAGACCAACCCCGGCATGAGCGGCGGCAGCCCGATCACCCTGGGCCCGCTGAAGCTCACCTCCGGCACCCTGGCGGCGGGTGACAGCACGAACTCCGTGGTGCTGCCCCCTCCCCCGAGCGCCACCAACTGGTCACTGCAGATCGTGGCCTCGTCCCCGACGTCGGCCACGGTTCCGTGTGTGGCCACGTCGAACCAGTCGGCACCGTTCGTCTGGTAGCCGGGCCGTCCGTCCAGTAGCCGGGCCGTCCGTCCAGTAGCCGGGCCGTCCGTCCGGTAGTCGCGCCACCTCATCCGCACCCGCTTCCGCACCGTCATCCGCACGCACGACGTCGGCCCGGGGCAAGGACCGCTGTCCCCGCCCCGGGCCGGCACCAGCACGCCCCCGTGGGCTCACGTCATACGGGTGGCCCACTCCTGGACCTTCTTGATCCGCTGCTGGATCTGCCCGGCCGTGGCCTCCGCGCTCGGCGGCCCGCCGCACACCCGCCGCAGCTCGGTGTGGATCACCCCGTGCGGCTTGCCGCTCTGGTGCGTGTAGGCCGAAACCATCGTGTTGAGCTGCTTGCGCAGCCCGAGCAGTTGCTTGTGCGTGACCACCGGCCGCGCCTCGGCCGGCTTCTCCAGCAGGTCGGCCTCCACGGCCGGCCGCTGACGGCTGTGCGCGATCTGCCGGGACTGCCGCTTCTGGAGCAGCAGCTGCACCTGGTCGGGCTCCAGCAGCCCCGGAATCCCCAGGTAGTCCTGCTCCTCCTCGCTGCCGGGGTGCGCCTGCATGCCGAACTCGGCACCGTCGTACAGCACCCGGTCGAAGACCGCGTCCGATTCGAGGGCCTCGAAGGGCAGCTGCTCCTCGGTCTCCTCGTCCTCCAGCTTCTCGGCGTCGGCGAGGAGCTTGTCCTCCTCCGCGAACGGGTTCTCCTCGTCGCTGCCCTTCTTGGGCTTGTCGAGGACGTGGTCCCGCTCGACCTCCATCTCGTTGGCGAAGTCGAGCAGCATCGGAATGGTCGGTACGAAGACCGAGGCGGTCTCGCCGCGCCTGCGCGAACGCACGAAACGGCCGACGGCCTGCGCGAAGAAGAGCGGCGTGGAGATGGTGGTGGCATACACGCCGACGGCCAGGCGCGGCACGTCGACACCCTCCGACACCATGCGCACCGCGACCATCCAGCGCGAGTCGTCCCCGCTGAACTGGTCGATCCTCTTCGAGGCGGCCTTCTCGTCGGAGAGGACCACGGTGGCCTTCTCACCGGTGACCCGCTTGAGGATCTTGGCGTACTCGCGTGCCGATTCCTGGTCGGTGGCGATGACCAGCCCGCCCGCGTCCGGAATGCCCTTGCGGACCTCGGTCAGCCGCTTGTCGGCGGCGCTCAGCACATTGGGGATCCACTCACCGGTGGGCGACAGGGCGGTGCGCCAGGCCTGCCCGATGGCGTCCTTGGTCATCGGCTCACCGAGCCGGGCGGCGATCTCGTCACCGGCCTTGGTGCGCCAGCGCATGTTGCCGCTGTAGCTGAGGAAGATCACGGGCCGGACGACGCCGTCGGCGAGCGCGTTGCCGTAGCCGTAGGTGTAGTCGGCCGAGGAGCGCCGGATGCCGTCGTTGCCCTCCTCGTACACGACGAAGGGGATCGGGTTGGTGTCCGACCGGAACGGCGTACCGGTGAGCGCGAGCCGCCGGGTGGCCGGGTCGAACGCCTCCTGGCACGCCTCGCCCCAGGACTTCGAGTCACCGGCGTGGTGGATCTCGTCGAGGATGACCAGGGTCTTGCGCTGCTCGCAGCGGTTGCGGTGCAGCATCGGCCGCACGCCGACGCCCGCGTAGGTGACCGCGACGCCGTCGTACTCCTTGCTGAGCGGGCCCGCGCTGTAGTCGGGGTCGAGCTTGATCCCTATCCGGGCCGCTGCCTCGGCCCACTGCTTCTTCAGGTGCTCGGTCGGCGCGACGACGGTGACCTGCTGCACCACGTGGTGGTGCAGCAGCCATGACGCGAGGGTCAGCGCGAAGGTGGTCTTCCCCGCGCCGGGGGTGGCGACCGCGAGGAAGTCGCGCGGCTGCTCCTGGATGTACTTCTCCATGGCGCCCTGCTGCCAGGCTCGCAGCTTGCCGGCCGTGCCCCAGGGGGCGCGGCCGGGGAAGGCGGGTGAGAGGTGGTGGGAGGCGGTAGTAGTCACGGTCTCCGGTTCGGGTCTCTCGGGTACGTGGGGTGCTGTCCGCACGGCCGGGACGGACCCGCACGCGATACGACAACCGGGCCACCTTACCGGGGGGCGGCGTGGAACCTCGTACGGACGAACGGTGGTTCGGCGCCGCTGAGACCCTCTTCACAGATCGGCTTCACATGGCGAATCCGGGAAGCCGTTCAGCGATCCCGGACATGGCGAGGGCGCCCTGGCACACGTCCAGCACGAACTTCTCGGCCGCATCGGCATCGAAGTCCGCGCTCAGGCGATGCCCATTGATGTGCAGGAAGACCCAGGTGCCATACCAGGCGATGCGCTTGTTCCCGTCGACGAGCGCACGATTGCGCGCGAGGGACTCCATGAATGCCGCGGCCTTCTGCCACACGTCCGGATAGGCGTCCTGGCCGAACACGCTCGCCTGCGGGCGGGCGAGTGCCGAATCGAGCAGCCCGTAGTCGCGTACCTCGGCAGTCCCGAGGCGCTCGGCAAGGTTGAGCAGCTCGGGAAGTGTCAGGTACTGCATCAGGCGAGCCTCCGGTTGAGCTCCTCACTCACCTTCAGCACGTGGTCCGCGGCCTCGTCGAAGAGGCGCGAGTGTTCGTTTATGGCGGTGATCACCGCGTCGTGGGCGAACGACTGCATACTCCGCCCCTCCGACTCGGCGCGCGCACGCAGTGCGTCCAGCTCTTCTTCGGTGAACCGCAGATTCAGACCAGCCATGCGTGGATGGTGCCACGTGGCACTAAGCCTTGGTCCGCACCCGCGCCGCCACCCACGCCCCCACCAGCGCCACCCCCGCCATCGGCAGGAAGACCGCCGCGAACGCACCCGGATGGGACCCCGCGGCCCCCGCCCCCGCCGCGTCGTGCACGGCCCCCACGGCCCCGCCGCCGAGCGCCGCGAAGGCCGCTCCGCCCGCGGCGAGCAGCAGTACGTTCGAGAGCCCGTCGGAGATCTGGAGGGCGGCCGAGTTCGCCCCCGCCTCCTCCGGCGCCGACAGCTTCAGCAGCAGCACGCTCGTCGACGCGATCACCACGCCCATCCCGAAGCACCCGAAGGCCCAGGCCACGGCCACGGTCCAGACCGGCACCGAGTCGATCAGCACGGACGGCGCGGCCGCTATCGCCGCGGCGACCAGCACCATGCCGCCCACCATCAGGCGCTCCCGGTACGGCTCCAGGCGCGGCCGGGACTGTACGTACGAACCGAGCGCCCAGGTCCCGCCACCGGCGGCGAGCGAGAACCCGGCCATCGTCGGGCTGAGGCCGCGCTGGGTCACCAGCATCAGCGGTACGAAGGACTCGGCGGCGATGAACGACCCGGCCGCCACCCCGCGCAGCAGCACCACCGAGGGCAGCCCGCGCGCGGCCCGGCCGGTCCCCGGGGGCAGCAGCCCCCGCACGGCGGGCACGAGCAGCGCGACGCCCACGGCGGCCGGGAGCAGCGCGAACCAGTTCAGCTCCTGCCCGGCGTACTGGAGCAGCGCCGCGCCCAGCGAGATCCCGAGCGCGAGCAGGATGCGCCGCCGGTCGTACGGCTCGACGGGCGCCGTGGGATCGGCCGGTCCCGAAGCCCGCCGCCGGATCGCGGGCAGCGCGAGCGCCAGCGGGAACACCACGAGGACGGGGATGCCCATGAAGACCCAGCGCCACCCCAGGTGCTCGGTCACGCTCCCGGAGACGAGCGGCCCGACGACCGACGGGATCACCCAGCTCGCGGCGAACGCGGCCAGGATCGACGGCTGCAGCCGCTTCGGGTAGGCCCGGCTGATCACCACGTACAACGCCACGATCACCAGCCCGCCGCCGAGCCCCTGGACCGCCCGCCCCGCGACGAAGATCCACATGCTCCCGGCGGTCCCGCAGAGCAGCAGCCCCGCCGCGAACGCGCTGATCCCGGTGGCGAGCGGCCCCAGCGGCCCGCGCCGGTCCGCCCACTGCCCGGAGAGCACCATGGCGAAGAGGCTGGTCGTGAAGTACGCGGAGAACGCGAACGCATAGAGCGGGATGCCGTGCAGCTCACGGGCGGCGACCGGCATCGCGGTCCCCACGGCGGTCGCCTCGAAGGCGATCAGGAAGACGACGGAGACGATGCCGACGCTGAGCGCCCGGTAGGTCCGCCCGAGCACCCCTCCGGATTCGACGGCCGACCCGGTACCGCCGGGCACCTCCACGTCGTCGGCGGTGCCGGTCTCGACACCGGCGTCTCGTGGTTCCAGGGCACTCATGAGCCCAAGAGTAAGGGGCAAGATCTCATTTGAGCCCTGTCGCGAGACGGTCCTCCGGTCCTCCGTTGGTCGTAGGACCACGGCACCGAATGTGAACGCGCCATGGCAGTCGCATTGCACCCCGCCCCGCACTCTTGAGCGGCCGGGATGCCCGGTCCTACGGTCGGATCACGACGAGGAACACACGGCCGTGTGCCCGAGTGGTTCAGGGGCTCGACTGCAACTCGAGTTACACCGGTTCGAATCCGGTCACGGCCTCCACGCGGTGAGCCCGCCCAGCACGCGCCATACGTCGCGCCGGGCGGGCAGTCGCCTTCTCTCGTACGGTCCGCAGATCAGGAGGCGGTCGTCGTCTCCGCCTTGAACCCTTCCTTCATCATTTCCCGCAGGCGTGCCTCGTCCTCGTTGCTGAGCGACGTCTGCACGAGCTGACCGCCGAACTTGACGATCTCGGGGACGACCTTGTCGCGGACGGACTTCTTGACGAGCACGAAGACGGCGGCGGCGCCGGGCCGGAGATTGGTGCTGAGTTCCTTCATGAAGTTGTCGTTGACACCGGTGTCGATGGCGGACCCTCCGGCGGCGCCGGCCGCGGCGCCCACCGCGGCACCGAGGAACGGCACAAGGAAGAGCAGCCCGATGACGCTTCCCCACAGCGCGCCGCCCGCGGCACCGGTACCCACGTGGTTGACGGCCTGATGCAGCTTGATCTTGCCGTCCTTCTCACGCCGCTCGACGACGACGACGTCCTCCAGTTCGACGAGGTGCTCGCGGTTCATGGACAGCAGCTTGTCCCGGACCCGGTCGGCGGTGGCGAGATCGTCGTAGGCGATGACGAACAGATTGCTCATGCGGCTGACTCCTCCTCGTGGTGCGTTACGGCACCAACTATACGAAGCGATTCCAAACAGGGCATTCCGCCCCCCCCTGTATCCCCTCCAGGCCCGTCGACCAGCCTCCGTCGCAGCTGCCGCCCGCACCCGCCCCAGCCCCGCAAGGACCGCGCCGACCGCCTGCTCCACGCTCTGCCCGGCCGTGTCCGGCCAGAGCCCGATCCCCGGCATCTCCTCCCGCAGCACCCGGTCCAACGCCTCGACCGTCCACCCGGCCCCGTAACCGCTCCCGGCCCCGACCCGCGCGCAGCCCGACCCGTTCGACGCCTGACCGGCATACAGCTGTCAACAGATCTGCACCACCTGGCGGTTGACTGCCAGTCACATAGCCGCCACGCGCGACAGGCTTCAACTCCCGTCCCACGGACCAGACTCATCGCGACGCCCGGAACCACCCCTTCCCCCGGGCGTCCGAGGAGTGCGTCGTGATCAGACCTTCCGCAGGAGGAAGGGCCGCCCTGCTCGCCGCAGGGCTCTCCCTGGTGCTGCTCTCGGCAGGGCAGACCGCCGCCGCGCCCGATACCGCCCCGGACACCGCGTCCGCACCGGCCACCTTCGCCGGGGCCCGGGGCGCGAGCACCACCGTCACCCTCATCACCGGTGACCGCGTCACCCTCACCGACCTCGGCGGCGGCCGGAAGACCGTCACCGTCGACCGGGCCAAGGGCGCCACCGGGGCCGTCCGCAACGAGACCGTGAACGGCAGGGTCACCGTCATACCCGACGAGGCCCGTCCCTACCTGGCGGCCGGTGTCCTCGACCGGCGGCTCTTCGACGTCACCGGCCTCGTCGAGCAGGGCATCACCGGCGATCTGCCGCTGATCGTGACGCACGGCAAGGGTGCCCGCGCCGCCGTCGCCCCGCGCGGCACCAAGAGCGTCCGGGCCCTTCCCAGCATCGGCGGCGCGGCCGTACGAGCCACCGAACCAGCAGCCTTCTGGCGCGAGTTCACCGACTCCGCCCGCCCCGGCGCCCGCTCGGCCGGTGCCATGAAGGTCTGGCTCGACGCCCGGGTCAAGGCCGCCATGGCCGACTCCAACGCCCAGATCGGCACCCCCAAGGCCTGGGAGGCCGGCCTCACCGGCAAGGGCGTCAAGGTCGCCGTGCTCGACACCGGCGCCGACCTCTCCCACCCCGACCTCGACGGACGGGTCGCCGAGAGCCGGTCCTTCATCGAGGGCCAGGAGGTCGCCGACCGCCAGGGCCACGGCACCCATGTCGTCTCCACCGTCGGCGGCAGCGGCGCGGGCTCCGAAGGCAAGGAGCAGGGCGTCGCCCCCGGCGCCACCCTCGCCGTCGGCAAGGTCCTCAACGACCAGGGCACCGGCACCGAGTCGCAGATCATCGCCGGCATGGAGTGGGCCGCGAAGGACATCGACGCGAAGATCGTCTCGATGAGCCTCGGCTCCAGCGAGGCCAGCGACGGCACCGACCCCATGGCCCAGGCGGTGAACGCCCTCTCCGCCGAGACCGGCGCCCTCTTCGTCATCGCCGCCGGCAACTACGGCGCCCCGGGCTCCATCGGCTCACCCGGCGCCGCCGACTCCGCGCTCACCGTCGGCGCCGTCGACTCCGCCGACCGCGCCGCATCCTTCACCAGCAAGGGCCCCCGCTACGGCGACCAGGCCCTCAAGCCCGACATCTCCGCCCCCGGTGTCAACATTCTCGCCGCCCGCTCCCAGCTCGTCAGCGGCAGCGGCCTCTACACCTCCAAGAGCGGCACATCAATGGCGACCCCGCATGTCGCGGGCGTCGCCGCGCTCCTCGCCGAGCGGCACCCCGACTGGACCGGCGCCCAGCTCAAGAACGCCCTCATGTCCAGCTCCAAGACACTCACCGCGTCCTCGTACGCCCTCGGCGCGGGCCGGGTCGACGTAGCTGCCGCGATCTCCGCGAACGTCACCGCCACCGGCTCCGCCGACCTGGGCTTCTACTCCTGGCCGTACGAGACGAACAAGCCCGTGACGAAGACCGTCACGTACACCAACTCCTCCGACGCGCCCGTCGAGCTGAACCTGGCCGTCGAGGGCATGCCGCAGGGCACCACCACCCTCGCCGACACCACCCTCACCGTCCCGGCCCACGGCACCGCGCAGACCACCGTCACCGGCGACGGCGCCAAGGCCCCCGTCGGCAACAGCTCCGGCCGCATCACCGCCACCTCCGGCGGCACGCCCGTCACGCACACCGCGCTCGGCCTGGTCAAGGAGGAGGAACGCTACAACCTCACCATCCATGTCAAGGACCGCGACGGCGCCCCCACCCCCGCCTGGCTCGGGGTGCAGCACCTGGTGGCGGACGAAGACCCGTTCCCGGCGTCCGTCGGTGAGTCCGGCACCGTCCAACTGCGCCTGAGGCCCGGCACGTACACCGTCGACACCTTCCTCGACGTCCGTGGCTCGCACGGCAAGGACTCCCTCGGCCTCGGCTTCCTCACCGATCCGGAGATCGTCCTGGACCGCGACCGCGAGATCACCCTCGACGGGCGCCGGCTGCGTGAGATACGCGCCGAGGTGCAGAAGCGCACCGAGACCCGGCAGCTGCTGATGGAGTTCGACCGCAAGGCCAACGGGGCCGACTTCGGCGGCGGCGTCCAGGTCCCGCCGAAGTACGACTCGGTCTTCGCCGCGCCCACCACCAAGCCCGCCACCGGCACCTTCGATTACCGGACGGTCTGGCGGCTCGGCAAGCCGTTGCTCGAGGTCGCCGCGGGCGGCGTCCGGCTCTCCGACGTCACTGCGCAGCCCGGCGCCACCTTCCTCGACGGCCGCCACCGTCTCGGCGTCGTCGACGCGGGCACCGGCACCGCCGCGGAGTACGCCGGCAAGGACGTCACCGGCAAGGCGGTCCTGGTCCGCCGCACCGAGGGCGCCGACGCCACGCAGCTCGCCCAGACCGCCCAGGACGCGGGCGCCAAGGTCCTGTTCGTCACCGACGACAAGCCCGGCCGGCTGATGGCGTGGTTCGGCACCGCCGACAGCGAGGCACGGCCGCTCGCCGTGGCCACCGTGAACGCAGCCGACGCCGCAAGGATCGCGTCCGCCGCGGCCCGCGGGAAGGCCCTCGACCTGACGGGCACCCGCTTCACCCCGTACACCTACGACCTTTCCGAGGAGCACCCCGGAGCCATCGGCACGGACCTCGTCTTCCGGCCCGGCAAGGGCGAACTCGCCACGATCCACTCGAAGTACTACATGCCGACGGCCAAGAAGGAGCTCGGCGGCGAGTTCCGCTTCGCGATCAGCGACACCTTCCGGTACGGCTTCGGCTTCAAGGAGTGGATCGCCTTCCCGAGCAAGCGCACCGAGTACGCCTCCACCGCCGCCGGCCAGCGCTGGCACGAGTCCGTCGACCTGGAGAACTCGCTCGAGGAGCGCGGCGGCACCCCGTCCTACCGGGGCGGCAGCAAGGTCGAGCTGGAGTGGTTCAAGCCGGTCTGGCACCCGTGGCTCGGCACCGGCCTCGGCTGGGGTCAGGAGCGCTCCGGCAGCGAGCTGCGCTTCAACACGCCCGGCTGGGGCGACTCCGGACCGGACCACACCGGCTTCGGCAGGGTGTACGACGACCCGACGATGAGCCAGTACACCGAGGTGTACGTCAACGGCGAGCGGGTCGACCGCAGGAAGAGTTCCGGCGCCTACGCCCGGCCGGCCCCGGCAGAGGAGGCCACCTACAAGGTCGTCACCGACACCACGCTCGACCCGGCCCGCTGGCGGCTCGCCACCAAGGGCCACTCGGAGTGGACCATCCGCTCCAAGGAGACCCCGGCCGACCGGTGGACCTACCTGCCACTGATCAACCTCGGCTTCGACCTCGACACCGACCTCGCCGGCGACGTCCGGGGCGGCAGCCGGGTGCCCGTACGGATCTACGCCGAGTACGTGAAGGGCGCGCCGGACACCGGTGTCCTCGGCGGCGGCTCCCTGGAGGTCTCCTACGACGAGGGGGCGACCTGGACGAACGTCACGCTGAGCTCGTCGCGCGGTGCCTCCTGGAACGGTGAGCTGCGCGTCCCGAGCGGCGCGAAGTTCGTCTCGCTGCGGGCGGGCGTGAGCGACGACCGGGGCGGCTCGGTGAAGCAGGAGCTCATCCGCGCGGTGGGCGTGCGCTGACCATTCCGCGCATGACGCACAGTTCGACCAGGTCCTGGGGCGCGGCCGGAGCTGTCCGGCAGCCCCCGGGACCTGGTCCGCTCGGGTGGGCAGATGGTACGCATCGTGTCCGATAGCACCCAGATCATCCTGACTGACCACCAGATCGGGTTTGCTGGACCCGTCCCGACCGCTGGCGCTGCCATTGACACCGTTGAGTGCATATCGACTCGTTGAATCGATTCCGCACGTAGTGCCGCCCACTCTGCGTCAAACGTCCCGAATTCCCCCGCATTCACATCCGAGTACCGCCGAAAGCCTCAGCCCGGTATTCAGTGTGATCGCCGACGCAACTCGCTCGACTTCCCCGTGGGAGCCGGAGTGAGGGCCTCTCCCCACAACCTCTTCGCGCATGGAGCGCAACGCTTCAAACCACCCCCTCACCGTTCCTCACACACGGCACGGCGTCCGAGCCTCACAGCCCGCAAGCTGCCCCCCGCCCCACCTCAGCCCGATGCGACGGCACCGTCCACCCGCGCCCGCCCCAGCCCCGCGAGCACCGCGTCGACCGTCTGCTCCACGGTCTGCCCGGTCGTGTCCAGCCAGAGTCCGATCCGCGGCGTCTCCTCCCGCAGCACCCGGTCCAGCGATTCGACCGTCCAGCCGGCCCCGTAACCGCTCTTGCCCCGCCCGGCCTCCCGCTCGGCAACGGCCTGCGGCTCGGGGGCGAGCACGACGACGTACAGCGGCCGTGTCCGTACGAGACCGACGTACGCGGACAACTCCTCCCCCAACACCACGTCCTGCACCACAGCACTCCAGCCCTCATCCGCGTACGCGTCGGCCGTCATCGCGGACAGCCGGTACCGGAGCCGCAGTTGAGCCGCGGCCTCCTCGTACGCCCCCGGCACCATCTCGGCCCGCCCGGACACCACCATCCGCCGGAACACGTCTCCCCGCACATGCACGGCCCGCGGCAACCGCTCGGCGAGAGCCTGCGCCACGGTGGACTTCCCGGAGGCCATCACCCCGGTGATGAGCACGACGGCGGGCCCTGGCCCGTCGCCCTGCACCGGCTCCCGTTCTCCGTCTCCGCCCGCAGCCACCATCACGTCATCGCCCGCCTTTTCTCTCGCACCTACTGCCGGAACGGCTCACTGCAGGACCAGAAGTCAGAACGCTCCCGCGGTCCGAACTCCTCCGGCGGACGTTCCGGGAAACCTCCGAGGCTCAGCCAATGCCCCGTCCCACGATCAGGATCGCGGCGTCAGCACCGGCTTCTCGGGGAGCCCGCCGTCGTTCTCGCACTCCAACTCCTTTGCCAGGAAGAGGGATGCCGCATGCAGAAGCGTCAGGCTGACCTTCCTGGGGTCCGACGCCTTCGGTCCGCGGTCCTTCGGGCGGCCGAGTTGTCCGTGTATGCGCATCGGACGCACCTTCGACCCCTTGAACTGAGAACTCACACACTCAAAGTAGAGGGCAGCGGATTCGGGAGTCGCCTCGGACTGTTTGCCCATCGTGTAGAGCCGCCCTCCCGCCGGAAGACGAAGGTCGCCCACGTCCTGCGGCGCGTACATGGAGAAGGCGATTCCTGCCCGATCCGCCCTCCCACCACCCTCCGGAGCCAGTCGGCACAGAGTGCCGCCCCCGGCCCAGCTGTGGCCGGATTCGTACCCGGCCTTGAGCGCATCGACAACGCGGTCCAACTCTTTCGGGCTGGTCCAGGCGAACGAAGACGCGCCCATGACGGACTCGACCGTTTTCGCCAGCCGGCCTTTGAACACACCGTGGCACACCTCCTCCGTCCCAACGTACTCCGGCGGCGCCTCACCCTCGCCACACCCGGTCGCCGCCACGCCGACAGCCATGACCAACCCGACAACGCACAGCGCCCGTCTCGCGCGCACCGCTCCCACAGGTCTCATCTCCGCGCTCCGCCCTGCACCATCCACCGTCTCAGTCTTCGGTCTGGGGATCGCTGCCCTGCTGGTCCTCACGTTGAATCCCCTTTCCGTACCCGGCCGTCATCGACAGCTTCAAGTCCTGGCGGAAATCGTCGTCGACAGCAGGCGCATGACGCTTCAGGAACCCTTCCATGGGCGCAGCGTCTTCAGATGGGCCTTCCAGAAGTCGTGCACCTTGAGCACCGCCGACCCGCTCGCGAAGTTGCCGTTGGTCAGCGCGATCGCCGCGTCGAACGTGGCGGGACGGCCCGGTCCCCCTCCTTCGACAACCGGATCCGCAGGTCGTAGGCGTCGTTTCCGATGGCGCCGAGGGAGTCCCGGTTGACCACCAGGTCGGGGGCGCCACCCCTGCTGCCGCCGCCCTCGGCCGGGACGCTGTTGATCTGCATGGCACTCCGTCGCGCGGCTGCCGCGTCGCGAAGCTCCGCCCATTCCTCGTCGAAAGTCACGAACTCCCCCACAGTTCCCTCCTGTCGGCCGCCATGCTCGAAGAGCGCGGCCACCGCCCCGGTCACCGTGTCGGTTTCTTCGCCACCGACACCGGGCGGGCAGGACAGTATTCGTAAACAATCCCCGAGTCGAAGCGCAATGCCCGGGTGTGGTGTGCGGATGCGTGATTGTCCGAAAATAGCCGCCCCCGGTTCCGGCGATTTCGCCTCACGAATGCGGGGGTTGGGTTCGGGAGTTCGCTCTGCCCTGGCCAGTCGGTGGCGAGCAGGTGGTGAGCACGGATGTCGCACTCCGGGTTGTGTCCGCAACCCGGAGTGCGACATCCGTGCGGGGCTCAGGAGTTGGAGGCCGCCACCGCTGCCTGGGGTCTGATGGGGAGGCGGTTTATCGGGCGGCCGGTGGCGGCGCGTACGGCTGCGGCCACTGCTGCCGGGGACGTCACCACGGGGACCGCCGAGGCGGGCTTGGCGCCGAAGGGGGCCACCACGTCTCGTTCCTCGATGAGTTTGACGATGCGGATCTCGGGGGCGTCCAGGGCGGTCGGGAGGGTGTAGCCGGTGAGGTCGGGGTGGCGGATCAGGCCGCGGGCGCTGCGGAGGTTCTCGGTGAGGGCGGCGCCGATGCCCTGGGTGATGCCGGCCTCGATGCGGGTCGCGAGCTGGGACGGGTTGAGGACCCGGCCGACGTCCTGGGCGACCGCCATCTCCACGACCCGGATGGAGCCGAGCTCGATGTCGACGTCCACCACCGCGCGGATCGCGCAGAAGGCGAGGCCGACGAAGGCGTCGCCCTGGCCGGATTCGTCGAGGGGTTCGGTCGGGTGGGGGCGGCACTGGGCGGTGGCCCAGAGTTCCTTGCCGTCCATGGCCTCGGTGACCGTCGTGGACAGCACACCGTCGTACGAGGTGATCTTGCCGTCGGCGATCTGCAGCAGCTCCGTGGACATGCCGAACTTGTGGGCCAGGGGCTGGAGGAGCTGGGTGCGGACCATCTTGGCGGCGCGTTCCACCGCCCCGGCCGAGACCCAGGTGTGGCGGCCGTGCGTCGCCGGGCCGGCCGGGGGCTGGTCGGTGTCGACGGAGGCCACGTGGACCTCTTCGATGCCCAGGGTCTCCTGGACGACCTGGCGGGCGAGGGTCGAGAAGCCCTGGCCCGTCTCGACCGCCGCGCAGATGACCGTGGCGATGCCGTCGTGGACCCTGACCGTGGCCGTGGAGACCTCGTCGGCGCCCTCCGCGCCGAGCATGTGGACCATGCCGAGCGCGTAGCCGACCCCCCGGCGCACCGCACCGGGTTCGCCCGCGCCCTCGGGGCCGCCGGGGAGCAGCCAGTCGTCCTCCGGGGCGTCCTTGGGGAGGGAGGGGAGGGGGAAGTCCTGTACGGAGGCGAGGAGTTCGGCGACGGGTGCCGGGCAGGTCACCGTCTGGCCGGTGGGCAGGATGTCGCCGGTGGACAGGGCGTTGCGCAGGCGCAGTTCGACCGGGTCGATGCCGAGCTTGGCGGCCAGCTTGTCCATCTGGCCCTCGTACGCGGCGCAGACCTGCATCGCGCCCTCGCCCCGGACGTGGCCCGACGGCGGGTTGTTCGTACGGACCGCCCAGCCCTCGATGAACGCGTGCGGGACGACGTACGGGCCGCAGGCGAACGCGACCGCGGCGGCCAGCGACTCGGACGAGGAGTCGGCGTAGGCACCCGCGTCGAGCAGGATCTGCGCCTCGACCTTCACCAGCCGGCCGTCGGCGTCCGCGTGGTGGCGGTAGCGCAGCAGCGTCGGGTGCCGGTGGGAGTGGCCGAGGAAGGACTCCTCGCGGGTGGCGGCCAGCTTCACCGGGCAGCCGGTGCGCAGGGCGAGCAGGCCGAGCGGGAGCTGGAAGCCGGGTTCCTCGCGGTCGCCGGTCGCGCCGGGAACGCCCGTGACGACGACCTTCACCCGCTCCGGTTCGAGGCCGAAGCAGGCGGCGGCGAGATCGCGGTCGGTGTGCGGGTCGGTGGAGGCGGTGTAGATCTCCACGCCGCCGTCGGGGCGGGGCACGGCGAGCCCGGCCTCGGCGCCGATGGGAGCCGGGTCCTGGCGGCCGATGCGGTACAGGCCCTCGACGACGACCTCGCCGGTGGCGTCGGGGTCTCCGTAGCGCAGCGGGATGTGGCGGATCAGGTTGCCATCAGGGTGCAGCGGTTCGGCGGCGAAGGCCTTCTCCGGGTCGGTGACCGGATCGAGGACCTCGTACTGGACGGCGATGGCCGCGGCGGCGAGCCTGGCCGTGTCGGGGTGGTCGGCGGCGACCGCGGCGATCGGCTCGCCGTGGTGGCGGACCAGGTCGGAGGCGAAGACCGGACGGTCGACGACCCGGCGTCCGTACGCGCTCTCGCCCGGGATGTCCTCGTGCGTGATGACGGCCTGTACCCCCGTCATCTCGACGGCGGCCGAGGTGTCGATGGACAGGATGCGGGCGTGCGGGTGCGGGGAGCGCAGGACGGCCGCCCAGAGCAGGCCCTCGGCCCAGAGGTCGGCGGCGTACGGGAAGGTGCCCTCGGTCTTGGCGCGCGCGTCGGCGGGCGGCAGCGAGACACCGAGACCGAGTGCGGGCGGCTCGGTGTCGGGGCCCTCGGCCGTCGGGACGGTACCCGCCGGGGTGGTGATCCGTGTGCTGGTCGCGTTGGCAGCGGTGGCTGCGTCGTTGCTCACGCCATGCCTCCGTCCTGCGGGTGCGACTGGACGCTACCGGCGCCGGGGGCCGCCTGGTGCGGGATACGGGCCTCGTCGGGCTCCGGGGACGTGGAGTCCGACGAGGCGGGGTCGGTGCCGGCCTCGCGGCCCGCGATGACCTCGTTGACGGCGTCGAGGACACCGCGGTAGCCGGAACAGCGGCAGAGGTTTCCGCAGAGCGCCTGGCGCGTCTCCAGTTCGCTGGGGGCGTGGTTGCCCTCCAGCAGGTCGTGGACGGTCATGGCCATGCCGGGGATGCAGAAGCCGCACTGGACGGCGCCGCACTTGGCGAGGGCGCGCTGGACGTCGGACGGCTCGCCGTCCACGGCGAGGCCCTCGACCGTACGGACCTCGCTGCCGGCCGCGGTGGCCGCGGGGACCAGGCAGGAGGCGACCAGCCTGCCGTCCACCTGGACGTTGCACGCGCCGCACTCGCCCTGCGAGCAGCCGTCCTTGGCGCCCGCGAGGCCGAGGCGCTCGCGCAGCACGTAGAGGAGCGACTCTCCGATCCAGGCGTCGGTGACGGGTCGGTCGGCGCCGTTCACGTGCAGGACGTAGGAGGTGGCCGGGCGGTCGTCGGGAACGCCGAGCGGGGCGGGGTCGACCGGCTGGGAGTCAACCGGCTGGGAGTCAACCGGCTGGGGATCGAGGGGCCGGGATTCCTCGGGAGGGGATTCGGGATCGGCCGCCCCGGCCTGTGCGGCCGCCGAACCCGCTGCCTGCTCCGGGTCCTCGGGCGCGGCCTCCGCCGGCTGCTCGGAGGTGACGTTGTTCGCGTCGGGTTCGGGAGTGGTGTCAGGGACTGTGTCGGGGACGGCTTCCGGAGCGGTTTCTGCGGCGGTTTCGAGGGGGGTTCCCGCGGGCTTCGCCGGCTCGGGGGCCGCATCGACGGGGTGCGGGGCGCCTCCGTCGGGTACGGGGGCGGCCTCCGTCTCCACGGGGGCAGCGGCCTCGGGGGCGCGCAGGACGTCCTCGTACGTCACGGACGACGCCTCGGCCGACGGCTGCTGCTGCTCGAACCCGGCTTCCGGCGCGTGCTCCGGCTCTATGTCCGCCAGGAGTGCCGGCTCCGCCGCGAACTCGGCCTCGGGCTCCTCGTGGACGGGCTCCGGGGCCGGCTCCTGCGTCGCCCACGGCGCGGGCGCACCGCCCGGCAGCGTGGCCGGCGGGGTCCGGTCCCCGTACCACTGGGCGGCCAGGGCCGAGGCCGCGAACTCGCCGGACTCCTCCGGGAGATCACCGTCGGCGACCGGAATCGTCCACTGACCCGTGTGCCCGGTGTGGCCCGTGTGCCCGGTGTGGCCCGTGTGTCCGGTGTGGCCCGTGTGTCCGGCGTGCCCGGTGCTGTCGCCGTGCTGACCGGTGTGGTCGACGTGATCGGCGAGCCCCGCCTGGCCGGCCTGGCCCGTGTGGACGCCGAACTCCGTGGACTCGGTGAAGTTCCACTGGCCCGTGGCCGCCGGGCTCTGCTGGTACTGCTCCTGCGCATACGGATCGTGCGGGGGCTGCGGGGCGTGGGGGACCTGAGGGGCGTGGGGAGCCTGCTGCGGGTACTCGTACTCGTAGTCGTACGGGCCCTGCTGCTGGTTGGGGTCCGGCCAGTGCACCGTCTCGGGGGCCTGCTGCTCCGCCCCCGCACCGCGCTCCTGCTGGCTCTGCGTCTGCACGACCCAGCTGCCCGTCGCCGACGGGTCGAGCCCGGCCGCGGGGGTCAGCGGAACGATCATCGGCGGTACGTAGCCGTGGCCGGGTGCGGCCAGCGGGATGTTCGCCAGGTCCTCCGGCGGCAGGTGGACGAAGGCGGTCGCCTCCGCGTCGTACTCGCCGCCCTGCGGCGTCGGCTGCCAGCCCCCGTGCTGCAGGTGCTCCTGCTGCCCGTGCTGATCGTTGCGGTCCTCGTTGCTCACGACAGTGCCCTCCCCAGCGCGCGTCGGGCCAGCGCGGCGACGGTCCGCCGCAGGTGCAGTACGGCGGGGGGCAGCGGTTGTGCCTCTCCCCCGTCGGCGGGTGGTTCCTGGTCCGGGATGCAGGCCGCGGCAACGTACTCGCCGAAGGCGGCCAGCGCGTCGGGGGCCAGGCCCCGTTCGCCGTCCCAGTCGATCAGCGAGGCGATCCAGCGTTCGGCCTCCAGCGGCCGCAGCGGCATCGGGGCGATGGCTCCGACCGCGCAGCGCACCCCGCGCCGGGCCGGGTCGAGGACGATCGCGACGGACGCGGTGGCGCGGCCGGGGCCGGTACGGCCGGTGGCCTTCAGGAAGACCTGGGGGGCGTGCAGCAGCGGCACCCGGACGAAGCCGATGAGCTCGGCGGGTTCGAGCATGTCGCGGCCGGCCAGCAGGTGCGAGACGGGGATCTCGCGCCGGGCGCCGCCCGGACCCGCGATGACCAGCTCGGCCTCCAGCGCGGCAAGCACCGGCAGGGCGTCGCCGGTCGGGGCCGCGGTGGCGATGTTGCCGCCGAGCGTTCCGGCGTTACGGATCTGGGGCGGGCCGGCGGCACGCGCCGACGCGGCCAGTGCGGGGATCAGGGCCGCGAAGTCGGGCCGTCCCATGCGTGCGTGGGAGAGGCCGGCGCCGAGCAGGGCGTGGCCGTCCTGGTAGTGCCAGCCGCGCAGCTCGCTGATCCGGCCGAGGCCGACCAGGCCCGAGGGGCGCAGCAGCCCCTTGTTGACGGCCGCCATCAGGTCCGTGCCGCCCGCCACGGGAACGGCGGCGGGCATGGCGCTGAGCGCCGCCACGGCCTCGTCGAGCGAGGCCGGCAGCGTCACGGACTGCGTCGCCTGCGGTGCGTGCGTGGTCAACCCAGCTGCCCCTTCCCGGTGTCCCGGCTGTCCGGCTGTTTCGCCGTACGGTACGTGCTCAAAGCCTGGACGTGGCAACTCTGGCACATCTTCGGATCGGACCGACGCGAGGGTCCGCGAAGGGCGTATCCATCCCCGATCAGGGGAATGTTCCCGTTTCACCCTGCTTCGGCGCAGAGTGTGAATTGCAGCTCTTCGGCATGGCTCATGACTGATTGTTCCGTTCTGGCGCTTCGTTGCCGCGTCCCGTTCCGACAGAGCGAGTTCCGGACAAAAAAGCGCGGCCGGCCCGCCCTCTCGGAGCGGGCCGGCCGGCGACCGGGTACGGCCGGGATCACACGTTCGGGGGCACCCCGTCGATGGGCCGGCCCAGCACGCCGGGGCGCTGCTGCCGGGGCAACGGGCCGCCCGGCGGCCGGTAGTCGACGCCGAGGGCGTCGAGCCGGGCGTAGTGCGTGGTCATTCGGCTCTCGAAGCCGGCGAAGTCCCGCTCGGCGGGGGCGGGCAGCGGCGACCAGGCGACCTCCGCGAACGCCGCGAGGCGCGGGAAGACCTGGTAGTCGACGCGGGCCCGGTCCTGCATCACCTCGGTCCAGACATTGGCCTGGGTGCCCAGGACGTGACGGGCCGCCTCCTCGGAGAGGCCCGCCGGTACGGGCTCGAAGCGGTAGACGTCCTCCAGGGTGCGGACGAAGCCGATGGGCATCGGCTCGTCGGGGCCGCCGTCCTGACGGTGGTCCAGGTACACGTGCTGCTCGGGGCACATGACGACGTCGTGGCCGGCCTCGGCGGCGGCGATGCCTCCGCCGTAACCCCGCCAGGACGACACGGCGGCGCCCGCCGGGAGACCGCCCTCCAGGATCTCGTCCCAGCCGATCAGCCGGCGGCCGCGCGCGGTGAGCCAGGTGTCGAAGTGCCGGATGATCCAGGACTGCAGCTCGTCCTCGTTGGCCAGCCCGAATTCCTTGATCCGGGCCTGGGCGACCGGCGAGTCCTTCCACTGCTCCTTGCGGCATTCGTCGCCGCCGATGTGGATGAACGGCGAGGTGGCGGCGGGGAAGAGGTCGAGGACCTCTTCGAGGACGCCTTCGAAGAAGCGCAGGGTGTTGTCGGTGGGGGCGAGTACGTTCGAGTTGATGCCCCAGGTGTCCCAGACGGAGAGCGCGGTGGTGTCGACGACGTCGGTGTTGCCCAGTTCGGGGTAGGCGGCGATGGCGGCCTGCGAGTGGCCGGGGATGTCGATCTCGGGGACGACCCGGATGTGCCGCTCGGCGGCGTACGCGACGATCTCGCGGATGTCGTCCTGCGTGTAGTAACCGCCGTGCGGGGTCTCGTCCCACAGCTCGGACGCCCGGTGGCCGTGCTTCGTGCGGGAGCGCCAGGAGCCGACCTCGGTGAGCCGGGGGAAGCGCTTGATCTCGATGCGCCAGCCCTGGTCGTCGGTGAGGTGGAAGTGGAAGACGTTCAGCTTGTGTGCGGCGAGGAGGTCGAGGTAGCGCAGCACGTCGTCCTTGGGCAGGAAGTGCCGTGCCACGTCGAGCATCATTCCGCGCCAGGGGAAGCGGGGGCTGTCCTCGATGTCCGCGAAGGGGATGGCGCGCCGGGTGCCGGGGGCGACGGGGGCGCGGCGGAAGGCCTCGGGGCCCAGGAGCTGACGGAGGGTCTGCGCGCCCCAGAAGACCCCGGCGGGGCTGCCGCCGGTGATCTCGACGCATGTGCCGGTCCCGGTGCTCAGCCGGTAGCCCTCCGGTTCCAGCGCCGGGTCGATGCCCAGCCGGACCGTGTTCGTGGCGTGCTCGTCGCCCTCGGCGGCCGGCCGCGGGGCGAGCGGCAGACCGAAGGCGGCGCCGAGCGTGGTGCGCAGCCAGCGTTCGGTGTTCTCCGTGCCGGGGGCCGCCGTGATGGTGGTGGACGGGTCGAACAGGAAGCCGCAGCGCCCTTCACCGCCGGCGCGCACGGGTGCCGGGGCGATGTGCGCGGGGGCCGGGACGATGTCTGCGGGCGCCGGTGCCGGGTTCATTTCGTTGTCGGTGTCCATGGCGTCAGTCCTTTACCGCTCCGCCGAGTCCCGAGACCAGGCGGCGCTGTACGAGTACGAAGAAGACCGGTACGGGAACGGTCATCACCGTCGAGGCGGCCATGATCCCTCCCCAGTCGTTCTCATCGGGTTTGAAGAAGACCAGCAGCGCCATGGGGAGCGTCGACTGGGAGGTGTCGCTGATGATGAACGACTTCGCGAACAGGAAGTCGTTCCAGGTGGAGATGAACGAGAAGACGCTGGTCGCCACCAGGCCCGGGAAGGCCAGCGGGAAGAGGATCTGCCACAGGAAGCGGGTGCGGCTCGCGCCGTCGATGTACGCGGCCTCCTCCAGGGCCTCCGGGACGGCCTTGACGAAGCCGCGCAGCATCCAGATCGCGAACGGCAGCGAGAAGGCGAGGTGCGGCAGGATCAGCGAGCCGAGCGTGTTGAGCTGGCCGAAGTCCCGCATCAGGAACGAGTCCAGGGACGGCGACAGCGTCCACGGGCGGGGGTCGGTGGACTGGATCTCGCCGGCCGGTTTGAGCGCGGAAAGCACCATCCAGCAGAGCGGGAAGGCGAAGGCGGTGACGGTCGCGTTGCCGCCCATGGCCGCGAACTTGGCGGCCGGACAGTTGTCGTCGCCGAAGAGCGAGGTGTAGGCCTCGATGCCCTTGCGGGTCTTGTCGCTGTTGATGGCCGCCTTGTACGTTCCGCCGCTCTCGTCGGCGAGTTCGCCGTCCTTGACGTATCCGGCGGTGTCGGTGTTGCCGTACTCGATGAGGTCCGGGGCGCTCTTGGGGTCGTTGAACGTCGCCTTGATGCGCTGGGCGCGGGTGTCGACCGGTATGTACTCGATCTCGACCTCCACGTCCCTGCGGGCCTTCTTGAAGTCGGCGACCGCCGCGTCGACGACCTGTTCCTTGGGCTTGTTGCCGACTTCCTGGAAGAGCCAGACACGCAGTGTGCCGGTCCTCTCGTCCCCTTGGCCCCGGTGTCGGAGGTCTGCGGCGCGCATGCGGTGGCGGCGAGACCCGCCAGCACAAGGGCCGCGGCCGAGACGGCAATTCGGGCAGACAGCTTCATCCGGGAACCGTTCCTAGGCCAGTGTGCATGAGTGGGTCCCGGACCCACTCATGCGTGCTGGGCGCATCCCGAACGGTGTTGGATGCGCTGGGTCCCCGCTTTCTCGTCCCGCTCGGCGGCACGCCTCCGGGGGCGTGGTCCGTGACGGGTGGGCGGGTTCCCTCACGCCCCCGTGCACCTGGTCGGGCCTGGGCGGTCCGATGCCCCGCACGATCACTCCGGTCGTGTGGGGGCGGTGCCGTCCGACGCCGGATCGGGTGTCCGAGGGCGCGTCGTCCGATCGCGATGCCTGCGGCATCGTGACGGGACAGTCTGCGGCGCGGGGTGGCCAGTGGCTTCTGCCAGTGCTGGGCACCCCACACGGAGGTGTAGGCGGGATCGACCGCGACAATGCTCAGGCCCTGTTCGGTGGCCATGGAGACCAGCCGGGCCCTGAGTTTCCCGGTCGGGATGCCGGAGATCAGCTGCCGGAACCGTTTGCGGCGGCCGTGTTTCTCCCGGGTCTTCTCGGCGGTGAAGTCGAGGTCCTCGATCGCGATCGCACCCGCACCGGTCTGCCTGGCCCAGTGCAGGAGCCGGGTCAGGGCGTGGCGGATCTGGGCGTCGCGGTGTCCGGTGGTGCCGGACAGGTCGTAGAAGAACCGCCGGGGTTCGCCGACCGGGTTGCCGTGGGGGTCGAGGTGGTAGGCGGCGAAGTGGTCGGCGTTGGTGTCGACACCGATCATGCCCCGGGCGCGGGCGGCCTGCAATGGGATCATCTGGACAGCGGGGCGTTGCCAGGACGCGGTGAGGTACCAGCGGACGCGGTCGGTGTCGAGATGGATGCGGTAGGCGACGGCCCGGTTCGCGGCGATCCGGTCGGCCCACTCCACGCCACGGTGCGCGAAGCTGACACGTGCGGTGAGGGTGTACCGGCCGTGCTTGGCATTGGCCAGGTGGGCCAGCGGGGCGGGAAGCTTGATCGACACTTCGCCGGTGTCGGTGACGCGGATCGTCTCGTTCCCGAACCGCTTCCCCGACTCACCGTCCGCGGCGATGAACCAGCGTTCCGCCTCCCACCACTGCCGCCACTGCTCCTCGGTGAGATGGGCCTGGGCGAGGTGGTGGCGGGTGTTCAGGAGACGCTTGCCGCCCCGCACGACCCGAACGCGTCCGGCCTGCCGGTCACGGACCGCCGCGGTGTGGCGTGCTTCCAGGGCTTTGAGGCGGCGGGACTTGTGGAACCACTCGCCCCGGGAGCGGTAACCGCCCGGGGCGCGCTTCGTCCCGGGCGCGCCGATGGGGAGGGACAGGCGGTGCCGCAGCGTCCTGATCCCGGCTTCGAGTGTCTGGATGTATGCGGCCTGGCAACGGCGCGCGAGTGCCCACTGGTCGTGTGTGGCCTTGGTGATCGCACCCGCGATCCGCGACGACGACACCCCGGTCAGTCCCCGCTTCCGCGACGCCCAGGACTCCGCGCCGTGCTCCAGACCATCCGCACAACGGGCCTTCAGATCACGCGAAGCCAGACGCCCCTGATACTCACCGACCAGACGCAGAACCTTCTCGTCCTGGGGCGTGAGGTGCTTGAGACGGTCCCGGACCGCCACCCCGCACGGCCCTGACACCACGAACGGCGCCGCCAACTCCCGCACACCACCCACCACAACACCCCCTCCCCACGAGACCGGACACCACCACCCAGCCCAACGAGCACCGGCCGCCAAGGTCACCCATTCGGCACCAGAACTACCGTTCCCACCCCACGAAATCACCGACCGGACCCACTCCCGCCCACCACAACTCACTCCAGCCACCCAAATCGACAGCAGCTCACAACCCCTACCGGTCCGCGTTGCAGCATACGCAACGAGCGTTTCGTACTGCACAACTGGCAGGAGAGTAGGTGCGTACGCAGACGCCGACAAGTGGTCTCTACCACTCTGTGACCCGGCGAAGCAGTCCGTGCAACGCGAAGGCCCCGGGACGCGGGTTCGTGCAACGCGACGGACCCTCGGGGCACGCGTCCGTACAACGCGAAGGGCCCCCGGGGCACGCGTCGTACGCGTGCCCCGGGGGCCCGAAGCGGAGGTCGCCGGACGGCTCCGGCCCGCTTCTCGCTACTTCTTGTCCTTGCCGCCCTTGCCCTTGTCCTTGTCGCCACCGGCGCCCATGGACTCGTAGATCTCCTTGCACATCGGACAGACCGGGTACTTCTTGGGATCGCGCCCCGGCACCCAGACCTTCCCGCACAGTGCGACCACGGGGGTGCCCTCCAGGGCACTCGCCATGATCTTGTCCTTCTGGACGTAATGGGCGTAGCGCTCGTGGTCGCCGTCGCCGTTCGACACCTGCGGCGTCGGTTCCACGAGGGTTCCGGTACCTGCCCCGCGCTCGGGCTCGAGAGTGCTCATAACCGCCAAGGGTACCGACCGCCCGGAGCTTCAGTTCAGCGAAGGGTCGTCCGGATACGTGGCGATCATCGCCAGTTCGCTGCGCTGGCGGCGCAGGACCGCGCGCCAGAGGTGCTCCGGGCGCGGGGAGGAGACGTCCCCGGGTTCGGACTCGACCACGTACCAGGCACCCTCGGTCAGTTCGGTCTCCAGCTGTCCGGGGCCCCAGCCCGCGTACCCGGCGAAGATCCGCAGCGAGCCGAGCGCCGCGGCCAGCAGCTCCGGGGGCGCCTCCAGGTCCACCAGCCCGATCGCCCCGTACACCCGGCGCCAGCCGAGCGGGCCCTCGTCGCCGGGGATCACGGCCACGCCGAGCGCCGAGTCGAGCGAGACCGGGCCGCCCTGGAAGACGACGTCCGGCTCGCCGGTCAGGCCGGCCCAGGGCGTGAGGATGTCGCCGACGCCGACCGGGGTCGGGCGGTTCAGGACCACGCCGAGTGAGCCCTCCTCGTCGTGGTCGAGGAGGAGCACCACCGCACGGTCGAAATTCGGGTCCGCGAGCGCGGGTGTGGCCACGAGCAGTCGCCCTGTGAGCGAGGACACCTCCGTCATGGCAGAAATGATCCCGCATCTTCGCCCGCCGCGGGGGCCAAGCGGGCGGCCCGGTCACCGGCCGGGCCGGAGCGCAGCTCAGGGCGCACGGATGCATGGGGAGCGCGCGATCCGGAGGGCCTTGCGGACGGTAACCCTCCGCAAGACCCGGGGAGCAGAGCGTGTTGTGGCGGATTCATGACGTTCGTACACCCCCGGTTCTCTTACGGAATGGGGGTAGTCGGCCATTACTCTTTCGTTTGGCCCCCTGCCCGACCACTCCGGAACGCGAGATTCATGACCGGCACAGACGATGTCCTGCTTGTCCACGGCGGAACCCCGCTGGAGGGCGAGATCCGCGTCAGAGGCGCCAAGAACCTGGTGCCGAAGGCGATGGTCGCCGCGCTGCTCGGCAGCGGGCCCAGCCGGCTGCGCAACGTGCCCGACATCCGCGACGTGCGGGTGGTCCGGGGGCTGCTCCAGCTGCACGGGGTGACGGTCCGGCCCGGTGACGAACCGGGTGAGCTGATCCTGGACCCGACCCATGTGGAGAGCGCCAACGTCGCCGACATCGACGCCCACGCGGGCTCCTCGCGCATTCCGATCCTGTTCTGCGGCCCGCTGCTGCACCGGCTCGGCCACGCGTTCATCCCGGGCCTCGGCGGCTGCGACATCGGCGGCCGGCCGATCGACTTCCACTTCGACGTGCTGCGGCAGTTCGGCGCGACCATCGAGAAGCGGGCGGACGGGCAATACCTGGAGGCCCCGCAGCGGCTGCGCGGCACGAAGATCCGGCTGCCGTACCCGTCGGTTGGTTCCACCGAGCAGGTGCTGCTGACGGCGGTGCTCGCCGAGGGCGTCACCGAACTGTCCAACGCGGCCGTGGAGCCGGAGATCGAGGACCTCATCTGCGTACTGCAGAAGATGGGCGCGATCATCTCGATGGACACCGACCGGACGATCCGGATCACCGGTGTCGACCGGCTGGACGGTTATACCCACCGGGCCATCCCGGACCGCCTGGAGGCGGCCTCCTGGGCGTCCGCAGCGCTGGCCACCGAGGGCAACATCTACGTACGGGGCGCACAGCAGCGCTCGATGATGACGTTCCTCAACACCTTCCGCCGGGTCGGCGGCGCCTTCGAGATCGACGACGAGGGCATCCGCTTCTGGCACCCGGGCGGCGCGCTGAACGCCATCGCCCTGGAGACGGACGTGCACCCCGGTTTCCAGACCGACTGGCAGCAGCCGCTGGTGGTGGCCCTGACGCAGGCCACGGGCCTGTCCATCGTCCACGAGACGGTGTACGAGTCGCGGCTCGGCTTCACCTCCGCGCTCAACCAGATGGGCGCGCACATCCAGCTCTACCGCGAGTGCCTGGGCGGCTCCGACTGCCGCTTCGGCCAGCGCAACTTCCTGCACTCGGCGGTCGTGTCCGGGCCGACCCGGCTGCAGGGCGCGGACCTGGTCATCCCGGACCTGCGCGGCGGTTTCTCGTATCTGATCGCCGCGCTGGCGGCGCAGGGCACGTCGCGGGTGCACGGCATCGACCTGATCAACCGCGGCTACGAGAACTTCATGGACAAGCTGGAGAAGCTGGGCGCGAAGGTCGAGCTGCCGGGCGGGGCGCTGGTCTGAGACCGGGCGCCGGACGGCTGCTGACGGGGGTTCGGGGCACTGCCCCGGGCCCCCGTTGCCCGTTTCCGGGCCTCTGTTCCCCGTCGACCGGGCCCCCGGGGCCTCGATACCGGGCCTCAGAGGCACAGAACGGGGCCTCTCGGGCCGGTACACCGAAGGGCGGTCACCCTGGTGGGGTGACCGCCCTTCGTCGCGCCTGTGGGGCTTACTTGCCCTTGGCGGCTTCCTTGAGCTTGGAGCCCGCGGAGACCTTCACGCTGTAGCCGGCCGGGATGTTGATCGGGTCGCCGGTCTGCGGGTTACGAGCGGTGCGAGCGGCACGGTGGGTGCGCTCGAAGGTCAGGAAGCCGGGGATGGTGACCTTCTCGTCGCCCTTGGCGACGATCTCACCGACGGTCTCGGCGAGGGCGGCCAGCACGGCGTCGGCGTCCTTGCGAGTCACCTCGGCGCGGTCGGCCAGGGCGGCCACCAGCTCACTGCGGTTCATGTTGTTACTCCCGTGTTCTTCTTGCCTGTGAGGCGTGAGATCGAAGCCGATGCTGCCAGGGCCCTCGGACAGTCCCCGGACCCGGGTCTGTCGTCAGACCCTCGCGCCCGATTACGCATCCTGCCCCCACCTGCGGCGGTAACGCCAATCCGGCACCCTCCGGAGTCACACGAAAAGCGCCACCGCCTCCTCGTGGTGACGTTCCGTCGACTCCCCGAAAGCGTTCCGCAGTGGACGCGGGGCTCAGGGCTGCCCCGTAATCCCTGGCGGGCGGGACGCGCCGCCCGCCCACCCTAAAGGGGCGTTTGGGGCGTCGCGACCCGCGACGCGCCGTAGGCCGGGCCGACGTGGGCCGGACCTGCGTGGGGCGCCGCGGGCGCGCACGGCGACGGCAGGGGTCGCGCCGGGGCGTGCGGGCGGATCCGGGTCAGACGAGGTTGCCCGGGGCCACCCCGGCGGCGGCCTTCGCGGCCTCCCGGACGGCGCCGGCGACCGCGCCCGCGACCCGGTCGTTGAAGACCGACGGGATGATGTAGTTCGCGTTCAGTTCGTCCTCGGCGACCACGTCGGCGAGGGCACCCGCCGCGGCAAGCATCATCTCCGTGTTGACGGTGCGGGACTGGGCGTCCAGCAGACCGCGGAAGACACCCGGGAAGACCAGCACGTTGTTGATCTGGTTCGGGAAGTCGGAGCGGCCGGTGGCGACAACTGCTGCCGTCTGGCGAGCGATTGCCGGCTCCACCTCGGGGTCCGGGTTCGCGAGCGCGAACACGATCGCGCCCTCGGCCATGGCCGCGACGTCGTCGCCGTCCAGCACGTTCGGGGCGGAGACGCCGATGAAGACGTCGGCGTCCACGACGGCCTGCTTGAGGGTGCCGGTGACGGACTCCGGGTTGGTGTTGTCGGCGATCCAGCGCAGCGGCGAGTCGGCGTCGGCGGAGACGAGGTCCTCGCGGCCGGCGTGCACCACGCCGTGGATGTCGGCGACGACGGCGTGCTTGACGCCCGCGGCGATGAGGAGCTTCAGGATGGCCGTACCGGCCGCTCCGGCGCCGGACATGACGACCCGTACGTCCCCGATTCCCTTGCCCACCACGCGAAGTGCGTTGGTCAGCGCGGCCAGCACGACGATCGCGGTGCCGTGCTGGTCGTCGTGGAAGACCGGGATGTCCAGGGCCTCGCGCAGCCGTGCCTCGATCTCGAAGCAGCGGGGTGCGGAGATGTCCTCCAGGTTGATGCCCGCGAAGCCGGGGGCGATCGCCTTGACGATCTCGACGATGGCGTCGGTGTCCTGGGTGTCCAGGCAGATCGGCCAGGCGTCGATGTCGGCGAACCGCTTGAAGAGGGCCGCCTTGCCCTCCATGACCGGCATGGCGGCCATCGGGCCGATGTTGCCGAGGCCGAGCACGGCGGAGCCGTCCGTCACGACCGCAACGGTGTTGCGCTTGATGGTGAGGCGGCGGGCGTCCTCGGGGTTCTCGGCGATCGCCATGCAGACCCGGGCCACGCCCGGGGTGTAGATCATCGAGAGGTCGTCACGGTTGCGGATGGGGTGCTTGGACGCCATCTCGATCTTGCCGCCGAGGTGCATCAGGAACGTACGGTCGGAGACCTTGCCGAGGACGACGCCCTCGATGCCGCGCAGGCCCTCGACGATCTCGTCGGCGTGCGAGGTGGAGGTGGCCGCGATGGTGACGTCGATCCGGAGCTTCTCGTGACCGGAAGCGGTCACGTCGAGGCCGGTGACCGAACCGCCGGAGGACTCCACGGCCGTGGTGAGCTGAGAGACCGCTGTGCCGCTCGCGGGCACCTCCAGCCTGACCGTCATCGAGTACGAGACGCTGGGCGCCGTTGCCATGGCCGAGTCCTTCGCTTTCCCTAGCTTCTTTGCCGCGCGGCCGGGGCGCTCGCCTCGGACACGCTTCCCGATCGTCGCACCTACTAGCCGGTAGCCGGTAATGACTGCCACTCTTCGGAAAGTAATTTCCACCATACGAGATATGAGGGCTCCAGCGGAAGCCCCAAATCTCCGGCGGAAGCCCCGGAACTGCGGTGCAAGCCCGGAAACACGAACAGACCCGCGCCACCAAGAGGTGACGCGGGTCTGTCGTACGGGTCAAGCGGCACCGACCCGCCATGCTCGCCTCGCGGCAAGTGGTCGCTCGTAGCGACGAAGGTTGGGCCCGGGGGCTTGGATCGAGCCGGTGCCGACACCAGGCTAACAAAGACCCCGAAGAAGTGATTCCCCGCGGCACAGGTTGACCCGGAAAACAGGCGATCAGTCCCTCAGCAGGTCCGGGACGCCGTCCTCGTCGGGCAGGTCCCGCTCCCCCGAGACCACCGTGAGCTGCTGTGTCGCACGCGTCAGCGCCACGTACAGCACCCGCAGGCCCGCCGGGGACTCGTCCGCGATCTCCGCGGGCGAGACGACCACCGTGGCGTCGTACTCCAGTCCCTTCGCCTCCAGGCTGCCCAGCGCCACCACCCGCTCGCCGAGCTCGGCGAGCCAGGCGCGGGCCTGGGCCCGGCGGTTCATCGCGACGACCACGCCCACCGTGCCGTCGACCTCGCCGAGCAGCCGCCGCGCCTCCTCGCGCACCGAGGCGGCCAGGTCGCCGTCGCGTACCGTCTCGAAGCGCGGCTTCACTCCGGTGGAGCGGACCGCGGACGGGGACTCCATCCCGGGCATCGCCAGCGCCAGGACCTTCGAGGCCAGCTCGGCGATCTCCGCCGGGTTGCGGTAGTTGACCGTGAGGGTGAAACGGCGGCGCGGCCGGTTGCCGAGCGCCTCGTCGCGCGCGCGGGCGGCCTCGTCCGGGTCGGACCAGGAGGACTGCGCCGGGTCCCCGACGATCGTCCAGGTGGCGTGCCTGCCGCGACGGCCGACCATCCGCCACTGCATGGGCGTCAGGTCCTGCGCCTCGTCGACGATGACGTGCGCGTACTCCGTACGCTCCGCCGCCAGCCGCTCGGCGCGCTCGCGCTGCGTCTCCTCGCGCTGCGGCATCAGCTCCTCCAGACCGGAGAGCTGGTCCAGCGGGTCGAGTTCGCGCTTCTTCTTCGGCCGGTGCGGGGTGCCCAGAAGCGTCTGGAGCTCGTCGAGGATGGCCACGTCGTGCACCGACAGCGGCCCGTTCCCCGCGCTGTCGAGCCGCTTCAGGGAGCGCACAAAACGGCGCACCTCGCCCTGGTTGAGCACCCGGCGGGCCCAGCGGCCGAGCCGCTTCTCGTCGGCCATCGCCGCGAGCACCCCGCGCGGGGTGAGCTCGGGCCACCAGGCGTTCAGGAAGTCGAGGAAGTCCGTCTCGGTGGAGACGTCCTCGTCGAAGGAGGAGCGCAGTTCGGCAGCGAGCTCGGGGTCGGTGTAGCGGCCCCGGCCCGAGGACTTGTTCCACAGGGCGTCCAGCAGCAGTCTGCGGGCGCGCGGGCGCAGCAGGTTGACCGGTGCGGTGCCGCCGAGGACGGACTGCCGGATGCGGTGGAGCTCGTCGGCGTTCAGCTCGACGCGGGCGCCGAACGCGACGACCCGCAGCCGGGTGGGGGTGGCGGGGGTCGCGTCCGCCCCTTCGTCGCCGAAGGACAGCTGGCCGTCCCGGTCCGCCGCCGCCTTGCGGGAGGTGCCGGGCTGTTCCAGCGCGCCCCGGGACGCCCTGCGCAGCACCTGGAGCATCCGGGAGGAGCCCTTGATCCGGGCGACGGCGGGTTCGTCGTAGGTGGTGGCGCCCTCGACGCCGGCCGCCTCGTCGGAGAGCGAGCCGACGGCGCGGATCGCGACCTGCCCCTCCTCGCCCAGCGAGGGCAGCACGCCCTCGGTGTACGCGACCAGGAGCGGGGTCGGCGAGACGACGAGGATGCCGCCCGCGTAACGCCGCCGGTCCTGGTAGAGGAGGTACGCGGCGCGGTGCAGGGCGACGGCCGTCTTGCCGGTGCCGGGGCCGCCGGAGACCTCGGTGACCGAGGCGGCGGGGGCCCGGATCACCAGGTCCTGTTCGGCCTGGATGGAGGAGACGATGTCGCGCATGGTGTGGCTGCGGGCCTGGCCGAGCGCCGCCATCAGGGCGCCGTCGCCGATGACGGGCAGCTTGTCGCCGTCCAGGTGCGCGGTCAGCTCGGGGCGCATCAGGTCGTCCTCGACCCCGAGGACCTTGCGGCCCTTGGAGCGGATGACCCGGCGGCGTACGACCCTGCCGGGTTCCTTCGGCGTCGACCGGTAGAACGGTGCGGCGGCCGGCGCGCGCCAGTCGATGACCAGCGGCGCGTAGTCGGAGTCGAGGACCCCGATCCGGCCGATGTGCAGCGTCTCCGCGATATCGGCCGACAGGTCGTCGCGTACCGCGTCCTCGGCCGGTTCGACGGAGGTGTACGCGCCGTCCGGACCGCGTACGCCGTCCTTGCCGAGCAGCAGGTCGATCCTGCCGAAGAGGAAGTCCTCGAACTCGCTGTTCAGCCGGTTCAGGTGGATTCCGGCCCGGAACACCTGGGCGTCGCGCTCGGCGAGCGCCCCAGGCGTACCGACCTGGCCGCGCTTGACGGCGTCATTCATGAGAAATTCCGCCTCGTGGATCTTCTCCTCAAGGCGGTGGTACACACGGTCGAGATGTTCCTGCTCGACACCGATTTCCCGGTCCCGCAACGAATCGACAGCGGCATCCTGCGCGGCCACCGAGGCCCCCTTCTGACGTGCATTGGGCAGCCGTCAACCTTATGCGAAGGGGGACCCGCCGCGCACCTGCCGCGCGTCTCGAAATGGTCTGCCCGGGATCTCGGTCAGGCATCGACCTCGACCAGCCGCCTGCCGTCGAACGTACGCACCTCGAAATGGTCGATGTCGCCCCGGCCCATGGCGGCGCCGCCGGAGACCTGGAGCGGGTATCGCGCTCCCGGGTACGTGGAGCCCTCGATGCCGTATCCCCACTCCGGCACGGACCAGGAGGAGACGACCTCCTCCTCACCGGTCTTCGACACCGCGATCAGCCGGCATTTCTGCGGGCCCTTGACGTTCCTGAGCTCCAGCACGGTGCTGGTGCCCCAGGGCTTCCTCGCCATGCCGATCGTGGCGTCGACCCGGGTGACGGGGTCGGTGGCCCGCACCTTCTCCGGCATGCGGCCGACGGAGGCGTCCCCGGAGTCCACGGAGTCTCCGGCGGGGCTGGTGGGACTGGTGGGGCTGGTGGGGTACGGTTCGGCCGCCCGTGTCGTCGGGCCGTCGTCGCCGCTCGCCAGGACCACGGCCACCGGGCCGCCGATGATCAGTGCCACCGCCGCCGCCACCAGCCAGATGGAGCGGCGCCTGCGCCGGGCCCGCCCGGCGCTCACCTCGTCGAGCAGCCGCTCCAGCACGCGGGGGCCGGGCTGCCCCGGTACGTAGCGGGCGGCGGGGGCGCCCGGGGACACGGAGACCCTCGCGAGCACGGGCCCCAGGGCTGCGAGCTCGTCGAGCCGGGCGGCGCACAGGTCGCAGTCGGCGAGGTGCGCCTCGAAGGCGGACGCCTCGGCGTCGTCGAGAACACCGAGGAGGTACGCGCCGGCGGCGTCGTGCCCGGCGGCGTCGGCCGCGTGACCAACGGGGCCGGGGCGGCCGCAGGGCCCGGCCGGACCGGGTCCGAAGGGCTCCCACTCGTGGTCGTCGTTCATGCCGTGATCCCCCTCTCCTCCAGCGCGAGCTTCATCGAGCGCAGTGCGTAGAAGACCCGCGACCGTACCGTCCCGCTCGGAACGCCCAGCACCTCGGCCGCCTCGCCGACCGTGCGGCCCTTGAAGTAGGTCTCGATCAGGGCTTCCCGGTGCGCGGCGGTCAGATCGTCGAGCGCCTCGGACAGTGTCATCAGCCACAGCGCCTTCTCCATCTCGTCCTCCGCCGGAACGGCCTCCAGCGGCGACGGATCGACCTCGGGCGGCCGGGCCTGCCGGCTGCGGTGGCCGTCGATGACGATGCGCCGGGCGACCGTCACCAGCCAGGGCCGGACCGATCCGGTGGCGCTGCCCAGCCGTCCGGCGTTCTTCCAGGCGCGGATGAGCGTCTCCTGCACCACGTCCTCGGCGCGCTGCCGGTCACCGGCGACCAGCCGGAGCACGTAGGCGAACAGGGGCCCGGCATGCTCCCGGTAGAGCGCCCGCATCAGCTCCTCGTCCGGGACGGCGGAAGGTGACGAGGGCGGAGGCTCGGGCGCGGAAGGCTGGGGTGGTGGCGGCTGTGTCTGCCCGTCGCGGTGCCGAGCCCTGTGCGGACGATCATCGGCCACGGCCGCATCCTTGCGCACCCGAACCTCCCGGTCGAGACCCTGTGGAGCTCCTAGGTCATCGAATACGGGGGCGGACCGCGATCCGTTCAAACCTGGCTCGGGTTTCCTTACGGGACCGCCGCGTCCGGCACCGCCACGGCCGCCACCCGACGCCGGTGCCGGGCCACCCGCTCACGGTTCCCGCAGACCTCGCCGGAGCACCAGCGGCGCCGCCGGCCGCGTGAGGTGTCCAGGTAGAGGCGGCGGCAGTTGTCCGCCTCGCAGCGGCGCAGTCCGGCGCGGGCCACGGGGTCGGTGAGGAGTTCGACGGCGTCACGGGCCACGGCGGCCAGCAGCGCCCCGCACTCGGGATCGGCGCTCAGTGTCCGTACCAGCTTGCCGCTCCTGCCGCGCACGGCCCGCAGACCCGGTGGCGCCTCGGCAGCGAGCGCGTTGACCCGGTCCAGGGCGCCCCCGGCGCCACGGCCGCCCAACTCGGCGGTCAGCAGCCGTTCGACGCCGGTCCGCAGCTGCCGGAAACGCACCACCCAGCTCTCGTCCACGGCGTCGAGGCACGTGCCGTCCGGTACGAGTCCGGCGGCGAGCAGCCAGTCGGCCAACCGCTCGGCGCAGTCGAGCAGTTCGCACGCGCCGGTGGTTCCGACCCCGGTCGCCACGAGGTCGAGGCAGGGCCGACCGGAGTCGAACCGCCAGTCGCACGAGCTCTTGGCCGCCATGCGCATGTCACCGCCTCGGGGTCACCGGTGGGGTCTCCCCCAGAGTGCTCCTCGCGGGGCGAGCCCGGAACCCCTGCTGCCGCGCGGTGTCCGGGGACATGGGCCGTACGGTTGCCGGATGGACGACGATCACGCCACCACCGACACCCTCTCGGCCGGCCCGCTCCTGCTCAGGCCCTGGCTGGCCGCGGACCTCCCGGCACTGATCGAGGCGTACCGCGATCCCGCGATGCGCGCCATGCTGCGTTCCCAGGTCACGGACGAGGCGGAGGCGGAGCAGTGGCTGCGGGTGCGGCAGGAGGGCTGGGAGTCCGGCAGCTACTTCAGCTTCGCGGTGGTGGACCGCGATCGCGACGGCGAACTGGTCGGAAATGTGGCGCTCAAGTACCCCGCACCGGGCACCGGCAGCGCGGAGGTCGGCTACTGGACGGCGGCGCCCGCACGCGGCCGAGGGATCGCGCCACTGGCGCTCGGGGCGCTCGGCGACTGGGCGTTCGAGGCGTTCGCCGGGGACGGACTGACGCGCCTGGACCTGATGCACCGACTGGACAACGAGGCGTCCTGCCGGGTCGCGGAGAAGAGCGGGTACGGCTTCGTGGAGGTACTTCCGGCGCGGCCGCCCTGGCCAGTGGACGGGCACCGGCACACGCGGCTGCGTACCGGAAGCGTGCAGCTGGTCAGCCCGTGGGCGGACCGTCGTGCAGGATCCGCTGGAACAGGCAGTGGTCACGCCATTCGCCGTTGATGTGGAGGTAGCGCGGGGCCATCCCGAACTGCTCGAAGCCGCACTTGGCGAGCACCCGCTGCGAGGCGAAGTTGTCCAGTACCGTCCCCGCCTCCACCCGGTGCAGGTGCAGCTCGTCCCTGGCCAGCTCGCAGATCCGCTCCACGGCGGCCGTGGCGAGACCGCGGCCCGCGTACTCGACGTCGACCCAGTACCCGAGCGTCCCGCTGCGCAGCGGCCCGAGCACGATGCCGTTCAGGTTGAACGCGCCGATCGCGCGGTCCTCCTCGTCGGCGAGCACCCAGGGCATCACCCGCCCCGCGTCGCGGTCCGCGAACATCGCGGCCAGCCGCTCCGACTGACCCTGCTCGGTGTAGAAGAAGTCGGGCCGTACGGGCTCCCAGCGCTCCATGTACGCACGGCTGCGGGTCAGCGAGACGGCGAGGGAGGCGGCGTCGGCCGGGGCGGCGGGGCGGAGCCGTACCTCCGCGTCGAGCCGGTGGATGTCCTGAGTCATCCCGGCACGCTATCCCGGTGCGATCCCCCCTCGCGCCCCCTTACTGCGCCGTGTGCGCCTGCTCTGCCAGGGCTATCAGCCGGTCGAAGGTGCGGATCAGCTCCGCTCGTCTGTCCTCCTTGTACTCCGGCTCGGGCTCCAGGTCGTCGATGGTCCGCTCCCACACGTCCATGAACGTCTTCTTCCAGCCCTCGGCCACCACCGGCTCCGGCACGCTCGCGCCGACGTGGTTCTGCTCCGCCATCAGGCACAGCAGCTCGACGTTGCACGGCACGGCGACGCCGTCGTACTCGTCGGGCTCCAGGCCGACCGGGTCACCGGCCATCGCCTCCTCGATCTCCGAGACGAGCCGTCCGGTGATGCCCGACAGATGGTCCGCCGCCGTGTCACTGTCGAAATTCCCGCTGCCCCAGGTACCCACGGGGCCCCCTTCCGCCGGTCTTTCCTGCCTGCCCCCGTTCTACCAAGCGGCACTGACAGCGGAGCACCTGCGGCAGCGGTCTCAGGGGCGGGCTCAGGAGCAGCCTCGGCGGCGGCCCTCGCCGCCCTCCGCCGTGTCCAGCGCCAGCCGGTAGCCGCGTTTGACGACCGTCTGGACGATCCGGGGCGCACCCAGTGCCGTGCGCAGCCGCGCCATGGCCGTCTCCACCGCGTGCTCGTCGGTGCCGCCGCCGGGCAGCGCGCGCAGCAGATCGGCGCGGGACACCACCCAGCCCGGCCGGCGGGCCAGGGCGTGCAGCAGGGCCATACCGGCGGGCTGCACCGGGCGCGGCTCCCCGTCGACGGTCACGGCATGGCCCCGGATCTCGACCCGGTGCCCGGCGACCGGCAACGCCGGGGCCCTGGCGGGGAGTTCCTGGCAGAGCAGCTGGACGAGCGGGGCGATCCGGAAGCGTTCCGGCTGGACGGTGCCGATGCCCCTGGCCTGCAGGGGCTGGGCGGTGACCGGTCCGACGCAGGCCACGAGGACGTCTTCGCGCAGTGCGCTCAGGAGCTCCGGGAGCAGCCCGCGCTTCTCGGCCCGGCCGAGCAGGGAGGCGGCGGCCGGGGCGCTGGTGAAGGTGAGCGCGTCCAGGCCGCGGGCGAGGGTGGTGTCGAGCAGCCGGTCGAGCGGGGCGATGTCCTCGGGGTCCGTCCAGCGGTAGACGGGTACGGCGAGGACCTCGGCGCCCGCGGCGCGCAGCGACTCGATGAAGCCGGGAAGGGGTTCGCCGTGCAGCTGGAGGGCGATGCGGCGGCCCGCCACGCCCTCGGCCAGGAGCCGGTCCAGTACCTCGGCCATGGACTCGGAGGCGGGTGACCACGTCTCGGTCAGCCCGGCGGCCCGGACGGCGCCCTTGACCTTGGGGCCCCGGGCCAGCAGTTCGGCGCCGCCCAGGGCCGCCGACAGCCGTTCGCCCAGGCCCCAGCCCCCTGCTGCCTCGATCCAGCCGCGGAAGCCGACCGCGGTGGTGACGACGGCCACGTCGGGGGCGGTGTCGACGATTGCGCGGGTGGCGGCGAGCAGTTCGCCGTCGTCGGCGAGCGGCACGATCCGCAGGGCGGGTGCGTGCAGGACCACGGCGCCCCGGCGTTCCAGCAGCGCGCCGAACTCCTCCGCGCGCCGTGCGGCGGTGACCCCGACGGTGAAGCCCGCGAGGGGGCCGTGCTGTTCGTCCTCGTGCATGTGGTCTTCCCGGCTCTCGTCCCGCTGCTGCCCGATGATGCCGAGGGGCGAGCCTGCCAATGATGCGTGACAGGGCTGGTTCACCCGTATTTCCCGCCGGTTACGTCACCCGGCACCGAACGGCCGTACCCGTACCCGGCCCGCCGAAGGTATACCGCACACAGCGCGTACGAGCGGGCTCAACCGCACGCAGCACGTACGAGCAGGTCAGCCGCAGGCAGCACGTACGAGCAGTTCAGCGCACGCAGCACGTACGAGCAGTTCAGCGCACGCAGCACGTACGAGCAGTTCAGCGCACGCAGCACGTACGAGCAGTTCAGCGCACGCAGCGCGTACGAGCCGGCTCAGCCGGGCTCCAGCATCAGTGCCTCGTCCGGCCCGGGAAGCCAGGTGTCGGCGGGGCGCACCAGCCAGCCCTCCGCGGAGCCCAGCCGGGCCGCGGCCTCGCGCAGGGCGTCGAGGCCCGGGTGGCGCAGCCCCTTGCGCCAGACCAGCAGGAGCGGCGAGAGCGGCACCGGCCGGACCAGCGGACGCACCACGGTGCCCGGCACCGGGGGGAAGTCGACGACGGCGAGCACCGGGTGCCGGGACTTGGCCATGACCCGCTGGAACTCCGCCACGCCTATGGCGAGCGGGGCGGGCGGCGCCAGTTCGATGCCCCGCTCGGCGAAGAGCAGCCGGGCGAAGTCCGTCCACTCCTTCGTGCGCGGGTTCCCGGCGCCCGCGTAGACGGTCTCACCGGCCAGGTCGTCGAGCGCGACGGCCTCGCGCGCGGCGAGCGGGTGGTCGTCGGGGAGCAGCACGGCCATCGGCTCGTACCGCACCGGCTGTGTGGCCAGCCGGGCTCGTACCGAGGGGTCGAGACCGGCGGCGCGGCCGAAGGAGACATCGAGCCGCCCGGCGAGGATCTCGTCCGCGGCCCAGGTCAGGCCGCTCTCGAACCGGGCCATGAGCTCGCACTCCGGAGCCAGTTCGCGGGCGCGGGCGAGTACCCGGGCGGCCGCCATGCCGTCGGTGTTGAGGTCGACGAAGAGCGGCCGGGCCGCCGGGTCGGCGAAGGCGGCGGCGAGGTCGGCGTGCGCGTCCAGCACCCGTCGCGCGTACGGCAGCAGCCGCTCGCCGTCGGCGGTGAGGGCGACCTGCCGGGTGGTCCGTACGAACAGTTCCGCGCCCAGTTCGCGCTCCAGCCGGCGGATGTCACGGCTCAGTGCCTGCTGGGCGATGTAGAGCCGGGCGGCGGCGCGGGTGAAGTGCAGCTCCTCGGCCACCACGACGAAGGCGCGGAGCAGCCGGGGGTCGGTATGGGCATGGGCGGTACGCGTCCGGGTGCTCGTATCGTCAGCGGAGGAGGCCACACCAGAATTTACAACACAGATGCGTCAATCGGCGCGGAGAAGGTGTTGGACCCCGGGGACCGCCTGCCCGGAGGCTTGCTCCATGCCGTACGAGAGAAACCCCGCCACCGACCCCCTGCTCACCGTCTCCGGTGACCTGCTGGTCATCGCCCAGCGCACCGCCCCCGCCCGGCGGGCCTCCACCAACCCGTACCGCAGGCTGCTCGCCACCCCGGGCGCCCGCGCCTTCACCGTGGGCAATCTGATCGCCAGGCTGCCCATGGGGATGTTCAGCGTCAGCGCGGTCATCATGATCGCCGGGTCGCGCGGCTCGTACGCCCTGGCCGGAGCCGTCACCGCGACCGGCCTCGCCGCCACGGCGGTGGTCGCCCCCTGGACGGCCCGGCTCGTCGACCGGTACGGGCAGGCCAGGATCGCGGTGCCCGCCACCGCGATCGCCGCGCTCGGCTCGCTCGCCCTGCTGCTCTGCGTCCACTACGACGCCCCGGCCTGGACCCTCTTCGCCTCCTACGCCGCGACCGCCACCACCCCCAACACCGGCGGAATGTCCCGGGCCCGCTGGGCCCATCTGCACCGGGGCGACCCGGCCGCCCTGCACACCGCGAACTCCTTCGAACAGGCCGCCGACGAACTCTGCTTCATGCTCGGCCCGGCCCTCGCCGCACTGCTGTGCGCGGCGCTCTTCCCGGAAGCCGGAACGCTCGTCGGGGCGATCCTGCTGATGACCGGCGTCCTGATCTTCGCCGCCCAGCGCGCCACCGAACCACCGGTGGCACCCCGCACCCACGCGGGCTCCCCGCTCCGCACCCGGGGCATGCCCGCGCTGCTCGCCGCCTTCCTCGCCACCGGCGCGGTCTTCGGCGCGATGGAGGTCGTCACGATCGCCCACGCCGGAGGCGCGATCCTGGCGCTCCAGGCGGCCGGCTCGTGCGTGGCGGGCCTGCTGTACGGCTCGCTGCGCCCGGCCGCCGACATCCGGCGCCGGCTGCTGGTCTGCCTGACCGGAATGACGGCCCTGATGTCCCTGCCGCTGCTCGCCGCCGCCTCGACCGGCTCACTGCTCGCCCTCGCCGGCGCGCTGCTGCTGGCCGGCGCGGCGACGGCACCGACCATGGTCACCGGGATGACCCTGGTGCAACGCCTCACTCCGGAGAGCCAGTTGAACGAGGGCATGACGCTGGCCGTGACCGCACTGCTGGGCGGAATCGCCGCGGGTTCGGCGACCGGCGGCTGGATGGTCGAGCACACGGGCCGGGTGACGGGCTACGTCGTACCGGTCTGCGCGGCAGGCCTGGCACTGGCCGTCACGGCGGCCGGGGTCCGGGCACCCCGGGGACGGTGACCGGCAAAAGCATCCCCGGGGCCGATGACCGGCACAAGAACGAGGACCCCGCTGCCGGTGGGCAACGGGGTCCTCGTTCACATGGGAATTGTGGAGATGGCGGGAATCGAACCCGCGTCCAACGGTGCAGAATCAGGGCTTCTCCGTGTGCAGTTCGCTGCGCTTTTCTCAGCCCCGGAAATCACGCGAACAAGTCTCCGACGGGCTCAGTCACTGTTTGATTTCCTTCTAGGCCCCGTGACCGGGTCTAGAAGTTTAGATCCCTTGATGATGCCAGGATCCGGGTCGGGATCACCCCCGGGCTGACACTTCGCAAGTCGCTACTTAGGCAGCGAGGGCGAAGGAATCGCGCTTGGTGTTGGCGATTATTGGTTGCGACATATGGTTTACGAGATCATTGCCGCTTCCTCGACACGCTTCCCCTGCTTCGACATCCGCTGTCGAAACCGATCATCCCCATGTTTTGTTTTCAATGCGTGCACCTGCTGTGAGGTGCAGTGCCATCGTACGTGACCAACGCGCGACGATGCCAGCCTATTCCTGCCACCGGCTGCCCGAGCCGGTGCTACGCGCTCCGCTGGCGCCTGCGCGCCGCCGCGATCGCGCGGTTGGTCTCCCTCGTGTCCTGCTTCTCGCGGAGGGTCTGGCGCTTGTCGAACTCCTTCTTGCCCTTGGCGAGGGCGATCTCGACCTTGACCCGGCCGTCCTTGAAGTACAGCGCGAGCGGCACGATCGTGTGGCCCGTCTCGCCCGACTTCGACTCCAGCTTGTCGATCTCGGCCCGGTGCATCAGCAGCTTGCGCTTCCGCTTGGCCGAGTGGTTGGTCCAGGTCCCCTGCACGTACTCGGGCACGTGGATGTTGTGCAGCCATGCCTCGCCGCCGTCGATCTGGACGAAGCCGTCCACCAGGGAGGCCCGGCCCAGCCGCAGTGACTTGACCTCGGTGCCCATGAGCACGAGGCCGCACTCGTAGGTGTCGAGGATGTGGTAGTCGTGCCGCGCCTTCTTGTTCTGCGCGATGAGCTTGCGCCCTGTGTCCTTTTCCTTAGCCATAGTGCGGCCATTTTCGCACTACGACCCACCCCCGAGGCCACTCAATACCGTCTCGGCCCGCTGCTCGGCCTTCGAGCCGACCGCGAGGTCCGGGGTGATGCCGTGTTCCTCGACGGTGCGCCCGGCCGGAGTGCGGTAGTGGCCCACGGTCAGCTCGGCCACCGATCCGCCCGGGAGCTTGCTCGGCATCTGGACCGAGCCCTTGCCGAAGGTCCGTGAGCCGACGGTGACGGCGCGGCCCCGGTCCTGGAGCGCGCCGGTGAGGAGTTCGGCGGCGCTCATCGTGCCGCCGTCGACCAGGACGACGAGGGGGCGGCCGGTGTCGCCGCCCGGCTGCGCGTACAGGGCGCGCTGCTCGCCGTGCACGTCGTACGTGGCGACCAGGCCGCCGTCCAGGAAGGCGGAGGCGGCGGTGACGGCCTCGGCGACCAGGCCGCCGGAGTTTCCGCGCAGGTCCAGGAGCACCCCGGCGTCCGACGGCGCGTCCCGGACCGCGTCACGGACCTTGGCGCCCGAGCCCCTGGTGAACGAGTCGACCTCGATCATCACGGCCCCGGAGGAGGACGAGGGGGAGGACGAGGAGGAGGCGGCGGAACGAGGGGGGCCGAGTCGTCGCACGGTCACGGGGTCGGTGGTGAGTCTGGCCCGGTGCAGCGTCTCGGTCCGCAGGCGGGCGCCGCGCCCGATGCCCAGGACGACGGTGGAGCCCGCGGCGGCCTCCGTACGGTCTCCGCGCAGCAGGGCGACGACCTCGGCGACGGGGCGCTTGTCGACCCGGTGGCCGTCGATCGTGCGGAGCAGGTCCCCGGGCTCGATGCCGGCCCGGTCGGCGGGGCCGCCGGGCTGCACCCGGGCCACCTCGACCTGCCCGTCGGCGGAGCGCTTCGCGGCGATCCCGACACCGGTGTACGAGCCGTCCAGGGCCTGCTCGAACTCCTCGTACTGCCGCTCGTCGTACACCGCGCCCCAGCGGTCGCCGCTGCGGCTGACGACCTCCTCGGCCGCCTCCTTGCCGGACTTGCCGTCGGCCACGGCCCGCGCGGCGGCGTCGGCCACCTCGTCCTGGTCGACGGTGGAGGCGACGGAACGGCTCGCCAGGGCCTCGGACTTCGCGCCGCCGCGGGGCAGCGAGCCGGTGACCGCCCCGGTGGCCAGCACGCCCGCGAAGACCAATGTCAGAGCAGCCCCGCGGCGGACGCCGCGGGGCCCGAAACACTGCGTGGGGCCCGACATGTCGCCGAGTCTAGGACAACGCCCCCTCGGCGCACGGCCGGTTGGCCGCGCACCGAGGGGGCGCTTGTCACACCTTGAGGTACTTGCGGAGCGCGAAGAGCGCGGCAACGGCGGGCATCAGCAGGCCGATTGCCAGGACCAGGGGCAGCTTGGTGAAGACCGCGTCCCAGCCGATGAAGTCGATCAGATTCAGCTTGCTCTGGAGCGCCAGGCCGCCGTCGATCAGGAAGTACCGGCCCGCCAGCAGCATCACGCAGGCCAGGACACCGCCGATGAGACCGGCGAACGCGGCCTCCATGATGAACGGCATCTGGATGTAGAAGCCGGAGGCCCCCACCAGCCGCATGATGCCCGTCTCGCGCCGCCGGCTGAACGCGGACACCCGGACGGTGTTCACGATCAGCATCAACGCGATGACCAGCATCAGCGCCATGACGAAGAGTGCGGCCACGTTCATGCCGTTCATCAGCTGGAAGAGGTTGTCCAGGATGCTTCTCTGGTCCTGGACGGACTGCACCCCGTCACGGCCGGCGAAGGCGGTGGCGACGACCTTGTACTTCTTCGGGTCGTGGAGCTTGACCCGGTAGGACTCCTGCATCTGGTCCGGCGTGATGTTGCTCGCCATGGGCGAGTCGCCGAACTGGTCCTGGTAGTGCTTGTACGCCTGGTCGGCGGACTCGTACGTGACCGTGTCGACGACGTCCATCTTGTCGAGGTCGGTCTGGATCTGCTTCTTCTGCTCCGCGGTGACAGCGCCCTTGGCGCACTTGGGAGTCGAGGTCACATCGCTCTTGCTGCAGAGGAAGATCGAGACGTTGACCTTGTCGTACCAGTAGTCCTTCATCGTGCTGACCTGCTCGCGCATGAGCAGCGCGCCGCCGAACAGGGCGAGCGAGAGGGCGACGGAGACGACGACGGCGAAGGTCATCGTGAGGTTGCGACGGAGGCCGACGCCGATCTCCGACAGGACGAACTGGGCGCGCATGGCGTCCTTTCAGTGCTCGGTGCTCAGTGCTGGTAGCCGTAGACGCCGCGGGCCTGGTCGCGTACGAGACGGCCCTTCTCCAGCTCGATGACGCGCTTGCGCATCTGGTCGACGATGTTCTGGTCGTGGGTCGCCATGATCACGGTGGTGCCGGTCCGGTTGATCCGGTCCAGCAGCTTCATGATGCCGACGGAGGTCTGCGGGTCGAGGTTGCCGGTCGGCTCGTCCGCGATCAGCAGCATGGGGCGGTTCACGAACGCCCGCGCGATCGCCACGCGCTGCTGCTCACCACCGGAGAGCTCACCGGGCATCCGGTCCTCCTTGCCGCCGAGGCCGACCAGGTCGAGAACCTGGGGCACCGCCTTGCGGATCTCTCCGCGCGGCTTGCCGATGACCTCCTGCGCGAACGCCACGTTCTCCGCAACGGTCTTGTTGGGCAGGAGCCTGAAGTCCTGGAACACGGTGCCCAGCTGGCGCCGCATGTGCGGCACCTTCCAGTTGGACAGGCGCGCGAGGTCCTTGCCCAGGACGTGGACCATGCCCTGGCTGGCACGCTCCTCGCGGAGGATGAGTCGCATGAAGGTGGACTTGCCGGAGCCGGATGAGCCCACCAGGAAGACGAACTCGCCCTTCTCGATATCGAGAGACACATCCCGTAGAGCGGGACGGCTCTGCTTCGGGTAGGTCTTGGAGACGTTGTCGAATCGGATCACGGATGCACCACGGTCGGCCGGGAGTAGGTGTGCGTGACACTACGCGACCCGGACTGAGGCGTGCAGGCGCGCGTCCGAGGATGGGCGTTTTATGGCGGAACGGGATCGGTCGGAAGCCGGTGCGAAGCAGGTCCGAAGCACTATGGATCGGGTGATGTCCGGCGGGCCGCGCCGAAATCCGCGCGAGCTGGCACAGTGGTAGGGGGAACGGTTGCGTTTCCATGAGCGTTGTGCGGAGAGAAAGCGTATGCGGCTCCGCCGCGCGGGAGGAGGAAAGCGCATGACCTATGACCGACTGGTGTGCGCGAACTGCGCGGCACCCGTCAACGAGGGCCGTTGCCCCGTGTGCCGGGCAAGCCGCGCGCGGCTGCAGCAGGAACAGGAGCAGGGAATGTTCGCCGGGCTGAACCCGGCGATGCTGGTGGCCCTGCTGGTGGTGCTGCTGGGCGCGCTGGCGCTGCTGGCGCACCAGACCGCGTAGCCGCGCGCTCCACCGGACCGCCCGCAGGCGTCGGGACGTGTACGCGGAGGGGCCCGGGATGCCGATCGGCGTCCCGGGCCCCTCTGTGCCTATCTGTTACCGCAGGTGACCCTTAGGCGACCGAACGGCTGCCCATCAGGCGCGGCATGACCCGGAAGCCGATGCCTCCGGCAATCATCGTCGCGGCGCCGACCAGCAGGAACGTGGTCTCGGCGGCACCGGTCTCGGCGAGCTCGTCCTTGCCCTTGCCCTGCTCGACCGGCTGGTTGCCGGCGGAGTCGGGGGTGGTGTTGTCCGCGCAGTTCGCGCCGTCGAGGTCGACGGTGCAGGCGTCGTCGCCACCGGTGGCGGAGCCGGTGGTGCCGCCGTTGCCGGAGGTGCCGCCGTTGTCCGTGCCGCCGTTGTCCGTGCCGCCGTTGCCGTTGCCGCCGGACTGGTGGCCACCGTTGCCGTTGCCGCCGTTGCCGTTGCCGCCGTTGTCCTGGCCGCCGTTGCCGTTGCCACCGTTGTTGCCGTTGCCGCCGTTGTCCTGGCCACCGTTGTCGGTGCCGGCGTCGGTGCCAGCGTCGGTCCCGGCGTCGGTGCCCGCGTCGGTCCCGGCGTCGGTGCCAGCGTCCGTACCAGCGTCGGTCCCGGCGTCGGTCCCGGCGTCGGTGCCAGCGTCCGTACCAGCGTCGGTCCCGGCGTCGGTCCCGGCGTCCGTACCCGCGTCGGTCCCGGCGTCCGTACCCGCGTCGGTCCCGGCGTCCGTACCCGCGTCGGTGCCAGCGTCCGTACCGGCATCCGTGCCCGCGTCCGTACCGGCGTCGACGCCGCCGCCGATGTCGGCACCGTCGGTGCTAGCCGCGGGCGCCTTGATGCCGGCGTCGATGCCCAGGCCGCCCTCGTCGACCTCCGCCTTCGCGGAGACGACGCCGAGGTCGACACCGATACCGACCGCCGATGCCGCACCGGCGGCAGTGAGCGAGGCGCCGGCGGCGATGACCGCACCGGCGGCGATCCGCGCGACGCGCAGTCGCGTCTTCTTCGTCATGTGCTGCTACCCCCAGTAGCTGTTCTCGTCAGTGGAGCAGCCATATGCGGGCCCCGGCTCTGCGGGGTTCGCTCCGAGCAGCGCCACTTGGAGCCGTGGTCATGCCGCCCGCCCCCGTTCACACCCGTCCCAGACATACGCATGCTGCCCTAGCACCCTGTCCACAGTTAAGGACTACGTCAAGGCCGTTCCGTGCAATATGCACTGCTTTATTCGCAGTTGGTCTTCATTCGGAGTCACGACTGTGACGCACTCGCCACAGCTCCCGCGCAACCCGAAGCCTCAACTCCCCTTCGGGAACGGCCCCGTGCGGCCGACGAAAAGCGGCGGTGCCGGAGACCCCGTGGGGATTCCGGCACCGCCGTGAACGCTTGCTGTTCCTACTTCTCCCGCTGCTTGCGCCAGCGGATGCCCGCTTCCAGGAAGCCGTCGATCTCGCCGTTGAAGACCGCTTCCGGGTTGCCCATCTCGAACTCCGTACGCAGGTCCTTGACCATCTGGTACGGGTGCAGGACGTACGACCGCATCTGGTTGCCCCAGGAGTTTCCGCCGTCGCCCTTGAGGGCGTCCATCTTGGCCTGCTCCTCCTGGCGTCGGCGTTCGAGGAGCTTCGCCTGGAGGACGTTCATCGCGGATGCCTTGTTCTGGATCTGCGAGCGCTCGTTCTGGCACGAGACGACGATGCCGGTCGGGAGGTGGGTCAGGCGGACCGCGGAGTCCGTGGTGTTGACGCCCTGGCCACCGGGGCCCGACGAGCGGTACACGTCCACGCGCAGCTCGGACTCGTCGATCTCGATGTGGTCGGTCTGCTCGACCACCGGCAGCACCTCGACGCCCGCGAAGGACGTCTGGCGGCGGCCCTGGTTGTCGAAGGGCGAGATCCGGACGAGCCGGTGGGTGCCCTGCTCGACGGAGAGCGTGCCGTAGGCGTACGGCACCTGGACGGCGAAGGTGGTCGACTTGATGCCGGCCTCTTCCGCGTACGACGTCTCGTAGACCTCGGTCTTGTACCCGTGCCGCTCGGCCCAGCGGATGTACATGCGCTGGAGCTTCTCGGCGAAGTCGGCCGCGTCCACGCCACCGGCCTCGGCCCGGATGTTGACCAGCGCCTCGCGGGAGTCGTACTCGCCGGAGAGGAGCGTACGGACCTCCATCTCGTCCAGCGCCTTGCGGACCGACTCCAGCTCGGACTCGGCCTCGGCCAGGGCGTCGGCGTCGCCCTCGTCCTGGGCGAGCTCGAAGAGGACTTCGAGATCGTCGATCCGGCCGCGGAGGGCCTCGGTCTTGCGGACCTCGGCCTGGAGGTGCGAAAGCTTGCTGGTGATCTTCTGCGCCGCCTCCGGGTCGTCCCAGAGGGAAGGCGCTGCCGCCTGCTCCTCGAGCGCGGCGATGTCCGCCCTCAGCGCATCCAGGTCCAGGACGGCCTCGATCGACCCCATGGTCGAGGAGAGGGACTTCAGCTCTTCGGAAATATCGACGACTGCCACGGGTCCAGCGTAACGGCTGTCGGCACGGACGTTCCTCGGGCCGCATGATCAGGACCCCGCGACCATGTGCCGGGCGCCTGTGGGGGCGCGTGCCGGGCGCCTTCCCCGGCCGCTCCCGGGCCCGCCGGGAGCCTCCTCGCCGAGCCCTCGGGTCAGGGCGTGCCCGGCGCCGAGTTGCCCGTCTCCCGCGCGGGTGCGCCCGCGTCGTCGTCGCTCAGCGCCAGCCAGCCGCCCACGCCCAGCGCCACCAGCAGCACCAGGGCCGCGGCGCCCAGGGTGAGGCGGCGCTTGCGGACGGCCGCGGACTTGTTGCGGGCGGAGCCGGGGCGGGGCGTGCCCGGGGAGCGGGGGGCCCTGGCGGTGCCCCGGGGGCCGCCGGAGAGCTCGTCGGGGGCCGGGACGCGCATGCTCGTGTGGGTGTCGCGGTTGGAGTCGGCGGACGAGCCGGGGACCAGCGGGACCGCGCCGCGGCGGCGGGGTTCCTCGGGGGCGGGGGTGTACTGCTGCTCGTCGTACGTCTGAGGTTCCGGCTCGGTGCCCGGCTCGTCCACGTCGAGCGGCGGGATGCCGGTCAGGTGCGGGAGCTGCTCGCGCAGCCGGGCCGCGAGCTCGGAGGCGCGCAGCCGGGAGGCGGGGGCCTTGGCCAGGCACTGGACCAGGAGCTGCCAGAGCTCGTCGGGGATGCCGGGGAGCGGTACGACCGTCTCCGTGACGTGCCGGCGCAGCACGGCGCCGGGGTGTCCGCCGCCGAAGGGCGTGAAGCCGGCGAGGAGTTCGTACAGGACGGTGGCGAGGGCGTAGATGTCGACGGCGGCGCGCGGCGGCAGCCCCTCGACTATCTCGGGGGCCAGGTAGTCCGGCGTGCCGATGATCTTGGTGGCCTTGGTGCGGCGGGGGGTGTCGATCAGCTTGGCCACGCCGAAGTCGGTGAGCAGCGCGGGGTGCGAGCCGCCGGGGCCGAGCGGGCCCTCCATGTCGAGCAGGATGTTCTCCGGCTTGACGTCGCGGTGGACCACTCCGGCCGCGTGCGCGGCGGCGAGGCCGTCGGCGACGTCCGCGATGATCGCCACCGCGGCCTCGGGGGCGAGGCGGCGTTCGCGGTCCAGGCGGGTGCGCAGGTCGGTGCCGCGTACCAGGTCCATGACCAGTGCCAGGTCGTTGCCGTCCACCACGAGGTCGCGGACCGCGACGACGTGCGGATGGTCGAGCCCGAGCAGGGCGGTGCGCTCCTGGACGAAGCGGCCGACGAGTTCCTGGTCGGACGCGAGGTCCTCGCGGAGCAGCTTGATGGCCACCGGGCCCTCGGGCCCCTCGCCGAGCCAGACCGTGCCGGCGCTGCCGCGCCCCAGGATCTGGTGTGCGGTGTACCGGCTGCCGATATTCCGTGCCAAGACTGCTCCCTCAGCGGCTGGCGATGGACCGTCGCTCATGACCCCCGGTCGACAAAGTTACGCGTCGGCCGGGGGGTTGAGTGCCCGGGATGGTGCCAACCTTCACTTCCGCGGGCGATATGCGGTGGAAACTGGCCCGCGGAAGTCGATATAGCTACAGATTTGATGGTGTTGCGGCCCCTCGGAGGCCGGTGTCCCGGCCACGGCTCAGGGGCTGATGTCGCGACCGCGCTCAGGGGCCGGTGTTGCCGCTGCTGCTGCCACCGCCGTCGCCGCCGCCCAGTTTCGAGATCCAGTCCGTGACGGTGGAGACCGTGTCGGTGATCGCCTGCCAGTAGCTCTTGCCCTGGCCGATCCAGTCCTGCAGCGGGGTCAGCTCCCAGATCAGCCAGCCCGCGACGAACAGCAGCACCAGGGTGAACAGACAGCCCTTGAGACAGCCGAGGCCGGGGATCCGCATCGGGTTGGCGCTGCGCTGCCTCGGCTCGCGGGGCTGGCGCGGGGCCGGCGGCTGGGGCGCCGGCTGCTGTGGGGGCGCGTACTGCTGCCGCTGGGGCTGGGGCTGGGGTTGCGGCTGGTACTGCTGCTGGTGCTGGGGGTACTGCTGCTGCGGCTGCTGGTACTGCTGATGCGGCGGCGGCTGCTGCCTCCGCTGGGGCTGCTGAGGCTGCTGGGGCTGCGGGCGCTGGGGGCGGCGGCGCAGCGGGTCCTGGCCCGGGTCGAGGTACTGAACCTGGGTCTGCTCGTTGCGGTCGCGGGCCGCCCGGAGCTGGGACTGCCAGGGGTGCGGCTCCTCGGGCTGCGGAGGGCCGTCCGGGCGCGGCGGCACGGGCGGCAGGACCGAGGTCGGGTCGGCGTGCCCGCCCGTGCCCTGGCCGGGGGCGTGCTGCATGACGCTGGTGGCGGCGTTCGGGTCGTACGAGCCGGCGTTGCTCGGCAGCACCTGCGTCGGGTCCGCCGCGCCGGGGGTCTGCGGAACGGCCGTGGGCGCCGGGTCGGGGGCGAGCAGGGCGCCCACGCCGTCGGCCGCGGCGATCTGGGCGGAGCTGGCGTGCACGCCGATCCCGTCCGCGACGACGCGCAGGCCGCGGGCCAGGTTCTCGGCGCTGGGCCGCCGGTCGGGGTCCTTGCTCAGGCAGCGCTCTATGACCGTCCACAGCGGGGCCGGGACGGTGGAGGGGCGGCGGGGCTCCTCGCTGAGGTGCCGGTGCAGCACTTCGAGGGCGGTGCCGCCGGCGAACGGCGGACGGCCGGTGACCAGCTCGTAGAGCAGGATGCCCGCGCCGTAGATGTCGACGGCGGAGGTCTGCGGGCGGCCCTCGGCGGACTCGGGCGCCACGTAGGCGGGCGTGCCGACGAACTCATGGGTCCGGGTGAGCCCCGGGGAGTCGGCCAGGCGAGCGATGCCGAAGTCGGTGAGCATCGGGTGCATCTGGCCGTCGCGCTCGTCGAGCAGGACATTGGCGGGCTTCAGGTCGCGGTGGACGACGCCGTCGGCGTGGCTGGCGGCGAGCGCGTCCGCGATCTGCGCGGTGAGCAGCGCGGCGGCGACCGGGGTGAGCGGGCCGTTCTCACGGAGGTAGCGGTGCAGGTCGGGGCCGTCGACCAGGTCCATGACGAGGGCGAGGAGGTCACCCTCGACGACCAGGTCGCGGGTGCGCACGATGTTCTCGTGGGTGAGCCGGAGCAGCACCGAGCGCTCGCGCAGGAACCGCATCACGACGTCGGCGTCGTTGGCGAGCTCCTCCTTCAGGACCTTGATCGCCACGGTCTCGCCGGGCTCACCCGCGACGGCCGCCTCGGCGCCCGCGGCCTCCCGCTGGCGGGCACGCCAGACGGTGCCGGTGGCGCCGCGTCCCAGCGGCTCCTCCAGGAGGTACTTGCTGCCTACCGGCCGCACGTCATGCGCTCCCTGCAGATCGTGGTGCTTACGGTCTTCCCGGATCCGCCCGGGAGTTCGGGCCCAACTCTAGGGCCTGCCGTCAAACCGCCGCCTACGCCCGGAGGGCGGCCGGGCGGCATCCAGGGCCTCTCGTCGTCCACCGCGGCCGGTGCCGCCCCGAGGCGGCACCGACCGGTTGCGGAACAAGACGCTCACATCGGGCGGATGGTTGCCGCACACGCGTGCGACGCGCCGCCCCGGACGCCCTTCCGGAACGGTTCCGTCGCCGTCGGCAACGTTCCGAGCAGGCACCCAAGCAGGCACTTATGGGCGCACAGCCGACGTTTCAAGATCACTTAGCCGTGACCGCCGGGCGTGTTGTCAGTGGCAGGTGCGAGGATGCCTCCAGCACGGACTGTGGGGTCGGGAGCCCCGCGGCACGTGACGAACCTGTACCGGACGACGCGTCCGTGTCGGGTGGGGGGAATCACAGGCCGTTCCCCCTGCCCGGCGCCCCGCGCAGAAGGGACCGCTGACGGCGATGCAGATCCGGCTGACCGTCCTCGCGCCGCGCAGCGGCCAGACCCCGGCGCGCGCGTGCGACGTGCTGGTCACCGCCCCGTCGGGGACGGCACTCGCCACCGTGGCGTCCAACCTGGCCGCGGCCGTCCTGGGGCCGGACGGCTCGCTCGGCAGCGGCGCGGTGGTGCTGTTCGCCGGGCGCGAGCGGCTCGACGCGCAGCGGTGCGCTCTGGGTGAGCCGCCACTGGTGGACGGGGCGGTGCTCTCGCTCCAGGTCCCGGGCGAGGACGAGGCGGTGGACGACGCCGTCCCGGCGCGGCTGCACGTGGTCGCGGGGCCGGACGCGGGCGGGGTCCATCTGCTGCACGGCGGGCAGATCCGGGTCGGCCGCTCCGCCGACGCGGACGTGCCGATCGACGACCCCGATGTGTCCCGGCTGCACTGCGCGGTGACGGTCTCCGCCGACGGCCTGGTCTCGGTGGCGGATCTCGGCTCCACCAACGGCACCCTGCTCGACGGCGCGGCGGTCCGCGACCGGCCGGTCCGGCTGAAGCCCGGTGCGCTGCTGCGGCTCGGCGAGTCCACGCTCCGGCTGACCTCCGGCGCGCCCGCTCCGGCGCTGGCCACGGCCCCGGACGGCGAGGGTCATCTGCGGGTGTCCGGCACGTCGGCCGCGGCCGGTGCCATCGGCCGTACCGAGGAGCACGGCTCCGGCCACGGGTACGCCCCGGCGGACTCCCCCGGCTCCGGTCCCGTCCCCCACGAGGGGTCCGGTTCCGGTCACGCGTACGGGGACGGCGACGGGCGTACCGACGGCGGGCGGCCGGCCCCGGGCGAGGAGTCGCCCCGGCGGGGCGGGATCGGCGCCTGGGCCCGCAGACTCGCTGGCAACAAGGGCGAGCCCGTCCACGAGGCGGCGCCCGACAGGACGGGCGCGGCCGAGCCGCTGTTCCCGGCCGCCCCCGCGGCGCCGTCCGGGACCGCCGCGCAGAGCGTCTGGCCGGATCCGGCGGCCGTGCTGCTGACCGCTCTCGGCCCCGGCCCCCGGCTGTGGGAGCGCGGCACCGCCCACCCCGAGGCGCTCGTGGTGCGGCTGGGCACGACGGACCGGGCCGAGCTGCCCGCCGTGCCGGTGACGGTGGGGCTGCGGGAGGCCGGTTCGCTCGGCCTCGCCGGGCCGCGGACCCGGCTGGCCGGGCTCGCCCGTTCGACGGTGGCCCAGCTCGCCGCGCTGCACTCCCCCACCGATCTGGAGATCGTGCTGATCAGCACGGACCGCACCCGGAGCGCCGAGGAGCGCAGGCGAGAGTGGGCCTGGCTCGGCTGGCTGCCCCATCTGCGGCCGATGCACGGCCAGGAGTGCCGGCTGCTCCTCGCGTACGACCGCGAGCAGGCAGACGCCCGTACGACGGAGCTGGTGCGCCGGCTGGACGACGGGCCGCTCGGGCCCGGCTGGGCGAGCCAGGACCGCACCACGATCGCCGAGGCCGCGCAGCGGTACACCGGTCCGTACACCGTGGTGGTCGTCGACGGCGACCCGGGCTCGGCGGCGCTGCGCGAGAACACCGCCCGGCTGGCCGCCGCCGGTGCCGCGGCGGGCATCCATCTGATCTGTCTGGCCGAGACCCCGGCCGCCACCCCCACCTCTCCGGTCGCGGCGACGTACGAGGCCGCCTGCCACGCCTCGATCGCGTTCCGCGAGTGCGGGGCGGTGGCGATGCTGAGCGGCGACGTGGCGACGGCCCTGCGGCTGCTGCGGACGGCGGACGGTCGGGCCGCGGGCCGGGGCACGGTCGCCGCGGTGGACGCGGTGTCGGCGCACTGGGCCGAGCGGTTCGGCCGGGCGCTGGCCCCGCTGCGTACGGAGGGTGCCGCCACGGCCCCCGGCCGGCCGGCGGCGGCCGCGCTCCCGACGACCGCCCGGCTGCTCGACGAGCTGGGCCTGGCCCGCGCCACCCCGGCCTCCCTGATGGCCCGCTGGGCCTCCACCGCGGACGACCAGCCCGGTGCCACGGTGCGCGGTTCGGGCCGCTGGTCGGGCGGACCGGCGGGCGGCGCCGATACGGACACCCCCGGCTCGGGCCGTACGGAGTATCCGCGCTCCACGGCTCCCCGGGTCGGCGCCCAGCGGCTGGGCGGCACGCCGGGCCCGGACGGCACGGGCGGATACGCACCAGGCTCGGGCCGCACCCCGTACCCCGGCAGTGAGAACGCCACCCACATCGGCACCCCGGGCCACCCCTTCGCCCCCGACGACGCCCACGACTCCGGCCGCACCCCGTATCCCGGCGGTTCCGTGCCCCGGGTCGGCGGGCAGCGCCACGGCAGCGCGCCCGGGGACACCCCGAGCTCGCGGACCGTTTCCGGATCGGGCCGCACCCCGTACCCCGGCGACGGTGACGTCCAGGGGGCCGAAAGTCTGCGTACGGCCGGGTCGGGGCGCGGCTCGAACCGGGTCAGCGGGCCGCGCGGCGCCGACACCCCCCGGATCGCCGCGCGAGGCGCCGGGAGCGCCGCCACGGCCGGGCACCCCGCCCCGGAGGGCGCCGACACGCCCGCAGCTGCCCCGGCTCCGGCCGAAAGCACCGCCCCCGCCGCCGTCGGGCGGCCCGTGGTGGTGCTCGGGGCCGGGCCCCGGGGCGCGGTCAGCGTGGACCTGGCGGAGGAGGGCCCGCACCTCCTCATCGAGGGACCGGCGGGCAGCGGACGTACGGAGCTGCTGCGGGCCGTCGCCGCCTCGCTCGCCGCGGCCGCCCGTCCCGACCTGCTGGGCATCCTGCTGGTGGACGGCGCGGGCGGCGACCGGGGCGAGGGCCTCGGCCCCTGCACCGAGCTCCCGCACGCGTTCATGCACCTGGTGGCCTCCGATCCGGTGCGGATGCGGGAGTTCGCCCAGGCGCTGGGCGGCGAGCTGAAGCGCCGTGCCGAGCTGCTCGGCCCGTACGACTTCACCGAATGGCACCACCGCCACGAGGTGGCGCGGCGGATGGTCGGCCAGCGCCCGCCGGTCACCGCGGAACAGCGCGGTGACGTGGACGCCCCGATGAGCGGGACGCTCCGGCTGCGCCCCGCCGCCCCGGCCCCGGACCCCGGGCCCTCCCCGCTGCCCCGGCTCGTCGTCCTGGTCGACGACTTCGACGCGCTGGTCGCCCCGGCGCTCGGCAGCCCCGGCCGCCCCGCCGCGGGTTCGGTGGTGCGGGCCCTGGAGGCCGTGGCGCGGGAGGGCGGCCGGCTGGGCGTCCACCTGGTCGCGGCGTCCGCCCGCCCGGAGCGCACGGAGGACACGGACCTGGCCCACGGCGCCCGGCTGCGCATAGTGCTGGACGCCCCGGTGGTCCCGCCGTCGCCGGAGGACCCCGCGCCCGGACGGGGCAGGCTCGGGCATCCGGACGGGCGGGTGACGCCGTTCCAGGGCGGCCGGGTGACCGGACGCATCCCGCGTACCGCCACGCTGCGGCCCACCGTCGTACCGCTGGAGTGGGAGCGGATGGGCGATCCGCCGACCCGGCGCCCGGTCCGCGAACTGGGCAACGGACCGACGGACCTGGCGCTGCTGGCCAGTGCGCTGGAGTGGGCGGCCCGTTCGGTGAACGCCGAGCCCATAGCCCCGCTCGAACCCGTCCACACCTGACCGAGAGCGGGTCCGGACATCCACTGACATCACGTCACGAGCCCATCACGATCAAGGAGTTGACACGAGAAGCGGTATTGCGGCACCCGAACGCCGGGCGTAGGACTGTGCGCACACAACGATGTGAGAGACGGGGAAGCAATGCGCACAACCCTTCGGATCAGCAGGGCCGCCGCGGTGTTCACCGCCATCGGCGCCCTGGCCCTCACCGGTTGCGGTGACGACGGCGGCGGGAAGAACAAGTCGGACAAGGACTCGGGGAGCGACAAGCAGAGCTCGTCCGTCACCCTGCCCGAACTGGACGGCGAGAAGCTCTCGGTCGCGGCCGTCTGGACCGGCGCCGAGCAGGCCAACTTCGTGAAGGTGCTCAAGGAGTTCGAGAAGCGCACGGGCGCCGAGGTCACCTTCGTCCCGGCGCAGGACCCGATCGTCAACTTCCTCGGTACGAAGATCGCGGGAGGCCAGCCGCCGGACGTCGCGATGATCCCGCAGGTCGGCGCGATCCAGCAGGCCGCGCAGAAGAAATGGGCGAAGCCGGTCGGTCCCGAGGCCAAGGCCCAGCTGGCCAAGAACTACTCGCAGGTCTGGCAGGACCTCGGCGCGGTGGACGGCACCCAGTACGGCGTCTACTTCAAGGCCGCCAACAAGTCCCTGATCTGGTACAACGCCAAGGCGTTCGAGAACGCGGGCGCGGCCGAGCCGAAGACCTGGAAGGACTTCCTGAAGACGGCCGAGACGGTCTCCGCCTCGGGTGTCACCCCGGTCTCGGTGGGTGGCGCGGACGGCTGGACGCTCACCGACTGGTTCGAGAACATCTACCTCTCCCAGGCCGGTCCGGAGAAGTACGACCAGCTGGCCCAGCACAAGATCAAGTGGACGGACCCGTCCGTCAAGGCCGCGCTGACCACTCTCGCGGAGCTCTTCGGCAAGCCGTCGCTGATCGCGGGCGGCGCCGACGGCGCCCTGCAGACGGAGTTCCCGGCGTCGGTCACCCAGACGTTCACCGGTGGCGACCAGCCCAAGGCCGCGATGGTCTACGAGGGTGACTTCGTGAGCGTCAACATCGCGCAGACGAAGGCGAAGATCGGGACGGACGCCAAGGTGTTCCCGTTCCCGGCGGTCGGCGCCGAGTCCCCCGTCGTGACCGGCGGCGATGCCGCGGTGGCGCTGAAGGACGGCAAGGGTGCCCAGGCCCTGCTGACCTGGCTGGCCTCGACCGATGCCGCGCAGATCATGGCCGAGCAGGGCGGGTTCATCTCGCCGAACAAGGCCCTGGACGCCGCCGCGTACCCGAACGACGTGCAGCGCACGATGGCGAAGGCGCTGGTCGCGGCCGGTGACTCCGTCCGGTTCGACATGTCCGACCAGGCGCCGCAGTCGTTCGGCGGGACGCCCGGCAAGGGTGAGTGGAAGACCCTCCAGGACTTCCTGAAGAACCCGAAGGACATCGCGGGGACTCAAGCGAAGCTGGAGTCCGACGCGGCCAAGGCGTACAAGAGCTGACGGGATGACGACAGCCGCAGCGGGGGGCGCCGACGCGGTGCCCCCCGCCGACAAGCAATCGTCCGACAACCAACCGTCCGGGAAGCAATCGTCCGGAGAGCCGTCGGTGCCCGCGCCCAGGAAGCCGTCCGATCCGTCGGCCGGCGGCGCGGGACGCAGCCGCAGGAGTGTGACCGGCACCCGCCGGTTCCTCGCCGCCCTCTTCCTGGCACCCGCGCTGGTGCTGCTGGGCGCGCTCGTGGTCTATCCGATCGTGTACTCCGTCTACCGGTCGTTCTTCGACCAGGCCGGTACGGGCTTCGCCGGACTCGACAACTACAAGGCGCTGTTCACGGACGACACCATCCGTACGGCGGTCAAGAACAACGCGATCTGGGTCGTGCTCGCGCCGACGGTCGCCACGGCCCTCGGGCTGATCTTCGCGGTGCTGACGGAGCGGATCCGCTGGGGCACGGCGTTCAAGCTGGTGGTCTTCATGCCGATGGCGATCTCCATGCTCGCCGCCGGCATCATCTTCCGGCTGGTGTACGACGCCGCCCCGGAGCGCGGGGTCGCCAACGCCGTATGGGTGGGTGTGCACGACACGTTCAACGAGTCGTCGGGCTACCCGAAGGCGCACCCGCTGCCCGTCCACCCGCTCAAGGCGGGGCCCGGCGGCTCGTTCGTCACCAAGGCGCCGGTGCGGGCCGGGCAGCCGGTGCGGCTGCCGCTGGTCGGTGTGATCCCGGCGAACATGCCGAAGGACGCGAAGCCGGCGAAGGCCGCGGCCGCGGGGAACGGGGAGATCACCGGTACCGCGTGGCTGGACTTCACCAAGGGCGGCGGCGGCAGGCCCAACGTCATCGACACCAAGGAGCTGGGGCTCAAGGGGCTCAAGGTCGAGGCGGTCAAGGACGGCAAGGTCGTCGCGTCGGCCACGGCGGGCGCGGACGGCACGTTCACCCTGCCCGCCTCGGCGGACGGCGCCGGACTCCGGCTCCCCGCCTCGAACTTCAAGGAGCCGTACAACGGGGTCGAGTGGCTCGGCCCGACCCTCGTCACGCCCGGGATCATCGGTTCCTACGTCTGGATGTGGGCCGGGTTCGCGATGGTGCTGATCGCGGCGGGGCTCGCGGGGCTGCCCCGTGAACTCCTCGAAGCGGCCCGGGTGGACGGTGCGAACGAGTGGCAGGTGTTCCGCCGGATCACGGTGCCGATGCTCGCGCCGGTGCTCGTGGTGGTGCTGGTCACGCTGATGATCAATGTGCTGAAGGTCTTCGACCTGGTCTTCATCATCGCGCCGGGCTCCTCGCAGGACGACGCGAACGTGCTGGCGCTCCAGCTCTACCGGTCCTCGTTCGGCACGGACGCGGACCTCGGGATCGGCAGCGCCATCGCCGTACTCCTGCTGCTGCTGGTACTCCCGGTGATGTACGTCAACATCCGCCGGATCCGGAAGGAGGGGCGCCGATGACGACAGCGTCGACCACGGCCACGAACACACCGGCCGACGATGTTCCGCTGAAGGCCGAGCGGTCCCTCGGCGCACGGATCGCCGCCCGCGCCGGCGGCGGAGCGATGCGGATCTTCCTCGTCCTGGTGGCCCTTTTCTGGCTGATGCCGACGATCGGGCTGCTGCTGTCCTCGCTGCGCGGCTCGGACGACATCGCGGCGAGCGGCTGGTGGAAGGTCTTCACGGCCCCGTCCCAGCTCACCTTCGACAACTACGCCACGCTGCTGGAAAATTCGACGATCACCCACTCCCTCCTCAGCACGGTCATGATCACCGTTCCGGCGACCGTGCTGGTCGTCGTGATCGGCTCACTGGCCGGATACGCCTTCGCCTGGATGGAGTTCCCCGGCCGCGACTGGTGGTTCCTGGTGGTCGTGGGGCTGTTGGTGGTCCCGGTGCAGGTCGCCCTGGTCCCGGTCTCCAAGCTCTTCGGCGCGGTCGGGATCTTCGAGACGACCTTCGGCGTGATCATCTTCCACACGGCCTTCGGGCTGCCCTTCGCGATCTTCCTGCTGCGGAACTTCTTCGCGGAGATCCCGAGGGAGCTGCTGGAGGCGGCCCGGCTGGACGGGGCGGGCGAGATCCGCCTCTTCACCCGGGTCGTGATGCCGCTGGGCGGTCCGGCGATCGCCTCGCTCGGGATCTTCCAGTTCCTCTGGGTGTGGAACGACATGCTGGTGGCGCTGATCTTCGCCGACTCGGACTCACCGCCGATCACGGTGGCCCTCCAGCAGCAGGTCAGGCAGTTCGGCAACAACATCGACGTGCTGGCGCCCGGCGCCTTCGTGTCGATGGTGATCCCGCTGGCGGTCTTCTTCGCCTTCCAGCGCCAGTTCGTCTCCGGCGTGATGGCGGGCGCGGTGAAGTAGCGGCGGGTGGAGCGGGGCGGCGCCGCCGCCGGACGGGCCGGGGGGCCTGACCGGCGGCGGCGCCGTCAGCGTTGCTGGCCCGCCATCACCGTGATGAGGCCGATGACCACGAGCAGCGAGCCGCCCCAGGTCCACATCGAGGTCCGTTCGTGCAGCACGGTCGCCCCGGCCAGCACGATCAGCAGGTACCCGAGGGCGTTGAACGGGTAGGCGATGGACAGCGGCACCTTGGCCAGGGTCGCCATCCAGGCGAGGGCGGACACCCCGAAGACGACCAGGCCCAGGACGACCCAGGGGCTGGTCGCGGCGCGCAGGGCGACGGACCCGCCGCCGTGTCCCGCGGCCGCCGCCGCGCCCTTCATCCCGTGCTTGAGCATGATCTGGCCGCCCGCCGAGGAGAACACGGCGAACAGCAGCAGCATCAGACTGGGGAGTGTCAAGACCTTGCTCCTGACTGCGGCGCCCGGGGACTGCGGCTCCGGGGCGGGGGCGGGGCGGGGGACGGCGGCCTCAGACGCCGACCCGGTCGGCACGGACGTACTGTCGGTTGAGGATGTCCTGTACATCGATGTGCTCTCCAGCGATGATCGTCTCGGCCGCGTGCGGGGTGAGCAGTGCGACATGCTGATAGCCGAACAGCGTCGGCCGGATACGGGTGAGCAGCTTCGACGCCCCGCCCAGGACCGCGGGGAGCGGTCCGCCGCCGAGCAGCGCCCAGAACGGGGCCCCGGTCGACGCGATGTTCAGGACGTCGTAGCCCGCGTCCCGGACCGTGCGGCGCAGGCTGGCCCGGGTGAAGAAGCGCAGATGCGTTTCGTCGAGGATGCCGCGCCGGTCGTATCCGAAGACGCCGAGCGCGACCCGCAGCCGTGAGTACCAGTGGCTGAAGTTCGGTACGGAGAGCAGCACATGGCCGCCGGGCCGCAGTACTTCGGCGACCTCGGCGAGCACCCGCTCGGGGTGGGAGAGGTGTTCGATGACGTCGCCGGCGACCACGTAGTCGTAGTCGACACCGATCTCGGCCGGCAGCCCCTCTTCCAGGTTGGCGAGGTGGAAACGGGTGCACCTCTCGCGCACGCCGGGGACCTCGACGTAGTCCACCCCGGTCACCTCGTGGCCGAGGGCTTCGAGGCGCTGGGCGAACAGGCCGCCGGAGCAGCCGAGATCGAGGACCCGGCCGGGCGGGAGGCTGCGCATCTTCTCCAGGATGACGGCGTGCGAGGAGCCGTCGCCCTCCTTGAACGCGTACTCGACGGGTTTGGGGATCCAGCCGCAGGTGCCGAATCCCTTGACGGCGAGCCGGTATTCGAGGACGTCCTTGACGACGTCCTTCGCGTACTTCATGCCGTTGACGTAACAGATCTCGTCGCCGTAGTACGTGGGGACGGGGATCTCCTTGATCCGCATCCCTTCGTTGAGCAGCTGGACGATGATCTGGGTGTCGAAGTCGAACGCGTCGGTGTTCCGGTGGATCGGCAGCTTCTTGAGCGCCGCGACGCTGTAGGCGCGGTATCCGGAGTGGAATTCGGTGAGCTGCGATCCGAGGAGGGTGTTCTCCAGACGGGTGAGAATGCGGTTGCCGAGCCATTTGTACATCGGCATGCCGCCCTTGAGCGCGGATCCGGATTTCATCATTCGCGATCCGAAGACGGCGTCGCATTCGCCGCGTTCGATGGGTGCGACCATGTCCGGGAGGAATTCCGGGGCGTACTGTCCGTCGCCGTGCAGCAGCACGATGATGTCCAGTCCGTGCTCGGCGGCCAGCGCGTATCCGGCCTTCTGGTTTCCGCCGTATCCGAGGTTCTTGGTGTGCCGCATCACCACGGTCCGCGGCATTCCCTCCGTCTGCGACCAGCGGCAGCCCGCGGTGAAGGTCGCGTCATGGCTCGCATCGTCGAGAATGAGGATTTCGGCGACCTTGGACCGGAAGTCCTCCGGAATGCGGTCGAGGGTCCGCTCCAGCGTCGTCTCGGCGTTGTACGCGACCACCAGGATGCCGATCCTGGGGCTCGGGCTTTCCTTCACGGGACGTTCTCCAGTTGCGCTCGGTACTCGGTGCTCGGTGCTTGTTGCTCGTTGTCTGGCGCTTGCGGGGAGGGTCAGTTGACGGCGCAGTCGGTGGGCTGCGAGGTGCAGGGCGCCGGGAGCGGGGCCCGCCCGGCGGGCGGCCGGGCGGACGGCTCCGGCCGGGCGGCGAGGATCTTGCGGACTCCGCTGACGAGGCCCGCGGCGAGAACCACCCAGCCGAGCTCGGCGAGGTGAAGGACCGTTTCGCTCCAGTGCACGGCGGACCGTCCCCGGTACCCGAGGACCGCCGTCAGGCCGAGCAGGCAGCTGTACACGGCGCCCTCCCAGAACCCGACGACGAACAGTCCGGCGGCGGCCCAGGTCAGGTACTGGAGCGCGGACGCGGTGGAGAGCAGCAGCAGCAGGCCCGACGTGACGGCGACGACGACCGGCAGCTGCGCGGGCCGCAGCCAGGCGAGCCAGACCCCGGCGGCCACGCAGACCAGCACGAAGAGGAAGTGGCCGTCGCCCTCGATGAAGGTGATGAAGGACTGCGGCAGGCCGAACAGGTCGGCGAACCGGACGAGCCCCCAGAGGCGGTAGCCGCCGCCCGCGTACTCCAGGACGTTCTCCTTGAGGTTCTGCGGAACGGTCAGCAGGACCGGCCCCCAGACGACGGCGGCCAGGGCCGCGAACCCGGCGGAGAAGCGGACGAACGCCGGCCGGCCCGCCCGCAGCGCGACCAGGAACAGCGCCGGGATCACCACCACGGGGATGAACTTGATGCTGATCGAGAGCGCGGCGGCCACCCCGGCGGTCAGCGGTGCCTTCCGGTCCACGAGGAGGTGGGCGGCGACCAGGGCGAGGGTGATGGCGACCGCGTCGGTGTTGCCGTGGTACCCGGAGGTGGCGATAAGTACGGGGCTGGCGGCCACGCCCACACCGCAGGCGACGGCGGCGCCGAGCGAAGCGCGCCTGCGCACGATCTCGAACACGACGAGTGCGCAGAAGAAGTCGGCGATCGAGGCGGGCGATCTGATCAACGTGCCGAAGGGGATTCCGAGTTCGGACAGTTCATTCAGCCCGAGAAGCATCCAGCCGGCCAGTGGCGGATGGTTGTAGACGGGCAGCCCCGGCAGCGGCTGTTCGTAAATCCGAATGGGCCCGTACCGCACGATCGCCTTTGCGAAACCATGAAAGATTCGCACATCGGCCGGTCCCGGCATATTCGCCGCGATCAGCATTCGGGTGATAAGGCCCGCGGCTGCGGCAATGAGCACCACCGCCCTTGCGCGTGACACGTTCCAGGTTTCGCATCGCATTCGGATACCCATGAAAGCAGAACGTAGCAACAAGAAGACGCTGAGCGACGCACCGATGGCCACGCTTAGATGGACCATTACTCGAATGTTTCGCGCATTCGCGCAAACATTCGCATCCCTGAATCACTCGAACGGTTCAGGGGGCATGTGGTGGTGCGAGGGATCTGCCCGGCCGGCAGCGGCACGGCCGGGCAGTCCGGATCACAGCATTCGGCCGACCGCGGACCACGGGGTCCGGCCGGCTGCGGATCACAGCATTCGGTCGACCACGCCCGCCGCCGCGCGCCCGTCGTCCAGGTCGCAGAAGTCCCGGCGGAACGCCTCGTACGCCTGCGCGTGTCCCGCGGTGGCCCGTTCCGGGTCGCGCAGCGCCTCGATCAGGCCGGTGGAACCGGGGATCAGCGGGCCGGGGGCACGGGCCTCGAAGTCGAAGCAGAAGCCGCGCATGGTGTCGCGGTAGTGCGCCAGGTCGTGGGTGTGGAAGAGCATCGGGCGGCCGGTCCGGGCGAAGTCGAACATCAGCGAGGAGTAGTCGGTGACCAGGGCGTCGCTGATCAGCATCAGTTCGCCGACGTCCGGATAGCGCGAGACGTCCCGGACGAAGCCGCTGCCGCTGTCGGGCAGGCGGCCGGTCACCAGGTAGTGGCGGCGCACCAGCAGCACGGTGTCCCCGCCGAGTTCGCGTTCGGCGGCGGCCAGGTCGAGCTTCAGGCCGACGGCGTGACGGCCGTCGCCGAGCGGCTGGTCCTCCCGCCGGGTCGGCGCGTACAGCACGACCCGCTTGCCCTCGGGGAGGGCGAGCCGCTCGCGTACCGCCGCGGCGATCTTGATCCGGTCCGAGGCGTGGAACAGGTCGTTGCGGGGGGAGCCGCACTCCAGGATCTCGCCCCGGTAGCCGAAGGAGCGTCGCAGGACCGGGGTGGCGAAGCTGTTCGGCGAGACCAGGAAGCTCCACTGGCGGGCGCGGTGCTCGATGGCGGCGGTACGGGCGGCGTCGGCCCGGCCGGTGCCCGCCGGATCGAGGCCGATGCGCTTGAGGGGGGTGCCGTGCCAGGTCTGGACGACGCACTGGCCCTCGCGCCGCTCGAACCACCGGGGCAGCTGGGTGTTGGTGACGACGTACCGGCTGCGGGCCAGCGCCTCGTGCCAGGCGGCGGAGCCGTGCTCGACGGCGGTGGCACCGGCCGGGATACGGGCCTGCTGGTCGCGCACCGCCCACAGGTGTTCCAGCTCGGCGCCGCGCCGGACCACTTCCTCGTGGACGGCGCGCGGCGAGTCGGAGTACTGCCGGCCGTCGAAGCTGCTGTACAGCACCGTGTCGCGCAGCGGTGCGGTGCGCCGGGCCCGGTAGCGCTCGCGCAGCAGCCGCTCGGCGCGCGGGCCGCGTTCCGCCGCCGTGAGCACCGGCGCGCTGTCGATCAGCAGCTGGTCGTGGCAGCGCCGCTCGACGGTGTACGTCCGGCCGCCGAGGGTGCGGGCGGCGGGCAGGGTGCGGTGGGCGGCGGCCGGGATGCGCAGCGCGGCGTCGTCCGCCTCGTCCAGGGCGCCCCGCTCGCGGAGGAAGAGGTACCAGTGCCCCTGGCCCAGCGGCAGTTTCCCACCGGGGCCCTCGACGGCGTCCGGCCGCAGCGCGGCCCTGAACCGGCGGGCGCCGGCGGCCCCGGAGAGGGTGAGGGCGAAGCGGGCCTCCTCGCCGTGGCCGCTGTGCCTGGCCACCAGGTCGACGGGCCGTTCCGGGAGGTCGGGGAAGGTGCCCTCCAGGAGGATCTGCCCGTCCTGCGTCCAGGTCGCCAGGTCGACGGCCGGCTGCACGGGGCGGTCGCTGATCAGCAGATCGCCGCGGGGACCGGCGGTGAGGCCGAGTTCGCGCCGCTCCCCGCCGGTCCCGGCCAGCGGGTAGCGGCCCGGCAGCACCGGTCCCGGCACATCGACCGGGGTGCGGCGGCCGTCCGGTCCGGCGAGGTGGAGGCTGTACGGCACCTGGGCCCGGCCCTCCCCCTCTCCCATGTCCGGCCGGGCGTCGGCGAAGGCGCCGAGCGGGATGTCCGCGGTGAACCGCCGCCAGCCGGCCGCGGATGGGGCGGCGCCCTCGTGCACCGTCACCAGGCGGTCGAAGGCGGTGCCGGAGGGGTGGTGGGTGAGCGCGAGGCGCAGCGGCCCGTTGCCGAGCCGGTCGCGGATCATGCCGTCGATGACCACGGTGGCGGTCCCGTCGCCGGTGTCGCCCGCGCGGTGCGTCTCGAAGCGGGCGTCGATCCGCTCGGCGTGCAGCACCAGCCTGCCGCCGTCGAAGGCGGGCACGATCCGGTGGTCGCCGTCGGGGCGGTGCACGGGCGGCGGGGCGGCCGCCTCGTCGGTGGAGAGCTCCGAGCGGCGCAGCATGCCGTGTCCGGCGATGCCGATCTCCGGCCGCCAGGTGAGGCGTTCGGCGCTGCCGCCCGGGTCGATGCGGAGCCTGGCCGGGTCGACGACGGTCTCGAAGCCGGACCGGTCGTAGTCGTGCAGGCTCTGCCGGGACCGGGCGGTTGCCTCCGGCTCGTCGGCCGTGCGCAGCCGCAGCGGCACCACGTGCCGGCGTCCGGCCCGCAGCCAGCCGGCCCGGAACTCGGCGGTGCGCGGTCCGGCGGGCAGGTTGCGGATGTACGCGTACCCCTTGAGGTGCAGCTTGCCGCCCTGCCAGTGGGCGTCGAGCAGCCGGGCGGTGAGCGGCAGGTCCCGCGCGCCCACGCGCAGCACCGAGCGCGGCACCGGCCGGGTGAGGACCGGGTAGGAGGCGCTGCGGCGGCGTACGCCCCGGACCGTGAAGGCGCCCGGTTCGGCCTTGTCGAGGGCGAGCAGGTCCAGCAGTTCGCCGGTCCGCCGTTCGCGCACGAGGTGCCACATCAGGCGCAGCCGCAGCGGCAGTGCGTCGAGGACGGCCGGGTCGACCTGGTCGGTGAACTCGTTGGCGTACGTGACGAAGGCGCGCCGGTACTCCTCGTCGCCGTCGGGCAGCGCCTCCATGAAGTACCAGAGGTCGTCGGCGAGCACATGCGCCTCGTACCGCCGTTTGTCGGCGGCGTCGCGGTGTTCGTCGAGGAAGGCGGAGACGCCCAGCAGGTGCGAGACCCGGTCCTGGACGCCGCGGACGACGGCGCGGCGGGTGGTGCCCGAGCCCGCCCGGTCGCGCCGGTGGCAGACGGGGTCCTTGAGCACGTCGACGGAGCGGGCCAGGAAGTGGGCGGGCAGGACGACCGGGATGTCCTCGTGGAGGGCGCCGACCGGGAAGGCGAAGGCGTGCTCGTCCCAGAACGACCGGCGGAAGACCTTGTTGCAGGCGGTCCGGTCGGCGGTCAGGTCCCAGTCCCGCGAGATGTGGGTGCGCAGCCGGGTGGTCGCCATGGGCCGGCGGAGGTCGGGCGCCTGCTGGAGCCGGCCGTCGGCCCGCAGCCGCAGCACGTTGCCGGACGCGATGTCCGAGCCGGTCTCGTCCAGGGCGCCGACGAGGAGTTCGTACGCGCGGGGCGGGAGCACGTCGCCGCCGTCGACGAAGGCGAGATGGCGGGCGCCCGGGTCGCAGTTGCGGACCCCGGTGTTACGGGCGTGCCCGAGCCCGCCGTTCTCCTGGCTCACCAGCCGGAACCTGCCGTCCCGTACGGCGAAGGCGGCGGCCAGGGCCGCGCTGTCGTCGGTGGAGCCGTCGTCGACCATCACCACCTCCAGGTCGGTCATGGTCTGCTCCGCGAGGGACTTCAGGCAGTCCGTCAGATGGAGCTCCACGTCGTGGACGGGTACGACGACACTGAGCCGTGGCGACATGTTGGGCACATCCGTTCATCGGGGGCCTGGTTGTCCGTGAGGCTCAACCCCGTGACGGGCCGGGGGTCACCGGTCCCGGTCTCTCCCGAACGGGTGACATCGGCCTTGCCCCGGTTGCCGTACGGTCCGGCTCCGCGTCGCCGTAGCCGTCGCTGTCGCCGTCGCGGTCACCGTCGCGGTCGTCGTCGCCCAGGAACAGCCGTCGCACCACGCGTTCGGCCGCGTGCCCGTCGTCGTACGGGCAGAAGCGCTCCCGGAACGCCGCCCGCAGCCCGGCCGTCCGCGCCGAGCACCACTCGCCGGTCCGGAACAGCTCCAGCAGCTCGTCCTCGGTGGTGGAGACGGCGCCCGGGGTGTCGCCGGGGCGCCCGGAGAGCAGGTCGAAGCAGGTGCCGCGCGAGGCCCGGTGGGCCTCCCGGTCCAGAAGGCGCGGCGGTAGAGGCGCGGGACGTCGGTGCGGAGGTGGTCGGCGGAGAGGCCGTCGATACGGAGGGCGCCTGCGCGGAGGGCGTCGGCCTCGGAGCCGCCCCCCACCAACCCCGGGGCCGGGACCGTACGGCCGCCCCCACCGGCCCCGGGGCCGTGACCTCGCCCCACCAGTCGACGCGGTCGTGTCCGAGCAGGAGCACGTCCGGTTCGCCGGTGGACAGCCGGTCGGCGACCGCGTCCAGCGCGCCCGGTCGCAGCAGGTCGTCGCCGTCGAGGAAGAGCAGGTAGCGCCCGCGCGCGGCGGCCGCCCCGGCGTTGCGGGCCGGGCCGGCACCGAGGTGCCCGGGGAGGGTGATCACCCTGACCGGGCGTTGCGGGCCGGGCCGGCACCGAGGTGCCCGGGGAGGGTGATCACCCTGACCCGGGGTCGCGCCGGGCGAACTCGGCGGCGATCCGCGCGCTGCCGTCCCGGGATCCGTCGTCCACGACGAGGAGCTCCGGCTCGCCGGGAATCTGGTCGAGCACGGACTCGATGGCCGCCCTGAGGTACCCCTGCACTCGGTGGACGGGCACGACGACACTGAGAAGCATGGCAGCCGAGCCTAATTGCGCGGTTACCGTGTGCCGAATCCCGTGTTCACCCGTTCGGGGCAGTGCCGGTGACCCGGCGCGTCCGCCCCGGTTGACCGGGCATGAAGCCGCGCCTCAGTGTCGTCGTCCCCGTCCACAACGTCGAGGACCACCTGGAGGACTGCCTGCGCTCGGTGGCCGGACAGTCGGTCACCGACATCGAGGTGATCCTCGTGGACGACGGGTCGACGGACGGGAGTTCGGCCATCGCGGAGTCGTTCGCCGCCCACGACCGCCGCTTCCGCCTCGTGCGCCGGCCCGACGGCGGGCTGGGCGCGGCCCGCAACACGGGCGTGCGGCACACCACGCCGGGCGTGCCGTACCTGGCGTTCGCCGACAGCGACGACTTCGTCGTCCACGACGCCTACGCGCGGATGCTGGCCTCGCTGGAGTCGACCGGCTCCGACCTCGCGACCGGCAATGTGTGGCGGCTGACCGGGCAGGGGCGGCAGCAGGCCGGGCAGTACCGCTGGCTGACCGGCAGCCGGGCCCGCACCCACATCGGCCGCGACCCCCGGCTGCTCGCCGACCGGGCCGCCTGGAACAAGGTGTTCCGGCGCTCCTTCTGGGACCGGCACTCCTTCGCCTTCCCGGAGGGCGGGCTCTGCGAGGACACCCGGGTGGTGATCCCGGCGCACTACCTGGCCGGCTCGGTGGACGTGCTGCACGAGCACGTCTACTACTCACGGGTCCGGGAGGGTTCGGCCACCCGGCGGCGCACGGACGTGCGGGCCGTACGGGACCGGATCTCGGCGTGCGAACAGGTCAGCGCGTTCCTGGCGGGCCGGGGCGGGGTGGCGAACAACGCGGCGCGGCGCCGCTACGACCTGTCCTGCCTGCGCGACGACTTCGTGTACTTCCTGGAGGGGCTGCCCATGGGCGGCCCCGAGTACCGGAAGGCGTTCATGGCGGGTGCCGGGGCGTTCCTGGACCGGATGGAGCGGATGGACGGGGCGGGGCGCGCGGACCGGGCGGTGGCCCATGAATTGCCGGTGACGCTGCGGATCAAGTGGCAGCTGGTGAAGGAGCGCCGGCTCCCGGAGCTGCTGGAGGTGCTGGCCTTCGAGCGGGCCAACGGTGCAGGAACGTTCACGGTCGGCGGGGTGCCGGGGCTGCGACAGGCCGGTTTCCCCGGCATCCCGGACGCCGCCCGCCTCGCCCGTACCGATCTGCCGGCCGTGGCACGGCTGTTGGAGGCGCGGTGGGGCGACGACGGAAAGCTGCGGCTGCGCGGTTACGCGTACATCCGCAATCTGCCGGCCGCGACGCCGCGCCAGTCGCTGAAGATGGGCATGGTGCGCGCGACCCTCGGGCAGCAGCTGCGGAGGGTGCCGGTGCGGAGCGTGCCCGCGCCCGAGGCGACCATCGACTCCGGCCAGCAGCTGCACCGTTACGACCACTCCGGCTTCGAGATGACCCTCGACCCGCGTCGGCTGCGGCCCGGCGGCTGGCTGGTGGGGATGATGGTGGCCGCCCAGGGCACGGCCCGCCGGGTGGCGGTGCGCGCCGTGGAGGCGGGGGCCGCCCAGCCGCACGTCCATGACCTGGGCGACGGACGCCGGGCGGTGCTCGACTTCCGGGGCGGGCGGCTCCGGCTGACCCTGGAGCGGCTGCCCGCCCGCTGCGAGTCCCGCCGCTTCGGCAAGGACCTGGAGCTGACCGGCCGGCTGTACGGGGGCGCCCGGCCCAAGGCCCTGGTGCTGACCTGCGACGGAGTGGCGGACCAGGAGTTCGGCCACCCCGTCGAGTACCGGCCGGACGGCCGCTTCACGGTACGGATCCCGCTCGCCGACCTCGCCGGTATGGCGGCCACGCCACCAGTGCCGCACCGGGCGCCGCGCGAGGTCGAGCCGGAGCCCGGCGGGCGGTGGCGGGCCCGGCTGGTGCTGGCCGACGGGGCGCGGGTGCCGCTCGCGGTGGCCCCGGAGTCGGCGCCGCCGGTCGTGGCCGACGCGGTGGGCGAACTGGTGCTGGACCTGAGCGGGCAGCCGTTCGTGGACGGGGCGGTGTGGACGCCGGACGGGGCGCTGAGGGTGGAGGGGGTGACCGGCGCCGGTACGGGCGTACGGCCGGGCGAGGGCCCGGACCGCCTGGTGCTGCGGCACGGGGCGCTGCGCGAGACGGTGTCGGTGCCCGTCACCCATGACGAGCGGCGCGCGGGGGTGCCGGGGGGTGCGGACGGGAGGGCGTACGAAGGGGTGTACGGGGGGCGCCGGTTCACTGCGTTCCTCGCGCCCTCGGTGGCCGCCGGGCTGCAAGAGGGCCGCTGGGAGGCGTATCTGGGCGGCCGGCCGGTCCGGGTGCTCACCTCACTGGCCGCGCGGCTGCCGCTGCGCCGGAGCGGCCCGGTCGCCACGGGCCCCGTGCCCGGACGGGAGTTCGCCCTGGACCGCCGCTCCGGCGACCGGCTGACCGTGCAGGCCGGGCCGGTGCTGACGCCCGCCGAGCGCGGCGCGTACCGCGGGGCCGAGCTGCGGGGCAGCCACTATCCGGCCCGGCGCGCGATGCCGCTGCGGGACGCGGTCCTCTACACGGGCGGCGACTCACCGCGCGCCGTGCACGCCGAACTCCTGCGCCGGGGAGTGGAGTCGGAGCACCTGTGGGTCACCGACGGGGTCCACGGGCACGTACCGCCCACCGCCGTCCCGGTGATCGAGCACAGCGCCGCCTGGTACGAGGCGCTGGCGCGGTCCCGTCGAATCGTCACGGCGGACCAGCTGCCCGAGTGGTTCGAGCGGCGGCCCGGCCAGACCGTCGTGCAGACCTGGCACGGCACCCCGCTCGGCCGCTTCGGCGCGGATCTGGCCGGCACCCCGTACGCCGACCACCAGGAGCTGGCCACGCTGCCGCGCCGGTCGGCCCAGTGGTCCGTCCTGGTCTCCCCGAGCCGCCACTCCACCGCCCTGCTGCGGCGCGCGCTCGACTACCGGGGCGAGGTCCTGGAGGCCGGCTCCCCCGCCAACGACCTGCTCTTCTCGGCCGACCGCGCCAAGACCGCGGAGCGGGTACGGCGCAGGCTCGGCATCCCGGACGGCCGCCGGGTCGTGCTCTACGCGCCGACCTACCGCGACCGGCTGGCCCACCCCTTCGGCGCCGACGGCGCGCGGCTCCGCTACCGCTGGGACCGGGCGCTCGACCCGGCCGCGCTGGCGCGGTCCATCGGTACGGCCCACACGGTGCTGGTGCGCCGCCATCCCCGGGTGACCGGGAGCGTGCCCGAGCGAGCGGGCGTGCGTGACGTGTCGGCGCACCCGGACACCGCGGAGCTGCTGCTGATCGCCGATGTGCTGGTCACCGACTACGCGGGCCTGATGTTCGACTTCGCGCACACCGGCCGCCCGATGCTCTTCCACACCTACGACCTGGCGCACTACCGCGACACGGTGCGCGGTTTCTGCCTGGACTTCGAGACCCGGGCGCCGGGCCCGCTGCTCGCCGGGGCGGACGAGATCGCCGCGCTCCTTCGCGACTCCGGTTCCCTGGCCGCGTCGGCGGTCCGGCACGCGGACGCGTACGAGAGCTTCCGCCGGGACTTCTGCGACCTGGACGACGGCGGGGCGGCGGGGCGCGTCGCGGACCGGCTGCTCGCCGAGGGTTAGCCCGACTTGAGCGCGGCGACCGCGGCGGCGGCCAGGTCGTCGAGATAGCCCTTGGGCAGCGGGCCCCGGACGACGGCGAGCCGCCAGTAGAGCGGGCCGACGATCAGGTCCAGCGCCCGGTCCGGGTCGCTGTCCGCGGGCAGCTCGCCGCGGGCCACGGCGTCCCGTACGACCACGGCGGCGATGCCCTGCTGCGGGTCCAGCAGGGCGGCCTTGATCGTGTCGGAGATCTCCGGGTTGCGGGCCGCCTCGACCAGCAGGTCCGGGATGACCTGCGAGGCGACGGGGTGGCGCAGGGCGTACGAGGCGAGTTCGAGCACGGCGCGGACGTCCCCGTACAGCGAGCCGGTGGCCGGGGCGGGCATGCCCTGGACCGCGACGGCCGAGACCAGGTCGAGGACCAGGGCCAGCTTGGACTTCCAGCGGCGGTAGACGGCGGTCTTGCCGACGCCCGCGCGCCGCGCGATCCCCTCCATCGACATCCGGGCGAAGCCCACCGCGGCCAGCTCCTCGAAGACGGCGCTGCGAATCGCGTCGGTGATGTCCTCGCGCAGCACGGCGGCTCCGGCGGGGACACGGCGGCGGGTTCCCGGGTCGGTGGTCATGGCCGAATCATAGTCCGTGACGACGGAACGGTTGCGTTGCGACGTAAATGCGTCCTACCCTCGGCGTTGCGACGATACGGTCCCGTTCCGTCGGACGTCGCTCCCCCGCCCCCGTCGAAAGCGATCGTGGTGAGCCAGACAGCAACCCCGCCGGCCCCGGCCGACACCCCAGCCGGTGCAGCCCTCCCGGTGTACGCACCGGGCGAGCTCGCCGCGCTCGCCGCCCGGCACGGACTCACGATGAGCGGGGCCCGGCCCTCGCTGGCGGCGTACGTCCGGCAGCTGTGGGGGCGGCGGCACTTCATCACGGCGTTCGCCACCGCCAAGCTGACCGCCCAGTACAGCCAGGCGAAGCTCGGCCAGATCTGGCAGATCATGACGCCGCTGCTGAACGCGACGGTCTACTACTTCATCTTCGGCGTCCTGATGAACACCAAGCGCAACGTCGAGGACTTCGTGCCCTTCCTCGTCACCGGCGTCTTCATCTGGACCTTCACCAGCAGCTCGATCACCGCGGGCACCCGGGCGATCAGCGGCAATCTGGGGCTCGTCCGGGCACTGCACTTCCCACGCGCCTCGCTGCCGATCGCCCTGGCCCTGCAACAGCTCCAGCAGCTGCTGTTCTCGCTGGGCGCGCTGGTGCTGATCCTGGTCGGGTTCGGGCAGTTCCCCAAGCCGTCCTGGCTGCTGGCGGTCCCGGCGCTGTTCCTCCAGGCCGTGTTCAACACCGGCGTCTCCATGGTGGTGGCGCGACTGGCCGCCCGGACGCCGGACATCGCCCAGCTGATGCCGTTCGTCCTGCGGACCTGGATGTACGCGTCCGGGGTCATGTGGAGCGTGGACACCATGCTCAAGGGCGACCGGGTCCCGCACTTCGTGATGGTGATGCTGGAGTGCAATCCGGCCGCCGTCTTCATCGATCTGATGCGGTTCGCGCTCATCGACAGCTTCGGCGCGTCCCACCTCCCGCCGCATGTGTGGGCGATCGCCGCGGGCTGGGCGCTCGTGTGCGGCGTGGGCGGATTCGTGTACTTCTGGCAGGCGGAGGAGCGGTACGGACGTGGCTGACCACATGACCGACATCGACGAGCGGGTGCCGACCGTCGTCGTGGACGACGTCCACATCACGTACAAGGTGAACGGCGCCCGTACCGGAAAGGGCAGCGCCACCTCGGCGCTCAGCCGGATCGTCTCGCGCCGGCAGGCCCCCGGGGTGCGCGAGGTGCACGCCGTGAAGGGGGTGAGCTTCGCCGCGTACAAGGGCGAGGCCATCGGTCTGATCGGCTCCAACGGCTCGGGGAAGTCGACCCTGCTCAAGGCCATCGCCGGTCTGCTGCCCGCGACGAAGGGCCGGGTGCACACCCAGGGCCAGCCCTCGCTGCTCGGGGTGAACGCCGCGCTGATGAGCGATCTGACCGGCGAGCGCAACGTGGTGCTCGGCGGCCTCGCGATGGGCATGACGCGCGCCCAGATCCGCGAGCGCTACGAGGGGATCGTCGACTTCTCCGGGATCAACGAGAAGGGCGACTTCATCACCCTGCCGATGCGTACGTACTCCTCCGGCATGGGCGCCCGGCTGCGCTTCTCCATCGCCGCCGCCAAGAGCCATGACGTCCTCCTGATCGACGAGGCGCTGTCCACCGGCGACGCCAGGTTCCAGCGGCGCAGCAAGGAACGGATCATCGAGCTCCGCAAGGAGGCCGGCACGGTCTTCCTGGTCAGCCACAGCAACAAGTCGATCACCGAGACCTGCGACCGGGCGATCTGGCTGGAGGCGGGGACGCTGCGGATGGACGGTCCGGCGGACGAGGTCGTGGCGGCGTACGAGAAGTTCACGTCCGGCAAGAAATGAAGTCCGGCTCCGGCAGGAAGCAGGGCGTCGCGGCGGGGGCGATAAACTCCCCTGCCGCACAACGGGGTTGCGTCGTGGGGGTCGCGCCCCCGGATCCGCTCAGGGGGGACACATGCAGGACGGCGTGCCGGGACCACTGCGGGCGGAGGATCCACACGAGATCTCCGGCTATGTGCTGCGGGCCCGGGTGGGCGCGGGCGGGATGGGCACCGTCTACCTCTCGCACACCCGGGGCGGCCAGCCCGTCGCCCTGAAGGTGATCCGCCGGGAGTACGCGCAGAGCGCGGAGTTCCGGGTGCGGTTCGCCCGTGAGGTGGCCGCCGCCCGCCGGGTCTCCGGGTACCACCTGGTGCCCGTCGTCGACCACGACACCGAGGGGCCGCGGCCCTGGCTCGCCACCCACTACGTCCCCGGCCTGCCGCTGGACGCCGTCATCGGCGGGCACGGTCCGCTGCCCGTGGACGCGGTGCTCCGGCTGACCGGCTGCCTGGCCGGTGCGCTGGACGCAGTCCACGGCGCCGGGGTCATCCACCGGGACATCAAGCCCGGCAACATGCTGCTCGCCGCGAGCGGCCCCTGGCTCCTCGACTTCGGGATCGCGCGGGCGGCCGACACCCGGACCCTCACCACGGCGGGGCGGCTGATCGGCAGCCCGAAGTACATGTCGCCGGAGCATGCGCTGGGCAGGCCGCTGACGCCCGCGTCCGACGTGTTCGCGCTCGGGCTGCTGGCCGCCGAGGCCGCCGCCGGGGAGCACCCGTACGGCCGGGGCCACGGCCTCGCGGTGGCCGCCCGCATCGCGGACACCGAGCGCGAACCCCCGCGGCTGGACCACCATCCGGAGCCGCTGCGCGGGCTGCTCGGTCGCTGTCTGGCGGCCCGGCCCGAGGAGCGCCCCGCCGCCCGCGAGGTCGCGGAAATGTGCCGGCGGGCGCTCGGCTCGGACGGCGAGCGGGGGCTGCGGGTCTTCACCGGCTGGCTGCCGGACCCGGTGGCCTCGGCCGTGGCCCGGATCGAGGCGGCGACCCGGCCCCGCCCGTCCGCGTACACCCCCACGTACGTGCCGACCGTGCGCGACCCGATGGCCGCCGAATGGAATCGCCGGGTCCGTCGAACTCCGTTGCAGGATCGTTGATTGACGACCCGGAACTTGTCGTAGTCTCGTCCGGCACACTTGCAGTGATGAGCGGGGGAGGCTCCCATCAGTACCGGCACCGGCGACGTGCTCACACCTCTCGGCCCCCAGGATCCGCGCGAAATCGCCGGGTACCGGCTGATCGCCCGGATCGGCGAGGGCGGTATGGGCACGGTCTATCTCTCGCACACCCGGGGCGGCCAGGCCGTCGCGCTGAAGCTGATCCGCCGCGAGTTCGGCGACGATCCGGAATTCCGCCGCCGGTTCGACCAGGAGGTGCAGGCCGCCCGACGCGTGCAGGGGTACCACCTGGTGCCGGTCGTCGACCACGACACCTCCGGCCCGCTCCCCTGGCTGGCCTCGGCGTTCGTACCCGGCCTTGCGCTCCAGGCGGCCGTCGAGTCCCACGGCCCGCTGCCGCTGCCCGCGGTCTTCCGGCTCGTCGGCAGCACCGCGCAGGCGCTGACCGCCATCCACGCGGCCGGGGTCGTCCACCGCGATCTGAAGCCCGGCAACATCCTGCTCGGCGCGACGGGCCCGTACGTCATCGACTTCGGGATCGCCCGCGCCGCCGACGCGACGCAGCTCACCGGCAGCGGAGTGATCGGCACCCCGCAGTTCATGTCGCCGGAGCACGCGCTCGGCGAACAGGTCGGGCCGGCCACGGACGTGTTCTCGCTGGGGCTGATCGCGGCCGTCGCGGCGACGGGACAGCACCCTTATGGCACGGGCGGGGCACTCACCGTCGCCACCCAGATCGCCAACACCGCCAGCCGTCCGCCCAGGCTGGACGGCTACCCGGCCGAACTGCGCGCGCTGCTCGAACGCTGCCTGGTCGCCGACCCGGCCGCCCGCATCACCCCCGCCGAGCTGGTGTCCCTGTGCGAGCGGGCCGCGGGCGGGCCGCCGCAGGAGTCCGGCAGCTGGCTCCCCGAACCGGTCGCCGCGGAGATCGCCCGCCGCGAACAGGCCGCGCAACTGCCCCCGCAGCCGGCCGACCCGGCGGCGCAGCCCACGTACCCGGCGGCGCAGCCCACGTACCCGCCGGGCCCGCCGCCGTCCGGACCGTACGCCACCGGCACCGTGCCGCCCGCCGATCCCGTACCGCCGTACGGGCCGTACGCCACCAACACGGTGCCGCCCGTCCACGCCACGGGCGCGAGCACCGGACCGCTCACGGCGCACCAGCCGCCCCCGCAGGCCCCGGCGACCGGCACCGCCAAGCCCCGCAGCAGGCGGCCGGCCCTGCTGATCGCCGCCGTGGCGGTCGCGTTCGCAGCAGGCATCGGCGGCACCCTCTGGGCGGTCGGCGACAAATCGGACGACAAGAACAAGCAGAGCACCGACGGCAGGGGACCGGACCCGCAGCAGTCCCGGCAGACCGGCACCGGCGGCGGGTCCACCACGCCCGATCCCGCCGGTTCGCCGTCCGGCACCAAGCCGAAGAACCCCCCGGCCCCCTCGTACACCCTGGTCTTCCAGGACAAACCGCTGACACTGCGCACCCCGTCCGGCCTGGACTGGACGTACGTGGACCTGGACGCCCCGAAGGTGGACCCCACCGCGGAGATCGACTCGGAGGATCTCGAATTCAGCGCGGGATACGACACCCTGCGGCTCGACCGGGCCCTGGGCAAGGCGAGCGGTGCCTCGCCCGAGGAATGCCGGACCGCGGCCGAGCAGAACCCGCTGCCCAGCTCGGTCCCCAGTGAGACGCTGGTCAAGGACAAGACCATCGCGGCGGGCGACCTGATGTGCAGCGTGACGTCCGAGGGCAATCTCGCCCAGTGGAAGATCGCCGAAGTCGTGGTCAACGACAACAAGGAGACCCCGACCTACGAGGGCTCGCTGACCCTCTGGAAGATCAACGGATAGCCGCCCGCCCCCACAGCCGCAGCAGCACCCGCTCCTCCGGCTCCCCGCCCGCCAGCAGCGCCGCCGCCCGTGACCAGGTGGCGACGGGCAGCCCGTGTGCGGTGATCAGCCGGTGGAGTACGGGCGAGGGGCCCGGCAGCATCAGCAGTTCGCCGAGCAGCCGGGCGTCGGCGGGCGGTGCGCCGGTGGCCAGGACCAGATCGAGCGCGTCCGCACCGAAGCGCTCCACCAGCGCGAGCCCGTCCTCGCCCGCCGCGAGCAGCCACGGGGTGAGCCGGCCGCTCTGCCCGCCGTGCCGCTCCCGCTGCTCGACCAGCAGCCGCAGCACCCGCTCCCCCGCCGGGCCGGCGAGCAGCGGCAGCCAGCGCGGGCCCCAGACGGTCAGGGCGTCGGCGGCGCCGGGCAGCCGTTGTTCGACGACGGCCGCGGTGACGGCGACACGCGGTCCGAAGCGGACGCCGACAGTGAGCACGGCCTCCAGCGAGGGCGGTGCCAGCACCCCGGTGAGCGGGGCGAGTCCGGCCAGGGCGCGGCGCTGTTCGGGGCTGAGCCGCAGCCGGTCGGCGAACTGCTGGGCGATCACCCCGAGCCCTTCGCGCAGCAGGGTCCGCAGCGCCTCGGCCGGGTCCGGGGCGGCGAGGATCATCGGGAGTTCGCGCCGGGCCCTCGGATCGAGCACCGCCTCGGGCTCGGCGGCGTACAGATCGAGAAGCGCGGCGCGCTGGCGCGGGCTGCCGAGACCGGCCAGCAGGGGCAGCAGGGCCGGGGTGGCCAGCAGTGAATCCAGCACCGGGGCGGCCGTGCCGGGCGCGCCGAGCACCGCCTCGGTGACCCGGCGCCCCAGCCCCGTGCCGTCCACCGCCCAGTCGCGGATCTTGCCGGGGCGCTCCACCACATTGCCGACGACCCAGCCGAGCGCCTTGCCCCGGCCCAGTTGGAGCCGCGACCACTCCACGGCCGCCGCGGTGGCGAACGGGCCCGCCTGCTCGCTCTCGTAACCCCGCTCCTGGAAGGCGACGAGCACCTCGTCGAGCGGGCGCCGCAACCCTTCCGCGTAGCCGCTGAGGATGGTCATCGCCCGTTGGTCCAGGCCGAGTTCGTGGGCGTGGCGCAGTCCTTCGGTGCCGAGGGCGGCGAGGGCGGCGGCCGGGTCCGGGAAGCCGGCGACGATCTCGGCGATGTCGAGGTCGCCCTGTTCGGCGAGCCAGCGGGCGGCGAGCCGCGGGTGCGCGCAGACGGTGGCCCAGTGCTCGGGGCCGGTGCCGAGCAGGGCGCGTACCGCGTCGGGGCCCGGGACCTCGGCGTCGGCGGCGATCCGCAGCAGCACCCGGGCGTCGACGGCGCCCGCCGGGTCCTGGGCGGCGATCTGGACCCAGCCGAGGCCGAGGGCGCCGAGGTGTTCGGGCTGGCGCAGCCCGTCGAGGAGCATCCGCCACATCTGCGGGGTGTAGCGGGCCAGGAGGTCCAGGTCGTCGCCCAGGAGGTGCGGGCCGAGCAGTTCGAGCAGCTCGGGGTCCTCCAGCCGTCCGGCGAGGAACTGGAGGCTGGGCGCCGGGATCTCGGAGAGCACCGCGACCAGGGTGTCGTCCATCGAGGCGACGGCGGCGGCGAGCCTGGCGGGGTCGACCTCGGTGACGGCGGTGCACAGCCGCCCGTACAGGCCGACCCGGCGGATGCCGGGGCGCTCGCGCAGGGCGTCCTCCATCGGCAGCGCCCCGGCCGCGACCGGCCGGTCCGGGTCGAAGACCGTCGCGAGCCGGGTGGCGACGGGGAGCAGCCGGCGGGCCGCCTCGTCGTAGAGGTCCTCGGCGGCCGGGCCCAGCAGCGCGGACATCAGGCAGTCGCGGAAGACGGAGCCGGGCACGCCGGACAGGGCGGCGACCAGGCGCCGCATCCGGGCCTCGTCGAGCAGCCGGTTCTGCTTGCGCATGCCGGGGGCGTTCTGCCGGGCGCGCACCGCGACGAGCAGTTCGGTGTTGGTGCCGAAGCAGTCGGTCATCTGGTCCAGGAGCTTGCCGCGCTGGCGGGGCGGCAGCTGGTCGGCGCCGCCCAGCGCCAGGGTCCAGCCCGCCGCGAAGGTCCGCCGCCGCATCGCCTGGCCTCCGACGCCGCCGAGGAGTTCGGCGGAGTAGGCGTCCATGTCCCGGTCGGTGAGGTAGGGCAGCTGGTCGGCGGGGCGGCCCGCGATGCGTGGTACGGAGCCCGCGAGGTCGTCCGGGTCGACCCGCTGGGCGCGCCCGCCGCGCACCGCCTCGATCCGCCGCAGGTCCTCGCCGCCGATCCGGCCCGCGACGACGAGCCGGGCCCGGGGCGCGGCGGCCGCGGCCCGGCAGACCTGGGCGGCGAAGTCCTTGGGGTTCAGCAGCACCCAGCCGGCGCCGGAGAGCAGGGTGGCGGTACGGGTGCCCAGGCGCCGCTGCTCGAACGCGGCCAGCGCGATCACCTTGGGCCCGTGGTCGTGGAGCAGGCCCAGGCGCAGCACCTCGGGGTTGATGTCGAGCCGGTTGCCGCCGCCGGAGCCCTGGGCCGCGTCGTCGTACACGAGCAGCGCCTCGGCCTCGGCGAAGTCGCGCACGGCGCGGGCCTCCTCCTCGTGCCGGGCGGCGCGGGCCAGGGTGTCGGCGAGCTGCCCGGGTCGCAGCGCGGGCACCCGCTGGAACCCGGCGGACGACAGATAGCCGCCGAGGTCGGCGGGGCCGTGCACCGGGCCCCAGGCGGCGGGCGGCAGTCCGCAGGCCATCCAGCCGGCCAGCCGGGTCAGGGCGCGCAGCTGCACCTCCCGCCAGCGCACCGCGGTGTCCTGGCCGGTGGCGGAGGCGGGCGGCAGGTCCTCGCCGAGCAGCAGGGCGCTGGGCAGTGACATGCCCTGCGGCCCCGGCATCCGGCCCTCGGACGGTACGTATCCGTGCCGTCCGAGGCCGACGAGGGCGAGCGAGCCGGAGTTGAGGACGAGGTGGTCCGGGGAGAGTTCCAGCGGGGTGAATCCGGCGTGTGCCATGTCGTCCAGGGCGCGCCCCAGCGGGACGAGGGTGTGCAGCGCCTCGGCGGGGGTCCAGCGGTGGCCTGCGGCGAGCATGGTGTCGAGGTCGTCGCGCTCGCGCAGCGCGTGCAGCGGGATGGAGGAGGCGCCGGGCGACCAGGCGGTGACGAGGGCGGGCGGCAGCCCGGGGTGGTCGACGATGTCCAGGAGGGCGGGGGTGACGGGGCTGCCGGCCGCGAGGAGGGCGGCGGCCCGGCCGCGCTGCTTGCGGTTCGGGAAGACCCTCAGCGCGCCGTACGCGTCGGCGTCCTCGTCCTTCACCAGCCGGGTGGCGCGGACGGCCGCGGCGCCCGAGGAACGCAGATGGCCGGGGCGCAGCTGGACGGTGTGCGGCTCCCAGGTGCGCCCGGAGCGGCCGGGGATGCGGGTGAGCAGCCCGGTGAGCGTGGCATTGGCTCCGGTGCGGCGGGACGTCGCGGCTCGTTGCTGGTGCGTGGCGTCTCCCTGCTGGTTCGTCCCGGATCCCTGCTGGTTCATCGGGGCTCTCCCAGGGTGCGGAGTGCGGACTCCAGGGCCGTTGCGCTGCGGGCGCGGGCGAGGTCGATCCGGACCCGGTCGACGGTGGCCAGCCGGAACTTCTTCGCCGACAGGCAGGTGGTGAGGGCGTTGGTGAGGATCGGCCCGTAGCGCAGACCGGCGATGAAGCGGCGGGCCGGGGCGCTGACGTCGAAGTCCTCCGCGTACAGCTCGCGCGCCTGCCGGTCGGTGAGCCTGCGCAGCGCGGCGGCGTGGGCGAGGGTGGCGCCCAGCATGTAGATGTCGAACCGCTCGGAGGCCGGGGCGAGTTCGGAGGGTTCGTCGGTGCCTTCGGCGGAGGGCGGGGCGTAGGCGCTCGTGGTGGTGCGGATGCGCTCGCCGATCCGGACGGCGGCGTCGTAGTCGATGAGCACGTACCGGGCGGGCGGCCCGAGGACGAGGATGTTCTCCGGCTTGATGTCGGCGTGGATCCAGCCCTTGGAGTGCTCGTCGCCGTTGTGCCGGTCGGCGTGCAGCGCGGCCAGGGTGTTGCACAACTGCTCGGCCAGATCCAGGAGTTGATCGCGCGTGAAGCGGCGGTGCGATTTGGCCCGCGCGTCGATCTCCTGCTGGAGGGTGCGCGAGACGCCGCCGCGGTGCCCGATGAACTGCTGCACGAGGAAGCTCTCGTAAGGCACCTCACCACCCCGCTGTCCGTCGTGTCCGCGGTTCGCGAGCAGGGAGGGGGACGGCTGGGACTCGACGCTGATCACGACGGGGCACTGCTGGGTGAGCTGGGCGGCCTGCCGGGCCGCCCGCAGCCCCTGGTCGCGCTGGTTCTTCTGCTCGCCCAGCGCCCGGTGGACGCTGCGCGGGTCGTCCAGGTCCGTCTGCGACCACCACATGCCCTTGATCACCACATCGCCGCCGGACCAGCGGTCCTCGGCGAGCACGGCGTACCCCTGGCCGGCCCCGGCGAGGAGGCTCTTGGTGAGGAAGCGGCCGTCCTCCCCGTAGCTCTCGGGCAGCCAGGCCAGCCGGGGCGAGCCCAGGTTGTCGGGATGCTCGGCGTGCACCCAGCCGGGACTGAACCCGCTCACTCGGCCTGCTCGCTTCCGTTGCTGATCCGCAGCCGTACGGTGCCCGGCCCCAGGTGGAGTTCGTCTCCGTCCTCCAGCGCGTACGGCGTCCGGGCGGCCAGCCTGGCCGTGCGCGGCAGCCCGTCGAAGTCGAGCTCCGGGTTGAGGAAGGAGGCGTTGTTGTCGGGCAGGTGCTCGGCGAGCGGCCTGCCGTCGTCGTCGAGGAAGATCCGCAGATGGGCCCGGCTGATCTCGGCCGCCCGGTCGGCGCCGAGCCCTTCGGTGACGTCGGTGGTCCCGGGGCGGCTGCGCGAGGCCCGGCCCAGCGTCAGCCCCTGCGGCGGCACGGTGACCGTCGCGCGGACCGTGTAGCCGTGCTGCACGGTGACCTGGACCGGCCCCGCGTCCAGCCCTTCGGGCACCGGCGGTTCGACGACGACCTCGACCGCCTCGTAGCCGCACGAGCGGCAGAACCAGCGGCTGCCGTCCTTGTTGACCTGGCGCGGCAGCAGCACCGTGCCGCCTCGCAGGCAGGTGCCCGCCGGGTCGGTGCACCGGAAGCGCTCCTCGGCGTCCTCGCGCAGCAGCCCGGCCTTGTCGAGCTTGTGGAGCCGGTCGCGCTCGATCTCCTCGTCCGTGGCGACGCCGAGGTGGCGGGGGCTGAACACCACCCGGCCGTGCACCCTGCGCACCGACCAGACCCGGGAGTTGTTGCCCTGCAGCCAGGAGTGCTCCCGGCGGGCGAAACGGAAGTTGTCGCTGGAGACGATGGCGGCCCCGAACTGCGCTGCGAGCGCGAGGATCCGGTCGTCGGCGTCCCCCTGGTGGACTTCGAGCCACTGCTCGCGCTCGGCCTGCTTCACCAGATGCTGTTCGTCGAGGAACGGGCGGACGGTGGCGTCGAGCACCGCGATCGCGGCGCTGCCCGGGTGGTCACGCAGCCAGCCGTCCCGCACCTCGACGACCCGGGAGAAGGGCCAGGGCCGCTTCCTGGTCGCCGCGACGTTCGAGGCGTCGATGATGACGCCGGGCACACTCACCGCGGACCCCGGCCGGGCGGCGGCGTGGTGGGGGCGTCGGGCGGAAGGGTGGGCGGACCACCGTACGTACCACTGCCCCGGTCGTACGTGCCACTGCCGCTGCCACTGCCGTAGGTGCCGCTCCCACTGCCGTACGCGCTGCTCCCGCCGCTCCCGCTCCCGCCACTCCCGTACGTTCCACTCCCGTACGTGCCGCTTCCGTACGTGCCGCTTCCGTACGCGTCGCCGCCGCCGTACTCGTCGTCATCGTCGTCGTCGAGGCTCTGCTGCCGGCGCCGGGCCCGGATCTCGTCCGGTGTCTCGACCGGGATCTGCTGGAACCACTCCCGCTTGGACTTCGTGGAGCTGCGGCTGGACGCCGCCCGTGCCTCATTCGCCACGTCCTTCGGGTCGAGCCCGTCCCGCAGACCGCCGCTCGCCCGCTGGTAGGCGGCGGCCAGATCGGGGTCGGGGATGCGCCGGGCGCGCCCCACGCCCTCCTGGTAGATCCGCTCGCGCTCCGCCTTCGAGGCGGCCGCCGCGATCCGGCCGTTGATCTCCCGGTCCAGTTCGATGGCGTCGATCTGCCGCTTGAGGTCGGGCTGGAGGATCGGCGACATGGGGTTGTCGACCGTGCGCAGGGCGATCTGGCCGGGCGCGAGCTGCCGCGCGTCGCGACCCGTGCCGATGGAGCCGGTCGCCTTCAGCACGGGCATCGGGCCGGCGCTGATCCGCTCGGGCGCCCGCAGCTTGAGCGCGTACAGCGGCTGCCCCTCCTCCCCCGCGCCGATCGCGCCGAGCTTCAGCCGGACCCGGCTGGGCCGCCGCCCGCCGCCGTCCGCGAGCGCGCCGTCGACCCGGCGGCGGGTCGGGTCGAGCTGGTAGACGCCGAGCACCGGGAAGCTCGGGTTGATCTCCAGGGACAGTTCGCCGCTGCCCGCCACGACGTCCCTGCCGAAGGCCGCGAACCTGGCCGTGATCTGCTTCATCGCCTCGGCGGCGCCCGCGCGGGAGGCGACGTGCTCGGGCAGCCCGGTCGGCGCGAGGCGTTCCAGGAGCCCGAAGTCGGCGCCCGCGCCGATGCCGATCACATCGGTGTGCAGCTCGCGGTCGGCGGCGTCGCGGGCCAGGGCGGCCAGCCGGCCGGGGTCCGTCTCGCCGGAGTTCGGGATGCCGTCGCTGAACAGCACCACGCGGCGCGAGGCGGCCCGTTGCTGGTCCAGCTGCTGGTACGCGCGTTGCAGCGCGCCCTCGATGTTGGTCCAGCGGCGCTCGTCGTCGATGTTGCCGTTCCACCGGCCGCGGCGCTGGAGCTCCCCCGCCGTGCCGGAGAAGCGCAGCCCGGTGTTCTGCGCGAAGGTCAGCACATCGACGTGGGCTCCGCGCGGAAGTGCGGCGACCAGCTCCCGCACACCGGCCTCGGCGACCTGTTTGCGGCTCGCGTCGTCGGGGTTGGCGGGGTCGGCGAACTCGTCGGTGCTCGAATCGGCCCTGATCTCCATGGAGTAGCTGTCGTCGACGGCGATGACGTAGGCGACGCCCTCGACGACGCGGTCACCGCGGCCCAGCTCGCGCGGGGCGATCAGTACGGTGAACTCCTCGCCGAGGTGCACCTCCTGCCGGTCCGCGGTGATCTTGATGTCCTCGGTGGTCATCAGTCATTCGCCTCCCCCACCGCGCACACCAGCGCGGTCGCGTTGTCCCAGCCGCCCAGGGCCTCCGCCCGTTGCACCAGCGCGGCGGCGAGCGCGGGTGCGGTCGGCCGGCCGGACGCGTCCAGCTGCGCGGTCAGTTCCGCGAGCACGGCACCGAACCACCGGTCCCGTTCCGGTTCGGTCGCCCCGTCCGACGCGAGCAGCAGCAGGTCCCCGGGGGCGACCCGCAACGTCCGGTGGGCCCAGCGGGCCGTACCGCCGCCGAGGAAGGAGACGAGCTGCGACTCCTCGCCCTCGGCATCGGCGGTGACCCGGAGCCGTTCCGCGAACCCGGTGTGGGCGGGCGTCAGCTTCCATGCGGCGTACGGGATTTCGTTGGCCGGTACGCGTACCGGCCGGATCAGCCAGGCCTCGGCGTCGCCCACCGAGACGACGGACGCCGTGCCGTCGGGCCGCACGGTGGCGAGGACCGCGGCCGCGCTGCCTTCGGTGGTGGCCCGCCCCACGGCGGCGTCCAGCTCGGCGATCAGCTCACCGGGCCGGAGCGCCTCCCCCGGGACCGGATCACCGGGCGCCGCGTCGCCGCCCGTGCCACCGCGCCCCGTCGCCGCCTCCTCCAGCCGCCACCGCCGCACCGCCTGCTCCAGCGCCGCCCGCGCGGCCGTGCCGCCCGAACCGTCGCCGTCGCCGGTCACCCCGTCGAAGACCGCGCACCGCAGCACCCCGCTCGGCCCGGCCAGCGCCCCCGAGGTGTCCTCGTTGTCGGTGGCCGGATCACCCTTGGCCTTGCGCGAGCCGACCGCGCTCTCCCGGTAGCAGAGCGTGGAGACCCCGCCGGGCGCACGCCGGTCGAGCGCCTCGTGCAGCGGGGCGAGCCCGGCGGCAACCCCCTGGCGCAGCTCATGGCCGAGGAGCCGGCGGCAGACCGCGTCCAGCCCCGGCGGGAAGTTCCCGGCGAACACATCGAGCATCTGGAGCGCGTCCCTCAGGTCCAGGCACGGCCGTTCGGCCACGGCGCCCACCAGCGCCCGGACCAGCGCCCGCCGGTCCCTGAGCTGCGGCGCCCCGTGCTGCGCGCCGTCCCGGCGCCCACGCGGGCGGATCCGTCCGTCGAGGTCGTAGCGGGGCAGCGCGGCCACCTGCCAGCCCTCGTACGCGTCGTGCCGCACGGACTCGGCGACCAGGGTTCCGGGCCCCGCCAGATCGAGCGCCGAGTCCACCGCCCGCCACAGCCCGGGCAGGGCCGCGACGAGCTCCTCGCGGTCCAGGCTGTGCGTCTCGACCACACTGTCGCGCAGGGCCGGGGCCAGCGCCTCCGGCCACTCCACCCTGATCTCCGGCAACGCGACGGCCCCGAACTCCGACGCGGCACCGTACCCGGACGCGGCCCCGCGTTCCGGCGCGGCACCGAACCCCGGCGCCGCGCCGAAGCCCGAGACGGTGCCGGACGCCGACGCATCCACAGACTCCGGCAAACCCGACTGCGGTACACCCGACCCCGGCACACCCGACTGCGGCACACCCGACCCCGGCACACCCGACCCCGGTAGACCCTGCCCCGGCACACCCGACTCCGGTACATCTGCGGGAAGTTCCACGCTCATGCCCCCCTCGCGCCCCCTTGATCACGCCCGCCCCCGGCGCGCCGGCGGCGGTCCAGTACGTGCCGCAGGACACCCGCCTGCTCCGCCTTCGCCAGCTCGTCGCTCAGCCGGGCGATCTCCGCCTCGGCCCGCTGGGCCCGGTCCTGCCAGTGCCACACCACCTGGGCGACCTCGTCTCGGGCCTTCCCGATCTGCTGCTCGGCGTACTCCTGGGCGCGCCGCGCGGCCTCCTGGGCCCGCTGCTCACGCTGGGCGGCCCGCTGCTCGGCGGCCTCTGCCCGCTCCCGTAACTCCGCCTTGGCGGCGGTGAGTTCCCGCTCGGCGCGAAGGGAATCGGCCTCGGCGGCGGCCCGTACCCGGGCCCGCTCCTCCTCCTGCGCGCGGTGCAGCAGGGCGTCGAGATCGGGGCCCTGCCCGACCGGGAACGCCCCGGCCCGTCCGGGCTCGGCGGCGGTGTACGGCTCGGGGTCCGCGTACAGCTCCGCCACGGGGGTCGCGGTGCCGACGGGCGGTTCGGCGAGGGCCAGCGGTACGAGCCGTACGGTGAGCGCGGCCGGGTCGACCACCGTCACCGGCCGCCAGCCACTGAACCCGTCCGCGGCCGCGCCGGTTTCCCCGTCGCCGCCCCGCACCACCGCCACCCGGCAGCCCGAGCCGAGCACGGCCTCCGCCCCGTCGACCTGCGCCCACAGAGTCTCCCCCGCGGTCAGCAGGGACGCGGCGACCTCCGGGGAGGGGACCGGAACGCCGTACGGACGCGGAGGTGCAGGCGGCGGCCCGGAGGGCGGTGGCGGCGCGCCTCCCGCCACCGGTGTCTCGTCGGCGAAACTGCCCCAGCCGTCGTCCCCGCCGGCGCCCGCCCCGGCGGGGGCATGGTCGGGCGGTGGTGGTGGCGGAGACTGCCCCGACGGCGTCTCATCGATGAACGAACCCCACTCCGACACTCAAACGCCCCCACGTTCTCGTCCCTGCCGTCCCACGGCCGCCCGTCCGACCGCGTCCCTGCCGGAACTCCGCGACCGTCGAGGACGTCAATATAATTGCACCACCACGGTATTAACATGCCGTCAGCTTCCGATCAGAGACTTCAGAAGTACTTCGAGAAGCACTTCTGAAGTACTTCAACGGGACTTCCGGGAAGGCGATCTCGATGGAGGACCACCTCACCACCGACTTCAGCGCGGCCTGTTTCCTGGTGGATCTGTCCAACGTCGTGCGCAACCGCACGCTGGGCGAACCCGGTGCGCGCTCCCTGCGCCGGCTGCGGCTCCTCGTGGACGCCGCGAAGAGGCTCGCCCGGGATCCGGACGTCAAGCTGTATCTGGTCGCGGACGCCAGCCTGCGGCTCGGCGGACGCCGGGAGTTCACCGATCCCGCCGACATCCGGCTGCTCGGCCGCTGGGTGGACCGCGGCCTGGTCGAGGAGCTGCCGGACGCCGACGACCGCCTGCTCGAACTGTGCGCGTACACCGGCATCCCCGTCATCACCGGCGACCGTTTCCGCGGCCACCGCGAGTCTCACCCCTGGATCCAGGGCAATACGGACGACTTCCTGGAGCCGGTCCCGGTCGGTGGCGGCAAGGTCGGGCTCCTCCCCGTCGACATGGGGGTGGCCAGCGCGCTGGACATCTCCAGGAAGATGGAGGAGGACGTGCTGAAGAAGATGGGGCTGCTGGGCCCGCACCGCACCCCCCGATTCGACGTGGTCAGCCGCAACTGGCGCTGTGCGGAACGCCGTTGCACCCTCTACGACACCCAGAAGGGCAGCGCCGCCCTGCTGCCGCGCGTGCTCAGGGGCGTACCCCACTGCCAGAGCCACGGCACCCCGCTGGTCGACGACGGCCCGCGCACGGCGACCGTCCAGCTGAAGCTCCTGGTGGAGGGCGACGTGAAGGCCCGGTTCACGCTGGAGGACGGCACGACGGTGAAGGTCGGCCGGGCCCCCGGCGAGGGCGGCATCTCCCTGCACGACCTGGTCCCCGAGCACCGCACCGCCGGCCTCAGCCGCGCCCACGTCGAGCTGCGGGTGACCGGCGGCATCGTCCACGTACGGGACCACAGCACCTACGGCACCCGGTGGCGTTCGACGGCCGGCAGATCGGGTCCGGGCCCGTGGAAGAAGCTCGGCACGACCGAGCGGCAGTACCACGGCGGGGACGAACTCCGGCTGGTCGAGGGCGTGATCCTGGCCCGCAGCGGCCGCCGCTTCCCGACCGAACTGGCCCAGGAATGGCAGCGCCGCCGGCCGCCCCCGCCGGACGCGGCAGCCGAAACCCGCATGTACTGACGCCCCGCACCGCGACAACGGAGGGGAGGCGGCCACCGGACCCCCGGCGACCGCCTCCCCTCAACCACCAGCCCTCAACCGGCTACCCGTGCGTACGGAGCAGAGTGCGCATCGTCCGCATCGCCACCGACAGGTTCGCCAGGTCGAACGCGTCCGACCCCTGGATCTCCTCAAGGGTGGAGCGGGACCGCGTCAGGATCGCCGCGTTCTTCTCCTCCCACGCCTTGAACCGCTCCTCCGGCGTCGAGGTCCCGTTGCCGACCGCCAGCACGTCCGCGGTGAGCGCGGCGTGCGCGGCGTACAGGTCCTCGCGGATGGAGGCGCGGGCCATGGACTGCCAGCGGTCGGCCCGCGGCAGCTCGATGATCCGGTCCATCAGCTGGGTGATGCCGAGCCGGTCCGCGAGGTCGTAGTACACCTCGGCGACGGAGAGCGGGTCCTTGCCGGTGCGCTCCGCGATCGCCACGATGTCCAGCGCCGGGAAGACGGAGGAGAACCCGGCGACCCGCTGGGCCAGCTCGCCCGGGACGCCCGCCTCGGTGAGCTCGTCCAGGATCGACTGGTACCACTCCAGGTCGGTACCCCTCAGCATCTTGGGCAGCTCTGCCCAGACCTTGTCGACGCCCTCCTTGAAGAAGTCGATCGTCGCGGCGATCTCCAGCGGCTGCGGCCGGTTGCCGAGCAGCCAGCGCGAACCGCGCTCGACGAGCCGACGCGAGTGCAGCCGGATCCGGGTCTGCACATCGGCGGCGACCTCGTTGTCGAGCGCCTCGACGGCGTCCCACACCTGGCCGAGGCCGAAGATCTCACGGGCCGCGAACTGGGCCCGCACGATCTCCTCGATCGAGGCACCGGTCTCTTCCCGCAGCCGGTGCAGGAAGGTCGAACCACCGCTGTTCACGGTGTCGTTGACCAGGACCGTGGTGATGATCTCGCGCCGCAGCGCGTGCCCGTCGACCGCCTCGGGGAACTGCTGGCGCAGCTGCTCCGGGAAGTAGGCGTGCAGCAGCTTCTGCAGGTGCGGGTCGTCCGGCAGGCTGGTCCGGATCAGCTCCCGGGCCGCCGTGATCTTGGTGTACGCGAGCAGCACGGCCAGCTCGGGCTGGCTGAGCCCCTTGGAGGTGTTGAGCAGCTCACGGATCTGGCGGTCGGCGGGCAGGAACTCGAGACCGCGGTCGAGGTCGCCGTCGCGGCCCAGCCGGCGCATGAAGCGCTGGTGGGCGTGGAGCAGCGAGGGCGACTGGGCGGTGGCGTTGGCGAGCGCCACGTTCTGCGCGTAGTTGTTGCGCAGCACCAGACGGCCGATCTCGTCGGTCATCCCGGCGAGCAGCTTGTTGCGCTGCTTGACGGTCATGTCGCCGTCCCGGACCAGGCCGTTGAGCAGGATCTTGATGTTCACCTCGTGGTCGGAGGTGTCCACGCCGGCGCTGTTGTCGATCGCGTCGGTGTTGATCCGGCCGCCGCCGCGGGCGAACTCGATCCGGCCGAGCTGGGTGGCGCCGAGGTTGCCGCCCTCGCCGACGACCTTGGCCCGCAGGTCCTCGCCGTTGACGCGGATCGCGTCGTTGGCCTTGTCGCCGACGTCCGCGTTCGACTCGGCGGAGGACTTGATGTACGTACCGATGCCGCCGTTCCACACCAGGTCCACGGGGGCCTTGAGGATGGTCTGCATCAGCTCGGCGGGCGTCATCTTGGTGATGCCCGGCTCGATGCCGAGCGCCTCGCGGATGTGCGCGTTGACCGGGATGGACTTGGCGCTGCGCGGGTGGATGCCACCGCCCGCGGAGAGCAGGTCCTTGTTGTAGTCGGCCCAGGAGCTGCGCGGCAGCTCGAACAGCCGGCGGCGCTCGGCGTACGAGGTGGCGGCGTCCGGGGTCGGGTCGATGAAGATGTGCCGGTGGTCGAAGGCCGCGACGAGCCGGATGTGCTCGGAGAGCAGCATGCCGTTGCCGAAGACGTCACCGGACATGTCACCGACGCCGACGACGGTGAAGTCCTTGGCCTGGGTGTCGTGGCCCAGCTCGCGGAAGTGCCGCTTGACGGACTCCCAGGCGCCGCGGGCGGTGATGCCCATGCCCTTGTGGTCGTAGCCGGCGGAGCCGCCGGAGGCGAAGGCGTCGCCGAGCCAGAAGCCGTACCCGACGGCGACCTCGTTGGCGATGTCGGAGAAGCTCGCGGTGCCCTTGTCGGCGGCGACGACCAGGTAGGTGTCGTCCTCGTCGTGCCGGACGACATCGACGGGCGGCACGACCTCGCCGGCCACCATGTTGTCGGTGATGTCGAGCAGCGCCGAGATGAAGGTGCGGTACGAGGCGATGCCCTCGGCCATCCAGGCGTCACGGTCGACGGCCGGGTCCGGGAGCTGCTTGGCGACGAATCCGCCCTTGGCGCCGACCGGCACGATGACGGTGTTCTTCACCATCTGTGCCTTGACCAGGCCGAGGATCTCCGTACGGAAGTCCTCCCGCCGGTCCGACCAGCGCAGACCGCCTCGGGCGACCTTGCCGAAGCGCAGGTGCACACCTTCGACGCGCGGCGAGTAGACCCAGATCTCGAAGGCCGGCCGGGGGGCCGGCAGGTCCGGGATGGACTGCGGGTCGAACTTCATCGAGACGTAGCCGTGCGGCTTGCCGCTGTCGTCGCGCTGGAAGAAGTTGGTGCGCAGGGTGGCCTTGATGACGGTGAGGAAGGACCGCAGGATGCGGTCCTCGTCGAGCGAGGCGACCTGGTCCAGGGCCCCGTCGAGCTCTTCGAGGAGGCCGTCGATCAGCTCGGTGCCGGCGTGCTGCCGCTCCGGGGACATCCGGGCCTCGAAGAGCGAGACCAGCAGCCGGGTGGTGTGGACGTTGTTGCGGAGAGTGCTCTCCATGTAGTCCTGGCTGAACGTCGAACCGGCCTGGCGCAGGTACTTCGCATAGGCGCGCAGCACCATCGCCTGGCGCCAGTTCAGACCGGCGCCCAGCACCAGCGAGTTGAAGCCGTCGTTCTCGGCCTCACCGGTCCACACGGCGGCGAAGGCGTCCTGGAAGCGGTCCCGGGCGTCGTCGGCGAGGTAGTTGCCGTTGCCGCCCGCCTGCGGCATCCGGAGCCCGAAGTCGTAGATCCAGGCGTGCGTACGGTCTGCGCAGCGCAGCTCGTACGGGCGCTCGTCGACGACCTCGACACCGAGCTGCTGGAGGGCCGGGAGCACGGCGGACAGGGAGACCTGCTCGCCGGTCCGGTAGATCTTGAAGCGGCGTTCGCCGGGGGCGGCGCCGACCGGCTCGTACAGGCTGAGGGCGAAGTCCTTCTCGTCCTGCTTGAGCGCTTCGAGGTGGACCAGGTCGGCCACGGCGGAGCGCGGCGTGTGGTCGGCCTTGTAGCCCTCGGGGAAGGAGTGGCCGTACTGGCGCAGCAGCTCGGCGGCGCGTTCCTCGCCGCATTCGGCGCCCAGCGCCTCCTGGAAGCCGTCGGCCCAGGAGCGGGCGGCCTCGACGAGCCGGGCCTCGATGCGGTCGGCCTCGGAGTCGGTGAGGTCGGGCAGCTCGGTGCCGGGTGCGACGCGGACGACGAAGTGCAGCCGGGAGAGGATCGACTCGGTGTTCCAGGCGGTGAAGTCGACGCTGGTGCCGCCCAGTTCCTCCTTGAGGATGTCGATCAGGCGCAGCCGCACACCGGTGGTGTAGCGGTCGCGCGGCAGGTAGACGATCGCGGAGTAGTAGCGCCCGTACTCGTCCTGGCGCAGGTAGAGCCGCAGCCGGCGGCGCTCCTGGAGGTACAGCACGGAGGTGACGACGGAGCGCAGCTGGTCGACGGGCGTCTGGAAGAGCTCGTCGCGCGGGTACGTCTCCAGGATCTGGAGCAGGTCGCGGCCGTCGTGGCTGTTGGGCGAGAAGCCCGCGCCCTCCAGCACCTCGGCGACCTTGCGGCGGATGACGGGCACCCGGCGCACGGACTCGGTGTAGGCGGCGGAGGAGAACAGCCCGAGGAAGCGGCGCTCACCGATGACGTTGCCGTCCGCGTCGAACTTCTTCACGCCGACGTAGTCGAGGTAGCTGGGGCGGTGGACGGTCGAGCGGCTGTTGGCCTTGGTGAGGATGAGGAGCTTGCGCTCGCGGGCCTTGGCCCGGGCGTCGGCGGGCAGCCGGTCGAAGGACGGGCTGACGGGGTGCGCCTCGTCGACGCTGTGGTGCGGGTCGGAGCGCAGGATGCCGAGGCCGGTGCCGGGGACGGCGGCCAGCGCGTCGGTGTCCTTCAGCTCGTACTCGCGGTAGCCGAGGAAGGTGAAGTGGTCGGCGGCGAGCCAGCGCAGCAGTTCCCTGGCCTCGTTGACCTCTTCGTCGGCGAGGTCGTCGAGCGGCTCGCCGGGCAGGTCGTCGGCGATGCGCAGCGCGGCGTCGCGCATCTTGTCCCAGTCCTCGACGGTCTCCCGTACGTCGGACAGCACGCGGAGCAGGTCGGCGGAGATCTGCTGGAGGTCGGCGCGGTCGGTCTCGCGGTCGATCTCGACGTGGATCCAGGACTCGACGAGCGCGTCGTGCGGCAGCTCGCTCTTCTTGTCGTCGGCGCCCTTGCGGTCCGCGGTCAGGCCGTTGCCCTCGGCGAGGACCTCGATGAGCTTGCCGGTGACGTCACGGCGTACGACGACCTGCGGGTGGATCACGACATGGATGCCGCGCCCCTGCCGGGACAGCTCATTGGTGACGGAGTCGACCAGGAACGGCATGTCGTCGGTGACGACCTCGACCACCGTGTGGCTGCACGTCCAGCCGTTCTCCTCGACGGTCGGGGTGTGCACCCGGACGTTCGCCGTGCCCTGCGGACGCGTCTCGGCCAGCCGGTAGTGGGAGGAGGCCGCACCGAAGACGTCCACGGGGTCGCGGCCCGCGATGTCCTCCGGGGCGGTGTGCAGGTAGTAGCGCTGGAGGTAGGAGAGGAGCACGTCCTGTCCGGGGCGCTCCTGCTCGGCCCCGGTGGCCGCAACACGCACCCGGGAGGTTCCGCCCGGGCCACCGACACCACCGCCCGGGCTGCTGTCAGCTACCTGCGCCGCCCGTGCGAGCAGCTCGGCCTTGGCTTCGTCCAGCTTGGTCTGCATGTCCTCTGGCTCCTGTCGCGCGCCGTTGCGTGACGTAGGTGGAAAAGACGACGTACCGCCACGACACGGGGTTTCCGGTCTGAGTCGACGCTATGCCGCTATGAGAGATGCCCGGGGCCGAATCGTCCATTTTTGACGTTCGGCCGGGGTTGGGGGAATCAGCGACGGCCCGGGTGCTGTGGCACTCCGGGCGCAGACCGGGGGCTTCGCTGCCCCCGAGGCGTATCGCGCTGATCACGGGGTCCAGGCTATATCGGCTGCCCCCATGACCGTCACGAGCCGTTTGTGTAAAAAGATGGACCCGAACTTTGACACTCTGGACAGCGCGCGCGTCCGTATTGCCGCACTCTGGTAGGCGGAACAGGCCGACGAACCGTGGGAGCCCCGCCATGGCACCGAAGATCCTGATCGTCACCGGCGACGCCGCCGAGTCCCTGGAAGTCCTCTACCCCTACCAGCGGCTGCGCGAGGAGGGGTACGACGTCCACATCGCGGCCCCCACCCGCAAGACGCTCCGCTTCGTGGTCCACGACTTCGAGCCCGGCTTCGACACGTACACCGAGAAGCCCGGCTACACCTGGCCCGCCGACCTGGCGTTCTCCGAGGTCGACCCCGGGGACTACGTGGCGGTGGTCGTCCCGGGCGGCCGGGCGCCCGAGTATCTGCGCAACGATCCCGAGCTGCGCAAGATCCTCAAGGCGTTCTTCGACTCCGACCGGCCGGTGGCCCAGATCTGCCACGGTCCGCTGATGACCGCGGCGGTCGGTGCGCTGACCGGCCGGCACGTCACCGCGTATCCCGCGCTGGAGCTCGACATGCAGACGGCGGGCGCCACCTTCGAGGACCACGAGGCGGTGGTGGACGGCGTACTGGTCTCCTCCCGCGCCTGGCCGGACCACTCGGCGTGGATGCGCGAGTTCCTGAAGATCCTCCGCACAAAGGCCCCGGTGACGACCTGACGCTCCCGCCGGGCCCCCGCTTCTCACCCGGCGATCTGCTCGGCGAGCTGCGCGGCCTCGGCCAGACTGTCCACCACCGGCACCCCGGCCGCCTCCAGGCTGGCCCTGCTGTGCGACCCGCCGGTGTAGAGCACCGCCTTCGCCCCGACGTGGGCCGCGGCCACGGCGTCGTCCACCGCGTCGCCGATGACCACCGTGTACTCGGCGGATATCCCGTCCAGCGCGGCGATGTGCCGCTCCATGTGGCGGGCCTTGCTGCCGCCGGAGGGCCCGGTGCGCCCGTCGACCCGCAGGAAGTGCCGCTCGATGCCGTACCCCCGCACCACGGGGACCAGCTGGTCGTGGCCGTACATGCTCAGGAGCGACTGGCTGCCCCCGCCCAGTTGCCACTGGGTGAGAAGCTCCTCGGCCCCTTCGGTGAGCCCGCAGGCGGCCCGCCGCTCGGTGTAGTGCTGGTGGAAGATCCCGTCCATCCGCTCCCACTCGGCCTCCGTGGGCTGCCTGCCCATCAGCCGTTCGTAGAAGCGGGGTATCGGGATGCAGTACATCTCGCGGTACTGCTCAAGGGTGATCGGCGCCAGGCCGACCTCACCGAACGCGGCGTTGGTCGCGCCGATGACCGCGTCGTTGTCGTCGAGCAGTGTGCCGTTCCAGTCCCAGACCAGATGAGTACGGTGCTTCCCTTGCTTCCCCATGCATAGAAAGTACCCGCCCCCTAGGACACCCGTTCGCCTCTGCCCTCGGGCGATCGGCCCCTCTGGCGATCGGCCCTCAGGGAATCAGATTCGGAATCTCCTGGATGCCGAACCAGAGCAGCTCGTGGTCCTCGGCGCCGTCCACGGTGAACTGCGCGTCGTCGTCCCCGAGGTCCGCCGCCCCCAGCGCCGCGGCCGCCGCCGTGACGTCCTTCTCCGCGTCGTCCGCGTCGACATGCACCGCGGCGGCCCTGGCGAGCGCCACGGGGGACGCGATCCGCACCTCGCCGAGCGAGGACGGGTCCAGGCTGTGGTCCGGGTCGGCGACGGCCGTACCGTCCGGCACCTCGACGGCGATGACGACGCGCCTGCGGACCGCGCCGGGGTTCTGCGCGATCATGCGCAGCGAGGCGGAGGCGGCCCGGTTGAGCGCCGCGTACTCCAGCTCCTCGATGTCGTCCGAGACGTACCACTCGCGCAGTGCGGGGGTCACCGCGTACGCGGTGAGCGGACCGGGACCGATTTCGCCCGCCCGGTGCGCCGCTGCGAGACCGGACAGGGTCAGGGGGACGTACACGCGCATGGCCGGGCCGCTTTCGTAGTCGGAAACGCCCTCAGGATACGTGTGACGTCCCCCTTTGGGGTCACGTGCACCGATGCCGCCCCGTCCACCCGGCAACCACCCCTCACCCTCCTCGCGCCCGCCTCACACCCCGCCCGACACCGGCCTCATCACCCGGATAGGTGATTCCTCCCGGTCGCTCCCGCCGCTCCCGTGCCGCTTGCGGCCTCCTCGGCCGTCGCCGTAGAAGGTCCACAGCAGAAGTTACCGCCCGGTATTTCACCGGGCCTCTGAAGCACGGGGGCGATGAGCGATGAGCACGAACAGGACCCGGCCCGCCGGACGACGCGACCAGCGCAGGCCCGAAGCCGTACCACCCCAGCGCACCCGGGCTCCCCGGCGCGTACGCCCGCACCACTGGTTCGCCGACCGCCTCCTGGCGGTCCTCAGCGGCCAGCGCCCGGTGCACTGGATGCTCGGTCACACCATCGGCGAGGCCTACGACCAGCTGACCGAACTGGCCCCACGCACCCCCCTCAGGGCCCGCGGCGCCCGCCCCGTCATCCGCATGTGCCACGGCGCCCAGCCGGCCCCGGGCGTGGTGGAGGCCTTCGCGAGCATCGCGGCGGGCGAACAGGTACGCGCGATGGCCTTCCGCCTGGAACAGGGCACCGACCTCCGCTGGCGCTGCGCGGCAGTGGAACTCGGCGACGAACACCTGCGGACGGCCCAGCCCCGCTAGCCCGGCCGAGGCCGGCAGACGCAAGGACCCAAGAAAGGAACGCCGAAACAAGACGGGGCACAGAACCGCCCCAACACAAGAACCACCAACCCCACCCACCTCCACCCACCCCGTTCCGCCCTCCCCCAGCCCCCGCGGCCCCCGGGAGGGCGGGCGGCCGACAGGGAGAGCCCACAAATCCCTACCCCACCCGGTTCCTGCCCCCCTGCCCCCCACCAAGCCCTCCTCGACCCCACCTGGCCCCCTCCGACCCCTCCAGCCCCACCTGGCCCCCACCTGGGCCTGCCCGGCCCCTCGGCCCCCTTCACCCGTCCGGGTCCTACGTGGCCCCTCCATCCGCCCCGGTCCTGCGTGGCCTCTCGCTGGCCACACCTCGGCGCCTGGGCCCACTCAGGCCCTGCCCGGCCTCCTCAGCCCCACCGAGGGCCTGCCCGGCCCTCCTCGACCCCGTCCCGGCCCTCTTCCGCCCCGCGCGGTCCTGCCTGGCGTCTCCGCCGGGCTGTTCTGGCTCCGCCAAGCGCTCGACCGACGGGCTGCCGGTGGTCCGCGCACAAGCGCAGCCAGCGAGAAGAGGCCGTCCGAGGACCGGGGGAACGGTCGTCCGACCGTTCGAGGGAGGTGGGGCCACTGGCTCCGTCTCTGTGGGGCCAACGAGCCCCGCTCAAGACGAGCCTGGCCCCACTTCATCCCGTCTCGACGCCTGGGCCGACTCGGCCTGCCTGGCCCACCTCAGCCCCGCCCCGGCCTTACCAGGTCTGCCTCGGTCCTACCAGACCCATCCCAGCACTCCCTCAGCCCCACCTGGCCCTGCCTGGCCCCGCTCAGCGACGCCCGGGTTCAACCTGTCCCTCCTCAGCCTTGCCCTGGCCTCGCTCAGCCCCGCCCCGGCCCTACCAGGCCCGACTCAGCCCATCTCGACGCCTGGGCCGCCCGTCCCTGCCCCAGGCCCCTCTCAGCCCCGCCCCAGCCCTCCTCGGCCCCGCCCGGCCCTGCCAGGCCCCATCCAGCTCATCTCGACGCCTGGGCCGCCACAGCTCCGTCCCAGGCCCCTCTCAGCCCCACACCCCCTCCTCCTCGCCCCCGCCCAGAGGCTCCAACCCCACATGGCCCCTCGCAGCCCCTCGCCCCCCTGGCCCCTTCTCAGCCCCTCCGGCGATTGAGGAGCGGGGTCCGGGGCAGAGCCCCGGTTTCGGGAAGGGGCGGGGAGGGGACAGGCCCCGCGCAGCGACCCCCACCCCACCGCACACGCCCACAACCCGGCCCGACCCGACACGACCCGCCCCACACCGAACACACCCCCACCGAACGCACCCCCACCCCCACCTCACCCCCCACTACCCGCAAACCAAGAAACCGGAGCCGGACGCCCAATCCACGCGCGCCCGACCCCGGCTACAACCCAACTACGACCCGACCACCGCAACGACGTCCAAAGACGTCACCGGCGCCTGCCGCTACCGCTACTTCTTACGGCGCCGCCCGCCCCCGCCATTCTTCTGGGCCTTGCGCCGCTCCGCCCGGGTCAGCCCATCGGACTCGGCCCCGACCCCAGCCGTACCCTCACCGTTGGAGAAGTCGCCCTCGACGACCCCACCCTCCCCATCCACCGTGGGAGCGGAGAAGTGCAGCCGGTCCGGACGCTGCGGAGCATCGAGCCCCTTGGCCCGGATCTCCGGACGCGCCGCCGGCACGGCGTCCTCCTTGACGAGCGAGGTCCGCTCGGCCTCGTCCTGCACCGGCACCTCCTCGACCTGCTGCTCGACCTGGACCTCCAGGTTGAACAGGTAGCCGACGGACTCCTCCTTGATGCCCTCCATCATGGCGTTGAACATGTCGAAGCCCTCGCGCTGGTACTCGACCAGCGGGTCCTTCTGCGCCATGGCACGGAGGCCGATGCCCTCCTGGAGGTAGTCCATCTCGTAGAGGTGCTCACGCCACTTGCGGTCCAGGACGGACAGCACCACACGCCGCTCCAGCTCACGCATGATGTCCGAGCCGAGCTGCTTCTCGCGCGCGTCGTACTGCTCGTGGATGTCGTCCTTGATGGACTCGCCGATGAACTCGGCCGTGATCCCGGCCCGGTCGCCGGCCGCGTCCTCCAGCTCGTCGACGGTGACCTTCACCGGGTAGAGCTGCTTGAACGCGCCCCACAGCCGGTCCAGGTCCCACTCCTCCGCGAAGCCCTCGGCGGTCTCCTGGCGGATGTAGTCGTCGATCGTGTCGTCCATGAAGTGGCGGATCTGGTCCTGCAGATCCTCGCCCTCCAGGACCCGGCGCCGCTCGCCGTAGATGACCTCACGCTGCCGGTTGAGCACCTCGTCGTACTTCAGGACGTTCTTACGCGTCTCGAAGTTCTGCTGCTCGACCTGCGACTGGGCCGACGCGATCGCCCGCGTCACCATCTTGTTCTCGATCGGCACGTCGTCCGGCACGTTGGCCATCGACATGACGCGCTCGACCATCTGGGCCTTGAACAGCCGCATCAGGTCGTCACCGAGCGACAGGTAGAAGCGGGACTCGCCCGGGTCGCCCTGACGGCCGGAACGACCGCGCAGCTGGTTGTCGATACGCCGCGACTCGTGCCGCTCGGTACCCAGGACGTACAGCCCGCCGAGCTCCTTGACCTCTTCGAACTCCGCCTTGACGGACTGCTCGGCCTTCTCCAGCGCGGCGGGCAGCGCGGCCGCCCACTCCTCGACGTGCTCGACGGGGTCGAGGCCGCGCTGGCGCAGCTCCGCCTCGGCGAGGTCGTCGGGGTTGCCACCGAGCTTGATGTCGGTGCCTCGTCCGGCCATGTTCGTCGCGACCGTGACCGCGCCCTTGCGGCCGGCCTGGGCGACGATCGTCGCCTCACGGTCGTGCTGCTTGGCGTTGAGGACCTCGTGCTGGACGCCGCGCTTGGAGAGCTGCTGCGAGAGGTACTCGGACTTCTCGACCGAGGTGGTGCCCACCAGGATCGGCTGGCCCTTCTCGTGCTTCTCGGCGATGTCGTCGACGACCGCGGCGAACTTCGCGACCTCGGTGCGGTAGATCAGGTCCGACTGGTCGGCACGGACCATCGGCCGGTTGGTCGGGATCGGCACCACGCCGAGCTTGTAGATCTGGTGGAACTCGGCTGCCTCGGTCATCGCCGTACCGGTCATGCCGGAGAGCTTGCCGTAGAGGCGGAAGAAGTTCTGCAGGGTGATCGTGGCGAGGGTCTGGTTCTCGTCCTTGATGTCCACCCCTTCCTTCGCCTCGATCGCCTGGTGCATGCCCTCGTTGTAGCGGCGGCCGGCGAGGATACGGCCGGTGTGCTCGTCGACGATCATGACTTCGCCGTCGATGACGACGTAGTCCTTGTCCTTCTTGAAGAGTTCCTTCGCCTTGATGGCGTTGTTGAGGTACCCGACGAGCGGCGTGTTCACCGACTCGTAGAGGTTCTCGATGCCGAGCCAGTCCTCGACCTTCGAGACACCGGGCTCGTGGATGGCCACGGTCCGCTTCTTCTCGTCGACCTCGTAGTCGCCGGTCTCCTCGATGCCCTTGAGCGGGTTGCCCGCCTCGCCCTTGGTCAGCCGCGTGACCAGCTTGGCGAAGTCGCCGTACCACTTGGTGGCCTGGTCGGCCGGGCCGGAGATGATCAGCGGCGTACGGGCCTCGTCGACGAGGATCGAGTCGACCTCGTCGACCACGGCGAAGTTGTGGCCGCGCTGGACGAGCTCGTCGGCGGACCACGCCATGTTGTCGCGGAGGTAGTCGAAGCCGAACTCGTTGTTCGTGCCGTACGTGATGTCGCAGGCGTACTGCTCACGGCGCTGGGCCGGCGTCATGTTGGCGACGATGCAGCCGACGGTCAGACCGAGGAACTTGTGGACACGGCCCATCAGTTCGGAGTCGCGCTCGGCGAGGTAGTCGTTGACCGTGATCAGGTGCACGCCCTTGCCGGAGAGCGCGTTGAGGTACGCCGGCAGGGTGCCGACCAGGGTCTTGCCCTCGCCGGTCTTCATCTCGGCCACATAGCCGAGGTGGAGGGCTGCGCCGCCCATCATCTGAACGTCGTAGTGGCGCTGTCCGAGGACCCGCTTTGCGGCCTCACGGACGGTCGCGAATGCCTCGGGGAGCAGGTCGTCCAGGCTCTCGCCGTCCGCGTACCGTTCCTTGTACTCGTCGGTGAGCGCCCGCAGCTCGGCGTCGGAGAGGTTGACGAAGTCCTCTTCGATGGAGCTGACCTGGTCCGCGATGCGGTGCAGTTTGCGCAGGATCTTGCCTTCGCCTGCACGCATGAGCTTGTTGAAGACGGACACTGAGGCTGGTCTCCTTGCCGGTCGGGCCTGGCACTGGGTCGTGTTATGGACTCTGGCGCGGGCACGGCAGGTGGGCCCCACCGCAACGGCCATCGTAAGCGAGGACCCCGCCGCCCCGGGAGGGCTGCCGCCGCGTTGGCCCTGCTGTCCCCATCCGATTCAACGGCCGGGGAGCGCCGAAGGTGCCGGGAAGTCCGAAAAGTGTTCGCTTCCCGAGCACTCCCTCCCCAGAATCCCTGCATGGAGCCGATCACCCTGACCAGCGACCGCCTGCTGCTGCGCCCCTTCGCCGAAAGCGACGCGGAAACCATCCACGCCGCCTGTCAGGACCCGGATATCCAGCGGTGGACGGTCGTGCCCTCCCCGTACAGCCGCGCGGACGCGGAATTCTTCGCGGGAAAGCTGTCTCCCGGCGGCTGGCACGACGACTCCATGTACAACTTCGCGGTGGTCCTGCGCGAGACCGGGGCCCTGACCGGCGCCCTCGGCATAAACCGCCGCAACCTGCCGGGCACGTACGAGGTGGGTTTCTGGACCGCCGGGGAGCACCGGGGCCGCGGCTACACGACGGAGGCGGTGCTCTGCGCCGCCCGCTGGACCTTCACCGCACTGGGCGGCGACCGGCTGGAGTGGCGCGCCGAGGTGGGCAACGCCCCCTCGCGCACCGTGGCGCTGAAGGCCGGATTCCTGATGGAGGGCGTCCAGCGGTCGGGCCTGCTCAACAAGGGTGTACGGCGCGACTCCTGGATCGGTGCACTGCTCCCGTCCGACCTCGGCCTGCCGGGCGCCGACACCTATCTGCCCGCTCCCTGACCCTTCGGGCCGGGGTTCCACAGGAGCCCCGGCCGGCTGTCAGTGCCTGCCCCTAGGGTTCGGGGCATGACGCCTGTGCCGCCTCCCGCCGTTGAACTCTCCGCCGACCAGGCGCGCCGGATCGCCCTGCGCGCCCAGGGTTTCCTCGGCGCACCGGACCGCAGGGCCGGGGTTCCGGGCGTGCTGCGCCATCTCGGCGCCGTACAGCTGGACACGATCTCGGTGCTCGCGCGGTCGCACGAGCTGATTCCGTACGCGCGCCTCGGCGCGGTCGGCCGGCGCACCGTCGAGGAGGCGTACTGGTCGGGCGGCCGCACCTTCGAGTACTGGTCGCACGCGGCCTGCATCCTGCCGGTCGAGGAGTGGCCGCACTTCGCCTTCCGCCGCCGCGCCTACCGCTCCCGCCCGCACTGGCACCACGACCTGCCGGACGGCGCGTACGAGACGGTGATCAAGCAGCTGCGCGCCGAGGGCCCGCTGACGGCCACGGAGCTGGGCGGCGCGAAGAACGGCGGGGAGTGGTGGGACTGGTCGGCGTCGAAGGTCGCCGTCGAGCGCGCCCTGATGTACGGAGAGGTGGTGTGCACCGAGCGGCGCAGCTGGAAGCGGGTGTACGACCTCGCCGAGCGGGCCCTGCCCGACGACGTGCTGCACGACGATCTGGAAGACGCGGAGTGCCTGCGACGCCTGGTCGCCCTCGCGGGGCAGTCCCTGGGCGTGGGCACCCGCGCGGACATCGCGGACTACCACCGGCTCAAGGCCGAGCAGTTCGACGCGGTGGTGGCCGACTCCGGGCTGGTACCGGTGACGGTGCAGGGCTGGGCCAAGCCGGCCTGGGCGGACCCGGCGGCACTGGCCTCGGAGCCGCGCGGGCGGCACCGTACGACGCTGCTGTCGCCGTTCGACTCGCTGGTCTGGGAGCGGGCGCGCACCGAGCGGCTCTTCGGCTTCACCCACCGGCTGGAGGCCTACGTCCCCAAGCCCAAGCGGGTCCATGGATACTTCGCGATGCCGCTGCTGGCGGGCGGAAAGCTGCAGGGCCGCGTCGACCCGGCGCGCGAGGGCAGCACGCTGGTCGCCCGGCAGGTGTCGTTGGCGGGCAGGAAGGCCGTGGCGCCGATGGCCGAGGCACTGGTGGAGGCGGCGTCCTGGGTCGGCTGTACGGATGTCCGGCTGGAGCGGGTCGACGCTCCGGAACTGCGCGGACCGCTCGCTCAGGAAATCGCCCGCGCCCTGGCCTGAGCACACATTCCCGTGCCCCCGACCGGCCCTTTGCCGGGTGACCCGCGCCTTCCCGGCCGGGTCACCTGATCTCCAGGATCTTCTCCCGCATGGCATAGACCACGGCTTCCATCCTGGAGTGAAGCTGCAGCTTCTCCAGAATGTTGCGGACGTGGTTCTTCACGGTGTTCTCGGAAATGAACAGTTCCTTCGCGATATCGCGATTGTTCATGCCCGTTGCAACGAGTTTGAGGACTTCAAGTTCCCGGTCGGTGAGCCGGGGCGCCGGCACCAGTCGGCGCTCGTCGGTCCGCTGGATCATCGATTTGAACTCGGTGAGCAGTTTGGACGCCATGGAAGGGCTGATCTGCGACTGCCCGTCGGCGACCGCGCGAATGGCCGTGGCCACCTCGTCCGTGGAGATCTCCTTGAGGAGATAGCCGGTGGCACCGGCCTTGATCGCGTCGTAGAGGTCGGCCTCCTCGTCGCTGATCGTCAGCATGATGATCTTCGCGCTGGGGGCCACCTCCTTGATCGCCGTGCAGGCCTCGATGCCGCCGCGCTTGGGCATCCGGACGTCCATCAGCACGATGTCGGGGAGCAGATCGGCGGCCTTGTCGACCGCCTCCGACCCGTCACCCGCCTCGCCGACGACCTGGATGTCCTCCTCCTGGGCGAGGACGATCTCCAGACCTCTGCGGAAGAGCGCGTGATCGTCCACCACGAGGACCCTGATCGGCTCCCTGTGGAAACCGCTGTCCGCGGCGGTACCGGCACCGCCGATGTCGTCGGCGTCATTCGCATCGCGCACGGGCCCGAAGGCGTCCGCCATCGTTCCTCCCCCTGAAGGCCATGGCCTGAAGTTCACACGGTCCGCCAACGGCAGTTCACAGAGCACCGATTGGCCTGGGACGCCATGATTCCATGCCTGGACGTCAGAGCGGTGATCCTGTGGCCGCACGCTGGTGCCCCTGGGGGCGCACAGGCGCTCCAGGGGCACCGCGGAAGCGTGGCGTCAGCCGCCGAGCGCACCGCCTGCGCCGCCCGCCTCATCGGCGGCCAGCGGGTCGGTCCTCAGGTGGATGACACCGTAGTCATAGGCATGCCGCCGGTAGACGACACTGGGTTCCTTCGTCTCGGAGTCGACGAACAGATAGAAGTCGTGCCCGACCAGCTCCATCTCGTAGAGCGCCTGGTCGAGCGACATCGGTGCGGCGACGTGCGTCTTCTCGCGCATCACCAGCGGGCCCTCGCCCTGAACCTCCAGCGAGCCGAACCTCGTGGTCGGTACGGAATCGGCCGACTCATCGGCGATCAGATCGCCCTCGCCGTTGAACGACGCCGCCCCCGGCACGGTCTCGCCGACCTCGGCAGCGGGAATCCGGCCATTGCCGCGGCGGCTGTAGCGCTTGTCGTGCTGCTTGCGCAGCCGCGCCTCCAGCTTGCCGGTGGCCAGGTCCAGCGCTGCGTACGGGTCGCCTGCGGCCGCTTCAGCCCGGATGACCGGACCACGCGAGCGGAGCGTGATCTCCACCCGGTCGGAACGGTCGGCCTGACGGGGGTTCGGCTCCTTGGACACCTCGACGTCGAGGCTGATCACCTTGCCGTCGAACTTCTGGATCTTGTCCAGCTTCAGCTTCTCGGCCACGTGCTTGCGGAACCGCTCGGGCACCTCGGTCTTGCGGCCCTTGACGACGATGTCCACGCAGAACTCCGTTCCCGGATCGCTCCGCTCAGCGGCGGAGCATCTCCCTTTTGCACCAGGCCCCGGTGACAACCGGAGCCGCGGACTCGGTGACTTCCACCTCCTCCTCCCCCATCGGCAAGGTCTCCGCCCCACCGAATTCCCAGCTTCTGGACTACTGGTGCTTCGCCTGCCCGAAACCTGGCGGTGCATTCATCGAGGTCCGGCATTCACCATTCCTCACAACCGAACATAGCCTGCTCGGCCGGATGTCGGCACCCGCTACTCGCACGTACCTCCGTTCGGGACGTTTTTCTCACTCACTACCTGCAACGATGCAAGTTCATTGACAGTTCCGGTTTATTTCGAAGGCCGACGGAGATACTGCGACAACGGCCGCCTGCCCGCTGCCGGGGACGCCATCGGCGTGCCCGCTCGCCGCCACCGCTCTGGCCGCCTCGGCGAGCGAGGCACCCGTCGTCAGAAGGTCGTCCACCAGCACCACCCGTCCGGCCGCGAGCAGCCGCTCGCCCCCGGCCACGACCTCCAGCGCCCCCGCCAGATTCGCCAGCCGCTGACCGGCGCCCAGCCCCGCCTGGTCGGCCACCGCACGCCGCTGCCGCAGCACCGCGACCACCCGGGCCGGGGTGCCGCCGCGTCTCAGCTCACCCGCCGCGGCCAGCGCGATCCGGCGCGTCGGATCGTGGCCGCGTGCCGCCACCGCACGCCGCGCCGACGGCACCGGCACGAGCAGCAGCGGGCCGCCCACACCCACATGCCCCGTCCCGGCCCGCACGGCACCCGCCAGCGCCTTGCCGAGCGCTCCGGCCAGCCCCATCTCGCCCCGCTCCTTATGGGCGAGCAGCACCGCACGTACCGCGTTCTCGTACGCGGCGGCCGCATGCACCACCGGCAGGGCCGGCGGTTGAGGAACGGGCCTCACCCGGCGCGGTGCCCCGCCATGGAGCTCCGCCCGGCATTCCTCGCACAGCTGCACACGCGTCCTGCCACAACCGCCGCAGGACACCGGCAGCACCAGGCCGGAGATCTCCCGCCACCACCCCCGCATGACTCCACTGTGCGCTTCCCGGAGCGACCGGGCCACCCCTGTGGAAAACGCGGACCGGGCCCTGCGGCTCCCGCCCCGGGCCGGCCTGCGGCTCCCGTCCGCGGGGCGGCTCTCAGCCCGGGTAGACCAGTGACGAGCCTGCCTTGACCACCGTCTGCCAGTTGTCACCGGGCGACAGCTTCACGATCCCGTCGCTGGACGTCGCCGCCATCAGCGGGAGCTGCTCGTCGTCCGCCGCCGCGACCGACAGCACCTGGTTCACCCCGGGCAGCACGCCCGATGCGGATGTCGAGCCGTCCGCCTGCACGTAACGCACCTGCTGAACGCCGCCCTGCTCCTTGCCGACCACCACGAGGCGGCTGCGACCCGACCACGACATCGCGGTCACGTCCGTCAGCTGCGGCGCGGCCTGGCGCAGCTCCACCACCGAAACCTGCTGCGCCGATTCCCGCCCACGCCGTTCGATGCGGCCGATCTTCAGCGTGTTGTGGCCGTCCTGGGTCACCAGCAGGGCGATCCGCACTCCGTCCGCGGACACGCGCAGCGCCTCGATCCGCCCGCCGTCCAGGTCGGGCACGGCGACCTCCTCCGGCGCTCCGGTACCCCCGACCAGCCTCAGCAGTCTGGGCCTGTCACGATCCCGGTCGGCCACCCACAGGTCGCCCCGGCCGTCCCAGCTCGGCGCCGACAGACGGTTCTTCACCTCGTGGGACCTACTGGTCACCGAGGCCACGGGAAGTTCACCGTCCGAGACGATGGACGACACGTACAAGGACGCCCCGTCACGCGAGACCGCCGCCGCCGACTGCTCGTCCCTGGCCACACCGACCGTGCCCATCCGCACCGGTCCGTCGCCGAGCGGACCGGCCACCGCCTCCGGAGTCCCACTGCCCTTGTTGCTGCCGGGAATTCGCTGCACATGCCCCTTGTCATCGACGAAGTACTGGCTGTCCGGCCCACTCGACGAACCGTCAGGAGCGAACTCCTCCGCCTGGTCCGCTCCGAGCAGACACAGCGCGGAGCCGTCGGAACGCTGGAGTTCGACCTGCTCGACCCGGGCGGACGTCAGGTCCCTCAGGGTGTAGAGGATCTGCGAGGCCATCATGCGGCAGGAGCGCTGCCCGACGCCGTCCGCGTTCTTGTCGAGCGGGACCTTCAGTACGTTGCGGTCGTCGGGCGCCAGCGAAGTGACCCCCTTCTTCAGCGCCGTGCCGGGCGGGAACCGCGATGCGACCACGGGCTGCAGCCAACTGGTCGGCCCCGCGAGGAGGCTGCGGACGGACTGTGTCACGGTGTCCATCCCCGTGACGGGGTCCGTCCGGCTGCGGAGATAGACGGGGTCGGCGACCAGCGTCGGCTGTCCCTCGGACCGCCCCGCCGCGAAGTAGTACTTGTTGACGGAGCGGTAGAGACGCCTGAAGTCGGACTGCCCGAGCAGCAGACCGTCCGGCACGTGGTCGATCCGCCACTCCCTGCCGCCCGGTCCGTTCTCCCTCACCAGGTGCAGGGTCTCGTTGTAGTCGGTGGGCGCGAGCGGCTGATAGGCGCTCTGCTCGTCGACCGTCGCCACCTTCTCGCCGGTCAGTGTGTAGGTGACGTCGGTGACGTTGCGGTCGCTGTCACGGAAGGGGCGGTCGTTCCGGTTCGGCGCCTTGGTGAGCACGGTGGTGACCGCGTCCGGCTTCCACGTCCCGGCCGCCTTCTTCGTCAGGTACCGGCGGGTCGTCCTGAACTGCGGGTCATCACTGGTCATGGACTCCAGGAAGCCGTCGACCACCTCGTTGGGCGTGGCGTTGTCACGTGGCGCGACGGCGTAGACCTGCACCTGGGAGTCGCCCGGCTGCGAGGCGTCGACAGCCTTGACGTCCCCGGTGACGGGCATCGAGCCGCACGCGGAGAGCAGCACAACACCGCACCCGAGCAGCGCGAACAGCGCCGGCACGCGTCCTTGGCCGTCCTTGCGACGGTCAGTCCCCACGATTCGTGTCCCCCCGCTCCGGGTCCTGCACCGCAGTGTCGAATTCGCCGCCCGACCGGTCCTCGGCGTGACGCGCGACCACCCGTGCGCCGCTCCCCGGAAGGGCCGCCGGATGCACCGAGGCCGGCGTCGTCCGCGAAACCACCGGGGTGCGGGACGGCACGGGCAGCGCGGATCTGTCGTTGCTGCCGGGCTGGGTCGGCACCGCCGTCAGCCGGTGCTCGCTCCCGGCCTTCGGCGCGGCCTCGGCCCGCTCACGGTTCTCCCGGTTACGACGGGAGTCCTCGGGTTCCAGTGGTATCGGCGATCCGCGCAGCGGCTCGTCCGCCGTACGCGGCAGAGTCAGCCGGAACTGCGAACCGCCGCCGGGCTCACCCCACGCCTGGAGCCAGCCGCCGTGCAGCCGGGCGTCCTCCACCGCGATGGAGAGCCCGAGACCGGTACCGCCGGTCGTCCGCGCGCGGGCCGGGTCCGCCCGCCAGAATCGGTTGAACACCCGCGTCGCCTCGCCCGGCTTCAACCCCACCCCGTAGTCCCGGACGGCCACGGCGACCGCGCCTCCGGCCACCCCCATCCGCACCACGACGTCGCGGCCCTCGCCGTGTTCGACGGCGTTGACCACCAGGTTGCGCAGGACGCGCTCGACCCGTCGTGCGTCGGCCTCCGCGATCACCGGCTGCTCGTCGCCGACCACCCTGATCCGGGTGCCCTTCCGCTCGGCCAGCGGCTCGGCCCCGCCTATCACCCGTCGTACGACCTGCCGCAGATCTATCGGCTCCGCTTCCAGCGCCGCGGCCCCCGCGTCGAAGCGGCTGATCTCCAGCAGATCGGAGAGCAGCGACTCGAACCGGTCGAGCTGGTCCCCGAGCAGCTCCGCGGAGCGCGCCGTCACAGGATCGAAGTCGCTGCGGGCCTCGTGGATGACATCGGCGGCCATCCGGACGGTCGTCAGCGGGGTCCTCAGCTCGTGGGAGACGTCGGAGACGAAGCGCCGCTGCATCCGGGAGAGCTCCTCCAACTGCTGGATCTTCAGCTGCAGGTTCTGCGCCATCTTGTTGAATGCCTCACCGAGACGGGCGATGTCGTCCTCGCCGGTGACCTTCATCCGCTCCTGGAGCCGGCCGGCGGAGAGCCGCTCCGCGATTCCGGCCGCCATGCGCACGGGCGTGACGACCTGCCTCACCACGAACCAGGCGATGGCCCCGAGCAGCACGACCACGAAGAGTCCAGCGGTCGCCAGCGTGGTCTTGATCAGGGTCAGCGACTTCTCCTCCTGCGTCAGCGGGAAGAGGTAGTAGAGCTGATACGGATTGTGGTCGTTGTCGTAGAGCCGCTTGCCCACGACAAGTCCGGGCTGCGGTTGCTGCCCGTTCGCGTACTGGATCTCGGAGTACGTCTGGAACGCCCCGGACCCCTTGTTCACCGCATCCCGCAGGCGCTGCGGAATACTCACCGCCTCCACGCTGCCCGAGCCGCGTGGGGCACGGGTTCCCTCGTCGGCGCTGAGCGCCACCACGTTGAAGGCGTTCTTGCCGCCGCTGGCGAGCTGGTCGACGAGCTCGGTCCGCCAGGAGTTGTTGGCAGTGGCACCGTCCGCCGCGTCGCCGCCCTGCCCACCAGGGGTGAGCGGGGCGTTCGCCTTCTCCTGGGCCGCGGCGAAACCGCCGGCCGCCTGCGTCTGGGCGGCCTTTCCCTTGGCTTCGAGCAAGCCGTTGCGCACCTGACCGATCACGACCAGCCCGAGGAGCAGCACCACACCGAGCGACATGAGCAACGTGCCCGCGACGACGCGCAGCTGGAGATTGCGCCGCCAGAGCCGTACGGCGGGCAGCAGCGGACGCCGCACCCAACGCATCAGCAATCGCGGCACAGGACCACCGGGCGCCCGGTCGTGGAACAACCGGCCGCCCTGCAGAAGGCGCCCGATCCGGAACGCCCTGTGTCCTGGACCGGCAGCCCGCTCCGCACGGGCTCCCGGCTCCCCGGGCTGCGGAGCAGCGCTACTCGGGGGCATCTCAGCTCGGTCCGGCCTTGTAACCGACTCCTCGGACGGTCACCACGATCTCCGGCCGCTCCGGGTCCTTCTCGACCTTGGAACGCAGTCGCTGGACATGCACATTCACCAGCCGGGTGTCGGCGGCGTGGCGGTATCCCCACACCTGCTCCAGCAGCACCTCACGGGTGAAGACCTGCCACGGCTTACGGGCGAGCGCGACCAGCAGGTCGAACTCCAGCGGGGTGAGCGCGATCGACTGCCCTTCCCGCTTCACCGAGTGACCGGCCACATCGATGACCAGGTCCCCGATGGCCAGCTGCTCCGGCGCCGGTTCCTCGGACCTCCGCAGACGTGCCCTGATCCGGGCAACCAACTCCTTAGGTTTGAACGGCTTGACGATGTAGTCGTCGGCCCCGGACTCCAGACCCACCACCACGTCAACCGTGTCGCTCTTGGCAGTGAGCATGACGATCGGCACACCCGACTCGGCCCTGATCAGCCTGCAGACCTCGATGCCGTCCCTACCGGGCAGCATGAGATCGAGCAGGACCAGGTCCGGCTTGGCCTCACGAAATGCGGCAAGTGCCTTGTCGCCGTCCGCTACGAACGACGGCTCGAACCCTTCACCACGCAGCACAATCCCGAGCATCTCGGCCAGTGCGGTGTCGTCGTCGACGACAAGGACGCGTCCCTTCATAATCGACATCATCCCATTAGCTAATCGTTACCTGCGATGATCTGGCACACAGCTCTGCCAGTCCGGCCCTCGTGACCGGGGAAACCGCACCCTCCTCCGTGACGATCGCCGTGACCAGCTCCGGCGGCGTGACATCGAACGCGGGGTTGTACGCCCGGGTTCCAGCCGGTGCCACGAGCACTCCGCCGGCGGACTCGCCCGCCACTCCGACCCGCGGCGATGTGAGCTCCGTCACCTCGACCCCCGGCCGCTGCTCGACGACGATCGACGCTCCGTCCGCGGTGTCCAGATCCACGGTCGTGGTCGGCGCGACCACGATGAACGGTACGTGGTGGTACTTCGCGAGCACTGCCAGCGGATAGCTCCCCACCTTGTTCGCGACCGACCCGTCCGCGGCGATGCGATCCGCCCCGATGAGCACGGCATCCACCTCGCCCGCGGCGAACAGCGAACCTGCGGCGTTGTCCGTGAGCAGGCTGTACGGCATTGCGTTGCGCGCCGCCTCGTAGGCCGTCAGCCGAGCGCCCTGCAGCAGCGGACGCGTCTCGTCCACCCACAGCTGCCGCAGCCGCCTCTCCCGGTGTGCGGCGAGCGCCACGGCGAAGGCGGTGCCCTCACCACCGGAGACGAGCGCCCCCGTATTGCAGTGCGTAAGAAGGCGGTGCCCACCATCACCGGGCAGCAGCTCGTCCAGCAGGGCAAGGCCGTACCGCGCCATGCGCCCGCTGGCCTCGGCGTCCTCCCGGTGCAGCGCCCTGGCCTCGGCCAGCGCCACCGCCGCGGCCCGCTCCGGACCCGCCCCCCTCCCGACGGCCTCCCGATATGCCCGGTCGGCCCGCCGTACCCCGTACCCGAGGTTCACCGCGGTGGGCCGCGCCCGCCCCAGCAGCTCCGCGGCCCCCGCCACGTCATCCCCACGGGCGGCTGCGAGAGCCACCCCGTAGGCCCCCGCGATACCGAGCAGCGGGGCGCCGCGCACCGCCAGCGTCCGAATCGCCCGCACCAGCGCGGGCACATCGGTGCACACCAGCACGGCTTCCTCCGCCGGCAGTCGCGTCTGGTCGAGAAGCACCAGAGCGGGGCCTTCCGGCGGCTCGGCCCAGCGAAGTACGGGAAGCGCGGGAGGCTCGATGCCCACCGGCGATTGCGCGTCCTGATCAGCCATCCGCCCAGTCTGCCCGGTGAGCCGCCCGCAAATGAAGGCCGGAAGGAGATGGAACGCCCGGCCCAGACCTGGGCAACGCGTGGCACGATGGCTGCCAACCTGCCGCCCCGATGAGCGGGCAGGACCGTGAAGGAGCGAGAATGAACGACACTCCGGGCTGGGCCTCGCCCGGATCTGCCCCCTCCGAGGGTCAGGGGGCCGGTGTCCCCCGGCCCTCCGAGCCCGTCGACGGCAGCGGCCCGGCAGGGAACTGGTCTCCCACGCAGCCGCCCGCAGGACAGTGGTCCCCACCGAGCCCTCCCGGCTCCGGTCCCGGCGCACCGCCTCCCCCTGCGGGCTGGGGCGGCGGACCTCAGGGCCCCGGCTGGGGACAGCCGCCCTTTGCGGCCAAGCCCGGCGTCATCCCTCTCCGGCCTCTCGGCGTCGGCGAGATTCTTGACGGCGCGGTCTCCACGATGCGTGCCCACTGGCGCACGGTCCTCGGCATCACACTCGCCGTGTCCGTGATCGCCCAGATCGCGACCATCCTCGTGGAACGGTTCCTGCTGCCGGAGCCTCCGCGGATCGACCCGAACGCCACCGGCTCGGAAGCTCTGCGGCAGGCCACCGAATCGGCTCAGTCGGCTCTGTTCAGCAGTCTGCCCTCCCTGCTCATCACCATGATCGCCACACTGATCACGACATCTGTGCTGACCGTGGTGATCAGCCGCTCCGTGCTGGGCCGCTCCGTGACGCTTTCCGAAGCCTGGGCCGAGGCCCGGCCCCGGCTTCTTCATCTGCTGGGGCTGACCCTGCTGCTGGCCCTGATCAGCTCCGCCATCCTGACGGTGGGCTTGCTGCCGGGCATGCTCCTCGGTTCCGCCGCAGGTGCCGGGCTCGCCCTTCTCGGGTTCATGGTCGCGTTCGTCGTCGTCATCTGGCTGATGGTCCGCTTCTGCCTCGCCTCGCCGGCCCTGATGCTGGAGCGGCAGTCGATCACCACCTCCATGCGCCGTTCCGCGAAGCTGGTCAGGGGCGCCTGGTGGCGGACCTTCGGCATCCTGGCGCTGACCTGGCTGCTGACGCTCATCGTGGCCGTGGTGATCACCATCCCGTTCGGCTTCATCGCGATGACCGTGGACGGCGACGGAATCGGCTCCGCCCTCACGGGCGGCTCCACGGACTTCGGCTGGCCCTTCCTGATCGTCTCCGGCATCGGCGAGGTGATCATCGCGACGATCACGTACCCGCTGTCCGCCGGCGTGATGGCGTTGCTCTACATCGACCAGCGCATCCGCCGCGAAGCACTCGACCTCGAGCTCGCCCGCGCGGCGGGCCTGCCCGGATACGACACCAGGAGCTGATGCCGTGTCGGGGGCGGGGGGCACCACAGCAGTACGGCTACTGATCCGCGCGAGCGGCGACATACCCGTGGACACTCCACGTGGGCCCGCTCGCGGGGCAGCGAAGCACGAACTGTCCAAACCGATGTACCACGAGAACGATCCCAACCTCCTCCAGCGGGGCCTGGACCGGCTCTGGGACTGGATCGGCGATCTCCTGGACACGGCGTCCGGCGCCGCACCGGGCGGCCCGGCAGGTCTTGTCGTGCTCGTACTGATCGTCGTAGGCCTGGTCGCCGCACTCTGGTGGCGACTGGGCACTCCGCGCCGCACCGTACGATCCGCGGACGCCCTCTTCGACGACAGCCCCCGCAGCGCGGCCGAACACCGGAAGGCCGCCGAGGCCCACGCCGCCGCCCAACGCTGGAACGAGGCGGTCCAGGAACGGATGCGCGCCATCGTCCGCTCCCTGGAGGAGCGCGCCCTGCTCGACCCCCGCCCCGGGCGCACAGCCGACGAGGCCGCCGCCGAAGCCGGCCGGCCACTGCCCGCACACGCGACACGACTCCACGCTGCCGCCAGGGAATTCGACGATGTCACGTACGGCGGCCGTACCGCCGACCAGCAGGCATACCTGGTCCTGAGAACCCTGGACCTCGACCTCGAAACCGCCAAGCCTCTCCTGACAACCACGGCCCAGGGGGCAGCCGAATGACCGGGGCCACCGCCGCCTCCACCTCGGCGGCCCTCACCCCTCGCCAGGTCTGGGTCCGCATCCGCGGTCTGCTTCTCGCCCTCCTCGTGCTCATCGCCGCCGGAATCGCCCTGGCAACCGTCCGCTCCGGTGACCGGCACGGCCTCCTCGACCCACGCTCCGCCGACCGCTACGGCAGCCGGGCCGTCGCCGAACTCCTCAAGGAACGCGGCGTCTCCGTTCACGTGGTCACCACGCTCGACGAAGCCACCGCCGAGGTCGGCCCCGACACCACGCTGCTCGTCACTTCCCCCAATCTGCTGGCACCGCGCCAGCAGATCGAACTCCGTGCCGCGACCGACGCCTCGGCCGGACGCACCATCCTGCTCGCCGCGGGCCCGTCTTCCGTACAAACACTGGTCCCCGGCGTCAGGGCGGAGTCCGCCGTACCGGTGACCCCTCGCTCCCCCGAATGCTCCCTGCCCGCCGCCCGGAGTGCCGGCGACGTCGAAACGGGGGGCTTCCGCTACGCCTCGGACGGACTCGACACCATCGGCTGCTTCCCGAGCGGCGGCCTCCCCACCGTGCTCCTGGTCGAACAAGGAGCGGGTGACACCGTGCTCCTCGGCTCCCCCGACCTCCTCCACAACCACAGACTCGCCAACCAGGGCAACGCTTCCCTGGCCCTGCAACTTCTCGGTTCCCGTCCTCATCTGGTCTGGTACCTCCCCTCGCTCGCTGATACGTCCGCTGCCGCCGAGAACGGGGGTTCCGGAGGCGACGGCGCCCTCGACGACCGCAGCTTCGCCGACCTGATCCCCCAGGGCTGGCTGTGGGGCACCTTGCAACTCGCCCTTGCCGCCGTGCTCGCCGCCATCTGGCGCGCCCGTCGACTGGGCCCCCTGGTGACCGAGCGCCTGCCCGTTGCCATCCGCGCCTCCGAATCCACCGAAGGCCGGGCCCGCCTCTACCGCAAGGCGAACGCCCGCGACCGGGCCGCCGAGTCACTGCGTTCCGCCACCCGGACCCGCATCGCCCCACTCATCGGCGTCCCCCCACGCGACGCCCACTCCCCCTCAACACTCGTACCCGCCGTTTCCGCCCGCCTGGGCAGCACGGACGACAGCCTCCAGACATTGCTCTTCGGACCCGCCCCGTCCGACGATGCCGCTCTCGTCCGACTGGCAGACCAACTCGACACCCTCGAAAGAGAGGTACGCACGTCATGAGCGCCCCGCCCCCAGTGCCCGCCGAGACCACCGAGCCCCTCGGGAACGGCGACACAGCCCGCGCATCTCTGGAAGCGCTGCGCTCTGAGATCGCCAAGGCCGTAGTCGGCCAGGACCCGGCCGTAACCGGCCTCGTCGTCGCTCTGCTCTGCCGAGGCCACGTTCTCCTCGAAGGCGTCCCCGGAGTGGCCAAGACCCTCTTGGTACGGGCCCTCGCCGCTTCACTCGAACTCGACACCAAGCGCGTCCAGTTCACCCCCGATCTGATGCCCAGCGACGTCACCGGCTCACTGGTCTACGACGCCCGCACAGCCGAGTTCTCCTTCCAGCCCGGCCCCGTCTTCACCAATCTGCTGCTCGCCGACGAGATCAATCGCACCCCTCCCAAGACGCAGTCCTCCCTCCTCGAAGCCATGGAAGAGCGCCAGGTCACCGTCGACGGAACTCCTCGGCAACTGCCCGACCCCTTCCTCGTAGCCGCCACGCAGAACCCCGTCGAGTACGAAGGCACCTATCCGCTGCCCGAGGCCCAACTGGACCGGTTCCTCCTCAAGCTGACGGTGCCCCTGCCCTCACGGGAGGAGGAGATCAACGTCCTCAACCGTCATTCCGACGGTTTCAACCCTCGTGACCTCAAGTCGGCCGGCATACGCCCCGTCGCCGGCCCGGCAGATCTGGAAGCCGCCCGAAACGCGGTCGCCCGGACCAAGGTCTCTCCCGAGATCGCCGGCTATGTCGTCGATATCTGTCGTGCCACTCGTGAATCCCCCTCGCTGTCCCTCGGAGTCTCTCCCCGAGGTGCCACCGCCCTGTTGTCGACCGCTCGCGCCTGGGCCTGGCTCACCGGCCGCGACTATGTCATTCCGGACGACGTGAAGGCCCTGGCCCTCCCCACACTTCGTCATCGCGTCCAACTACGGCCCGAGGCGGAGATGGAGGGTGTCACCCCCGACTCCGTCATCACGGCCGTCCTCGCCCACGTCCCCGTACCCCGATGAGGCGGTGACCGTGGCCCTCACCGGACGTACCGCCCTGCTGGCCGCCCTGGGGTCACTCCCTGTAGGCATCCTGGCCCCGAGCTGGACCGGAATGCTGGCAGTCAACGCACCGCTCTCTTTGGCAATTCTCTGCGACTACGCCCTGGCTGCACCAGTGCGAACGCTCCATTTCACCCGATCCGGTGACACAAGCGTTCGACTCAACGAGACCGCCGAAGTGCAACTCACCGTAACCAACTCTTCCCGTCGCAAGCTGCGGGCACACCTTCGCGACGCCTGGCCTCCCAGCAGCTGGCCCACAGGCACGGAACAGACTTCCTCACGGCACGCACTGACGGTCCCGGCGGGCGAACGCCGTCGGCTGACCACTTACCTGCGTCCGACCCGGCGCGGTGACCGCCGGGCCGAGCGCATCACCGTCCGCTCGTTCGGACCGCTGGGGCTTGTGTCCCGGCAGGGAAATCACCAGGTCCCTTGGACAGTACGTGTCCTGCCCCCGTTCACCAGCCGGAAGCATCTGCCGTCCCGTCTCGCCAGGCTCCGGGAACTCGACGGCCGCACCAGTGTTCTCACTCGTGGCGAAGGCACGGAATTCGACAGCTTGCGTCCATACGTGCCCGGCGACGACACCCGCTCCATCGACTGGCGGGCCACCGCACGTCAGTCCGCCGTCGCCGTGCGTACGTGGCGCCCCGAGCGGGACCGTCACATCCTCGTCGTCCTGGACACCGGCCGTACCTCGGCAGGGCGTGTCGGTGACGTGCCCCGTCTCGATGCGTCTCTGGACGCGGCCCTGCTTCTCACGGCACTTGCCTCTCGTGCAGGCGACCGTGTCGACCTGCTTGCCTACGACCGCCGCGTCCGCGCACAGGTCCAAGGCCGGTCCGCGGGAGAGGTCTTGTCAGCAGTGGTCAACGCCCTGGCGCCCGTCGAGCCGGCACTTGTGGAAACGGATGCCCGAGGTCTCGTCTCTGCCGTGCTCGCTGGAGCTCCACGTCGCTCCTTGATCGTGCTTCTCACCGGTCTGGACGCAGCCCCCGTAGAGGAAGGTCTTCTTCCTGTACTCAGTCGTCTCACCCAGCGCCATACCGTGCTGGTGGCTTCTGTGGCGGATCCGCATGTCGAGCAGATGACGGGTTCGCGAGGCACAGTGGACGCGATCTACGAAGCTGCGGCAGGCGCACAGGCCCAGACAAGGCGACTCCGCACCGCAAAACAGCTCCAGCGTCATGGCGCGGTGATTGTCGATACCGCTCCGGACAACCTTGCCCCGGCCCTCGCCGATGCCTACCTCGCCCTGAAGGGCGCGGGGCGGCTCTAACTCATCCAACCATTACTGCTAACAAACCGAGCCGCACATCGGGAAGGGCTTCCCGGTCGACCGTCGCAGAACGCAGAAAAGCCCCGTGTCCACAAGGACACGGGGCTTTCCCGTAAAAGGAGTTCGGCGGCGTCCTACTCTCCCACAGGGTCCCCCCTGCAG